>DASZGF010000122.1:0-179578 GCA_035939115.1 Binataceae bacterium (SeqCode)
GTGCTGGAGCAGCATTTCGTTGCCCAACACGAAAAATGGCCGGGTCAGATGATCCGTCACCACCCGCACCCGTTGCAGCTTGGCCAGATTGTCGACGAACTCCAGCGCCGCTTTGACCACCGCCACGATCTCGACTTCGCCCAGTTCGGCCTCGGCCTCGTCGGTTTGCGGGCGCGCGAAGCGGAGCAGGTTTTCGATCACCAGCGAGGCCCGTTCGATGCCGGATTTGATCTGGTGCGCGCATTCCTTGCGGAAGTCCGGGTTGACATCGTCCTCCAGCAAAAACTGGGCGCCGGAGGAACATAGCGTCAGCGGGTTTCTGAGCTCATGCGCGATACCGCCCGCCATCACGCCCAGCGCGGCCAGCCGCTGCGACTGATGAAGCTGCGCTTCGAAATGCTTGGCTCCGGTCATGTCGCGGCCCACCGGCCACGATGCCCTCGATCGCGCCCTGATCGTTGCGCATCGGAGAGAGCACCCATGACATCGGCAGCCGCGCCCCCTGCGAAGCGATGAGGTCGGAATAGATCATCTGCGGCTGCCCGGCCCGTTTCATGGTCGCGATGGCGCGTTCGAATTCCAGGCGGCTCTCGCCGGCCAGATATTCGCTCAGCGGATGCCCCTCGACCTGTTCGAACGAATAACCGCACAGCATCTCGGCCGCCCGGTTCCAGGTGGTGATGCGGGTCTCGCTGTCGGTCGACAAAATGATGTCGGTGGCATGCTCGACCACGTTGGCCAGTTGGCGCTCGATACTCTGGATATGTCCGCTCAGCCGGACCTGCTCGGTAACGTCCTCCATCACCAGCATCACGTAGCCGGGCTTGACCCGGCGGCGGTCGTTAACCGGCAGCACGTTGTAGTAGTAAAAGCGGACCGGGATGCCGGGGGCGCGGTAGGTGATGCGCTGCGCGTACAGCGCCACGCCGGATTCAAGCGTCGCGCGAATCTGGCTTTAAGATGTCCACGTGCTCCAGGATGACGGCGGGAAACACCTCCCACAGTTGGCGCCCCACGGTCTCCCGCGCCTGGCGCTGGCTCTTTTCCAGAAAGTACCGGTTCGCGGTGATCACGCGCAGGGCGCCGTCCACCAGCAGGATCGAGCAGGGGATGGAATCGAGCAGCATCAGGTAGAGCTTCTCGTACCAGTCGCCGTCGCGTTCCGCGCCGATCAGTCCGGAGCTTTCAAGTTTCCGTTCCGCCATTGTAATGCTCATCGCAAAGCCCGTATCGGGTCCAATTCATTGCCGCCGGCGATGGCGCCGCACACGAAGTTGTAGGGCGGCCAGGGACCGCTTAGCATCAGCGCCGCCTGCGCGCTGGCGATGCTGCCGAAGGCCGCGCGAAAAGCGTGCAGCCGGCTGCGCTCGACCAGAAAGTACAGCGACGCCATCGGGCCTCGTTGCGAGTATCCGGTTTCCTCCGCGGACTCGCGAAATAGCCCGGAAAGCTCCTCCCGCACCATCTGCGCGATGCGATCGCAGCGCTGCGCGAGCGCCATCTCCAGGCGCCGCGCGGACAGATAAGCGGCGCCGGGTCTGGCGGCAGTGGCCGCGGCGGTGCGCGCCAAAGATGAAGGCGGGCGGGTTTCCAACAGCAGCGCCCGCACGCCCATCTCGACGCATCCATCGACCCGCGCCAGCAGCGCGCGTAATTGCGCCGCGCTTGTGTGCACCCACGCGCGCACCTCGGCAACGCCCGCGAAGCGGCATCCATAGCGCATCGGTAGCGCTGGCCTCGGTGCCGGCTCTTTCTTCCCGCCAAGTAAGGCAAAACCCTACCCGGAAATATTCCTCCGATGTGCGGTCACCACTTCTTCTCAGGTTGCGTCGCAAGATGAGCGAATTGAGCATATTGACACCGACGTCACATGCGCGATATAAACTCAACTTAACAATGCGTTGCGAAATCAGCACAGCTTGGGCGATCTGGCGTTGGCAAGTCGGCGCACCCGCCTGGGCTGTGGTTTCGTAGCGACACGAAACCTGAGTTTGACAAAGGCCGCAGGCGGAAACACCTGCGGCCTTTTTTTGTTGTGATTCGGAGGTCCGGCGCGCTTCGGTTCAAACCGAGTGCGCGCCCAAGGAGGCGAGATGCTGACGCCCAGCGAAGCGGAGTTTGAACGGCTCGCCGGCGGGGATTTCGACATCATTCCGGTGTGCCGGGAGATTCCCGGCGACCTCGAAACTCCCGTCGGCGCTTTTCTGAAAATCGGATGCGGGGACTACGGGTTCCTGCTCGAAAGCGTGCGCGGCGGGGAGAAATGGGCGCGTTACACGTTTTTGGGCGCGGAACCCTCTCTAGTATTCCGCGCGCGTGGCCGGCATCTGGAGCTGATCCGCCCTGGCGTCGGCGTCGAGGTCCGCTCGGTCGAAGATCCTTTCGAGGCCCTGCGCCAAGAGGTCAAACGCCGTCGCGCTCCCCAACTCGAGGGCCTGCCCCGATTCTTTGGCGGTGCGGTCGGGCTGCTGGCCTACGATATCGTCAGGTACTTCGAGCGCCTGCCCAACTCTCCGCCCGACGATCTCGGCGTCCCCGACTTATATATGATGTTCACCGACACCGTGCTGGTGTTCGACAACGTGCGCCAGACCATCAAGATCATCGTCAATGTGCCGGTCCGCGAATTCAGCACGGCGCGCGCCGCCTACCGCTCCGCGGTTGAGAAAATCGAGGAGACCATCGCGCAGTTGGCGGCACCGATCGCGCTGCCCTGCCTTAATCGCCCCGCCGCGGCGGCCGAACCGCCAATCGTTTCCAACCAGACCCGGGAGGGTTACATGCAGACCGTCCTGGCCGCCAAGGAATATATCGCCGCCGGCGATGTCATCCAGGTGGTGCCCTCGCAGCGCTTCGAGGCCGACTTGACGGTCCATCCATTCAACCTTTACCGCAGCCTGCGCACGATCAATCCTTCGCCCTATATGTTCTACCTGCGATTGGGCAATCAGACCCTGGTGGGCGCCTCGCCCGAGGTGATGGTGCGGCTCGAGGGCAGGGAAGTCACGTTAAGGCCGATTGCCGGCACGCGGCCCCGCGGTGAGGACGAGGCGGCGGACCTGCGGTTTGAGCGCGAGTTGCTGGCCGATCCCAAGGAGCGGGCCGAGCACGTGATGCTGGTCGACCTGGGGCGCAACGACGTGGGGCGCGTTTCCGAAATCGGTTCCGTGGAGGTGACGGAGCTGATGGTGGTGGAGCGATACTCCCACGTGATGCATATCGTTTCCAACGTGCGCGGCCGGCTGCGCGAAGACTGCGACGCCTTCGACGCGTTCCGCGCCACTTTCCCACAGGGGACGGTTTCCGGCGCGCCTAAGATTCGCGCGATGGAGATTATCGACGAGCTGGAGCCTGTGCGCCGCGGCGTGTATGCGGGCGCGGTTGGCTACTTCAGTTATACCGGCAACATGGACACCGCGATCGCCCTGCGCACCATGCTGATCCAGAATGATCGGGTCTACATCCAGGCCGGCGGCGGCGTGGTGGCGGATTCCGATCCCGCCGCCGAGTACCAGGAATCGGTCAACAAGGCCAAGGCGATGCTGCGCGCGCTCGGCGCCGCGACGCAGTTCGAAAACGCCGCCCGCGGTAATCGCACATGAACAATCAAATCCTGATGATCGACAACTACGATTCCTTTACCTTCAACCTGGTCCAGTACCTGGGCGAGTTGGGGGCCAATGTCATCGTCAAACGCAACGATGCGATCGATATCGGCGGGGTGCGCGCTTTGGCGCCCGGCGCGATCGTGATTTCGCCCGGACCGTGCACGCCCCAACAGGCCGGTATTTGCCTGGCGCTGATCCGCGAGATGGCGGGAAAGCTGCCGATCCTCGGCGTGTGTTTGGGCCATCAATGTATCGGCGAAGCCTTCGGCGGCCGGGTGGTGCGCGCCAGCCGCCTGATGCATGGAAAGACGTCGCCGATTCTGCACGACTCACGCAGCATCTTCGCCGGCCTGCCTTCGCCCTTCGAGGCGATCCGCTATCATTCGCTGCTGGTCGAGCCTGACTCGCTGCCCGATTTTCTGGAAGTTTCGGCCTGGACCGCGGAGGGTGAGATCATGAGCCTCAGGCACAAAAGCGTGGCCGTGGAAGGCGTCCAGTTCCATCCCGAGTCCATTCTGACCGAGCACGGCAAGGAGCTGTTGAAAAACTTCCTCGCCGGAGCGATGCGTCCCGGAGCGATGCGTCAATGACTACGGTACGCGAGGCTTTGGAACTGGTCCTGGCGGGCCGCTCACTTAACGAGGTGCAAATCACCTCGGTGTTCGACCATATCCTTGATGAGGGCGCGCCGGGCTACCTCGTCGCCGGTCTGCTGGTCGCCTTGCGGATGAAGGGCGAGGAGTCGCAGGAATTGGCCGGCGGCGTGCGGGCGCTGCTGGCGCGTGCTCGTAGCGTCGATCTTGACGGCGATGAATTGCTCGATACGGCGGGAACTGGCGGTGACGGCTTGGGGACATTTAATATTTCGACGGCGGCGGCGTTGATTGCAGCCGCCGCCGGGGTGAAAGTCGCCAAGGCCGGGAACCGGGCCGCCAGCGGCACCGTGGGCGCTGCCGACGTGCTGGAGCGATTCGGCGTGCGGATCGAACTCGATGCGCCGGGGCTGAGGCGATGTCTGGAGCGCGCAGGAATCTGTTTCCTTTTCGCTCCGTACTATCATCCGGCGGTGGCGCGTGTGGCTCCAATTCGAAAGGAGCTCGGAATCCGAACTCTGTTCAACCTGCTCGGTCCGATTGCCAACGCCGCCCGTCCCGCGCGCCGGCTGGTCGGCGTTGCCGAGCCGCGGCTGGCCCCCGTGATGGCGCAGGCGCTGGTCGAATTGGGAACCAGACACGCGATGGTTGTGCATGGCGAGGACGGGATGGACGAGATATCGGCGTGGGCGCCTACGCAGATGTTCGAAGTCAGCGACGGCGCGGTTGCGCAAAGGCTCATTCGTCCCATCGACTTCGGTATCAAGCAGGCTCCCATCGCGAATATGACGATCGAAAACGCCGATCAGGCCGTTGCCATCCTGTGTGCGGCGCTTGGAGGGGAAAGCGGCGCCGCGTTCGACGTGCTGTCGCTCAACGGCGGCGCGGCGATCTATGTTGGTGGACAGGCGCCATCGATGGCCGAAGGTGTGGAAGCGGCCCGCGCCATTTTACGTCAGGGGCTGGCGTTCAAAACCCTGGAGAAGCTGCGCGCCGCCAGCCGCGAGGAGAATTAGATGGCCTCGGTGCTCGAGCGAATCTTTGCCGCGAAACGCACGGAACTTGAGCAGCAGCGGCGCGAGATCGGACTGGAGGAAATCAAGGCGCGCGCCGCAGATGCAGCACCGCCGCGCGATTTTGTTGGCGCGCTCAAAGGCCGACAGCCCGCGATTATCGCCGAAATCAAGCGCGCCTCGCCAAGCAAGGGCGACATCCTGCCCGGGCTCGATCCTGCTTCCGTCGCGCGCGGCTATGCGGCCACTGGGGCCGCAGCTATCTCTGTGCTGACTGATCCGCGTTTTAAGGGCTCTCTCAACGATCTGTGCGCCGCGCGAGCTGCGGTCGATCTGCCGCTTTTGCGCAAGGATTTCATGTTCGATCCCTACCAGCTTTATGAGGCGCGAGCGGCGGGCGCCGACTGCATTTTGCTAATCGCCGCCATGCTATCCGAAAACGATTTGCGGGTATTAGCTGCACTTGCGCGCGAGCTTAACATGGCGGCGCTGGTTGAGGTACATGACGAGTCCGAACTCCGCACCGCCGAGCGTATCGGCGCTGCGCTGATCGGTATCAACAACCGCGACTTGCATACGTTTGTCACCGACATTGCTGTGAGCGAGCGTCTGATGCGCGCTTATCGTGGAGATGCTCTGCTGGTGTCGGAGAGCGGCATCGAGAGTGCCGCGGATATCGCTCGCCTCGATGAAGCTGGTGCGCGCGCATTCCTGATCGGCGAGAGCTTGCTGCGCTATCCGACTCCCAGGGTCCTGCTCGGGGACTTTCTATATGCGCTCGATTTCAAATCCGCGATCCCGCTGGCCCCATCTAATCGGAGTGCCGCACACCATGCTCGACCGGGAGTTCGGGTCAAAGTCTGTGGTATCACGCGGGTTGAGGATGCGCTGGCGGCATTGGAGGCAGGGGCTGATATGATCGGATTGAACTTCTACCCGCCGAGCCCCAGATTTGTCGAATTGAAGCGCGCGTGCGAGATTCGCAACGCGATCGGAGGGCGAGCGGAAATCGTGGGAGTTTTCGTCAACCCGACTCGCGCGGAGATCGAGCAGCACGATCGCGAAGTCCGGCTCGACATGATCCAGCTTCACGGCGATGAAGCGGTCGAGGAATTCTTTGGTTGGCCGTTCGCTGTCATCGGTGCGGTCAAAGTCGGCGGGGATGGCTTGCCGAGCCGGGCTCCATGCTGGGGCCATTACGTTCTGTACGACGCAACGGATGCGAAGCTGCACGGCGGGACAGGGCGTCGCGTCCCGCTTGAATGGTTTCGCAACCGGAATCTGTCACACTCTTTCATCTCCGGCGGGTTGACTGCCGACAACGTTGCCGAAGCTGCGGCGCTGCGACCCTATGGCGTCGATGTTGCCAGCGGCATCGAATCCGCGCCCGGAATAAAAGACCACGTTAAACTCAGGAGTTTCATCCAGAATGCAAAATCTGCCGGATAAGCAGGGCCATTTCGGGGACTACGGTGGCCGCTGGGTGGCCGAGACGCTGATGCCCGCGCTGCTTGAGTTGGAGCAGGCTTACAAGCAGGCGCGCCGCGATCCCAAGTTTCGCGCCGACCTCGACCATTTCTCACGCGAGTACGTCGGGCGACCCACGCCGCTGTACTTCGCGGCCAACCTGACCGCGCGCCTGGGCGGGGCCAAGATTTACCTCAAACGCGAGGACCTGTGTCATACCGGGGCGCACAAGGTCAACAACACGCTGGGGCAGGCGTTGCTGGCGGTACGGATGAACAAAAGCCGCATCACGGCGGAAACCGGCGCCGGGCAGCATGGCGTGGCGACCGCCACGATGGCGGCGCGCTTCCGGCGCGAATGCGAGGTCTTCATGGGCTCGCTGGACGTCGAGCGCCAGTCGCTCAACGTCTTCCGCATGAAGCTGTTGGGCGCCAAGGTGCATCCGGTGGACGCCGGCAGCCGCAGCCTCAAGGACGCGCTTAACGAGGCGCTGCGCGACTGGATCACCAATGTCAGGACCACCTATTACCTGATTGGCACCGCTGCCGGGCCCCATCCGTATCCGATGATCGTGCGCGATTTTCAGTCGGTGATCGGGCGCGAGTCGCGCCGCCAGATCATCCAGCACGAGAAGCGGTTGCCCGACGTCTTAATCGCCTGCGTCAACGGCGGTTCCAACGCGATTGGACTGTTCTATCCCTTCATCAAGGAGCGCAACGTGCAAATGATCGGGGTCGAAGCGGCTGGACTTGGGCTTAACGGTCCCTCGCACGCCGCGACGTTGACGGCAGGCAGCGTCGGCGTGCTCCACGGCAATCGCACCTACCTGCTGCAGGATGAGATGGGCCAGATTCGTGAGACCCATTCGATTGCCGCGGGGCTGGACTATCCGGGCGTCGGTCCCGAGCATGCCTGGTTAAAGGACACGGGGCGGGCCAGCTACGTCACCGCGACCGACGCCGAGGCGCTCGACGCGCTCAAGGCGCTGTCGGAAACCGAGGGGATCATCCCGGCGCTGGAAAGCGCGCACGCGATCGCGCATGCGATGCGACTGGCCCCCACGATGGCGCGGGATTCGATCATGATCGTCAATCTTTCCGGCCGTGGCGACAAGGACATGCAGAGCGTCGCCACGGCGCTGGGCGTGAGCCTTTAGCGGGGCGGGGCAGGGCGATGGCTAAGAGCGGAAGAATCGCGCAAAAATTTGCGGAGCTGCGGGGCCGGGGCGAGTCCGTACTGATCCCGTTTATCGTGGCCGGGGACCCCGACCTCGAGCACACCGGGATGCTGGTGATGGAGATGGAGGCGCGCGGCGCCGATATCATTGAACTGGGCGTGCCGTTTTCCGATCCGATGGCGGATGGGCCCGCCAACCAGCGGGCGCTGGCGCGCGGCCTCAACTCGGGCGCCTCGCTCTCGGCGATTTTGGGGCTGGTCGGCGAGTTGCGCAAACAGACTCAAATTCCCATAATCCTGTTCGGATACTTCAACCCGTTTTTTCGTTACGGATGCGAACGGCTGTGCGCGGATGCCGCGCAGGCCGGTGTGGATGGGCTCTTGGTGGTGGACATGCCGCCCGAGGAAAGCCGTGAGCTGGCCAAACCCGCGCGCGCCGCTGGAGTCGACCTGATCTATCTGCTCGCTCCCACCACGCCGCTTGAGCGCAGCCGCGCGATCGCGCGCTCCGCCAGCGGATTTCTCTATTACGTCTCCGTCACCGGCGTGACCGGAGCCCGCGCGCAGGTGGGCGCGGACGTGGAGCAGCACGTGCGCGAACTGTCCACCATTACCAGGTTGCCGATCGGCGTCGGCTTCGGAATTTCGACCCCGGAGCAGGCCCGCCAGGTAGGCGCCTATGCCGACGCCGTGGTAGTCGGCAGCGCGCTTTCCCTGTTGATCGAAGCTCACGGCAAGACCGATCAGCTGCTGCCAGCAGTCGGCGGCCTGGTGGGCGCAATGAAGGACGCGATGCGCGCCGCACGCACCGCCGAGCCCGCCGCGGCCTCAGTCTAGCAGGATGCCCCAATATTATGAGCTTGACAGCATTATGCTATTAAGCGCATATTAATCAATGGCGGCGGGGAATGGTTGAAGTTGAAGCAACCGAGGAATTCGAGGCCTGGTTCCTGGCGCTAGCCGATAAAGAAGCTGAGGCTGTAGGTCGCGCGGTCGGCCTTTTGGAGGCAAAGGGCGTGGCGCTCGGCTTCCCCTACAGCAGCGACATAAGGGGATCGTCGGGGCCTCGGGAGCTTAGAATTCAATCGGGCGGGCATCGGCTTCGTGTCTTCTACGCCTTTGACCCGCTGCGCCGGGCCGTGCTTCTTTTGGGCGGGGTTAAAACCGGGGATGACCGCTTTTATGAAACGTTTGTCCCGCGCGCGGAGCAGATATGGACCGAATACCTCGCCGACCTGGAGAAGGAGGAGAAGTAAAAATGAAGACCAAGGCGTGGCGTGAGATCCGGGCGCGAAAGTTTTCACCACAAAAGCAAAAAGCGATCGATCGGGCCGTGGACGACGAGCTTCTCGAAATGGACTTAAGGGAACTCCGTGAGGCAGCCGGAAAGACTCAGGAGGAGTTGGCGGAAGCCCTGAAGAAGGCTCAGTCGGAGATATCGCGGCTAGAAGGGCGTTCGGACTACCGCCTTTCCACGCTGCAGCGATATGTGGCGGCTCTTGGCGGCGAACTCGAGGTCGTGGCCAGCTTCGGCAACCGTCGCGTCAGATTGCGGGCAGCCTGACTACAGAATGGGAACTCCACGCACAGAAGCGCCGCAAGCCTCGCCGCCCGAGGATTTGTGGGTCAAGTGTCCCGGATGCCGCGAGATCGCTTTTCGCAAGGAGGTCGAGCGCAACCTCAACGTCTGCCTCAAATGCGGCCATCATTTTCGCCTTACAGTCGAACAGCGCCTGTCGATTACCGCCGACCGCGGTTCGTGGCGCGAGTTGGCAGCCGGACTGACGGTCGGAGATCCGCTTGAATTCCGCGATTCCAAGGCTTACCCCGAGCGGCTGGATCAGGCGCGCAGCGCCAGCGGGCGTGGCGACGCGATCGTGATCGGCACCTGCCGGATTGGTAATCGCGCGGTCGCGTTGGGCGTGATGGACTTCAACTTCATGGGCGGCAGCATGGGGCTGGTGGTGGGGGAGAAACTGGCCCGGCTGTTCGTCCACGGGCGCTCGCGGCGGCTGCCGGTAGTGGTGTTCAGCGCGTCGGGAGGCGCGCGGATGCAGGAAGGGGCGCTTTCGCTGATGCAGATGGCGAAGGTGTCCGCGATGATCGCGCGCCTGCGCGACGCCCGCATCCCCTACATCTCGGTCTGCTGCGATCCCACGACCGGCGGCGTGGCGGCTTCGTTCGCAATGCTGGGCGATCTAAACCTGGCCGAGCCCGGCGCCGTAATCGGCTTTGCCGGCCGCCGCGTGATTGAACAGACCATCAATCAGCGCCTGCCCGAGGATTTTCAGAAGGCCGAATTCCTGCTCGCCCACGGCATGCTCGACGCAATCGTGCCGCGCAGTCAGATGCGCCAGACACTCACCAATCTGCTCGGAATCCTGCGGGTCAACCATCGGCCCTGACGCGGTTCTATGTACCGCTACGGGCGGTTGCTCTTATTCAAAGCAAGCCGATTTTTGCTTGGTCCCGCTCTCTGGCACAGCTAAAATAGCGACGCGGTGGAACGGCTGACGCAGACTTTGGAATGGCTCTATTCGCTCGAAGCGCGCGGCGAAATCTACAAGCTCGAGCGGATGGAGCAGGCGCTGGAGCGGATTGGTAATCCGCATTTGCGCCTTAAGGTCGTCCATATCGCCGGCACCAAGGGCAAGGGCTCGGTGGCGGCGATGCTGGATAGTTGCCTGCGCGCTGCCGGTTACCGTTGCGGGTTATACACCAAGCCCCATCTGGTCCATCTGACCGAGCGCACCCGGATCGACGGCGCCGAAATGCCTGTACCGCAGATGCTCGACTACATCGAGCGACTGCGGCTCATTTATGACCGAGCAGGGCTGGCGCTGACGTTTTTCGAATTCACGGTCGCTCTGATGTTCCTGTACTTCGCCGAAGCCGGAATCGACATTGCGGTGGTGGAGACCGGGCTGGGCGGGCGGCTGGACTCCACCAACGTAGTGCACCCGTTGCTAAGCGTGATCACGCCGATCGGCTTCGACCATGTCGAGTACCTGGGTTATACGCTGCGTTCGATTGCCGCCGAGAAGGGCGGTATCATCAAGCCCGGCGTGCCGGTCGTTATCGGTGCCCGGGAGGAAGAGGCCCGCGCAACCCTGACGGATATTGCCGCTCAGCGCTGCAGCGCGGCCATGCTGATCGACCGCGACTTCACCTATTGTTCACATTCCCCGGCCCATCGGCTTGACTATACCGGCTTGGGGTTCAATATGGAGGACGTGGAATTGGGTGTGGCGGGGCGGTTTCAGCATGAGAACGCCGCGATTGCGCTGGCGGCGATTGAAACGTTGCGAGGCATGGGTTGGCGGATGGATGAGGCGCAGATCCGTAGCGGTCTTCGCGAGCTTTATTGGCCTGGACGTTTTGATATCGTGCAGCGCCGCCCGCTGGTAGTTTTGGACTGTGCGCACAACGAGTTGAGTATCGAGGCCCTGCTGGACACGATCGGGCTCGAATTGGGGCCGCAAGCTCGGCCGCGGCTGGTTTTCGGTTGTTTGTCCGACAAGAATTGGACCAGGATGGCGCAACTGCTGGGACCTCGGATGGCTGACGTTACCTTGACGCGGGTCAAGCCCAAGCGCCCACTGGAGCCGGAGCGGTTGGTTGAGCATTTCGCCCCGTTTGCGCCAACCCGGGTGATTCGCGAACCGCTGGACGCAATCCAACGGGTGATGGCGGAGGCGCGCGAGGAGGACGTTGTGCTGGTGTGCGGCTCAGTGTACCTGGTAGGTGAAATCTATCCTTATTTTCTGGCGGCGCAGGACCGCGTAAGGTTGTTCCCTGAAGCTGTCTAGATCACCGCTGTTTTATGCCTTGTGGCTGGCCCTGATGGCTGCGGGGGCCGCCTACGCGCAGGATGTACAATCGCTGACCGGATTGCGGTCAACCCACACCGGCAAGGTCGATCTCAGCGGCAACGAATTCGTTTACGACGCCAAAACCGACACCTTTGTCGCCCGGGGCGATGCCCGCCTGCGTCAGTCCGCCACGCTCCTGCAGGCCGACGAGATGCAGTTCAATCGCCGCAAGCAGGAACTGATGGCGCATGGCAACGTCATCCTGTCGGATCCCGAAGTGAACATGACCGCCTCGCGGGCCGACGTCGACGTTGACGATGAAACCGGTCAGATGCAGGACGCCAAGGTCACGGTCAAGCGAAGCGACTATTATCTCGCCGGACGGGAGATAACCAAGTATCTGGGCCAGCACTATCGAATAACAGACGGCTACTTCACCACCTGCGGATGCGAGTCGGGAACTCCCTCCTGGAGTATCGCCGGGCGCGAGATCGACGCCACCCTGGGCGGCAAAGGCATCGTCAAGGACATGAAATTCCAAATCCTTGGCCACACCGTGATGGACCTTCCATATGCGGTTTTTCCCGCCGACACCGATCGCCAGAGCGGCTTTCTCAGCCCCCTGATGGGCCAGTCGCGCCTGCGCGGCATTCAATATTTCCAGCCATACTATATCGATATCAACCGCAGCTCGGACGCCACCGTGGCGCTTGACGTCGAGACCTCAGCGCGAATCGGCGGGATGGCGGAATACCGGCTGCAAAACGGGACCGACGACTACCTGAGAGTCACCGGCGGATTCTTCAATGAGAACATCCGCAGCAGTGCCAACAACGACGTGGTGGACGACCAAATCGCCAACCCGAACGTCCCGCTCAATCGCTACGGACTTATCGGCGAGTTGCGCCAGCACATAACCCCGGACCTGGTCGCCTACGCCGACGGGATAGCGACCAGCGACAGCCTCTATCTGCGCGACATGGACGTCTACACTTTATCGCGCGGCTACGGTTCGAATTTCGGTCTGCTGCGCACCGGCAACTCGGACTTCGGGCTGCAGCAGAGCTTCGAGAATTCCTACCTGCTGCTCGACGGGATGTGGATCCAGGACTACATCCAGGCGCAGAAATTCGCCCTGCAGAAAATGCCGGAGTTGCTATGGAGCGGGCGCCAGAATCTGGGAATCGGCTCGGCGTACGTGGACTACGATATCCAGGGGGTCAATTACCTTAGGGGGAACGGCATCGACGGGACGCGTCTGGATCTCCATCCGGAGCTCACCGTGCCGTGGCGCCTGAAGGATTATGTCTATGGATGGGGAAGCCTGGGCTTGGAGGAGACCGCCTACGACGTGTCGGGTCACGACGTCGGCATCATCCCGGTGGGCAGTTTCGATCCGTTTATCGGGCAGGTGCTGAACAACAACAACCAACTATTCGAACAACCCGCGCTCGCGCCCGGCGGCCTGCTCCATCGCGAGATGATCGACGGCGCGTTTACCGTCGCCAGCCGCATTGAGAAAGTATACAACATAAAATGGCACTCGCTGATAAAGCTGAAGCACACGATCGAGCCCACGCTGTCCTACAACTATGTTCCGGTCGTCGATCAGGCGCAGTTGCCGATCTTCGATGAGACCGACCGGGTAGAACCTCGCAGCCTCTTTTCCTACGGCGTCGTATCCCGACTGTACGGCAAGTTCAGCAATAGCCAGGACGTCAGCGGCGCTTCAACTCCCGCCTCCACGGACTCCGAGCAGGGCTCCCACCGCGGCGCCACCGAGGCGGCAACCTTTCAGTCCGGCCAGGGACGCGTGACGGAACTGGCGGAGTTCAGCCTGCTGCATGAGTACGACACCTCGCACGCGCTGACGCCCAGCGGCCAACGTTTTTCGGATATCTCCGCCAACGCGATTTTATATCCGACCACCTATGCGTCGCTCGCCAGTTTCACCGATTTCAATCCGAATACCCGGCAGTTCGCCGGCGAGACTGTAACGTTTGCCGTTCGCCCGCCCTGGGTGAAGCCGAAGCCGGTGCAACAGGCGCGCTTGGGACGGGCCTACACCGGCGGTCCGTACCTCCAGGTCAGCTACTCTTTCATCGGCGGCCGCAACGCGGTCCAGCAGGTTAGCGGAAGGGCCTATTACGAATTCTTCGATCGACTCGGCCTGTATTACGAGCCGGCCTACGATATTGCCGACGCCAAACTGCTCTACAGCGAGTATGGACTGCGGCTCAAGTCCAAATGCGACTGCTGGATTTTCGACGTTGGTGTGAACGATTCGATCAATCCCAGCGAGGTGCAGATTTTCGTCCAATTGACGCTCGGCGGCCTGGGCTCGATCGGGCGTAACCCCTTCGGCCGCAATATCCTGCTCAACAATTCCTATGGTACGAACCGCGGCCCCTTTGATTGATGGTGGCGGCCTGGAAGATGGCGCTTGTCGCCGCCGTCGGTTCCCGGTCTAATGATTGAAAGAATATGAGTAAGACTGCGCTGATCACTGGCGTGACGGGCCAGGATGGCTCCTATTTGGCGGATTTGCTGCTGGCCAAGGGCTACGACGTTCACGGGATCGTGCGCCGGACTTCCAGCTTTGCCACCGGACGTATCGACCATCTGCGCCGCGGCTTTGACGGCGGCCATTCCGGGCTCCAGCTCCATTACGGCGACCTCGGCGACGGCACCGGGTTGCGGCGTATCATCGAACTGGTCGCGCCCGACGAGGTTTACAACCTGGCCGCGCAGTCGCATGTGCGGATTTCATTCGATCAGCCCGAGTATACCGCGGACGTGGTCGGACTGGGCGCGCTGCGGCTGCTGGAAGGGGTACGCGATCACAGCCGCAGCACCGGACGCCAGGTGCGCTTTTACCAGGCCGGATCGTCGGAAATGTTCGGCAAGGCGGCTGAATTGCCGCAGCGCGAGACCACTCCCTTCCATCCGCGCAGTCCCTACGCCTGCGCCAAGGTTTACGCCCATTGGCAGACCCGCAACTATCGCGAAGCCTACGGCATGTTCGCCGCCAATGGCATCCTGTTCAACCACGAATCGCCCCGCCGCGGAGAGAACTTCGTCACCCGCAAGATCACGCGCAGCGCGACCCGCATAAAAGTCGGGCTGCAGGACAAACTGGCGTTGGGAAATCTCGACGCCCAACGCGATTGGGGCTTTGCCGGCGACTATGTCGAGGCGATGTGGCTGATGCTTCAACAGCCCCAACCTGACGACTTCGTAGTCGCCACCGGCGACACTCATTCAGTGCGGGAGTTCCTTGAACTGACCTTTGACAGACTGGAGTTGGACTGGAACAAGCACATTGAATTCGACCCGCGCCTGATGCGGCCGGCGGAAGTGGACGTGCTGCAGGGAGACGCCACCAAAGCCCACACGGTGTTGGGTTGGCGTCCCAAGATCGGCTTCAAGGAACTGGTCGCGATGATGGTGGACGCGGACCTCGAACTGGCCCGCCGCGAACTGAAGGTCGAAACTTAAGACAGCGCTCCCAGTATTCCAAAATCTGCTACGCGCCTTTTCCGGTAGCGCCGGCCCAGGTATTACCGAGGCCGGCGCGCACGGGTGGTCAGGTAAACTCAGCAATTTGTTCCTGGCTAAGTGGTCGTGCACACTTACCCTGGCGCGCCCGGACTGACCGAGGAGAGTCGCGTCAAGCCTCCTCTTCCATCCCTTCCTCTTCTGCTTCTTCCTCGCCCTCATGGCCGCTTAGCATTTCGCGCCCAAGTTCAGACAATGTTTCGCTGTTCCAATCAACATGTGTGCGCTCCTGCCTGGCAACTTCCTTTACGGCACGGCTGATAGATGAGCGCAGCTCGCGGTCTTTGACCGACTTGGAGATTTCCGCCAGCATTTCCCAGTTCCAGTTATCCTTGGTCTCGGCCAGCACCAGGTTTTCTATGTTGTTGAAATCGGTCATTTCCTCAGGAACGTCAACCGAAATCAGTCCTTCGGCCTTCTCCTGGGCGGCGTCGGCTGCCGGGCTGCTCTCACCGGGCGATCCCCCGGCCTGTTCGAGCATCTCTTCGCACAACTCGACGTGCCGATGGGTCTGTTCGAGGAACTCTTCCAGATCCTCTCGCAGGTCCTGGTCGGTTAGTTCGTTAAGCGCCTTTTCGTAGAGCATCACGCCGCCTTTTTCCACGGCCAGCATCTGGGAGAGAAACTCTATGAGCTTGCCGCTATCCAATTCGGGCTGGCGTATCGCACCGTTTCGGCTGCCCGAACCCCTCGCGCTTCTGGCGCTTTTCATGTTTCTGGCGTTCCCGCTCGCTTTGCCGTTTTTCCTGGAAATGCTGCGTGAGGAGCTGGTCTTGGATTTACGTGCTGCCATTGTCGTTCTAATCCTCGATAGATAATGAGTGTCGATCAGGTGGCTATTGTTCAAGTTTCATGCCGCGCGCGGAAAGAAACTGAACCATGGCCTCATACGCGGCTTTACTCAATCAGTGATGCGCAATAACTGCAAACGTGCCCAATTGAAAACCCCGCATCATGGATCCGCATCCAACTTCGGGAGAAGTTACTCAAACTTTTTACACAGATTCAGAGCGCCGGGAGCTGAGCAGTAAAGCAAGAGTTATAGCGGCACCGATGAGACATGTTAGAAACACACTGATGTTTGATCGGTATTGGCATTGCGCCAGGGGCTGATTTCAATTTCAAAGGCTTCCAATTTTTGGCTGGCGAGAAATCTTTCAGGGCCGCCTTGGCCGTGAAGTAGCCGCACATGCCATGGACTCCGCCTCCCGGCGGGGTCGAGGACAAGCAGATGTAAATTACCCGCGGCCGGCGTCGAGTAGAGGCTCAGGCGCTACGGAAAAGAACGCTTCGCTCCAACACCGCCGAGACTCGCGCCGAACTGAGTTTTTGGGTTTAGCCGTCATACGGGAAACCGGCGGGCAAGGCTTGCGAACCGCGATGGCTCCGGTTACTTAGCAGGATGCTGAACTCGATTGTAAGGATATGCTGAAAGTTATGCTGCCATGCGTCGACTGAACCCAGGGGTTTTCGAGCCGCTGGTTTACCTGGTCCAAAAGCCCCAATCATTCCGGATGATCGGGCTGGGGGGCTTGGCCTTGTTCAGCCTTCTCATGCTGTATCAAGCCTTCAGCCATGGCGCCGGCTACGGCCTCCTGGGGCTCTTGCTGCTGGCAGCGCTTTGGCTGGAAACCAGTCTGACCGCGTGCCGCCGATGCCGTTATTACGGTACCTGGCACTGCCTGGGGCAGGGCATGCTCGCGTCGAAAATCTTTCCCCGCGTGCAAGGCGGGGCCAGCGAGATGCAGTACCAGGCCCATCTTGCGATGCTCGGAGCGTACCTGCTCTATGGTCTGTTCTGGCTTTGGCATGTCCCCGCGTTGGGGCTCATCTTCACCCTGTGGGTGCCCTTGCTGCTGATAAGCGCGGACGCACGCAACGGCTTTTCCTGGAGGGCGAAACGCGCCTGAGCCGAACCCGGGATGTCTGCGGTCGATGTAAAATTCGCTGGCGGGTAAGGAAAATGGACCAAAAAGGTCTGCTATTCTTTTAATGAATCCCCTCTGACATAATTTTCATAGTGGCCACAGCAATCGGAATAGACGCGCTTCGCGGCGCGCTTGGACGGGTCAAGTATCCCGGTTATGCAACCGATATCGTCACCTTTGGCATGGTCGACGACATTGCTGCCGCTGCGGACGGGGCAATCACGGTAACCCTGCGCCAGGCAACCGAGAACGAGGAGGTCCTGAAGCAGGTAGCGCAGCAGATTCATCACGCGCTCAGTCATGAACTGGGGCTGGAGCGGGTGGAGCTCAAGGCCCGCCGGCTCGAACCCGAATTGGGCGAGAAAACCGGACGGGTGCGGTTGGAGGGGACGCGCTACGTGATCGCCGTCGCCAGCGGCAAGGGCGGTGTGGGAAAATCGACGGTGGCGGCCAACCTTGCCGTCGCCCTGCATGAGTTGGGGCTGAGCGTCGGTCTGCTCGACGCCGATATCTACGGCCCTTCGATGGCGATGATGTTTGCCACCGGCGACGCGCGGCCGCAGGCAGCGGACAAGACGCGCTTTCACCCGGTGGAGAAGTACGGGATCAAGCTCATGTCGATGGCGTTTTTCCTGACCGACAAGGCTCCGGTCATCTGGCGCGGCCCGATGGTGATGAGTGCGGTGCGGCAATTCCTCAAGGACACGGTATGGGGCAAGCAGGATTTCCTGATCGTCGATCTGCCGCCCGGCACCGGCGACGCCCAGTTGACGCTGGCCCAGCAGGTCGCCCTGGACGGTGTGGTAGTCGTGACCACGCCGCAGGACGTGGCGGTGCTGGACGCGGTGCGGGCGGTCAAGATGTTCAACCAGGTGCATTGCCCGCTGCTCGGCATCGTGGAGAACATGAGCCTGTTCGTATGTCCCGACTGCGGCGAGGAGGAAGAAATTTTCGGCCGCGGCGGCGGCGAGCGAATGGCCGCGGAGGAAGGAACCAGGTTGTTGGGCCGGATTCCGATCCACGGCGAAATCCGTGAAAGCGGCGACGCTGGGATGCCGCTCGTGATGGTCCGCCCTGAGCATCCCGCGAGCCAAATCTTGATGGAAATTGCGCGGCAAATCGTACGGCTGATGCCGGATTGATTCGCACCTGTAACTTGCCGCAAAATCAGCCAGCGGCTAATCTGTGGCGGGCCGATTATCAGACCCGCCCTTGCAATTTTAGGGAAAGCACAAACGGAGGAGACGCTATCACAGGCTGGAGGCCTGCGTTAGGACAGCTCGGCAATGTCAACTGTTATTACTGAAGAATGCATCAATTGCGGCGCGTGTGAACCCGAATGCCCGAACAAGGCGATTTACGAGGGCGGCGCCCAATGGGAACTTAACGGCGACAACCACCCGGGGCTCAAGGAAGATATCTACTATATCGTTCCCGACAAGTGTACCGAATGCGTGGGGTTTTTCGATCAGGAACAGTGTGCGGCGGTCTGCCCGGTGGATTGTTGCATCCCTGATCCGGACAACCCTGAAACGCAGGAGGCCCTGATCGAAAGGGCCATGCGGCTCCATCCCGAACAGACTTTTGCCGCCGATTTTCCGTCGCGATTTAAAAAGGGTTGAGACCCAGGCCCCGGCCGTCGAGCTGCGCTGGCGTCCCTGAAGATGGTTGCTAGCCCCAGGCGCGTGGCGGGGAGCAGCGCTAAAAGGAGTGGAGAGGTTGGCAACAAAGGAACCCGTCGCGATCGCCCCTGCGGATGGAAAGCTGGGCGTTCTCCTTCCCGGATTGGGTGCCGTTAGCACCACCTTCATTGCCGGAGTCGAAGCGGTTAAAAGGGGCCTTGCCGCGCCTATCGGATCGCTTACCCAGCTTTCAACTGTGCGCCTGGGTAAACGCAACGAGGGCCGCACGCCGCTGATCAAGGACTTCGTTCCGCTGGCCGGCTTGGACGACCTCGAATTCGCCGCCTGGGACATCTACGAAGACAACGCGTACGAGGCCGCACGCAAGGCCGCGGTGCTCGACGCCGCGATGATCGAGCGCGTGCGCGAGCCGTTGGAAAAGATCCATCCGATGGAGGCCGTATTCGACCGCAACTACATCCGGCTAATTGACGGACCCAATGTGAAGGAAGCTCGCACCAGGATGGACAAGGCCGAGATGTTGATGGACGACATCCGGCGCTTCCGTGAGCGCACCGGCGTTGCCCGCTGCGTAATGGTTTGGACCGGTTCGACGGAGGTGTACAACCGCCCCGCAGCGGTCCATCAGTCGTTGAAAGCGTTCGAGGCTGGCCTTCGTGCCAACGACCCCGATATCGCGCCCAGCCAGATCTACGCTTATGCCGCGCTCAAGATGGGAATTCCATACGCCAATGGCGCGCCCAACTTGACCGTCGACACACCGGCGCTGTTGGAATTGGCGCGTGAGACCAAGCTTCCGGTCTGCGGCAAGGACTTCAAGACCGGCCAGACGCTGATGAAAACCATGATCGCGCCGGGCCTGAAGGCGCGGATGCTGGGGATGTCGGGATGGTTTTCCACCAACATTCTGGGCAACCGCGACGGCGAGGTGCTGGAGGATCCGGGCTCATTCAAATCCAAGGAAGAGACCAAGCTGTCGGTCCTCGACCAGATCCTGCAGCCGGAATTGTATCCGCAGCTTTACGGCAACCTGTTCCATAGCGTGCGCATCAACTACTACCCGCCCCGCGGGGACGCCAAGGAGGGCTGGGACAATATCGATATCTTCGGATGGCTCGGCTATCCGATGCAGATCAAGATAAACTTCCTGTGCCGCGACTCGATCCTGGCCGCCCCGCTGGTACTCGACCTGGTGCTGTTCCTCGACCTCGCCCATCGCGCAGGTATGCGCGGAATCCAGGAATGGCTGTCGTTCTACTTCAAAGCACCAATGCACGCCCCAGACATCTACCCGGAACACGACATCTTCATCCAGCTAATGAAACTAAAGAACACCCTACGCTGGATGCGCGGCGAGGACCTCATCACCCACCTGGGGCTGGAATACTACGATTGAGCTTTAGCCGAGGGAAGGGTGGTCAAGTCATGCGTGCGCAACCCATCGGCGCGGTTTTCCTCGGAGGTGGTCCCGTCTGCGTGCGTTAAATCTCCAACCTTGTCGCGGTGTAAATTTCCACCGCCTTTTCACGCTCTTCTAAAATCTCGAGAGATTTCCCATCGGGAGCGATGATACAATAACCTCTCACAGGAGCCGGACTCGGAAGAGCAAACCGATACGGATCCTCTAAGTTCGTCCTGAGTCGCAGCTCGAGGGTGCCGGAGAGGCCCATGATCTTGCCGTTAATCCGAATAGTGCGAACTTCTTTGATGTCTGCTTTGATGGAGCCGTCTGCCGGTTTCACCGAACTTCCGTTGCCCGACTCTTTGAGAAATTCTACACCGCCGGTCAGCTCATCCCCTTTCTGTACAAATTCAATTCTCCCGTGGGGCGTCTTAAATTTCCCATTTAGATTGTCAACACCGTTATGCATGAACGCCCATGCGTATTTTGCTCGAAACTCGATCTCGCCTTTGGCACTTCCGACTACGTTCGCAAGTCGCTCCTGTTCACTCGAACGAACGGCGGCGATCCGCTCAAGCGCTTCTGCGGCTCTGGTTCGACCAACATTTTCTGCTGCGTGGCTAGCGGCATCCTTCGCGAAAGTCTCGGCTTCCGCGAGAAACCCTCCGTCGATATACGCGTGGCTGAGGTTAGCCTTCGCGAGCGGATTCGCTGTGCTGGCCTCGATAAAGCTTTCAATTCCCAGAGAATGTAGCTCCAGCCGCCCGAGGGCTACGCCGTAATTGTTAAGTGTCAAGGGCTCCCGGCTCTGTGCTAGCCTGAGTCGGTAGTGGTATGCGGACAAGCCGTTCTTGTTCATCTCTCCGTACAGGTAAGCTAGTCTGAATCGAGCATCGCTGTCTGTAGGCTCAATCTCCAGTACGGATTCAAGAGCCGCGGCCTCAAGATTACGATTTCTTTGTTTGCCAGCCAGGTCGGCGAGGCATCCAAAGTTCAGTTTTTCGTCGTCACGATCGATTCCCACGGCTAATGCTTCGCGAAGCGTCGCGAACGAGACTTCATAGTTTTCTCCCTTTCCGTACGCCCTGGCAGCAGATCGTAAAAGGCCGGCTTTCAGTTTTGGAGGGGCGATCGAACAAGCGTTATAAAATACTTTTCCGGCCTCCTCATGCTGGTCCAATTGAGCGTAGTATTCAGCGAGTTCCCCTAGTGCATCGTCGTTTGTCGGCCCGTTCTGGCTAAGATCGACCAACTCTTGGAGACTCGCCTTATGTCCCCTAATGGCTTTTTCTTTTAAATACATGCATTTCAACCACCTCTGAAGAAAATCTTTTTTGGCTTCCTTCAAAAGGGTGTCGAACAGGCTATCCGCGTCTAGAAACCTCTTCTGATCTAACAACTCGGTAATCTCTTGGAACGTTGGTCCCTTGGTCGTATCGTCGGTATCGCTAGGTTGAGTCGGTTCGGGTGGAGCAGCAGTCTGAGCGATTGCTGGAGCGGATGGCGGTAGTCGCTCAGAAATAAGATTACCGATCATCGCTGTTATGCGACTCGCGCACTGAATCTCCTGATCGCGTTCGAATAGTATTCGTTCTTTGTCCGCGTCTAAATCGCTCTTCGGAAAATCCACACCATCCTCGATCAGCAAAACAACCTTCTTACCTTTTCCCAAAGCAAAGCCGCTCTCTTGCACAACCCAGGAAGAGGGGCCCCATGTTGTTGGCGGGCTTGGCGCCGACAGGGCGTGCCAAACTCTCTTGAAAGCTCCCGCTTCGCGCACCGCGTGGATTGGGAATCTTCTGGTCAAGATGCCGATGTAAATGTCGTTGCTTTCGATCCCCTGCTGAACCTTTTCGGAAATTGGGCGGGGCTGTGCTTCTTCGGCATCTTTGAATCGAAATCCCAATGGTCGCAATGATTCCAGAATTTTACGGATTTCGAGCCACGGCCTCTCATCATCTTTAAGAAAGCTTCGGCCAATGAAAGCGGTTAGATACGTTGGATGATTGTCTTTGTCCAAGGCATTCGCCTCGGGTGCTGAACAATGCTCTAGGCAAGGGAGTGACTTGATTTCGCGGCGGTTTCACGGACCCTTGACCACCGTTGCGCGCGATGCCGTGATATCTCCATTATCAAAGATTGCCCTCGAAACACGAGCCCCCGACTCGGGCCTAATACCTCACCGGGAAAGTCTGGCTGTCCTCTGGCCTCATTGTGCCCCGGTCGTATAGTCGCGCCGCGGAGACGGCTTTGGCCGGATTCTTGGACCTTGGCGGTCCGCCCTGTGCAAGAGCGCGTTCTTGGTGGCCGTGGTGCGGGGAGTGCATGCAGATCCCACTCACTTCGGCACTGACGCCGGTGACCACCGGAAGAAGAGGGCCGGCCGCATCGCCCCCGTGGCTGGCGATACAGCCGCCGCGCCATAGCATGCACGGGAAAGAACCTGAACCGCGCTTAGGCCTCTCCCGTCGGGGCGAGGTGATTGCGCCGGACATGCTGATGCTGCTCCTGAGCGGCGAGGAGTCCACAAGCTCCCGAATGCCTGGCGCCGGGAATCAGGCGATCGCGTAGGCCTGTTCCCGCTTGCGGTTCCTCTTGAATTGCACGCTTTTCAGTTTTAGCGGGACGTGGCGGCCAGGGATTGCTGGTTTAATCCGCATATTGACCAGAATGCCCCTGCGGTCCGGTTGCACCGCGGGGGCGTTCTCGGCGAGAAGCTCGACCGCCATGAGACGCAGCAATTTTTCACTGCCGGATCCAATTGGTTCACGATCGTGTTCCCAACGTGAAATCGTCTCTTCGCGCACACCAAGCCGGGCGGCGAGCTCGCGCGCGGTCCATTTGAGAGTCTTGCGCATAAACCGGACTTCCGCACCACCGAATTTCTGCGGGTTTTGTGCACGCGCGAGGGCCAGCGCGGCGAGGACCCCTTCCAGGTTCGGGTAGCTAACCCCCAGGCGTTCACCGCAGTCGCGGCAGTAGAGTTCCTGGGCGATACCGATCAGGGTCACGTTGGTAAGGCCGAGTGCGTCAGTGCGGTACTCAGGCAGAATTCTGGTCGCCACTTTGTCGCTCTGACAGTTATCGCAACTCATAATGGTTTTATCCTCCAGACCGTGATTACTCGCAGCCCTTTGCCGTGCCTCTGAAGGGTCAGAATCTGCACGACTACGGCCACCGCCTCGCCCGTTGCCGTACGGCCCTCGGTCTTGTACCTCGTCGATGGCTCCATCTCGATGACCCGACAACCGCACAGAGCCTGAAGAACGTCTGCGGTCGTCAGACGGTCAATCTTCATTTCGTTCTCCGCATGCGCGGTGAAGAAGACATTGGCCGAGTCCCTGGCAATATTCTTGATTTCCCTAGCGATTTCATTCAGCGAGGGAAGCCGGGTTGCTTTCTTCACGTCTGAGATAATATCATTCTATGAGTTTAGTGCAATCAAGCTTGAGAGGACTGACCTGTGCGGCCGCAATTTGCCCTGCGACGCTAGCTGACGCTCAGGCAGTACACACCCAACCCGTTTACTTCGGCGATGACGCACGACTCTCGAAGCCATATTTCCGAAGCTAAAGACAGCCTCGCTCGGATGCGACTCTTTCGGCTGAGAAGGGCTGGAAATGATGGCTTCCCGAGATCATATCGTTTTTGGTATCATGGAAGGTACAATGGACAGTAGAGACCCTCAGTGAAACCGTTGACGCGGAGATTGATGCCTTACCTGAGGATATGCGGGCGAGGCCGGCACGTATTGCCAGGCTTATCGAAGAGAAGGGTCTGGAGCGGGTGGGCGAACCACATGTGAAGCAGGTTGAGGGCCGTCTATGGGAAATCCGGCTTAAGGTCCGCGGCGGAATTGCGCGCACCTTGTATGTGACGGCCAGAGGCGGCGGTGTGGTGATCGTCCGGGCCTTCGTCAAGAAAACGGAAAAGACGCCGCAGCGCGAGATTGAGCTGGCCCTGAGACGTGCGACATCGGTTCGATGATGGGGGTGGCAGCAATGGCGCGCATATCTGACTTGCACAAAAAACGGATAAAGGACCCGAAATACCGGAACGCATACGAGGCGCTAAAGGAAGAATTCCACCTGGCTTCGGCCGTGATCGACGCGCGCAGTCGTGCGGGTCTCACCCAACAGGAATTGGCAAAAAAGATGGGCACGACACAACCTGTCGTCGCCCGGCTGGAAAGTGGGCGGACACGTCCCTCAATGCGCACGTTGGAGCGGCTGGCGAAGGCTACAGGTTCGCGCTTGGTCATCAGGTTCGAGCCGTCTCCTTTGAAAAGGTCCGCGAGATGAAGATTGGCGAGCACTCCCCTTCAAGTGCTTCTCGCGCGGCTTCATTGCCACATTATATTCCGGTGGACGTTTGTTCATCAGGGCGCGTGCTCCTATCGCCCAAAATCGCGGTTTCGCTAATGCTGGCGATTGCGTAGAATAGCCTCGCGATGGGTGCGCTTACTGGCAAGACAATCGTCCTCGGCGTTAGCGGGGGTATCGCGGCCTACAAGGCGGCGGAATTGGTGCGCCTGCTTGGCGGGCGCGGCGCGCGGGTCAATGTGATGATGACGCGTAACGCGCAGGAATTTATCACGCCGCTGACGCTGCAAACCTTAAGCGGCAATCGGGTCGCCACAGACACGTTTAATCTCACCCAGGAATCGGAGATTGGCCATATCCGGCTGGCTGACACCGCGGACTTGATCGTGATCGCGCCGGCCAGCGCCGATATCATCGCCAAGGCTGCCGTCGGGATCGCCGACGATATCGTGACCACGGTACTGCTCGTCGCGCGATGCCCCGTTGCCTTCGCACCGGCGATGAATGTCAACATGTACAACCATCCGACGGTCACCGAGAACCTCGCGCGGCTGGCTGGGCGCGGAGTTAAGATTATCGACTCCGAAGAAGGATCGCTGGCCTGCGGATGGGAAGGGAAGGGGCGGCTGTGCGATCCCGCGGCGATCGTCGAGGAACTGGAACGGCTGGCCACGCCCGCCGATCTGGCAGGCGAGAAAATTCTGGTGACCGCGGGCCCTACGCAGGAAGCGATCGATCCGGTGCGCTTCGTGTCCAATCGGTCCTCGGGCAAGATGGGCTATGCGCTGGCGCGGGCCGCCTGGCGCCGGGGCGCCGAGGTCAGGATGGTCGCCGGTCCGTCGGCGCTGGCCACGCCGCGCGGCGTTGAACGAATCGACGCGATCAGCGCGGCGCAGATGCTGGAGGCGACGGCACGCAACTTTCCCTGGTGCTCGACCCTGATCATGGCGGCGGCGGTGGCTGATTTCCGTCCCGCTACCATCGCACCCCACAAAGTCAAAAAACGTGCAACGGGGATGCGCCTGGATCTGGACCCGATCGAAGACGAGATGCCGCGGCTGGCCGCGCAGAAGGGCGATCGCCTGCTGATCGGTTTTGCGGCGGAGACCCAGCAAACAGAGGCCAATGCGCTGGGCAAGCTTGAAGCCAAAGGTCTGCACCTGATTGTCGCCAACGACGTGACGATGGAGGGAGCCGGCTTCGGGGTCGATACCAACATTGTAACCCTCATCGAACGCGACGGCAGCCGCCATCCGTATCCGCAAATAAGCAAGGACGAAGTATCCGATATTATCCTCGACCGCGTCGTCGCGTTGAGAAAGGCTGGTGCGGCAAAGCCGGGAACGCTGCACGCGGTCCGGCGTTCGGGATAAACAGCGCCTGCAAAAGCATCGAAGCCGCCGCGATTATGAGCCAGGATTCCAGCCCCATTGATCGACGTCTCCTGATTGATTCCATTTCGGATTACTTCGCGCAGCTTAAAGAAGAAGGGTTGGAGGGAATTCCTTTTGAGCCGTCGCCCGCGGCTGCTGCCCCATCAACGGTCGACGCACCTCCCAAAACCTTGACCCGTCATGCCAAGTCGGCGGCCGAAGCCGGCCCCGAATTGTTCTCGGTCTATCCCGGATTGGAAAAGACGCAGACGCTGGAAGCACTGCGCGAGTTTATCGGCGACTGCAAGCGCTGCAAGCTGGCGCCGGGCCGCACCAACCTGGTGTTTGGAGTGGGCAACCCGCAAGCCGAACTGATGTTCGTGGGCGAAGGGCCCGGGGCTGACGAAGACGAACGCGGCGAACCGTTCGTGGGCCGCGCCGGTCAGCTTCTCACGGACATCATCGAGCGCGGGATGCGGTTGCGGCGCCAGGATGTTTACATCTGCAACGTCGTAAAATGCCGTCCGCCCGGCAACCGTAACCCCGAAACCGACGAGGTCGCCGCCTGCGAGCCGTTTCTGATGCGCCAGATTGAGCTGGTGGCGCCCAAAATAATCGTCGGGTTGGGAACCTTCGCGGTCCAGTCGCTGCTCAAGGTGAAGATTCCCATCAGCAAGCTGCGGGGGCGATGGCACGACCTCCGGGGAATCCGGATGATGCCCACGTTTCATCCCGCCTACTTGTTGCGCAACCCGGCTGACAAGCGTCTGGTATGGGCTGATATCCAGGAGGTGATGAAGGCTCTTGGCAAGGAGATTCCCGTCCGCCAAGGATGACGCCGGCGCTATGCGGCGCTCGCTGCCGCTCGCGATGGCGCTCGGCGCTCTCGCCCTGACGCTGCTCGTCTTTGGTGCTCACGCCCGCGCCGGCGGCGGAGCGTCGGGATCGGTCGTGGTCATCGCGATTGATTCCTCAATCAATCCCGCCACTGCCGACTTCGTGGAAGAGTCGATTGACGCCGCGGCGCGCCAAAACGCCCGCGCCTTGATCATCGAATTGGACACGCCCGGCGGACTGCTCAGCACCACGCGCCGGATAGTCAAGGACGTGATGGGAGCTCCGATTCCGGTGATTGTTTACGTGGCACCCTCGGGCGCGAGCGCCGCGTCGGCGGGTACGTTCATCACGATTGCCGCCAGCCTGGCCGCGATGGCGCCGGGCACTACGATTGGCGCCGCGCATCCGCTGGAGATGGGCGGGATGGAAGAAAAAGGGGTGGCGGCGACCAAGATGGAGAGCTTCGCGGCATCCTTTGCCCGTACGATTGCGGAACAACGGGGCCGCAACCCGGACTGGGTGGAGAAGGCGGTGCGCCAGAGCGCGTCGATCGGCGACCGCGATGCGCTCCGGCTGCACGTGGTTGAGATCATCGCGCGCGACCTGCCCGATCTGTTAAGCCAGGCCAACGGGCGCCAGGTTTCGGTCGGCGGACGCATGCAGACCTTGAACCTTGCGGGCGCGCCTATCGAACGCCGCGAGATGACGCTTAAGGAGCGCGTGATCGACAAGTTGTCCGATCCCAATATCGTCTATCTGCTGCTGATGGCGGGGGTGGTAGGGCTTTACTTCGAATTCGCCCATCCTGGGGTGTACGCGCCCGGAGTTATCGGCGTCATCTGCCTGCTCCTGGCGCTGATGTCGTTTCAAATCCTGCCTATCAACAATACCGGTCTGCTGCTGCTCCTGGTTGGAATCGGCCTGCTGACCGCGGAGGTGTTCACTCCCTCGCACGGCGTTCTGGGGCTTGGGGGAGTGATTTCATTTGTGCTCGGCTCGCTGTTCCTGGTCGACACCTCCCAGACCAACCTGGTCGTCAGCCGCGGCGCAATCGCGGGCGTCACGATTGGATTGGTGATCGGGATGGCCGGTCTGGCGTGGGCCATGGCGCAGCGCCGCAAGCCGGCGCTGACCGGCCGTGAAGGGCTGGTCGGTGAGGTCGGCGAGATCCGCCAGCCGGTCAAACCGGGCGCCGCCGGATGGATCTTCATCCACGGCGAGATGTGGCGCGCGACCAGCGATCAGCCGCTGGACATTGGAGCGCCCGCGCGCGTAAAAGCGATCAGGGGGATGGAGCTGGAAGTGCAAGGCCTGGCAGAACGGTCCTCCCGGTCAAGTGCTTAAACGTCCGCTCTTTGTTCCGACAACAAAGGAGTAACTTCATGGGGGTCCCTATCCTCGTCGCGCTGGCGGTCATTGCGCTGATCATTTTAAGCGGCCTCAACATCCTGCGCGAATATGAACGGGCGGTGGTGTTTCGGCTCGGACGGCTGACTCCCTATCGAGGGCCGGGAGTGACTTTCATCTTTCCGATCATCGAGCGCATGGTGCGGATCGATCTGCGCACCATCACCCTGGAGATTCCGGCCCAGGACGTCATCACCAAGGATAACGTTACGGTCAAGGTCAGCGCGGTTTTATATTTCCGGGTCGTGGACCCCTCGCGCGCCGTGGTGGAAGTGGAAAATTATCTGTTTGCCACTCTGCAGCTCGCGCAGACCACGTTGCGCTCGGTAGGAGGCCAGACCGAGTTGGACGAACTGTTAAGCCAGCGCGACAAGCTTAACACGCGCATACAGGAAGTCGTCGACTTGCAGACCGAGCCCTGGGGCATCAAGGTGGTGCTGGTCGAGTTGAAGAACATCGACCTGCCGCAGGATATGCAGCGCGCGATCGCGGCGCAGGCCGAAGCCGAGCGCGAGCGGCGGGCCAAGGTAATCGCGGCCGAGGGCGAATTCCAGGCCGCGCAGAGGCTCGCCGACGCTGCCGACATCATGGCGCGCAGCCCGATCACGATACAGCTCCGCTATCTGCAGACGCTCAAGGAGATCGCCGCCGAGCACAACTCCACCACGCTGTTTCCAATACCAATCGATATTCTGGAGAGCTTCATCACCATGCGCAGGAACGCCGCCGAACCGCCGCAATCGGGCGACGGCACGCCGTCAAAGAGCCAGACGTAGCGTGCTCTTCTGTCCCCTCTCCTTATCTTAGGAGAGGGTTAGGGAGAGGTTCCGAGCACCGGGCCGTGCAGCTACTTACTATGCGGCACACTTCTTTTCGCTCGAACTCCATACTCGATTGACGTTGCAAATAACCTCTCCCTCACCCTCTCCTAAGATAAGGAGAGGGGACAGAACAGATCCCTCGCAGCTGCGTAGAAAAAACTCCCCAGCCTCTCATTTCTGATCTGAAAAGTTTCGGAAATCAAAAGTAAGGCGTCCAAAGCCAGTCCCCCATCACTTCTTCTGGAACTTGCGGTCGCGCTCGGCCAGCGCGCCTTTCAGGCCCATCGCGCGCTGATTCTTGGTCCATTCCTTGACCGCTTCGGTGTTGTGGGCGATTACGTCGATATCGGCGGAGGATTGCTCCGCGGCGCGGAAACCCGTCACTTCAAGGTAGCGGTTGACGGCGGCTTTGTGCAGCGCCAGCAATTCCACCGAAACCATCGCGACGCGCCGGGCGTAGTTGAGCGTCTCCTCTTCCAGCTTCTCCTTGGGATAGACGCGGTTGATCAGATGCCAATCCAGCGCTTCCTTAGCGGTCATCGAATCCCCGGTGAAGAAATACTCCTTGGACTTGCGCGGCCCCATCAGAACCGGCCACAGCGAGAGCGAAGGCAGCACCCCGAGCTGACGGCCGGCGGGATGGCCGAAGGTCGCATCCTCGCTGGCAAAGACGATATCGCAATGGCCGACGAACTCAGTGGCGCCCGCCAGGCAAAAACCGTGCACCTGGGCGATGGTGGGTTTGGGCAGCGACCACAAGCGCTGCCATCGGCTGACAATGCGCTGGCACATGATGCGGTCCATGGAGACGGTGAATTTGCCGGGGCTAGGCGATGATGACGACCCGGCGTTGAGATCATAGCCGGCGCAGAACGCGCGTCCGGCGCCGCGGATGATCAGGACGCTGGCGTCGGGATCGTCCTCGAAGGCCGTGAAGACGGCGTCCAACTCTTCCAGCAGCCTGGGCGACATCGCGTTGAGCTTTTCAGGCCGGTTGAGGGTCAGACGGCAAATCTTGTCCTCGACCTTTTCGAAGATGACGGTTTCGTTGTTTGCCATGGTCTTCCTACCCCATTTCATTCGTTGGTGTGGGCTAAACTTCGCACCGCCGCCGCGCTTTGGCAAGTGCGAAGGGCGCGCAGCGGCAGCGCGGCCGCGGCCATGTCAAAACGCTCCATTCCCATGGGCCATTGGGATATAGTCGAGTCGGAATATAAGCGATTTGACTCGAACGCGGTGCCTGCCAGAACTATCGGCACTCAGCCGCTTTACCAGGAGGATAGCGCGATGAAGGGAATGATCTCCGCCGATTCACACATTACCGAAGCGCCCAACACCTACGTCGATTACATCGACAAAAAGTACAAGGACAAGGCGCCGCGTATGGTGAACGATCCGAAGCTGGGCGATGTCTTCGTGATCGACGGGTTCAGCCGCCCGCTCCAGATTGGGCTGGTGGCCGCGGCGGGCAAAAAGGCCGAGGACTTGGCGGTATGGGGCGCGAAGTTCGACAACCTGCATCGCGGCGGATGGGATCCGGAAGCCCGCATGCTGGATCAGGATCGCGACGGGATCGGCGCCGAGGTGCTCTACCCCAGTATCGGGATGACGCTGTGCAACCATCGCGACATTGACTACAAGAAGGCCTGCTTCGACGCCTACAACCTGTGGCTGGCCGAATATTGCGCTCCGCATTACGACCGCCTGATCGGACTGGGTCAGACTGCGATGCGCAGTGTCGAGGAAGGGATCGAGGACCTGCGCAAGATGAAGGCGCTGGGCTTCCGGGGCGTGATGCTGCCGGGAAATCCGGGCGTGAGCGACTACGACGATCCCATTTACGATCCGTTTTATGAGGCGGCGGTCGATCTGAAGATGCCGCTGAGCTTCCATATCCTGACTAGCCACGCCGACACGCTCAAGCAGCGCGGCCCCAAGATCAACGGCCTGATGGCGATCATCCGCGGATGCCAGGACATCCTGGGCGTGTTCGTCTTCGGCGGCGTCTTCGAACGCCATCCCCAGCTCAAGGTAGTCTGCGTGGAAGCCGATGCCGGGTGGGTGCCTCATTTCATGTACCGGATGGATCACGCCTACAAGCGGCATCGCTACTGGTTGCCGCCGTCGGGCAAGCTCAACAAGCTGCCCAGCGAATACTTCCGGGAAAACGTTTACACGACCTTCCAGGACGACTGGGTCGCATTCCAGATGAAGGACATGTGCAACATCAGGCGGCTGCTGTGGGCCAATGACTTCCCGCACAGCGATTCCACCTGGCCCGACTCGCAGGCCCTGCTCAAGGAACATCGCGCGGGGCTGACCGACCAGGAATTCAACCTCATCGTCCACGATAATGTGGCGGAACTCTACGGGCTCAACTGATTTGGGCCCGTTGTATCAAATAGTCCTCAAACATACGCTCAGATGCCCTCTCCCTGATCAGGGAGAGGGTTAGGGTGAGGGTGACCGAATGCCCGCCAAACGAACCTCGATCAAATTCACGCCCGAGGAACAGGAAGCCTTTGTGGCCAAAAATCAGAAAGCGGCGCTGGCCACGCTGGACCAACAAGGGTTTCCTCACGTGGTCGCAATGAATTACGTCTACAAGGACGGCGCTTTCTACATGACCTCGTATGGCAGGGCACAAAAGGTCGTCAACATCCGGCGCAATCCGAAGGTCGGCTTGATGGTGGAGACCGGGCGCGTTTACAACGAGCTACAGGGCGTGCTGGTGCGCGGCCACTGCGAAATTATCGAGGACGCCTCACAGGTGCAGATGGCCTGGCGTAGGATGGGCGAGGTCCAGGCAGGCAAGTCCGGCGTCCCGCGCGAAGCGTCGGCGAGCATGACGAAGCGCGTCGTGCTGAAGATCGTGCCGGAGAAGATCACGAGCTGGGATCACACCAAGCTGGGCGGCAAGTACTGACGCCGAGAAGCTACTTTTGCAAATGCCACTGCTCGTTGATCTGGTCACCATTGGTGTTGCTCAGTAATACCAGATCCCCAAAGCCGCCGATCACCAGGGATTGAGTGTAGCTGCCGCTGGTGCATCCTGGGGTGGTTGCCGTGAAGTCTATCGAGTTGGTACCGGTACCGTCAGGGTTGACCGTGTAGGTACCCTTGATCGTTGCCTCGCATACGCTGGTGACGATCGTGAAGGTTTCATGTCCGCTCAAGTTTCCCTCGCCGTCCGAGACAAAGACCCCCGTGCCCAGTACTTCGGCGCCTGTATTGGTCTTGCCCGAGAAGATACCCGCATAGCTGCCCTTGAAGCTGGACAGGCGGAAGCTTCTTTTGGCCGCAGCAGTTCCGCTGCCCACGCCCGATAGGGCAAGCAACCCGATAGTAGCCACCACGCCCATGGTTCTAAGTCTCATTGCGCTTTCAAAGTCCTCCCGAAATGATGGCCGTAATCTAAGCGGCCGGTCTCGCGGCGAACAAGCCATGAGCATGGTTGATAGCCCACGCCCGAAAACCTCAGCCCGGCCCGAAAGGCCCTGGGAAGAGCAGCTCAGTCAGAGCAATCCGGCCTTCCTCAGTCGATGTTCTGCTTGGCGACGAAGCCGGTCTGGCCCCTCATTGGCCCGTCGGTGATCTGAATCACCGCGCCGTTGTCATCGCTGGACACGATCTTGACCGGGGTCTGGTCGTCGATGTCCTTGGCGACGAACTTCTTTCCGATATCTCCAACCATCCCCTGGATTCCCCCCTCCTGGCGCATCCGGGAGAACTTCAGGTAGTCATTCTCATCGGAATAAAGGGGAATGGCATGCTGGTTGCCGGTGACAACCAGTTTATGAGTGATGACCGGCTGCTGGCACGCCGCTGCGGCGAACAGCAAGGCGGCCATGACCCCGGCGCAAGGTATCGCACTGAACATTTTCATCGAGTTTCAACCCTCCGGCAGCTGAATCTGCCAGCGTGATTTTTCCCTACCATTTTACCCCATGGGTTTGGCGCCACCCGTGATTCTTTCTGGATACAGCGGCCATCGCGTGTGCGCGGCGCGCGGCCAAAATTTCCATCAATGACTCTATCAGGGCTAATAATCGTGGGCGTTTGTGCTAAGCTCGCGGTCTAATGGCCGCTCGAATCCGCCTGGTCGCGCTCGCTTCCGAAAGCCCGCGCGCCTACCCGCTGGTCAAAAAACAGACCGCCATCGGCAGCGCGCCCGACAACGATGTTGTGATCGATCACAAATCGGTGTCACGCCGTCATGCCGTGCTGGTCCGCGGTCTCCGCAGCTTTGCGGTGCGCGACCTGGATTCCACCAACGGCACGCGGGTCAACGGGCAGCGGACGTCGGGCGCCTGCCGGGTGGTGTCCGGCGATGAACTTGAATTCGGCAGTGTGCGATTCGCGGTGATGAACTCGCCACGCCGCCCGAGCGCTATGGGCATCGGCGGCACGATAGCAATCGTCGCCCTGCTGACGCTCGCCGGCTTCGCCCTGGGACATTATCTGTGGATGCATCGGGCGGCTCCGATGTCCACGCCGCCGCGCCCCGCGGCGCCTGCACCGCAGCCCTCCGCGGCGCTGGCGCCGGTTGCTCAAGGCGCGCCGGCCCGCGCGCCCGCGGGCGCTCCCGCTCCCGCGAAGGCAAACGGGACTTATGCCGCCGCCTCTGATGGCGCGCGTCCGCCCGGGCATCCCTCCGCGCGACCGCTGGACGAATCCGAATGGCTGAGGACGCTGAATGACTACCGCGCGATGGCGGGGCTGGGATTGGTGCGTGAGGATCCGTCGTTCAGCGCGAGCGACTTCGCCCATGCCCGCTACCTGGTAAAAAATGCCGGTTCACCGCGGGAAGCCATGGCGATGGGCGCCGAAGTCCATAATGAGAAGCCGGGCAAACCATGGTACAGCGAGGCTGGACTGCGCGCCGCGCGCTCGGGCGATATCGACCAATGGTGGGGAATGGGCCGCACAAAGCATCCGCCGCCCGGATGGGCAATTGACCATTGGGTCGCCAGCACCTGGCATCGATTGGCGCTGCTAAATCCGCGTCTAAACAACGTCGGTTATGGCGAATTCTGCGAAAGCGGCGCGTGCGCGGCCGTGCTTGATGTGATCAACGGTATCGGCGCCGCCAGATTCGCGCCTGCGGCTGCGCCCGGGCCGGTGCGCTTTCCGCCCGAAGGCGCCACCGTCCACCTGAGCGCCCTGAGTGACGAATGGCCCGACCCGCTGACCGCCTGTAGCGGCTACAGCCTGCCCGCCGGCCTGCCGATCACGATGCAACTGGGCACGATGGTTCCGGCGCGGCTCTCGGCCTACTCGCTGCGCCGCGACTCGGCCAGTCAGATCCTGGAGGCCTGCGGCTTCGATGCGTTTACTTATACCAATCCCGGCAGCGCCGATCAGGCTGACGCAAGCGGGTCCCTGAGCGAGTTGGGTGCGGTGGTAGTGATACCGCGCGAGCCCCTGGCGTCGGGGAACTACACCGTCGAAATGACGGTCAACGGAAGCTCCTACACGTGGCGGTTTTCAGTGGAAAAAGGATACTGACTAAGTGGCCCATTCCCTGGCGGACAGCCGAATCATAGCCTGAAGGCCACGCTTTTCAGAAATCGCGAACGTAAGCGGCTGCCGCTAATGGGTCGCGTGGAGCAAGACTGATGGCATCCTCTTCCCAGAGCTGGGACCCTCAAACTTATGCGCGTAATGCCCGCTTTGTGTCCGACCTCGCCGGCCCCGTACTCGAACTGCTCGCGCCCCGCGCGGGCGAGCGGATCCTGGACCTCGGATGCGGCGACGGTGTGCTGACTGCGAAACTGGCCGCGATCGGATGCGATATGGTCGGCGTGGATGGCAGCATCGCGCAGGTCGAGGCCGCCCGCGCGTTGGGGCTTGACGCGCGCGTGATGGATGGCGAGCGGCTGGATTTCGAGGCCGACTTCGACGCCGTATTCAGCAACGCGGCGTTGCATTGGATGCGCCGGCCCGACGCCGTAATCGGGGGGGTGCGGCGCGCGCTCAAGCCCGGCGGGCGGTTCGTCGCCGAGATGGGCGGCGACGGATGCGTGGCAAAGATCAAGGCGGCGCTGGTCGGCGCGCTGGCGCGGCGCGGAATCGAGGGCGCGGCGCTAAATCCCTGGTATTTTCCGACCATTGAGGATTATTGCGCCCGTCTTCGCGCCGGCGGTTTCACCGTCCAATCCGCGGCCCTGATCCCGCGTCCCACCGAGCTCCCCGGCGATATCACCGGATGGCTGGCGACCTTCGCGCAAAGCTTCACCGCGGCCCTGGCGCCGGCGCAGCGTCCGGCGTTCATTGCCGAGGTGCAGGCGGCGCTGGAACCCCAGCTATGCGACAGGCAAGGTTGCTGGTGGGCGGATTACGTGCGGCTGCGCTTTAGCGCAACTAAGGTGAGCTGAGCGCGCGCGGCAATTTTCCGGCGGTTCTCTTCGAGATAAGCGTGCCTTCTTCGGTCCGTGGTGTCGGTTTGTAGTTCCCATTTGACCGACTCAGGGATCTTTCGCCGTTAGCCTAGTCCACGAAGGGGCGTGTATTTGCCGCCGGGTTCGCCGGTGTTTTCGCCGGGTGCATCGGGGCCGCGAGCGCGCCGTATAAAATGGGAAAATTTCGTTTGTGGCTTAATGGTCGCCGCGCTCAGAGCCGGCATCACGGTCAGGTGATCGTGATGGTGGTAATCGCGGTGGCGGTTTTGGTTACGATCGTCGGGCTGGCCAATGACATCGGATACGCCTGGCGAGCGCGGCTGAGTATGCAGTCGGCGGCGGATGCCGGCGCGATGGCAGCGGCCGACGCGCTGTTCATGGGTGGCGGAGTGAGTCCCTCCAGCGCCGCGCAGGCGGCGGCCACGTAAACGGCTTTACTAACGGCTCAGGTACGACGATCAATTCCAACCACGTGGCGGTAACGGTCAACAATCCGCCCGCTTCCGGGCCCAATAGCGGAAATAGCAACGCCGTCGAGGTGATCGTCACCCAGGCGCAGCCAACCTATTTTCTCGCCATGGCCGGCTTCAGTTCGCTCAACGTGTCAGCGCGGGCGGTGGCAGCGATGCAGTCGAGCTCCAATTGCATGTATTCGCTCAATCCGTCGGCCGCCGGCGCGCTGAAGATGGCTGCCAACAGTACCGTTACCAGCAGTTGCGGGGTCGCCATCGACTCCAGCAACTCGCAAGCTCTCATCGGCGCTTCCGGCGACACCATCGACGCACCTTCGCTCGGCATCGTGGGCGGCAAGTCGTGGAGCGGGGGCGGGCTGCCGAGCAACACGACCACCGGCGTTGCGGTCGTTGCCGACCCGCTGGCATACCTGCCGACACCGCCGGCAGCCGGCGGGTGCACCACCTGGCCGACGGTCGGGCCCAACGCGACCGCCAACATACCGGCGGGTTTCTATTGCGGCTTGAATGTGAAAAGCAATTCCACCGTCAACCTGACCTCCAGCGGCACCTATTCGTTCGACGGCACCATCGCCCTCAGCTCCAATACCACGCTGAACGGAACCGGTGTCACCCTGTACTTCAAGAGCGGCTCGATTAATTTGAGCAGCAATACCTCTTTGAATCTTTCCGCGCCGACTACGGGCACATACGCGGGCATCGTGATCTTCCAAGATCGCGCCAATAGCAGCACGCTTGCGCTAAGTTCTAACAGCGGAATGACGCTGACAGGAGCGGTTTATGCACCCGACGCCAACGTGACGCTCGCGAGCAATGCTTTCACTAACGTCTATTCGATCCTGGTCGCCTCAACCATTACCATCGCCAGCAACTCAACGATTAACATTAACGCCAATTACTCCGGCTTGCCCAACGGTTCGCCGATAAAGGCGGCGATCGCGGTTGAATGATGCGATGCACTGACTATGCGCAAGCGCCTTTTCTATTGCGGCGTCGGCGCGGGTACAGATGCAGCGGACAGAGTATGCTCGAGCTGGCCCTTATGTTGCCGGTGCTGGCATTGTTGCTGGTGGTGGCTTTGGACTTCGCGCGGATGTTCAACCGGTCGATGGCGTGACGGACGCGGCCCGCGCCGGCGCCCAGTGGGGAGCACAAAACGGTGCCTCCGCGGCCAACGTGCTGGGCATGGAACAGGCCGCTTGCAATAGTATGGCGGATCTCTCCTGCACGCCCGGCACCAACACCACCGCCACCAGCTTCTGCCAATGCGCCGGCTCCTCCGGGACGATTTCCTGCACCAGTCCCGGCGGCTGCGCCAATGTGCAAAACTTCGTCACTGTTACGGCAACCTCGACATTTCAAACCGTCACAGGATATCCGGGCCTGCCCAGTTCCGTCCCGCTCACGGCCAGCGTCACGATGCAGGTGCAGTAAAGGGCAAAAGACCATGCCTATCGGGCCGAGCACGACAGGGCGCCGGCAGCGCGCGCAGGCGATGGTGGAATTTGCGATGATCCTGCTGGTGACGTTGACCCTGATCTTCGGCATCATCCAGGCCTCGCTCGCCCTATATGCCTACAGCTTCGTCAGCTACGCGGCGCGCACCGGGGCGCGCTATGCGATGGTCCGCGGGAGCCACAGCAGCGCGCCGGCCACGAACTCATCGGTGCAGACCTACATCCAAGGCCTTGCCGTTGCACTCAATACGAGTTCGCTGACCGTTACCACTACGTGGAATCCAAATAACAGTCCCGGCAGTACCGTGACGGTCAGCGTCAGCTACGTGTTCGCCCCGCTGGCGCCGTTCGTCTGGAGCTCCAGCCTGACCATGGCTAGTACGGCGCAGGCGTTGATCACGAATTAAGGCGAGAAGTGAGGGAAGAGAAGCAAGAAGTGAGAGAAGAGCAGAGAGAAATTGCCCCCGAAGGAAAGTAATCGTGGGTACTGATGCTTGGCCTCTGCTTGCAATTCCCTCGCCCGCTCAGTGCGGGAGAGGGCAAGCGGCGCGGCTGTTGCGTTTTTTTCGCAACAGCCGTGGCGCACGGGTGAGGGTGCAGGGAACGGTTACAATTCCATTCTGCCAAGCGTTTGTGAAATTTCTTTTGAGTTTCATTCAAGAGGCCGCGGTCGTAGCTCCGTTGCACACGCGCGCCGACCGTTTGGGCTCCGCGCGCACTCTGCCGGGCTCCCTACCAGCCCAGTCCTTCATGGATCTCTAGCGCGGCCGAACCGGCGCTGCTCATCGACAGTGGTATCGGCCCGATGCGATGCACCCCAAACAGCGGGGCGAAGAAGTTGACCAGGTTGATGACCACCAACACCCAGAACGCGCCCCAGCAAAGCGCCGCCGCGCCAGGCAGCGTATGCGACAGTATCCAATACGTCAGATACGCGGCCAGCGGCGAACCGATGATGCCCGAAAGGTGAACGATTATTCGCAGCAGCCGCGGCCGGGACAGATATGTGCCATAGCTCATCTTGAGGCGCGGTTCGATCCCAAGCAGGTAGAAATAGTCATAATGCACCCCCATCAGGCTGCCGACAAAGAGCTTGATCAGGGGTTCGAAAGTCACCATCCAGATAAGCGCGCCTAAAAACGCCAGCGCGTTGGAGCGGGCCGCAACACCCAAAAGCATCACCAGCCCGCCGAACGACGTTGCGACAATTTCGAGCAGTATTCCCGCATTCATCGTCGCATGCCGCCGCCGCTTGCGCAGATGCAGCTTGCGGCTCACCCGGCTGACGTCATCGGCTACCGCCGCGCGCTCGAAGAACATCGAATTGCGGATATCGCGTACCAGCGCCTGCCATGGACCAGGCCGGTAACTACCGTCGTCTACGGCGCGCTCAATCGCGGCCAGCCGACCGCGCAAGTCGCTCGCCAACAGTTGCTGAGGCTCCGGTTCCATAGCTGGATAATATAACTCCGAAGGATGGCGGTCCGGAAAGCTCGTGCCTGAGGTTTCCAAAAAAATGGAATCACAGGCTGGAAGCCTGTGCCACGCAGCCAGTCTCCACTTGCCTTTTTCCGTGGCACAGGTGACTCTGGTTCTCCTATAATTCTCTCCCCCTTTCAGGGGGAGATGGGCGTCGCTGCGGCGCCAAGAGAGGGTCCTTTGTCAGCGCGCATTTCCTGCGCGCGATTCAAGAATAAATGACAGTCTGCATGAAGCACGTACGGCCGCTTTTCTAAGTTTAGTTCCGCTCTCTCTGCTCATCAATACATTTCGGCACGGGGATGGCTCTTTTTGCGCGTTTACAGCTTCCGCGGAACTTATGAATCGCGCGCAGAAGAATGCGCGCTGAAAAGGGACCCTCTCTCGGCGCCCAGAAAAATGGGCGCCGTTCTCCCCCTGTCCTGTCCGGGGGAGAGAGAATTACAGACAAATTAGAAAGTCCAATGACATGCTAGAAAGCCTGTCTGCACAGGCTTCCAGCCTGTAATTCGCACAAGGCGGGATGACTGCCTCTAACTCACACTAAGCAACCCTAGCGGCCCGGGAAGTTGGGTGGGCGGCGTTGGAGGAATGCCTTGATGCCCTCCTTGAAATCGGCGCCGCCGAACAGCTTGTTGAGTTCCTGGAAGTCCTTGTGAATTGCCGTGGCCAGGTCGGTGAGCATGTGCTCATAGACCATCCGCCGCGCCACCGCCACGCCCACCGGAGAGCATTGAGTAGCGATCTCGGTGGCCAGTTCGCGCGCCTTGGCCATCAGTTGGTCGTCGGGAAACACGTGCGTGACCAGCCGTCTTTCCAACGCTTCGGACGCGCTGATGGTGCGCCCGGTAACCACCAGCTCGATTGCGTCGGCCAGTCCGATAAGGCGCGGCAGCATCCAGCTCGCACCCTCCTCGATCGAAAGCCCGCGGCGCGGATACATGATTCCCATCCGGGCGCTTTGCGCCGCGATGCGGATATCGAAGTACAGCGCGCAGGTAAAGCCCACGCCCACGCATACCCCGTTGATCGCCCCGATAATCGGTTTGCGCAAAGCCAGCATGTAGGAAAATGCGCCACGAAAGTCCGGCTTCAGGTTGGGGTCGCGCCGGTTGAGTTCCTTTGACTCCTCCATCACCTTGCTCGCCGGTGTCCGCAGCACGTCCATATCCATCCCGGAGCAAAACGCCTTGCCCGCGCCGGTCACGATCACCACGCGAACGTTGTCGTCGCGGTCCGCCTCCTGCAAGGCGTCGTGAATCTCGCCGATCATTTTCGGCGGCATCGCGTTCATCCGGTCCGGCCGGTTGAGCGTGATGGTCGCGATGCGGTCGGCGGTGTCATAGAGGATTTGTTCGTAGGCCATAGTGATTACCTGCCCGGGTGTTTGTCGGAGCGATTGTTCGCACATCGCACGAGCAGCGGCAACCGGTTGCAAACCGTGATGCTCCGCGACCCTGTTTGGCTGCTTGAAGTGCACCTGCACCTTCACCCGGAGAACGAGTTTGCTTGCGCAAACTCGTTCTCCGGCCTCTCCCAGTTTGCGCGCGCGGATTATTCCGCGCGCGCGAGGCAGAAATTGGCGGGGCTACTGCAAAAAGGGGGCTAGGCGGGGCGGCTGCGGCGTTCCAGTTGGCATGCGATTAGCGCGCAATAGGAATCCTTGTAGCGTTCCGGGGCGACGAACTTGCCGCCGCAATGGATGCATCGGCGCACCACCTCGCCTTCCTTCAGCAAGGGACGCAGGACGTTGAGTGTCGCCTCATCCTGGGGCAAGGGGGGCGGCGTGGATGGCGGCGCCGCTGTGGGCGATGCGGCGCGGGTTGGCTCGAGCTTCAGTTGCGTGGGCGCGCCGCGCGCCAGCGCGCGCCCGGCATCGGCTGCGTCTTTGGCCGCTTGCAGTGCGAGGCGATCGGCGCGGTCGTTCAGCGCGTCGCCGGCATGCCCCCGCACCCATTCGAACCTGACTTTGCGCCGCGCGATTTCACCATCAAGCTCCTTCCACAGGTCGGTATTGACGTTTCTCTTCCAGCGGGAGTTGATCGTATTGACCAGGTACTGGCTGTCGCTGCGCAGCAGCACCCGGGCTTCGGGGAGAAGGTGCCGCAGCCCCTCGATCGCCGCGGTTAACTCCATGCGATTGTTGGTGGTCTGTGGATCGCCGCCGGAGTATTCGCGCGTTCCGTCGCGCCCGATGATCACGACGCCCCATCCGCCCGGTCCCGGATTGCCCAGACAGGAGCCGTCGGCATAAACCAAGATCTCCGGTTCGCGATCCCGGTGACTCGTCATCGCAGATGTCGCGCTCGGTCAGCGATCAACTGACGGTAGAATTCCATATAGCGGGCGGCGGCGGCCGACCATGAAAAGTCCGCGGCGAAACAATTCGGCATCAGGCGCCGCCACGCAGCTCGATCGCCGAACACCCGCAGCGCGCGGCGCATCGCCGCGATCAACTCCGCCGCCTCGTGGCGCTCAAACGCGAAACCGTTGCCGGAGCCCGTAGCCGGGTCGAATTCGGCGACAGTGTCGGCAAGGCCGCCGGTGGCGCGCACCACCGGCGCCGTACCGTATTTGAGGGCATACATTTGCGTCAGACCGCAGGGTTCGAACCGCGACGGCATTAGGAACATGTCACATCCGGCCTGAATCTGATGGGCCAGGTCGTTGTCGAAGGCGGTGCTGACGGCAATGCGATCCGGATACGCCTGCTGTGCCGCGCGCATCCCCGCCTCGAACTGGGGCTCGCCATTGCCCAAAACCACCAGATCGATGTCCAGCGCCATCAGCTGCTCCAGCGCCGGCACCAGCAGGTCGAATCCCTTCTGCGCCGTCATCCGCGACACCATCCCGGCCAGCGCCCGATTGGGCTGCGCCGCCAGGCCCGTCCGTTGGCGCAACGCCCGCGCGCACAGGGCCTTGCCGCCGGGCTCCTCCGGAGTATAGCGCGCCGCGATGCGCTGGTCGGTGGCGGGGTTCCATTCATTGTAGTCGGCGCCGTTGAGGATGCCGACGAAGCGAGGGCCCTTGGCGCGCAGAACTCCTTCCAGACCGAAGCCGAAGGCCGGATCGCTGCTTACTTCCCGGGCGTAAGTTGGACTTACGGTCGAGACGCCGTCGGCCAGGATGACGGCGCCCTTCATCAAGTTTACCCGGCCGTAAAACTCCAGGTATTCGACGCTCATGTAAGCGCGGGCGATGTTAAGGAGCGGGAACTGGCTCGCATCGCACAGACCCTGAAAGGCCATGTTGTGGATGGTGAAGAGCGAGGCCGTGCGCTCAAATCGCGCGCGCAGTGCGGGATCGACGCGCATCAGGATTGGCAGCACCGCGGTGTGCCAATCGTGCGCATGCACCGCGTCGGGCTTGATGAAGTCGCCCAGCATCTGCGCCACCGCGCGTCCAAAGAAGACGTAGCGGTAAATGGCGTCGGGGTAATCGCGGCCATCCTCGCCGTAGATGCCTTCGCGGCCGAAGTAGCCGTCATGCACGATGAAGAATATCGGCACCCCGCCGGTGCCGACGCCGGTCCTTACGCGGAAGCGCTCGCGCTGGCGTCCGACCATCACGCTATATTCGTCGCCGATGGTTTCGGTGGGCAGCGCCGCCAGCGCCGACTTATAACCCGGCATCACGACGCACGTCCTGGCGCCGTATGGTGCCAGCTCCGCGGGCAGGGCGCCAATTACGTCCGCCAATCCCCCGGCCTTGGCGTAAGGGGCCATCTCCGCGGCAACCACTGCGACTTTCATGACGATCAGATTGTCGCAGAGCCTACGCGTAAGGCGAGCGCTTAGACAAGACTTCTTCTCTGTCTCCTCTCAAAATAACTGAATGCGTACAGACGCCGGCAAGGAGGCCGGCGCTACAGGAGAAAACCGAATGCGTAGAGACTAAAAATCAGAGCCGCGACCGTCAGGGAGCGGTCAGGTGGGCTGAACCGGAAAAAGACCGGTCGCTGACGCTCGCGGCTCGGATCAGGAAAGGGAAAAGAGACGAAAGGATTTCACGCCCGCGGCGGCGATCGTTTAGTCGCAGCCGCAGGCGTGAAAATCGGGGCTTCTTTAATTCAGGATCGAGGGCTCGCCGACGACATTCTCGCCTTGCGCGCCGGTCCGAGGGACTGCGTCCTCGCGCAGGGCCGCCGCTATAACCTCATCGACCGTGTCGACGAACAAGAACTCGAGTTCCTGGCGCAGTTCGGGCGCGATATCCTCGAGGTCGCGCTCATTGCGCCGCGGCAGGATCACGGTGTGAATCCCCGCGCGCCGGGCCGCCAGCACTTTCTCCTTGATTCCGCCGACCGGCAGCACCTTGCCGCGCAAGGTGATTTCGCCGGTCATCGCGACATCGGGCCGCACTGGATGACCGGTGAGCAACGAGGCCAGCGAGCAGGCAATCGTCACGCCGCCCGAAGGGCCGTCCTTGGGAATTCCACCGGCGGGCACGTGAATGTGGATATCGGTCTTGTCGAAAAAGTCCGGCGCGATACCCAGACGCTCGGCGCGTGAGCGGATATAGGACATCGCCGCCTGGGCCGATTCCTTCATCACATCGCCCAGGCTGCCGGTCAGTGTCAGCCCTTTCTGGCCGGCCATCCGGGTGCTCTCGATGAACAGGATATCGCCGCCGTTGGGGGTCCATACCATGCCGGTGGCCACGCCCAGTTCCTGCGTGCGCTCGGCGACATCGGAGAAGAATTTAGGCGGACCCAGGTAGCGCGAAAGCGACGTGATGTCGACGCGCTCGGGAACGGCTTCGCCCTCGGTGAGCGCGCGCGCTATCTTGCGGCAGACCCGCCCGATTTCGCGCTCCAGGTTGCGCAAACCGGCCTCGCGCGTGTAGCTGCGGATAATCTCCATCAGCGTATCGGGCGCGAATTCGATCTTGTAATCGCCCAGGCCATTCTCGTTCAGTTGCTTGCGAACCAGATGGCGCTGCGCAATCTGGATCTTTTCCTCGTCCGTGTAGCCCGGCAGCTCCAACACCTCCATCCGATCGCGCAACGCATGCGGAATAGTATCGAGCATGTTGGCGGTGGTCAGGAACAGGACGTTGGACAGGTCCACCGGCACGTCCAGATAGTGATCGACGAACGTGTTGTTCTGTTCGGGGTCGAGCACTTCGAGCAACGCCGAAGCCGGGTCGCCGCGGAAGTCCGTCCCGAGCTTGTCCACCTCATCGAGGATGAACAGCGGGTTGTTCGATCCCGCATTGCGCAATCCCTGGATGATCCGGCCCGGCAGCGACCCGATATAGGTCCGCCGATGGCCCCGGATTTCCGCCTCGTCGTGGATACCGCCCAGCGACAGGCGCTGGAATTTCCGCCCCATCGCGCGCGCGATCGAACGCCCCAGCGAGGTCTTGCCCGTCCCGGGAGGCCCGACGAAGCATAGGATCGGCCCCTTGGTGGTTTTTTTCAGTTTGCGCACCGCCAGAAATTCCAGGATGCGCTCTTTAATCTTCTCCAGATCGTAATGGTCTTCGTCCAGGATCCCGCGGGCATGCACGATATCCAGGTTGTCCTCGGTGGAGACCGACCATGGCATGCTCACCAGCCAGTCCAGATAGGTGCGCACCACGGTATGCTCGGCTGACTCAGGCGGAATCATCCGCAGCCGCTCCAACTCCTTGTCGGCGGCCTTGCGCGCCGCCTCCGGCATGTCGGCGGCCTCGACCTTTTGCTGTAAGTCGTCGATTTCAGCCGAACGCGGGTCGCCCTCGCCCAGTTCCTTCTGAATCGCCTTGAGTTGTTGGCGCAGGTAGAACTCGCGCTGGTTTTTGGTCAGCTCGCTCTGAACCTGCCCCTGAATCTTGTGTCCCAGCTCAAGCAATTCGATTTCGCGGTTGAGAATGGAGCTGAGCTTTTCCAACCTCGACTTGACATCGAGGGTGGACAGCAAATCCTGCTCCTCCTCGATCGCGATCTTCATGTAGGACGCCACCAGGTCGGCCAGCCGTCCAGGCTCGTGAATGTTCATCGCCATCACCTGGAGCTCATCGGGTAGATAAGGCACCAGCGAGACGAATTTGGAGAACTGGCTTGCGACGTGGGCTTGCAGGGCGTCGCGTTCAGGGCTCGCCACGACCTCGTCGTCCAGCCGCCCGACTGTGGCGGTAAAGTAGGGCTCGCGCTGGACGTACTCCAGCAGTTCGATCCGCGCCAGACCCTGGACCAGTACCCGCACACTATGGTCCGGATACTTGAGCATTTTCAGAATGCGAACTGCGGTTCCGCGGGAAAACAGCCCGTCGGGCTGAGGATTTTCCTCCTCTGGATTCTTTTGGGTGGTCAGCGCGATAACGCTTTTGGGACCCGGCAGGTCCTCGATCAGCTTAAGCGACGCGCTGCGCGATACCAAAAACGGATGGATCTGGCCCGGAAAAATCACCAGGCCCCGCAACGGCAGGACCGCAAGCACAGGCGGAATGTCGATCGCGGTGATGTCTTCGTCGACCTCAAATCCCTTTTCGCTTTTTCCGGTAGGATCAGGTTTTTCTACCATGTTTTAGAATTAACCTCGTTGGCGGCCATGCCGCTGGGATCTGTTCGCTGCTAGGCTTTCCTGAGGTATTGTGGACATAACCGGCAGCAAAAACACTTGTAACTCCAATCTAATCATAGTAGTCGGTGCACGCTACATGCGAGGACGACCTTGGCAACCAACCAATTTGCTAAGCTATTCACAGAGCAAGAGGCCAACGAGCTGATTCCGCGGCTGGAGGCGTTGGTACGCAAATTACAGGCCAACGCCGCCCAGGCTCGTGCGCGCGCCGCCCAAGCCGGTCCCTCCGCCGACCTGGAGGCATTGTCGCGCTCCGACCCCCCGATGCGGGCGGCGATGCGGGAGATGGGTAAAGTCGCAGAGGAAATCCAGGGACTGGGCTGCTTCCTCAAGGATGTCGACCTTGGGCTGGTCGATTTTCCGGGCGAAGTCAATGGCGACACGGTTTTCCTGTGCTGGCAATACGGCGAACCGCACCTGGTCGCCTGGCATCCGATTGATGAAGGTTTCGGCAGCCGGCGGCCGTTGCCCGGCGGCCCCAAGGTGTACCTGAACTGACCGCCCTGGACGACTGGAGGACCGCTTAATGGTGGCGCTGTTCTTTTACCTGCTGGCCTTGGTGTGCTGGCTTGGCGGCATGATTGCCTTTGTGGCGTTCACGGCGGTGCTCTTCTCGCGGCTCCCGGTGTTGGACGCCGGCAAGGTCGTCGGCGCGATCTTCCCCTATTACTATCTTACCGGTTACGTGGCCGGTGCGATCGGCCTGGTGTTGGCGATTTACTTCGCGGTGGGCGCACGGGGCCGCGGATGGTGGATATGTTCGGCGGTGCTGCTGGCGGGGGCGCTGGCGCTGACGGTTTACGCCGGCGCTGTGATCCGGCCTAAGATTGAAGCCGTGCGCAGTGTCAACGAGGAACCCACTCCTGACCCGGCGCGCAAGGCCCAATTCGATTCGCTGCATCGCCTCTCTGTGCAGATCAATGGCGGGGTGATTGTGCTGGACCTGCTGACGCTGCTGGCCAGCGCCGCCGCTCTGACCGCTTGAATTCGTATATGACTGAATACTCCTTCAAGGCGATTGCAATCGACCTGTTCAACACCCTGGTCAAGTGGGACCCCAACGGGCTGCCCAGCCACGAATGGCGCGGACGCCAATTCAACAGCACGATCCCCCTGCTGCTGCCCCATCTGCGCGAAAACTTCCCCGGCTGGAATCACGACGATGCCTGGCTTGAGACCTACTACGCTGTAACGATGGAAATTGCCGCCGAACGCGATCGGCATGGGGTCGAAGTGACCTGCTACGAGCGATTTTTCCGCTCGCTCAACCGCATCGAGCTACCGACGCATGTTGAGCTTGACGCACTGGCGGAAATGATGCGTCGTACGCACATGAAAGCTGTGCGCGAGGTCACCTCCACGCCCGCGGTCAACGCCGAGGCGGTGCGCCGGATGGCGCAGCATTACAGGATGGCGCTGTTGTCGAATTTCGACGACTCGCAGACCGGCCGTGAAATCGTCGAGGACAGCGGCGTCGGGCATTTGTTCGAGGTCATCCTGATCTCCGCAGATGTGGCGATGCGCAAACCCAATCCCGCTATTTTCAGACATCTGCTGGCGGCGATGAACCTGGAGCCGCAGGAGATGCTGTTCGTCGGCGACACGCCAATGGAGGACGTGCTGGGCGCGCAGCGCGCTGGAATCCCGATCGCGTGGCTGTCCCACGGCCGCACCGAACTGCCGCCGGGGGTGAAGCCGCCGGACATCGTGGTCCCGACCCTGGCCGATCTTCCCGCCGCCTTGGGCATCTGAAATGGCGCGCGCGCCGGTAATCGCGGTGATTGGATCCGGGCAGGCACCCCCCGACGTGCTCGCATTGGCCCACGAGGCGGGAGCCGAGATCGCCGCCCACGGCGCCATTCTGGTATGCGGCGGGCGCGGCGGTGTGATGGCGGCGGCGGCGCGGGGCGCACGGGAACGCGGCGGTCACACCATTGGAATCCTGCCCGGCTACGACGCCGATGACGCCAACCCCTACATCGAATTTGCCGTCGCGACCGGCATGGGCCAGGCGCGCAACGCAATCGTGGTCGCCAGTGCAGACGCCGTCATCGCGATGGCGGGGGAGGGCGGCACGCTGTCCGAAATCGGCCTCGCGCTGAAACTGGGCCGCCCGCTGGTGGCGTTGCGCTCATGGCCCGAACTGGAAGGCCTGCATCGCGCCGACAATCCCGCCGCGGCGGTGACGATGGCGCTGGAACTGTGCGGCCGCGCGGCTTCGTGCTGCTAACGCTGAAGCGGAATAATTCTGTGTTCCTCATGCTTGGCGCTGCTCTTAATACCCTCGCCCGCTCAGTAGTCGTGGAGAGGGCAAGGGGCGCGGCTGTTGCGGTTTTTTCGCAACAGCCGTGACGCGCGGGTGAAGGGTGCAGGAACGGCTGCAATCGTAACTGCTAAGCTTTTCTGCCAATTGCTTCTGATTTTTTTTCGCGTTCAGCGCTACTTCGGTTCCAGGCCGCGGGCGTCGCCCTTCTTGACGCCGAATTTTTCCAAACGGTACTGCAACGTGCGATAGCTCATGCCCAGCATCTTGGCCGCCTTGGCGATCACGCCGTCGGCCTTCTCCATCGCCTGCATAATCAGGTCGCGCTCGAGGTTGTCGAAGTTAAGTCCTTCGGGTGGAATTTCAAAGCGCTCGGCGCGCCCGCGCTCACCGGGGCGGGTAACGGGCTTTTTGGACAGGACTTCGGCCGGCAAATCGCGCGGCGTGATTCGATCGCCGTCGCACAGCAGCACCGCCCGTTCGATCGCCGACTCGAGCTGACGGATGTTGCCCGGCCATGAGTAGTCGAGCAGCACTTCCATTGCCTCGCGGCCGACCTCCTTGACGCGGCCGCCGGCCACATGGCTGTACTTGGCCAGAAAATGATTGGCCAGCACCGGGATATCGGAGCGGCGCGAGCGCAGCGGCGGCAGCGTGATGGTCACGACGTTGACGCGGTAATAGAGGTCTTCGCGGAAGCGCTGCTCGGCGACTTCCTCGGCGAGATTGCGGTTGGTGGCGGCCACCAGGCGGACGTCGACGTGGAAGGATTCGTTGCCGCCCACGCGCCGGACCTCTTTTTCCTGGAGCACGCGCAACAGCTTGGCTTGCAGCCCAACCCCGAGATCGGCGATTTCGTCAAGGAACAAAGTTGACTTGTCGGCTGCCTCGATCAGCCCGATTTTCCGCTCGGTAGCGCCGGTGAAGGCGCCGCGTTCGTGCCCGAACAGCTCGTTTTCGATCAGATTGTCGGGGATGGCGGAGCAGTTGATCGCTACGAACGGGCGCGCCGCCCGTGGCGAGAGATTATGCATCGAGCGCGCGATAATCTCCTTACCGGTGCCGCTCTCGCCCTGGATCAAAACCGTGGAGTTGGAGGGCGCAACCTTGCGGACGATCTTGATCACCTCTTCGATCTCCGGGTCCTGGCCGACAATGCCCTCGATCTGAAGCTTGCCCTCCAGGCGGCGGCGCAGCAGCAGGTTCTCTTCCTGCAGGCTGGCCAGTTCGGCGGCCTTGAGCGCTGTCATCACCAGGGTCTCGCGGTCGGTGGGTTTGGTCAGATAGTAGAAGGCTCCGGCCTTCATCGCCTTGACGGCGCTGTCGATCGTGCCGTGCGCCGTCACCATCACGACCTGTGTGGCCGGATATTTGGGGCGGGTGGTCGCGAGCAGTTCTTCGCCCGACATCCCCGGCATCACCAGGTCGGTAAGGACGACGTCAAAGGAGCCCAGAGCGAGCAGTTCCAGCGCGCGCTTGCCACTGGCCGCTTCTTCGACGGCGAAGCCCTCCTCGCGCAGAATCTCCGCGGTTATCTGCCGTTCCAGGTCGTTGTCTTCGACCACCAGTAGGGAAGCCTTCTTCATCGCTGCTATGCCTGAGGTTGAGTCCCGTTTAGCGGGAAGGAAAAGGTCACCACCGCGCCTGGGGGCGACGAGTTGGGTTCGATCTTGATGTCGCCACCGTGCTTTTCCATGATGCTTTTTGAGAGGAACAATCCAATGCCGATCCCTTCGCGCTTGGTGGTGAAGAACGGTTCGAAGACCCGGTCGGCGACGCCGGGTTCAATTCCCACTCCGGTGTCGGCGAAGCTCACCTGCAACTCGCCGTTGTGGCGCGCGAAGCCAATGGTAAGCCTGCCGCCTTCGGGCATCGCCTGCGTGGCGTTGGCGACCACGTTGAGGAAGCAGGTGCGAATCTTCTCACCGTCGATGTTTAACACTGTGGGAATCGATTCGTCCTCCTCGACGACTTCTATGTTCTGGCTTTTAAGGCGCGACTCCGACAGTGCCAACACGTCGCTTACGATTACGCGCAGGTCGGTGGGCGCGGTGCGGATCTCGATCGGTCTGCCATAGTGCAGAAAGTTCTGGATCAGCCCTGAAAGCCGGTGAATCTCGCTCTTGATCATCGCGATCTGGCGCAGGAAGTTCTCCTTCTCGCCGCTGAGCTGTCCGGCATAGCGCATGCGGATTTGGTCCACCGCCAGACTGATGAAATGCAGCGGATTCTTGATTTCATGGGCCAGTCCGCCGGCGAGTTGTCCCAGGGCGGTGAAGCGCTCGAGCCGGTTTAATTCCTGCTCGCGTTCCCGCGCGTGGCGGAGCTGATCGACCATCTCGTTGAAGCTGCGGGTCAACAGCCCGATTTCGTCGCGCCGATGCACTTCGGGCACCGGCTCCAGCCCGCGCGCCGCGATATCCTGCGCCGCCGCCGCCACGACGTTGATCGGCCGCGTGTAACGGTCGGCCATCGCATAGGAGAGCACGATGCCCACCGCGAAGATCACCAGGGCCAGCGTGACCAGGCGGGTACGCGCCTGGCGCAGCAGTTGGGTGTAGTCGCCGAAGTTGGCGATTACCTGCACATAGCCCATCAGGTTGTCCTCGACCACGACCGGAATCAGGTACACGGTTGTCTCACGCGTCATCGGGACCAGGTCGTAGGAGGCGGGGCGGCGCGCGTCGGCGCCCATGTGCTCGTTGATCACCACCTGCTTGGAGCGCGGATTGAGCGAGGCCCCGATGAGCCGTGGGTTGGAGCTGTTGATGATCAGGTTCTGGCTGGAAGCAATCGATACCTCCATGCCTTTGTTGTGGAGGGTCCGCACGTAGTTCTGCAGGCTGTCGCGGTCGGTGGCGCCCACCGCGGTGAGTTCCTGGACGCTGATTTGGATCGCGCCCGCCAGGTCCTTGACGTTTCTCTGCTCGGCCTGCGCGATGGCCTGCTGGGTGCGCAGACTGACCACGACCACGGCGCCCAGCGTTGCCGCCAGCAGAACCACGATTATCACCAGCAGTTTGGCTTTAAGGTTTAGCGCTGGAAACCTCAGTTCCATGGCTGGTTTCCTGCCGCGGCGTTCAGGTAAGTCCGTCGATGGCCGCGGCGATTTCCGCCCGGCGCCGGCGGCGCGGGGCTTGACATCCTGCTAGTCAACCTCGGTTTGTGGGCTCTTCCCTTGCGCTCCGACCGGTTTGTTGACGGGTTTGGACAACACCAGCAAGCGCGTAAGCCAGATTAGCACCGACAGCCCCGCCACGATCAGCAGAGCGCGTTGGATGCCGCCCAGGTAACGGAGGATTCGTTCGATTTCGCCTCCGAACAGGTATCCGAGCGAAACCACCAGCGGCACCGAAATTGCCGCACCCAGCAGGTCGTATATCAGGAAACGGGAGGTGGGCACTCCCAGCGAACCGGCGCTCAGGTAGACCAAGGCGCGCAGGCCAGCCAGGAAGCGGCCATAGAATATCGCGCGATTGCCGTAGCGGTTCATGAACGCCTGCATCCGGGCGATGCTCTTGCGTGAACCGGGATGCAGCACGCCGAAGTAGCGCAGCAGACTGGTTCCGAAACGCCGGCCCAGGAAAAACAGTGAGCAGTCTCCGCTGATAACCCCCACAAAGCAGACTGCCAGTGCGATCGGGTACTGCACGAGTCCGCGATGGGCCAGAAAGCCGCCCGTCAGTAACACCGCGTCCTCGGGCACAGGCAGTCCCAGCCCGCATAAAACCAGCACGATCAGCAGTCCGAGGTAGGTAAAGTGCTCGATATATGTGGAAACGAGGCCTACCAAACCTAGCTCTCGCGCCGATTGTAGCGCTGACGCAATGCGTCTCGGATTTGATCAACCGGAGTTCCCGCCTTGTACAAGCGTTCGGCGTCGACTGCCTCGCCCACACAAATCGCGCAGTGCCCGCCATGGGTGTCGCGGAAGCAGTCGAGCAGGTTGGTATGGCCGTGGAGCCGGTCGCAGCCGCAGTAGCAATGCAGTTGGGCGAGCAGCTCGGGATGCTCGCGCGCCACGCGATATGCTTCGTGCGCGGGACCGGTGTAAAGCGCGGGGTCCAGCGTGACGACGTTGCTCCGGACGCCGCCTGGGGTGGCTGGGTCGTGGCTGGCGCGCCAGGCGCCGGCGCCAAAGTAGATTGCGGCCAGCACTACTACCGCACCGCTGGCCATCAAAAGGCCGTGCTTTCGGCTCTTGTTCATAATGATCCTGGTCCCGAGTATATCAGTTTACAGGATTTGCACGACCTGCGGGGTTTGTTTTTGGAAACCGTAGAGGGCGGCGGGACGATGGGGGCCGTAGCGCTTGATCGGCAGCTTCTTGAGCAGATCCATTGCAGCAATCCGGCGCCGGAAGTTCCTGCGGTCAAGGCTGCGCCCTAATATCGCCGCGTACAAGTCCTCCAACTCCTTGAAGGTGAATGATTTCGGCAACATAAACGCGGCTATATTGGTATAGCCGAGCTTGGCCTTCAGGCGCGCGAGCGCGTAGTCCGCCATCAGGGAATGATCGTAGGCCAGCGGCGGAAGCTGGCCAGGAACCTCGAACCAGCCGCCGGCCGCGTACTTGCCCAAGGGCGCCGCCACGCGGGCCGCCGCGGGAATCAACGCAACGTAGGCTACGGAAACGACGTGCGCGCGGGGGTCGCGCAAGGGATCGCCGAAGGTGAACAGTTGCTCCAGGAAGGCGCATTCAAGCCCGGTGGTGGAGCGCAGCTCGCGCCGCGCGGCGTCGTCAAGCAGTTCCCCGACCCGCACCAGACCACCGGGAAAGGCCCATTTGCCGCGCAGCGGCCCCGACTTGAGCTGGACCAGGCAGGTCTTGAGCCGCCCCTGGTCAACGACGAATAAGACCGTATCAACGGCCACCTTGGGCCGCTCATAACGATGACCGGCGCGCGATGTTTCGGGTATCTGCGCGGCGCGCTGAGCGCTGTGCGTGGTCCGTTGCTCCACCGCTATGTCGCTTTGGCTCAAGCTGATCTGTTGCCGGGCTTATTGCTGAGCTTGTGGCGCAGCAGCAACCCTCACCCTAACTCTCTCCCTGGTCAGGGAGAGGGTAGGGGGAGGGTATTCCAACTCCGTCGCCATGGATCAATTTGCCCTTGCCGCTAAGCGCTGAGTTCCAGCATCCGCTCCAGCGCGTGGCGCGCGCCTTCGCGAACGTCATCGCTCAGATCGATTTCGTAGCGCAGGTGGCGCAGGGAATCGAGCGTACCCTCCAGCGTGATCATCTTCATAAAGCGGCACAGCTTGCACGCCTTGTAGAAGTGCTTGCCCGGGATTTCCAGCAACAGGCGGTCCGACAGCCCGCATTCGGTGACAATCAGGAATTCGGTGGCGTCGCTTTCCTCCGCGTAACGCACCATCGCGCTGGTCGAGAGCACCGCGTCGGCCAGCCCGAGCACGTCGGAGCGGCATTCCGGATGCGCCAGCACCTTGACCCCGGGCAGTCCCCGTTTGACCTTCTCCACTTCGGCGGCCGTGATCTGATGATGGACGTAGCAGTTGCCGTCCCAGGAAATGATCTGCTTTGCGGTTTGGCCCTGCACGTAGTTGGCCAGGTTCTGGTCGGGAACGAACAGGATGTGATCGGAGTCGATGCCGTTGACAATCTTGGCGGCGTTGGCCGAAGTGCAGCAGGCGTCGGAGAGCGCCTTCACGTCGGCCGTGCAGTTTACATACGAGACCACTTTGAGGTCGGGGTAAACCTCCGTGAGCTCGGCCTTGCGCTCCGCCAACGCCTCCGCCGTCACGCTGTCCGCCAACGAGCATCCGGCCCTCAGATCGGGCAGCAGGACCATCCGGTCGGGATTGAACACCTTGGCAGTTTCGGCCATGAAATGGACGCCGCAGAAGACGATAATCTCCGCCTCGCGCACCTCCCTGGCCTTGCGCGCCAGTTCCAGCGAATCACCGATAAAGTCGGCGACCTCGAAAATCTCGGGCCGCTGGTAGTTGTGTGCCAGAATCACCGCCCGGCGCTGCTCCTTGAGGCGATGGACTTCATCGATCATCGAAGCGTAGCGATCGCACGAGGAACGATCATAGTCGTGTTGCCCAAGCACGCTCAGTTTGTGGTAGAGATCTTCGCCGGTTAAAGCTGCGTGAGTGTCAGGTGCCATCTCGATGCTCCCGGAGGTCGGTTTGCGTTTACCGTAACCCTATCTGCACGATAATGGGGAAGCACCCTTTGTGTCAAGTTGACACATCTAGAGACGGCGGCTGACAAGACCCGAGCCCCACTGCCGCTGAGCCTGTCCGGGGCGGGGGAAAAAGTGCTATGCGTGGAGAATCCCACCGGGGAACAGCCGCTGATTGACGCGGCCGTTAGTTTCACCAGGAGGTGCACGTCGATGATAAACCCGGACAGAATCGGCCACGTGGTTTTAAAGGTCAGAAATCTGGAGCGATCGCGGCAGTTTTACAGCGAGGTGCTGGGGCTTGAAGTGATGTTCGAAATACCGGGAATGGCGTTTTTGGCCAGCCATCGCCGCGACCATCACGAAATCGGTTTGATGGAAGTTGGTCCCGCCGCCGAGGCGCCCAAGGGGCCGCAGGTTGGACTGTCCCACGTGGCTTTCAGGCTTGGCGAGGAGGCCGAACTGATCAAGGCATACCGGGAATTGAAGGAGCGCCATGTGACCATCTCCTTCACCGTTCATCACGGCATTACCAAGAGCGTGTATTTCCTGGATCCGGACGGCAATCAGTTGGAGGTTTACTGGGACGTTCCGCCGGATCAACGCCCCAAGGCGGCAAAGGGCTACCTGGGGATGGATCGGCTGGACTTCGCGCCTGACGATCCCAGCCTGGCTGATGTGGTTAAGTCGATGGGCATCGGGCCATTGCAGCAGGCCTGACGCGAAAACCGGCGGCGAGAATTTTCAGACATGGGAACAGGTGAATGATGGAAAAGCGGGCGCTTAGCGGAGTGCGTGTGCTGGAAATGGGCCAGTACATTGCCGGTCCCGTGACCGGCAAGATGATGGCTGACATGGGCGCGGAAGTGGTCAAGTTGGAAATGCCGCCCGTTGGCGATTACACGCGCGGCTACGGCGGTGTGACCGGTCCGGCCGGCTTCACTCCCGGCTTCACCTACTGGAATCGCGGCAAGCAAAGCGTCTGCATCGATATCAAAAAGGCGCAGGGGGCCGAAATCGCCCGCGAGCTGGTGCGCCATTTCGATGTGCTGATCGAGAACTTCACTCCCGGCGTCCTGGCCAGGCACGGCTTCGATTACGAAACGCTCAAGCAGGTCAATCCGCGCCTGATCATGTGCTCGGTGTCCGCCTTCGGGCAGACCGGGCCGATGGCGAACCTGCCCGGGACCGACGCGGTCGCCCAGGCGCTGAGCGGGATGACCCATCTGACCGGTAACCCCGGCGGTTCGCCCGTGTACACCGGCGCCTACATTGCCGACAACAACGGCGGCGTCAACGCGCTGGCCGCGATACTGGCCGCCCTGTACTACCGGGAAAAAGCCGGGGTGGGGCAGTATATCGATTTGGCCCTGTTCGAATGCCTGTTCCATATCCACGACATCCCGCTCATCAACCACCTGTTTAACGGCGTCAATCCGGGACCCTGCGGCGCCCATCGCGACGAAGCCACCCCCTGCGGAATCTTCAAGGCCAGCGACGGGTTTGCGATCGTGGTGGTGCTGGCCCATCAGTGGGAAGGCTTCTGCAAGCTCATCGGCAAGCCGGAGCTCATCACCAATCCGCGCTACGCCACCCAGGAAGCGCGCAATGAGAACAAGTACGAGACCGTCGCTATCATCGAGGAATGGCTGCAGTCCTACCCTACGCGCGATGAACCTATTCGGCTGTTGCAGGAGAATCACTTCATCAGCGTGCCGGTGCTGGACCTGCCCGGCGTGATCGCCCATCCGCAGATGAAGGCGCGCAACGCGATGCAACGCATCAACGTGCCCGGCTTCGGCGAGGTGCCGCTGCCCAAGGCGCCGTTTCACTTCTCGGAAACGCCGACCGAAATTCCTCCCGAATTGAGCATGCTGGGACAGGACAACGAACGGGTCTTGGGCAAGTATCTCGGCTACTCCGCGCAGCGGGTCGCGGAGTTGACCGCCAGCGGTCTGCTGGGCGAGGCGCAAATGCTTGGCGAGCGGCGCAAACGCGACGCCTGTTGATGGAGAATATCGAGATCAAGGCGCGCTGCAGGGATGCGGCCGCGATGGCGCGCGCGGTCGCCGCGGCCGGTGCGCTGTGGGAAGCGACGTTGAGCCAGGTGGATACGTACTTCAACGTCCAAACCGGCAGACTCAAACTGCGCCAGACAGACGATGGCGCCCGCGAGTTGATCTTCTACCGCCGCGCGAATGAGCACGCGCCCAAGCTGAGCCGATATGATCGCATGCCGATTGTGCCCGGCCAGACACTGGATCTTCTTCTGACGCAGGCGTTGGGGGTCAAGACGATCGTGCGCAAACGCCGTCAACTGTGGCGGCTGGACAACATCCGCATTCACCTCGACGAGGTCGACGGACTTGGTACGTTCATCGAGTTCGAAGTCGAGGTTTTACCCGGGCGCGACGTCGCCGGATGCCGCGCGCAGGCGCAGGCGCTGCTTAGGCGGCTGGATATACCGGAGTCGGATCTGGTGGCGGGATCGTATTCGGACCTGGTGGTTTGAAGGCGAGGTGTTCCAGCCGCGCTCTGATTTAATTGAGTGCGGAGAAAAGAATCGGCACGGAGGCCGGCGCTACGGGAGGTTCTCTTTGCGTAGCGCCGGCCTCCGTGCCGGTTCTTTTTCGATCGGCTAAGATGAGCCTAACTAACTCTGAAGCGAAAATGAAATCTGAAGAAATTCTCAGAAACGGTTGGCAGCCAATTGCCATCGTCTCCTGCACCCTCACCCGCGCGTCACGGTTGTTGCGAAAAAAATCGCAACAACCGCGCCGCTTGCCCTCTCCCGCAACTGAGCGGGCGAGGGAGTAGAGGGCGAAAAGCAAGAAATGAGAAATGAGAGAAGAATAAGAGATGAGCTGCAGCCTTGGGATTCGATTGTTTTCGTTTCAGGGCTGATAGGCGGCTGAGACTTTAAGGCCAAATACAGTGCGTGTATATCACCCCAGCCCGAACTTCTTCATTCTGGCGTAGAGCTTTTTGCGCGAGATTTTTAGCAGTTTGGCCGCTTGAACCTTGTTACCATCCGTGCCTTCAAGCGCCCGCTGGATCAGATCGCGTTCAAGTTCCACGAAACTGGCGATATGCGGTTGGCCCAGTGGTTGCGGCCCTCCCGGGTGATCCGCCGCCGCGGCGTCACCGGTGTCGGTCAGGGACGGGAGGTTGGCAAGGGTGATGATGTGATCGCCGCTGTTGCTGAAGGCCTCCTCAATCACCTCCGCAAGTTCGCGCACATTGCCCGGCCAGTGGAAATGGTGCAGCGCGTTTAAAGCCTCCTCGGAAATGCCGTAGACCGGGCGCCCGGACCGCTCGCGAAAAACGGAAATAAAATGTTCGACCAGCGGAGCGATGTCCTCAAACCTCTCCCGCAACGGTGGCACTTCGATGGTGAAGTTTCGAACGCGGTCGAGGAGGTCTGCCCTAAGTTGGCGTTGAGTGACGGCGGTCTGCGGATCGCGGTGGGTCGAGGCACTGAGGCGAACGCTTACCGGGTATTGCTCGGCTGCGCCGACGGGACTTACCGTACCCGCGCTCAACACACGTAAAATCTCGTCCTGCGTTTCCGGAGTGAGCGCGCTGATTTCGTCCACAAAAAGGATTCCGCCCTCCGCTGCCGAAACAGCCCCATGTAATCCGCTGCCGCGCCGTTTAACGCTTCACGCTTGTATCCGAACAGTTCGCCGTCGATGAGACCAGCGGGAATGGCGGCGCAGTTGATCGCGACGAACGGGCCGCGATCGCCCGCGCGGCTTTCGTGGATTGCGCGCGCCACCAACTCCTTGCCCGTGCCCTTATCGCCGACAATCAGGATCGCCTCGCGGGCTGCGCCCGCCGCTTCGATGCGCGAGTAGAGCCGGCGCATAACCGGGCTGCCGCCTACCAGTCCGTGAAAACGGGTGCGGGCATTATGGCTGAGCCGCGCGGCCTCGCGTTCAAGCGCCGCGATTCGTTCCCCGGCGGCAGCGGAATTCGAACGAAAGTAGGCGCTGACCAAAAGTATGATGCGCACATGGCTGAGCTTGTCGAAGCTCGTATCGATTTTGGTGGGCGAGTCCTGGGGAAAAACGGTCTGAGCGCTTTCTTCGAACAGATGCAGCGAGGCGATGATCTCCTCCAGCGGCACGCGGCGCTCGGCCAGAAGTTCACCCAAATGGATTACCTGCGCGGCGTAAAGGTCCATGTCGCCGTCGAGCAGGGCCATCTTGTTGCGCCGCAGGCCCGGCTCGAAGATGCGCGTGAACTCGATCTCCGACAAGCTGCGGGCGTCGCCAAAATGCAGGACGTAGAGTTGATACCAGTGATGAATTATTTCCTCACTGCGCTCCAAGATGATGCTGAAGATATCGCGCAGTTGTTCGATGTCGTCGTCCCAAAGCAGGTGAAAATGCCGTGGAGCGCCCGGCAAGACGGGTTTCATGCTGGCAGGCCCTTTTAAGGCGTCCTTCTCGCTCATCGATGGCACGGGAGTAGTCACAAGAAAGATTGCTGAAAGCGCCTCTCTGTTGTCAATTTCACCGCGCGCCGCGCGGCTTCAAACTTCCCGGTAGTGCGGCGCGCGCTTTTCCAGGAAAGCGGATATTCCTTCACGGGCCTCGGCGTTGCGCGATCGGTCGGCAATTGCGCGAGCCTCGGCCTGCAGATGGGTTTCCAGGGTGTCGCTGAAGCTGTCGCGCAGCAAGCGCTTGGCCGCGCCGAAAGCCGCCGTCGGACCTTCAGCCATTTCCTTGGCCAGCGCCTGCGCAGCGGCCGCCAGTTCGCTCTCCGGCACGACCCGGTTCACGATGCCCCACTCCAGCGCTTCGCGTGCGGAGAGCACACGGTTGGTAAGGGTCAGGTCCAGCGCCCGCCGCAGCCCGACCAATCTGGGCAGAAAAAAACTGGTGGAAGCGTCGGGTGACAGCGCGGCCCGCGTGTACGCCATCGTGAAGCGCGCCGACTCGGCCGCGATCACCAAATCAGCGCCGAACACCAGGCCGAGCCCACCGCCGGCAACGGTACCGTTAACCGCGGTTATGACCGGCGCGTCCATCCGTGCCATCAGCGAGACCGCCCCATGAATGTAGTGGGTCAGCAGCTTCAGATGAGCCGGCAGGTCGTCCTTGCGGGCGGCGAAGCTCTTGAGGTCGCCGCCGGCGCAAAACATCTTGCCGGAGCCGGCCACCAGCACCGCCCGCACGGCGGGATCCTCGTCGCATCGCAGCATCGCGTCGTACAGTTCCTGCGATGATTCCAGGTTGATCGAATTGGCGGCGTCCGGCCGATTCAGAGTCAGGTGCGCCACGCCCTCGCGCAGATCAAACAGTATCGTTTTGTAGTCCATGTTTCCTCCGCGCCCAATCGGCGCTTTTCGTCATCCGGCCACCTCAGCGTCCCTCGCGCGAGGCCGTATTGAGGCCGGACGCGGGACGGGTAGAGCGATCAAAAGCTAAAAGTTCGGGCCGCGCGACTCAGGATAAGGGAGTGCGCCCCGATGAAAGAAGCGACGATACCAGCCGGTGAAGATTGCTGGGCCCGGTTAAAGGCTGGACGTTTCTCACCGACGCGTATAACGCGGCCAATTCCTCCGGCGCCGGCTCCGTGCCGAAGACTTTGTCCCAAAAGCGGGTGACCACACCAAGGCACATCCGCGGCCGGCGCAAATGATGAACCAGATGATGGTCGCGTAAACGGCGTTCGAACGGCATCAGGGTGGATGAGAAGTGGATCCGGTAGTGAAGAATTTCGTAGGCCGCAAACCCGCACAGCAGGCCGGCATAGAAGATCACCCCCGGCGCCTGGCCGAACAGGCCTGCCAACAGTACGAGCATCGCCAAGGCGGGCAGCCACGTCCCGATCGCGAAGACTGCGTGATGATCACGATGGTGAACGGCGTGAATCGGCGTGACGAAGGTATCGCTCAGATGCGCCATCCAACCATGGACGGCGTATTCAAGCAGGGTCCAGCTCAGCAGGCCCGCCCCGAACATGAGAACAGTCACGGCCATGACCAGATTCTATTGCCCGCTGACGAATCCGGCAACGGCCGGGTGTCGCGGCCTGGCTCTCTCTTTCAGCAGCCGCGCGTTTGTGCCGGGTCCTGGTGCTCTGAGCCGGCCAGCGCACCCAAGGAACGGCTGTGCGCCCGCGCGCCGGCGGCAATCTGGCGGATTTCGTTCAAATCGATGGGCTTGGACAGCACCCCCGACACCGATCCCGACGGCGCAACCGGCCGCTCAATCTCCCGGCCCCATCCGGTGACGATATAAAAATTCGCATGCCCGGCGATTTGACGGGCCTCTCGCTCGACTTCCCAACCGTTCATCCCCGGCATCCCAAGGTCGCACAGGATCACGTCGTAGGCGGGGTTGGATCGGATCTTTTCGAGGGCCTGTCGGCCGGACAGGGCGGTGTCCGCCTGATGGCCGTCTCTGACCAGAATCTCCTTGAGGGAATCAAGATTTTCAGCGTCATCATCGACTAGCAGAAAACGGCATCCGCCCGACACGTCGGCCGGCGCTTGGGCTCCCGCAGCCTCAGCGCGCGGCTTGACCAACGGAAACCGGAGCACAAACACCGCTCCACCACCGGCACGGTTGACCGCGCTTATGCTCCCTCCAATGCTCTCCATGATCTCGCGGGCGCTCGACAGGCCCAGACCGGTTCCGTGCGCTCCTTTCGTGGTAAAAAATGGCTCAAAGATACGGTCGATGTGCTCGGGCGGGATACCGGCGCCATTGTCCGACACCCTTACCACCACCGCGCTATCTTCAATTGTGGAATCGACGGTGATTTCGCCCTGCCGATTGACCGCATCGGCGGCGTTTAAGAGGAGATTGAGAAAGACCTGGCGCAGATCCGAGGCTGGCCCCCTGACGGGCGATAACAGGTCCGAGACCTTGGAAACTATCTGAATCGATGCGCCGCTCAGCGCCGGCCGGCCCTCGACGCTGCTGCGGGCCAGTTCGATCGCCTGCGCGATAATCTCACCCAGTTGAACCGGTTCAACGCGGTCCTCGTCGCGGCTCTTACCAAACTCTCGAACCCGCGCCACGGTACGCGTTGCATCATCGATCGCGCGGTCCAGCGCCCGCAGGCGCTCCGCATGGCGGCCCTCTACGATTTCATCCCGTGAAAGCGCGGCCAGCCGCAATTTCATGACGTTAAGCGTGTTGTTCAGGTCGTGCGCTATTCCTGAAGTCAACTGGCCCGCCAGCCGCAAGCGCTCCTGCAGCATCAATGTCTCGCGCCCTTTGAGGACTTCGGCCTCCGCCACCCTTCGGGCCCGGCGCAGCCGCCTTTCCAGTGCGGTTGAGAAAAGTCCGATTGCGGCGGCAATCAATATTCCCAAGCCCTGGTATGGGTCGAAGGCGGAATTAGGCAGGCATGCGATACTAACGCCGAAGGCAAGGAACGCGACCATAGAGAGCAGCGCCTGAGTTTGCTCTCCCCAGGACAGGAACGGGCCGGTGCCCGCCAGAAACAATATCAAGGCGATGAACAGTGGCTGCGTTTGCCCAGTCAGGATCGTGATGTAGGTGGTGCTGGCAATCATTATGGTGCTGAACGCGAAAGCCACCTGCTTCCAATGGCTTCTCATCCATGGCCCCACGTTCAGCGTCATGATCACGGCCGCGCCGAACAAGGTGATATTGATGAGGTGGAAGATCAGAATGCGTGGATGGCTCAGCGACAGGAACTGTTTATCCAGAGCCAGATAGGCAATCTGATAAAGGAGGGTGAGCAACGAGCCGGCGCCAACCAGGCGGTCCGCCCATTTCGCCTCCGCCGATACGCCATTTCCCGAGGCCGGTCCGCCCGCGGGATTATCGTCCGGCGGGACGGCGTCTTCGCCGCTGCTCAAATTCCGAACCCCCTTGGAGGACCTTTCCCAAAACATAGCGTGCCTGCGGGCGCGAATCTCTGCCTGAAATCCGTTGAAGCACGCCGACTTCGGTCGTGGTCTCTTCTTTCGCGAAATCGGTGTGCTTACCTGAAACTCCGGTAAGTTTTACTCTTACGTTGCCGGCATGCGTCACGATATGTCCCCGATATTCATGGATCATATCGCCTGTTTAAAACTCATACATCAAATACCCGCGGCGATGATAGCCTTGCGCACAAAAATGTGAGATCACTCGATTCTGCGCCGTCCGCGGTTTTTGCCGCGCTCTTTGTGCTTTTGCGCCCCGGCCGATCGTTTGCATTGCGCAATTGAAATAACGGATTCTTAAGCGCTACCTTAGCCCCGCGCGGCAGGGCCAAATCGCGTTCGCAACGGAACAGGTGCTGGGAGGCCGTCACCATGAAGGTCGGACTAATCTCAATCGGCATCGGATCGGGGACCGACGCCGAATCGATCAAAACTATCGCCACCAACGCCGAACGGCTCGGTTTTGCCACGCTGTGGGCTCCGGAGCACGTAGTCCTCATCGAGGGCTACAAATCGCGCTATCCGTATTCGGCCGGCGGTGAGGTGATGGGCCGGCTGGACTCGCCTCTGCTCGATCCGTGGGTTGGCTTGGGCTACGCCGCGGCCTTTACCAAACGGGTTCGGTTGGCAACCGGCGTCTGCCTGGTACCCGAACACAATCCACTTGCTCTGGCCAAGGCGATCGCCACGGTTGACCATCTAAGCGGCGGCCGTGTTGTGGTCGGGATCGGAATCGGATGGCTGGAGGAGGAATTTCAGGCCATGGGCATTGCGTGGGAACGCCGCGCCGATCGCACCCGCGATTATGTTGCCGCGATGAGGCGACTGTGGGGCGAGGAGGTCAGCGAGTTCAGCGGCGACTTTGCGCGCTTCAAAAACGTCCGCAGCTTTCCCAAGCCGGTTGCCGGCGGCAAATTGCCGGTGGTGGTTGGCGGCAACACGATGCCGGCTCTGCGGCGCGTGGCCGAATACGGCGACGGATGGTTCGGCCTTAACCTGAGCCCGGAGCAGACCGCGGAGAGGCTGGGCAAACTGCGTGGTTTGCTCACCGCTGCAGGTCGCAAACTCGAGGGCTTGGAGATCATAATCGGGCCCGCCAGCCATCAGCCGACGCCGGATGATTTCCGCAAGTACCATGACCTGGGCGTGCAGGAGTTAGTGCTGCCGCCCTTTGGGCGGCGCGGCGAGGCGGAGATGATCAAGCGGCTGGAGGAGATCGCGCGCCGATGGGTCGAGCCGGCGGCAGCGCTCGGCTGAGCCGGCGCGTTGACATTTGCACCCGCCGGGCGTTACAGAGATTATACAGAGTCCGGGCCGCCAACCAGGAGGGCTTGTCATGGGACGCATATTCTTTACCGCCGCAAATCTGATCGACGGGGTTAATCCGCCGCAGCCGAACACTACGGTTGTGGTCGAGGGCGACCGCATCGCCGCCGTCGGCACAGGCGGCGGAGTGCCGCAGCCCGCCGCACGGGATACGGTGTTCGACCTCGGCGGCAGGACCCTGATGCCCGGGATGAACGAGTGTCACTTCCACGCCGGCTATAACAACATCAATAGCACGGCGGATATAGAGCTGAAGCATCCGCCGACCTATCTGGCGCTGGCCGCGGCGAGGAATGCGGAGTTGCTGTTGCGCTCGGGATTCACCGGGGCGGTTGGCGCCGGTTCGCCTCACAATATCGACGTAGCGCTCAAGGATGCGATTCGCGATGGCCTGATCCAGGGCCCGCGTCTGATCGCGTGCGGCCACGACATTTCCACGACCGGTGGCCCGGTTGACACTAATCCGGACTTTTGGAAGCTCGGACTGGAGGGGCTGTGCCATGTGTGTGATGGCCCTGAGGATTTTCGCAAAGCGATCCGGCGGGAGATCAAGAACGGCGCCGACATCATAAAACTGTACGTTACCGGCGGGCACGGCTTCGAGATGGCGGCCACCGAAGTGTCGATGACCTTCGAGGAAATCCAGGCCGCCGCCCAGGCTGCCCACGACCGCGGCCGCATGGTGCGCGGACACGTCGTTTCCAGACGCGCGATCATGGACTGCCTGAAGGCGCGTATGGACCTGATCGACCACGCTGACGCCATGGACGACGAGTGCATCGACTTGATGGTCAAACAGGGAACCTACGTCACGCCCAGCCTCTACTTTAGCTGGAAGACAATGGAGTTCATGCGCAAGCGCATGTCAGCGCAGTGGCTGGCGCAGGAAGAGCGATGGCTGGAGCAGGGCTACCGGGCGGTGGAAAAGGCCAACAAGGCCGGCGTCAAACTGGTGATCGGCGATGATTTCGGCACCTCCTGGATGCCCCACGGTACTTACGCGGTCGAGTTGGATTTTTATGTCAAGTTCGCCGGCACTTCGCCTCTTGACGTAATCCGGTGGGCGACCCGCAATGGGGCCGGGTTACTCGGCTTGGGCGACCAAATCGGCACTATCGAAGCCGGCAAAATCGCCGACCTGCTGGTGGTCAACGGCGACCCGGTACGCGATATGGCAGTGCTTCAAGACCGTGCCAAGTTGGACGTGGTGATGAAGGACGGTCAGTTCATCGAATCGCACCTTCAGCCGGGCGCGGCCTCGGTAAAGGCGGCTTAAGCGCGCCGTCAGCCAGGTAAAATCCGACACGGCGGCGGTCGGCCGAGCACGCGATGTATTCTGTATCTTCCTGAGGCTTGGAGCGGCTGGATTTCGGCCTGCTGACGGGCCTTTTCGGGATCGGGTGCTCGATCGTGGCGCGGTCCGCCGTGCCCGCGATTACTCCTATTCGCGGTGTTTCCATACCCGCAATGAGTCCTCGATAATTCCGCCCGCGTGCAACCCAAAAAGGGCCGGCATGTTTACCGGCCTACGGGAAGGAGGCGGGGGTCGTAAAATTACCAATCCATCGCCTCCCGGTTTGAAAAAATTACAAGTGGTCAGCCGACCAGCATGTAGAGTTTATAACCATGCCCCAATTTGCCCTGTATTTATCAGCCCAATTCAAGCTTCTCGAACTAGAACCTCATCATCCGTGCCGGTTTGTATAATTTACAACTTGCAAGACTTTTTTATTGTCCTCAGCGCAATTTTCTCCAGTTTTGTTTGGCCTTTAGTGATGGTCCAGTAATTGCTCCAAGAGAAAAGTCGGTGGCTATTTAATCCGGTTTTTGCGATCCAGGTGTCCGCCCCTTTCCGCCCAAGCGGCCACTTTTAGGGCGAGGCCCAGGCACGGAACGCGGGAGAAGAGCGAGGGATAGAAGATGACGAGTTCTATTCAGCAGGCAGGAGTGGGACTGGAGGTGGGGGCGCGCTTGGAGGCTTCGCTGCCGGATAGCTTTCCGGGAGACACCCTGCTTCCCGGGCAGTATTACGACGTACTGGGCCGACGGCGGTGGCAGGATGGCGAATACCGGCTCGCATTTGCGGTGCTGGCCGACGCAATAGCTTGCTACTACAAACACAAGGGCGCCAAGAGCCGCAAGGGACGCTTGCTTTTCGAGGAAGTCAGGCTGTGGATGCACTCGCGCAGCCGCAACGGTGTGTTCGCCTTCCGCAACCTTTGCGAATCTCTCGGGATTGACCCGGACGCGCTCGTCAACGCCCTGGAAAAAGGACGGGCCCCCGGCGAACCGGCGTTACGCGAGATTCGCGTTTGGCGCGGCAAACCGCGGCGCGGCATGACCGCCTCTGGCGCAGGGGCGTTCCGGCAGCGCACCACCAGTGCCCGCGCGCAAGCCCGGCCCGTCTCTTTATCGTAACGATCTGATTCTCATTGATGGGGGCAAATGTGGCGTCTTGCGACAGGCTGTGGTGCGGCCCCGCGAGATAATGCCGCAGTGCGTTGATTCACGCTGCCGCCGAGGCCGCGTTCTGACCGGCCGGAAGCCGGATGTCAACCGTGGTGCCAGTGCCTACTTTGGAATCGACCTTCACCGACCCACCGTGCAGGTCAATCGCACGCAGCGCCAATGACAGACCGAGGCCGGAGCCACCTTCCTTAGTGGTAAAGTAAAGATTGAAGATCCGTTCAAGGTTCTCCGGTGAAATACCCGCTCCGCAGTCTTTGATGCTGATTTGGACGCTTTCGCCGTCGGAATGAAAGGTGCTCACCGTGATAACACCCCCCTGAGGCATCGCTTCGACTGCATTATTAATCATGTTGCCCAGGGCCTCGCCCAGCAGGTCCCGATCGGCCTTGATTACGGGTACGGTAGGGTCCAGTTGATATTCGACACGCACATTGGGCCGCGTGATCTGGTTGCCGATGTCGCGCAGCATTTCATTTAACGCCAGATCCTCGCACTTGAGCTGTTCGGGCCGCATGAAGCGCATCAGGGCGTCGATCGCCTTGGCCAGGCGCGCGATTTCCTGGCTGACGCGGCCGATTCGCGAGTCTGGCTCGCGGCCAGCCTCCAGGTCCTGGCGCAGCAGTTCCAGTTGCAGGGTCATCACATTTAGCGGGGTGCGAATCTGATGCGCCACACCCGACAGCAGGCTGCCAAGGCGCGCCAGCCGGCTGGACTGATCCACCACGGTTTCCAGTTCGCGCACCTGCTCCAGGTCGCGCATGATAAGCAGCAGTCCGGCGCTTTCGCGCCCCTGGCCCAGCGACAGGGCCGAGACTAAAAAGCGCCGCCGATCGAAACGGTCGCCGATTTCCAACGCCAGGTCCCGAACCTCGGTACCGGCCGCCAGCGCCGGACCGATCAACTGCATCAAGGGATGTTCGGCACCCAACAGCAACCGCAGCGACTTGCCCTCGCTGACGCCGCCGGCCGGCAGGCCGAGCACCCCCTGGGCCTCCGGATTCGCAAACAATAGGGTGCCGTCGCTATCGATCAGCATCACCAGGTCCTGGATCGTGCGCAAGGCGTTGAAGATGCCGCCCCGTTCGCTCTCCCAACGGTTGCGCTCGGTGCGAATGCGGCGCGAGAGCACATTGAATTTATCCGCCAGGTTGCTGAACTCGTCGCTGCCCGCGACGTTAACCTTCACCTCGGTATTGCCGGCCGCCAATTGTTCGATGCTGGTGGTGACGGCCAGCACCGGGCGCAGGATCAAATTGCTCAAGGTAAGGGCGGTGATCACGGTTAGAAGCACGGCGGCCAGCGTAATTAGCCCTACGGTTATGGCCGTCTGATGCACCTGGCTGGCGATTAGGCCGGTGGAGACACCAACTTTGATTAAGCCGAACGGCTTGGAATTGAGCTCGATCGCGCGGCTGGACTCGTAAATGTGATCGCTCCACAGCGCGCGTAACAACCCCAACGGCCAGGTGGACGAATCCAGCTGCTCCAGATCGGATATCGGCAGGACCATCCGGTCGCCCTTAGGGGCGGACTCTGGGTTGGCATCGGAGCTGACCAAGTCACGTCCATCAATCGAGACTACACGCAAATAGACGACGTACTCGCTGAAGGCCAGGGAGGAACTGATGACGCTCTTAAGAGCGTCGTCGGCCCTTAGCGCCGCGGCCGGGTCGGTTGTGCCGGTGTCGCTCAGCGCCAATCGGACCTGCTCGAAGACTTCCTTGCTGCAACGATCGGCGGAGGTGACCAGGCCGTGCGCCATCAGCCGCAGCATCCGATCCAGGTAGATGGCGCTTACCGCGATAATCGCGGTGGTAAGCAACGCCAGGAACGTGGTGGGGAGTTTGGCGCGCAGACCCATGCTCAGGCGTCTCCCGGCGTCTCACTCAGCTTCGGCCGGTTCCTTCCGTTCATAGCGCTCAAGCCGATTGTAAAGGGTCTTTAAGCTAACTCCCAGGACCTCGGCAGCCCGGGTCTTGTTGCCGCCGGTGAACTCGATGGTCCTGACGATTAATTCCCGTTCGACGTCGTCCATGGTGGATCCGAGCCGAATCTGCATGCTGCCGTCACCCTGTCCGGGTTTGATATCGGCGGGCAGGTCACCCAGGGTGAGCAGTGGCGGGTGGCCTACAATCACGGCCCGTTCGATCACATTGCGCAACTGGCGCACATTGCCGGGCCATGGATGGGACTTCAGCGCCTGCAGGGAGTCGTGGTCGGCCGCCTGAATCGGCTTGCCGGTTTGCTCGGCGAACTGATGGATGAATGCGTCAACCAGCAGCGGAATGTCATCGGGGCGCTCGCGCAGGGGCGGGAGGTCGATGGAAAACACATTGAGCCGATAGTAAAGGTCCTCCCGCAGGCGCCCTTCCCGGATGGCCCGGTCCAAGGGCCGGTTGGACGCTGCCAGCACTCGCACGTTAAGCGGGAGTTCGACGCTGCCGCCAACCCGTCTGAGTTTGCGCTCCTCGATCACGCGCAGCAGCTTGGCCTGCAGGTCGACCCTCATTTCACTGATTTCATCGAGCAGCAGGGTACCGCCTTCGCTAAGCTCGAAGTAACCCTCGCGGCGCCGGTCGGCTCCAGTAAAGGCGCCGCGCTCATGCCCAAACAGCTCGCTTTCCATCAAGGTTTCAGGGATGGCGGCGCAGTTGACCGCGATATATGGCCCCTGTTTGCGCTTGGAGAGCGCATGGATAGTCTTGGCAACCAGTTCCTTGCCGGTGCCGCTTTCGCCGGTGATAATCGCCGAGGCGTCGGTGGGCGCGATCTGGTCGATCAGCGTCAGCACACGGCGCATCGGCAGCGATCGCCCCAGCATCGGGCCCAACTCGCCCTCACCCAGCAGGCGGCGGCGCAGGCGGTCGTTTTCCTCGCGCACGCTCACATGGTCGATGATGTTGGAGAGCAGTTTCTTGAGATGGGCCGGATCGACGGGTTTGCGCAGGTAATCGTAAGCGCCCAGCTTGATCGCCGAAACTGCGTCGGGGATATCGCCTTCACCCGAGATCATCAGCACGGCCACGTCCATTCCCGCTTCGCGAATTTCACGCAGCAACGTCAGGCCGTCTTTGCGCGCCATTTTAAGGTCGGCCAGCACCACCTGTGGCCGATGGCCCAGTGCCGCCTCGAGCGCCTGTTCGCCGTCCTCGGTCACCTCCACCTTGTAACCCCAGGAGCCCAACAGCTCCGCCCAGCTCTCACGGGTGGCGCGATCGTCTTCGGCAATGAGAATTCGCTTATCAGCCATAAAAAAAGGCCACTCCGAACACGGATCCGAAACGCTGCATGACCTCAGTCTGCAAAGCTAGACGTGCGCTGCAGTACGCGCAAGGTGCGGCTCAAAACGGCATCTACTGTAGCGTCCCTGACCGAATAAGTGTGCCCCCCCAGCGTAAAAATATCAACGCGAAGCTTATAGCCGCCCACGACGGCCCCCGATGACCCTGCTTTATCGCGCCGTCCACGCGCCATCAACCGGCATCACCACGCCGGTTACGAAGGAGGCTGCATCGGATGACAGCCAAATCACTGCTTCGGCGATTTCCTCCGCCTGTCCCATCCGGCCCATCGGCTGCACCGCCTCGGCCGCCTTGCGCTGGCGGCTGTCTGCGGGCAGGTTGCGTGCCACCATCGGAGTGAGGATAAACCCCGGCGCGACCGCGTTGACCCGGATATTGGCTTTGGCATATTCCAACGCCCCGCTGCGGGTCAGTTGCGCAACGCCCCCTTTGGCGGCGTTGTACGCTGCCATCCCGGTCGTCGCCACCAGGCCCATAATCGACGAGGTGTTGACGATGCTGCCGCCACCCTGCTTGAGCATCTGGGGGATCTCGTGCTTCATACACAGCCACACACCAGTCAGGTCGACCGCCAGTATGCGATGCCACTGTTGCTCGGTGATGTCAGGGATATTGGCGATGGGCTGCTCGATTCCGGCGTTGTTGAAGGCGCAATCAAGACGTCCAAAAGCGTCCACGGTCGCGCCGATAAGCCCGCTGACCTGCTGGTCGAGAGAGACGTCGGTCCGGATAAACCGGGCTTCGCCGCCGGCCTCCCGGATCAAATCAACCGTGCGATTGCCGCCGTCGTCAACAATGTCAGCCACGACAACCTTGGCGCCCTCGCGGGCGAAGGCCACGGCCGTCGCGCGGCCAATTCCGGAGCCGCCGCCTGTTACCAGTGCGACTTTTCCCGCCAGCAAATCACTCATTTTCTGTCTCCCGGCCTGTTCCGCAGCGTCAGCCTACATCATTACTTCCGGCTTCCTGCGGATCAAAGCATACCGTGATAAAGGCGCGGCAGGGTGAGCGCGAGCGACGCGGGCGGTATCGCATCGGCGCCGGATTCTTGATTGGCGCCGATTACGATCGTATGACTGCAACGTTACGCTATTGTTGCGCGGTGTACGGGCCGCACCACATCAGCAGCAACACTGGCGGAGGGAGATTCCACCATGGACGTAAAAGGCGCGGTTGTAATGATCACCGGGGGCGGTTCCGGACTGGGAGCGGCCACTGCCAGGGAGTTTGCCAAGGGGGGCGCCCGCGTCGTGCTGGCCGACCTGCCCGGCTCGCCCGGCCTGGAAGTGCTCAAAACGCTGGGCGGAGAGGGGATCTTCGCGCCGGCGGACGTGACCTCCGAGTCTCAGGTGCTCGAGGCTATCGGCGCCGCGAGCGGGAAGTTCGGCGCCATTCACGTACTGGTCAACTGTGCCGGCATCGCCATCGCGGAGCGCATTCTGACCCGGGAAGGACCGGCCTCGCTCAGGCGCTTCACCAAAATTATCGAGGTAAATCTGATCGGGACCTTCAACGTTACTCGCCTGGTGGCGGGGGAGATGGCCAAGAACACGCCCAACCAGGACGGCGAGCGGGGCGTGGTGATCAACACCGCGTCGGTGGCGGCGTTTGAAGGACAGATTGGCCAGGCGGCTTATTCCGCGTCCAAAGGCGGGGTGATGGCGATGACATTGCCGATCGCGCGCGACCTGGCATCAATTGGAGTGCGCGTCTGCACTATCGCGCCGGGCACATTCGAGACGCCGATGCTGGCCACGCTGGCCGAACCGATGCGCAAGGCCCTGGAAGCCAACATTCCGTTTCCGCATCGGCTGGGCAAGGCCTCGGAGTACGCGATGCTCGCGCGCCACATCGTGGAGAACCCGATGCTCAACGGGGAGACGATCCGGCTCGACGGCGCGCTGCGCATGCCGCCCAAGTAATGTTGCCGCGAAATTAGTAGGGCGGGCCGCCGTGCCCGCCATCGATGCGCGAGCGTTTTTTGCTCGCGCCACCGAATATCTGTCCGGACTTTCAAGCGCGCGCGGGGCCGCCGGTGCTATAAGAATCTAGAAAGGTGGCGCGAGCAAAAGAATCTCGCGCGTCATCGACAGGCGGGACGCCTGTCCCACTATTGTTAAATTAAATTTAAATAATTTTAGCCAAAAACATTGGAATTTCTCGATGGCGGCCGTGCCTCTTGCTCCATCCGGAGAACGATACCTGACCTAATCCCAGCCGCGCGCGTGAGCGAGCGATCTGTGTCGGGTGATGCCCACCTGACCGCTCCCTGACGGTCGCGGCTCGGATTTTTCCGTCTGTTTATTTCGCCGCTGTAGGTTTGGCGGCGGGAGCCGCAGTTGGCTTGGGCGCGGCCAACTGCTCGGGCGTCTTTACCAGGTCGCCGTAGTCGTACTCGAAAATCTTGTAGACCGTGGGATTGCCGCTGGAAAGCGCGTAGTAGTCCGTCCGCGCGGGCGTGCTCTTGTCGTTCTCGTTGTGCCGCTCAATCCGGGCCAGCTTCACGGCGCCCAGCGGCTTGCCATCCTTGCCGCTGAAGGCGACCTCTTCATTGGGCGATTTCAAACCGAACTTGTCGAGATTGGCGCTCGTGTCCTGCACGATCGATTCGGCCTTGAGATCGTGTAGCCGATCGAGGAACTGCCGGATTTTGACCGGATCCGCATCAGACTTGCCGCCGTCGGTCTCGGTCCACTTGCCATCGGCCGCGCGCGCCACGGCGAAGAATTTGCCGTTGCCGGTGAACTTTACCTGCTCGACTTTATCGGGGTCGAAAGCCAGCACGGTACGGTCGCGCAAATCGTTCAGCGCCTTGTTGGCATCGCTGAATACATAGTTGTGTACGGTGTATACGTTGGGCTTCTCGCCGCGCCGCACGTAGTAGTCGTCTTTGCCCGCGCCGGCGCCCTTCTGGCCGAATTCCAACGACTGGCGCGATTGTCCAGGCCCGGCATATATCGAAACCTCAAGGGCCGGCTTATCCAGACCATACTGCGTGACGTTGGCGGGATTATCGCTGGTGAATTCGTCTATGCGCGCGTTGGACAGCGAGCTGAGCAGCGTACGAACCCCGTTGCTGTCGGCGTCGTACTTTACCGGCTTGACGATCTTCCAATTTCCCTGTTGTTTTTCCAGCTCGATCGGCGCCTGGCCGGCCTGCTTGATAGTCAACTTGTTCACGTCGTCGGCCTTGAAGCTCATCAGGGTATGATCGCGCAGGTCGCTGACGGTGCGCTTGGTGCCCGGTCCAAAGGCGCCCGAGGTCAGAAACACGGCGGGCTTGTCAGTAGTCTTGATATAGACAAAATAGCCAATCGCCGACTTCCTGCCGACTTCGATGCCGGGCAGCGTTTTGTCTTTGGTGCTGGCCACGACGGTCACGGCGGGCTTGGCCAGACCGAAGGGAGTCAGGTCGGTGGGATTATCGTCAACGGTGCGGTTTACGTCGGCGTCGGCGATTTCGCGGGTAAGCGTGCCGATCGCCGCGGAGTCGGCGTCAAATTTGATTGGCTTGACTAGTTTCCAGGCGCCGTCGATGCGGGCGACCTCAATATCCTGGTCGGGATATTTCAGCACGATCCTGGTGATGTCATCAGCTTTGATGTTGAAGAGCTTTTTGGCTTCTTCCTCCGACTTTCCGGCCTGGAAGAAATAGATGTATCCCCCGATGAGTACCAAGAATATCAATACGATTATCGTATTGCGGAATTGCATATGCGGCGACGATGTATGTCCTGGCTTGGTTTACGTGAATGATTGCCGATGCCGTTGATTTTCCGACCTCGCTAAAGGCTTCTCAGATGCGCCGTTCCCACCACACCGCAATGCCCAGGATCAGCAACAACTCCGGCAGCAGCAGCACAGACAGCGCAAAGACCAGGCTGAACTGATCCACCGTCAGGCGGAAGGTGGAGGAATGCAGGGTGCGAGGCCGAATCGAAATTGACTTCTCTTCACCCGTCAGCCAGTCAACGCTGTTGACCGCGAAATCGTGGTTGAAGAACTGGCCGAAAAACTGATTGGAGGCGAAATCGGTGCTGCCTATCACCACCAGCCGCGCCGCCTGTCCTTCCTTACCGAAGGCCAGCGTCTTGAGGTCGGCGTCAACCGCGTTGGCCACCGCGATCGGCCCCTTTTGATCCTTGCCGGCGTCGAAGGAGGCCTTCTGCTGCTGGAAGATTCCCACCAGGTCCGTTTCCGCCCACGAAGTATCACTGGTCTTGGCCAACTCCACTACCGACAGTCCCGCCTTGAGCGGGCTTTCGGGCTCGACCGACCGGCTCATGGGAAACACTGTGCGCTGGGTAAAGCCGTTGGTGATGGGATGTGCCCCGTAGCTGTTGACCAGCACGTTAAGTCCCAGCGCCGGGCCGGCGAACAGCCGCAACACCTGATCCACGATCACATCATCGCCGACCTTCAATCCCCAATCGCCCAGCATTTTGATCAGACCCGCTTCGGGATCGGGCGTGCCGGGCATGGCTGGGCGCAGCGTCACCATCAGGTGACCGCCGCGTTTGAGGTAGGCGGTCAGCGCGTCGAGCACATGACTGGAGACGTCGCGAGTCGGTCCTGCGACCACAAGCAGATTGCTGTCGGAAGGAACCTCGGGTTTGGAGGCCAGCAACAGCTTCCGGGCGGTGTAGCCTTCGCCTTCCAGCGCCTGCTTGAAGGAGGCCATCCCGGTGGCCGACTTGGAATCGTCGGGATCGGCCTCGCCCTCGCCGTCGAGGAAATCAACCACCTTCCGCGTACCCTTGGAGACTTTGATAATCGCGTTGGTCAGGTTCTCTTCGCTGAGTTCGGTCACATTGGACCCGTCCGAGGGCTGGTCTCCGTACTGCACCCGGGTCGTGCCCATGACGGTGACCTTATAGCGCTCCGCCAGCTCCGGATGCTTGTCGGGGTCAACCATCTCGTAGGTGACCTTGGGCGAGGCGTAGGCATAGGCCTCGTAGAGGTCTTTCGCCTTCTGGTCCTGGCCGCCCTGGAAGAAGCCATAGAGCTTAAGCGGTTTGGCCAGGTTCTTGACCACGTTTATCGACTGGCTGGAGATGCTGAAGACCTTCTCCTGGGTGGCGTCGAAGCGGTGGTCGTGCTTGTTGGCCAGGTAGTTGATTGCGACCAGCAGGGCGATAAAGGCCAGCGAGTAAATTACCGCGTTGGCGCCATAGCGCGTGGTACGGCTGCCGATCGTCGCGCCCAAAGACTCGCGGCTGGAAGTGGTGGCCCACAACACCAGCGCGAAGACTCCGGCAGCCAAGTTAATGAATACGAATAAACGGAAGCCGGAAGCGATGAAATAGTCGACTATTCCAAAAATCAGCAGAACCAGTCCGATGATTCCGGCTAGCGCCGAACTCTTAGCCATCTTAACCCCTTATCCTGCTAACGCCAGCGGACCGACTCGACCGAGCGCTGAGTCAAGAACAGAGCCACGGCGATTACGCTTAAGAAATAGACAATGTCCTTGGTCGAGATGATCCCGCGCACCATGGTGGCGAAGTGTTCGGGCAGCGATAGATAGCGCAGCAACCCCGACCAGGAGCCGCCGCCGGTTTCCGCGGGCCATGAGATGACGTAGAGCAGCAGCAAGGCGCCAAAGCAGCTAATCGCCGCGATGATCTGATTCTGCGTCACCGAACTGGTGAATAATCCCACCGCCACGAATGCCAGCCCCAGGAACGCCAGTCCCATGTAGCCCGAGGCCATCACGCCGAACTCCGGGTTGCCGAACAGCACCAGGATCAGGGGAAAGATGCCCGCCAGCGCCACCATCACCAGAATCAGCACCGCGGCGGCAATAAACTTGCCCGCCACCACTTCCCCGGTGCGCACCGGGGCGGTGAGCAGCAATTCGTAGGTGCCGGCGCGCTTTTCTTCGGCGAAGGAGCGCATGGTAATGGCCGGCACCAGGATTACCAGCACGATCGCCAGGTTATGCAGCAGCGGCTCGATCACCATCTGGTTGAGATTCATGTGCTGCAGCGCCGCCGGGTTCTGCATCGCCATGTACATTTGCTGCACCAGGTCGAAGCGGCGCAGCAAGGCGAAGAAAAACCATCCGCCCAAAAGCAGAAAAACCGTCATCACCACGTAAGCGATTGGTTGGACAAAATAGGCCGCGATCTCGCGGCCGGCAATCACCAGCGCGTTCCTCATTGTGCCGAACTCCGCCCCGCTCCGACTTCTTCGAGTTCCTGCTCCGCTTCCATGTCCTCATGGCCGCGCTCGCGCGCGATCGCGTCGAGGAAGACGTCTTCGAGCGAGGTGCCCGCGGGAAGCTGGTCGAGGCTTTCTTCAAGCACCACGTGCCCCTCGTTGATAATCACGACCCGGTCGCAGATTTGCGCTACCTCGGGCAGGATGTGAGTCGAGAGCACGATCGTGCGATCGGCGCCAAGACCACGAATCAGGGCGCGGATATCACGGATCTGGCGCGGATCCAGTCCAATAGTCGGTTCGTCGAGGATCAACACTTGTGGGTCATGAATAATCGCCCCCGCCAGCCCGACGCGCTGCCGATAGCCCTTGGAAAGCTGCCCGCAGATGCGGGAGCTCACCTCTTTGAGTCCGCATACGTCGAGCACATGGTTAACCGCCCCCTCGAGGTCGGCGCGCGAGATTCCGCGCAACCGGCCGGCGAAGCGCAAATAGGCTTCGACCCGCATCTCGGCGTAAAGCGGTGGATTTTCGGGCAGGTAACCGATTCGGCGCCGCGCCTCCAGCGACTGCGTGAAAATATCCAGGCCGTCGACCAGGACGGTGCCCGAACTGGCCGGCATGTAGCCGGATATGATTCTCATGGTAGTGGTTTTTCCGGCTCCGTTGGGACCCAGGAAACCCAGGATATGTCCCTTCTTGGCCTGGAAGGAGACGTCCTTGATGGCCATGAAAGTGCCGTAGATTTTGGTGAGGTTCTTGACCTCGATCATCCGCTCATGCTCCGCGGCTGCGTCAGCCGTCAGAAAATTTTGACGAAAAACAGGTTCGCATATTCAGCGAACTTCAAACCAAGTCACTTAGCCATGCCGGGTCAGGCTGTCAATATATCCCCTACCGGCGGCTTCCGCCCGCTGGCCTCATGCGATTTCGTTCTGTTAGCCTCGCAGGGATGAAGGATGGGGGCTCGACACTCTACCTGGTCGACGGTTCCGGTTACATTTTTCGGGCCTTTTACGCCCTGCCTCAGCTCAATAACTCCCGCGGTCTGCCCACCAACGCAGTGTACGGATTTGTGCGGATGCTGCTCAAGCTGCTTAAGGATGCGCACCCGGCCCGCCTCGCAATCGTGTTTGACTCGCCCAAAAAGACTTTCCGCGATGACCTCTTCGAGTCCTACAAGGCCAACCGCATCAGACCGCCCAATGACCTGGTGGTGCAGATTCCATACATCCATCGGGCGGTCGAGGCGTTCCGCATTAAAAGTTTGATACTGGGCGGCTACGAAGCCGACGACCTGATCGGCACGCTGGCGGTGCGCGCCGCCAAGGGTGGAATCGACACCGTGATCGTCACCGCCGACAAGGATTTCATGCAGCTGGTCGGCCCGCATGTGACGCTGTGGGACACGATGCGCGACAAGCGCACAGGGGCGCGCGAGGTGCGCGAGAAGCTCGGCGTGGAGCCCAAGGCGGTGGTCGATCTGATGGCGCTGATGGGCGATTCGATCGACAACGTCAAAGGCGTCCCTGGTGTGGGGGAGAAGACCGCCTCCGCCCTCATTCAAAAATTCGGCTCGGTCGACAATTTGCTGGGCCATCTGGACCAATTGGAACAAAGCGACTTACGCGGGGCGAAAAAGCTCGCCCCGCTCATCGCCCAGCATCGCGGCGACGTCGAACTGGCGCGCAAGCTGGTGCGTATCGACATCGACGTCCCGATCAAGGCGGAAATCGACGACCTGACCTTCCAGGGTATCGACGAAAAAGCCACCGCCGAGTTGCTGCGGGAACTGGAATTCAATTCGATTATGCAGGAACTGGCGCCTTCGGAGACCAGGCTCCCGGCCGTGGCGGCGCAGGAGGTTGCGGTGACCCCGGCGCAACTTGGCGAATTGATTCCGGCTTTGAGCGGCGCACCGCGCCTGTCGCTTCATCTGAGCACAGCCGGAGCGGGATTGAAGGTCAAGGCCGAAGGGCTGGAAGCGGTGCACCTGTTCGCGGCGGATTTGATTCCCGGGCTTAAAGTTTTGCTTGAAGCCGCGGCCCCGCCCCGTGCCTGCCATGACCTCAAGGCGCACCAAAGCGCGCTGGGCGCACAGGGGATCAAGCTCGCCGGGGTGGATTTCGATACGATGCTGGCCGGTTTCCTGATTAATCCTGGCCGGGCGGAGCCTGGGCTGGAAGATCTGTTCCATGAGCATCTGGCGCCGTTGGGTGGCGCGGTGGTCGGATCCGAACCCGAAGTGGTGGCGGCGCTGCGCGAGACCATGGCGCCACTGCTGGAGCGCGATGGGCTGCGCGACCTGTTCCACGACGTCGAACTTCCCCTGGCCTCTGTGCTGGGCGAGATGGAGGAAACGGGGATCCGAATCGATTCGGCGGCGCTGACCTCGATGGGGGCGGAATTTGGCGAACAACTGACCCGTCTGGAGGCTGAATGCTTCAAGCTGGCCGGCCGCCAGTTCAATCTGAATTCGCCCAACCAACTGCGCGACGTCTTGTTTAATGAGCTTAAGCTACCCACCAAGGGGCTTAAGAAAACCAAAAGCGGATATTCCACCGACGTCGACGTCCTAACCAAGCTGGCGGAGTCCCATGAATTGCCCCGCAAGCTGCTCGAATACCGGACCATCGCCAAGCTCAAGTCGACCTATGTGGACGCGCTGTCGGCGACGGTCAAGGGCAAAACCGGGCGGCTTCATACCTCATTCCACCAGGCGCTGACCGCGACCGGGCGGCTGAGCTCCACCGATCCCAACCTGCAGAACATCCCCACGCGCACCGCGGAGGGGCGGCGCATCCGCCGTGCCTTTGTGGCGGATCCGGGATGGGTGTTACTGTCGGCCGACTATTCGCAGATTGAGCTGCGGGTGCTGGCCCATCTGTCGGGCGATCCGATTTTGCTGGACGCGTTCGCCAGCGGAGACGACATCCATCGGCGCACCGCAACCGAGGTTCTGGGCGTGGCACCCGATGCGGTGGACGCCAACGCGCGGCGGCTGGCCAAGGTGATCAATTTCGGCATCATCTATGGGATGGGTCCGCAGCGGCTGGCGGGCGAACTGGGTATGCCGCTTAAGGAAGCGTCCGAATATATAGAGCGTTACTTTAAGCGTTTGCCGGGCGTCAGCGCCTACCTGGAGGATTGCTTGCGCCAGGCGCGCGAGCGCGGCTACGTGGTGACCCTGCTGGGACGGCGCCGCTACCTGCCGGAGTTGGGCTCGCCCCAGGGCGGGGCACGCGCGCAGGCCGAGCGCATCGCGATCAATACGCCCATTCAGGGGACGGCGGCGGATTTGATAAAGGTGGCGATGGTCCGTCTGCACCCTTTGCTGCGGGAGTCGGGGGCGCGGATGCTGCTGCAGGTGCATGACGAACTGCTGTTCGAGGTGGAGCGCGCCAGCCTCGAGCAGGTGTCCAGGATGGTGCGCGAACAAATGGAAAATGTGGCGCAGCTTCGCGTTTCGCTTCGGGTGGAATTGAAGTCTGGGCCCAATTGGGCGGAATTATCCTGACCTCGTGATGAATTTCGCCCCTCCGACCCTCGTCTACACAAGTTGAGAAGCGGCGGCAGACCTGAGGACGACGAGCGCGACCTGGTCAGGCGGGCCAAGCGCGGCGATCGTGAGGCATTTAGCGCATTGGTCCAGCGCTATCAGTCGCGCGTTGTAGGGGTGGCCCGGGCGTTGGTCCACAACCCCGACGACGCGGTGGAACTGGGCCAGGAAACCTTCATCCGGGCCTTTCAGAACCTGGCGGGGTTCGAAGGGCGGTCCAGTTTTTCGACCTGGCTATACCGTATCGCCTCCAACCTCGCGATTGACTGGCGCCGGCGTGAGAACAGATATGTGGTTGCGCATGGCGAAGACGCCGAAAAGGAGTTGCGCAAAATACCCTCGGGGGAGGGTGACTCCTTTCGCGCCCTGGCTCGCGATGAAACCAGCCGCAAGGTGAGGGAAGCATTGAAAGAGTTGACGCCAGAGCACCGTGAAGTGATACTTTTACGCGAGATGGAAGGTCTCAGCTACGAGGAAATCAGCGAAATCCTCAATTGCCCCAAGGGCACGGTGATGAGCCGACTGCATTACGCGCGCACCCATTTGCGCAGTCTTCTCAAAGGCCTGGAGGCGGACTGACCCGTGGCTCAATGCCCGGACATGGCTCCGCTGCTTAGTGCCTTCAATGACGGTGAGCTTTCTCCGCTCGAAACCGATCAGGTCACCCGGCACCTCGATAACTGCGAAAACTGCAGGGAAACCCTGCTCGACTTCGTGCTGCTGGGCCATCATATGCGCAGCGCGGTGGCGATGCCCTCGATGGAGGGCTTGCTCGAAGGTGTGATGGGTGGGATTGCCTCGAGCCGCCGGCCGCTGCGCCAGCGCCTGCTGTATTCGCTGGAGGGGATGCGCGAGCGCTGGGTGGCGGCAGTGTCGCTGACCGGTGCCGCCGTCGCGATGGCGAGTTTGCTCCTGGTATTGGCCGAACCTCAGACTCTAACCAGGATTTCACGCCTCCTTCACGGCCAAACCGCTCCCGTTGAAGTGGCGCAAAATCCGCCCGCACCCTCCAACAGCCGGACGGTCGTCTCGCGGCTGGAGGCCAGGCATCCATCTGTGGCTATGTGGAGCGAGCCGGACTACAAAACTACCGTGATCTGGCTCGGTGATGACGCTTCAGGAAATGAGTGAAAGTTTTTGTAGACGTTCCAGTGTCGCCGCCCTGCTGTTGCTGGTGACGGTTGCCGCGCTGGCCGGGCAAACTTCCAAGGGCCCGGTCGATGTCAAGATTGATTCGGTGCTCGCCGCCGATACCAATCAGGGATGCGACAAGCGGCTAACGTGGCTGGGCCACCGCCTCAAAGCGCTATTTCACTACAGCACCTACCACCTTATGCGGCACGAAGAGAGCCGCACCGGCTTCGGCCAGACCGTCACCTTTACCTTGCCCGGCGGACGCATCCTGCACATCGAACCGATCGGCATGGACGGTGAGATGATCCAGATGGAAGTGATGCTGTTCGAGGGCGAACAGCCGATGATGGTCACCGATCTGAAAATCATGAACCATGGAATTTTCATGCTCGGCGGTCCGCGCTATGAGAGCGGCACGCTCATCATCTCGATCGAAACCGAGGCTCCGGAGTCATCCACCGAGGTCAACGTGCCCCCCGCCGCGGTTGGCGCACCGTCAGCCGAGCCCGCCGCCGACCATTAGACCGTGAAAGCTTCAGTTCGAGGCCAAAGTTAATTTGCGCGAATCAGGCGCGGGCGAGGTGAAAAAAAACGATTCGCATTGTAACGCCCTCTCCCTGACCAGGGGGAGGGTTGGGGTGTAAATTGACCGCAAAACTACAGCGACCTTTTCAAAGTGGCGCCGGCCAATAGCAGCATCACCGCGGTGAACACCGCCAGAAAAGCGACGTCGCCCGAGATCGCTGAGAAGTGAGCGCCTTTGAACATGACCGACTTAAGCGCGCTGACCGCGTGGGTTTCGGGATTCCAGCGGGTAAACGCGCGCAGCCAATGCGGCAGGCTTTCGACTGGATAAATTGCGCCGCTGGGAAAGAACAGGATTACGTTGAGAAAGCCCGCCGGACCACCGATCAGGCGTGGATTGCTGGCGCGGCTGTATATCGCGAACATCATCGCCAGCAATCCGGTGCCGGTCAAAACGATCACGCCACACAGCATTCCCATCGCGCGAAGGCCGCCCGTCAGTGCGCCTCCCGTCAGCGCCAGCCCCGCGATCAGCACCAGGATGGCTTCGCACGTGGTGGCCAAAACGCTGCTGGCCAGGATGCCGCCCGCGATGTTCCAGGGCGACAGCGGCGTTACCAGGTAGGCTTCGGTCACGCCCGAAAAGCGGTCCATGATCCAGTTGAACACGCCCGAGGTCATCGAGCCCATGAACAGCGCCATCACGATCACGCCCGGGATCAGTGATCGATCGTAATCCACCGTAACGAACAGATTGCTCGGCCGCAGCACGATCTCGTTGAGCTTGGGCTCGCGCGCCGTCACGAAACCCTGGCGGATCGATGCGGTCGCCTGGGCGATGATCCCCTCCAGGGCCGTGCTGCTGATGCTGTCGATATTGTCGGTGAAGAGCCCCAATTCGGCCACGCGCCCCTCCACGACGTCGCGGCTGAAACCGGCGGGTATGACCAACGCGCCCTTGTACAGGCCATCTCGCGCGTCCTGGATCGCCTGGCCGGGATTATTCATGTAGCTGAGGCTGATGGTTTGAGGACCGGCCGCGAGCGCCTGCATCCGCTCCATGACGCGCAGCGCATATTGTCCATTGTCCTGGTTCACGATCACCAGCGGCAGGTGTTTTAACTGGCCTTCCAGCGAATTGCCGAAAATCAGCAGGAACAGTACCGGCATCACCACGCTGGTGATGATGAGCGCGGGTGTCTTGGACAGTTTGATCAGGTCGCGCCGCATTATGGCCCAGGATTTTTTCACGATTATCTCCGTGTCTGGGCGGCGGCGAACAGCGGATCGCGTATGGGCGCCGCCGGGCCGCCGCCTTCTTCACGCAGCCCGTGTCCAGTGAAGCTGATGAAGACGTCTTCGAGTGAAATCCGCTCGATGCTCATCGAGGTGATTTTTACGGCCGCGCTTTCAAGCTGCTCGATTATCTTGGGCATCGCATGTGCGCCGTCGGCGGTCGCGATGACGATGACGCCGCCGCTGTCCTGCGTAATCTCCTGCACGGAGGACTGACCCCGCAGGGCCGCCACGGCGCGCGCCGCGTCGCCGGCGATTTCCAGCCTGATTCGGTCCACGCCCTTGACCATCGCCTTCAATTCCTGCGTGGTGCCCATCGCGACGATTTTTCCGCCGTCGATTATCGCGATCCGGTCGCACAGCTTTTCCGCTTCGTCCATGTAATGGGTGGTCAGCGAGATGGTCAGATGGCTCTGCGCGCGCAACTGTTCGAGCAGATCCCAAACGGCGCGGCGCGCCTGCGGGTCGAGTCCGATAGTGGGCTCGTCCAGAAATAACACCCGCGGCGATTGAATCAGGCCGCGGGCGATTTCCAGCCGCCGGCGCATCCCGCCCGAATAGGTCGCCACCATGTCGTGGGCGCGTTCGCTCAGCCCGACCATCTCCAGCAGATGCTTGGCGCGCGCATGGCGCTCCGCGCGCCGCAGCCCGTAGAACTCGCCGTAGATATCCAGGTTCTGCCACGCCGTCAGTTCGAGGTCGGAAGTCAGCGCCTGCGGCACCACGCCGATCGACTCGCGCACCTCGCGTGGCGCGCGGACCACATCGTGGCCCGCGACCCACGCCTGGCCCGAAGTGGGCGCGATTAAAGTGGTCAGCATGCGGATGACGGTCGTTTTGCCCGCGCCATTGGGGCCGAGCAGGCCGAACAGTTCCCCGCTGCCGACCTCGAAACTGACATGATCGACCGCGGTGAAGGTGCCGAACTTTTTAGTAAGTTCGCGCGCTTGAATTGCTGCTGAACTTGATTGCATCGGGTCGCCTGAACGTAACCTCAGCCGTCATCCCGGGCGCGGCAGCGGCGCCTGCCTGCAGCAGCCGCACCTTGACGTAAAAGGTGCGGATGTCCTGGCGGCCGCGGCGCACGTCGGTTTGCGTTGCGAACTGGCCCTCCTGTCCCACCGCCATCACCTGGCCCGAAATCACGGTGGGCGGCTGCGTGGGCAGCGTCACTTGCGCGGGCGAGCCAACATGGACAAAACCCAACTGCGTTTCCTCCAGGTCCACGCGCGCCCAGATGGTTGAAAGATCGTCAATGGTCAGGATTGCGGTACCCGGATTGACCCACTCACCCACCTCCAGATTCTTGCTCACCACTACGCCAGAGATCGGGGTGCGGACCTGCGTGTCGGCAAGTTGATCCTTGTAGAACTGGAGGCTGGCTTGCGCCGCCGCAAGCGCGGCCCGGCCTTTGTCCACCCGGGTCGCGGCGTCGTCGCGCGTCTGCGCTGCAATCACCTTCTCCGCGTATAGCGCCTGGTTGCGCCGCAGCGTTCGCTCGGCGTCGGCCAGCTCCGCCCTGGCGCTGGCAAGGTCGGCGCCGGCTTTGGCGAACTGATTGCGGATATCCACGTCCTCGATTCGGCAGACCACCGCTCCGGCCTCGACCACGTCACCCTCGACCAGCGTCAGCGCCGCGATTCGCCCGCCGATCCTGCTGCTGATGTTGACTTCGGGCGCCTCGATGATGCCGACGGTCTGAATCGTGTTGCGGTCAGCAGGGGGCCACAAATACTTCCCGCCGAGATAGTAAAGACCGGCCGCCGCGGCGATCAGCACGGCCAGCGCCGTCAGTTTGCGCAAGCGGGCTTTCATGATTCGCCCTTGAGGTGCTCGTGAGCCTCGGCAGCGCGAGCGGATACAGTCGGCGCCGGCTCCGCGGGAGCGAGTTCCTCAGCCGGTTCGGAGAGCGCCCGCTCCACGAACCAGCGCAGCACGGCGGTCCATCGTTGCTGGAAGCTGGGGTCCGTCGGTTCTACGCCCGCGGCCAGTTCAACCATCTGGGGGAAGGCGAATGGAAACGATCCCAGCGCGACAATCGCCAGGCGAAACAGCACCAGATCAAGATTAGCAGGCAGCACTCCCGCACGCTGAAGGCCTTGCAACCACGCGGAGCCCTGGCGAAACGCGTCACGCCGCTCGGGGGCGGCGGTGATCAATTCGCCTTTGCGCGCGGTCAGCGCCTCCCATTGAAACAGCCGCAGTACATCGCGGTTGCGCGCGAAAGACTTAAAGGCGGTTTCCACGGCATCGGGGAAATCTTCGGGCAATTCGGCAATCAGGCGGGTGCGCTGCGCGAGTTCCTGGCGCAGCACTTCGCGATAGAGGTCGCGTTTGGATTTAAAGCAGTAAAACACCATCCACTCGTGCACCCGGGCCCGCCGCGCAATCGCTTTGGTGCGAGAGCCATCGAATCCCCGGGCCACGAACTCGGACAACGCGGCGGCAAGAATTTTGCCCCTGGTGCGTTCGAGGTCGCGGCTCCTGGCGGTCCCCGCGCTGGTCCTGCGGTTGTGCATATACACAATGATAATTGTGCGTCTACACAATTGTCAATGAGCGGCTTGGCGGGCGCGGTAGCCTCAGGTTTGAGGACTGAATTATCGCCCGCGCTATTTGAAATTTTACCGCGCCAGGCCGATCCTCATGGGCGATTTTTCTTGCCTAAGGCGCCAGGCCATGGGCAGATTGGGGGGTCGCTGCGTCGGCCGGCGCGGAGGCATAGATGAAATACGGAATTTTCACGTTTCCCACTGAGTATTCGATGCGCGCCGATCAACTGGCGCGCGCCGTCGAGGAGCGCGGCTTCGATTCGTTATGGTTTCCCGAGCATACCCATATCCCGGTCGCGCGACAGTCTCCCTACCCTGCGGGGGGCGAGCTGCCCAAGGATTATATCCATATCGCCGACCCGTTCGTGGGTCTCGCCGCAGCCGCGGCGGTGACCAAAAAGATCAAGCTGGGCACCGCAATTTGTCTGGTCGTGGAGCACGATCCGATCGTGCTGGCCAAACAGGTGGCGAGTATCGACTTGCTGTCGGGCGGGCGCTTCATCTTCGGTATCGGCGCGGGCTGGAATGCCGAGGAGATGGAAAACCATGGCACCGTGTTTGACACGCGCTATCGCCTGCTGCGCGAGCGGATGGACGCGATGAAGGCGATGTGGACGCAGGAGGAAGCGGAGTACCACGGCAAGTTCGTCAACTTCGACCCGCTATGGTCCTATCCCAAGCCCGCGCAAAAACCCTGGCCGCCAATTTTCTTCGGCGGGCATACGCCGGCGGCGCGCCAGCGCGTGGTAGATCTTTACGACGGCTGGATGCCGACCATCATGCGCGTACAGGATCTGTTGGCGGGAGTTGAGGACCTGCGCCGGCGCGCGGCGGAGGCGGGACGCGACCCGAAGTCAATCGACGTAACCGTGATCTGGGTGCGCGCCGATCGCGCCCGGCTGGATAGTTTCGAAGCCGCCGGCGTTGACCGCGTGGCGCTGGGAGTTCCTTCGGCTGATGCCGGGGTGGTCGAGCACAAGCTGGACGAGCTGGTCAAGCTGGCGCGGATTTAGCGATGGGTCACGAGTCATGAGCAGCGAAAGCAGGGTGGCGATCGTAACCGGGGCGAGCCGCGGGATTGGCAAGCAGATCGCGCTGCGGCTGGCGCGCAACGGTATAAATCTGGTGCTGGCGGCGCGCACGCTGGAGGCGGGGCAGGGCCGATGGCCGGGTTCGTTGGAGGAGACCGCGGCGCAGGCGCGCGAGTTGGGTGTGGAAGCATCGCCGGTCAAGTGCGACGTGACGCAGCGCGGCGAAGTGGAAGCGATGTGTCAAACCGCGCTGGCCAAGCATGGATGTGTCGATATCCTGGTCAACAACGCCTTGTACCTGGGGCCAGGCAACTACAATCCGTTCCTGGAGACCGCGTTCGAGACCTGGGACCGCAATATGGAGGCCAACCTGATGGCCGCGGTGGTTGCCAGCAAGGCCTGCCTGCCCGCGATGGTCGCTCGGCGCCGCGGAGTGATCCTCAACCTGACTTCGGCGGCGGCGACCATCAGCGCCGGTACGCCGGGCGCACTGGGAATCGGGGCGCCATACGCGGTCTCCAAGGCGGCGTTAAATCGCTTTGTCGTGGCGCTGGCGCTTGAAGCAAAAGACGCTGGCGTCGGGGTCTTTGCGCTCGACCCGGGAACGGTATTGACCGAGCGCGCCGATCAGGAGATTCGCACCGGCAGACGTCCCAACATCGGCGCTCGCCAGCCGATGGATATCCCCGCGGCGGCCGCGGAGTATCTGTGCTGTCAATGTCCTCTGGACCTAAGCGGCCAGGTGCTGCAAGCCGGACTGCTAGTTGATCGACTCCATTTGGCTTAGTGCGGGCAAAAGGAACCGCCATCCTTCGGCAGACTCAGGACAGGCTCCGGCCGGCGTTACGCAGAAAGAAGGGAGAAGTGAGGGGAGAGCGGGAGGAGATCTAACTGAAAAGGCCCTCTGCCTGTCTGCTCTCACTTCTCACTTCTCTCCCCTCACTCCTTTTCTTAGCCGATGATCTTTTTTTCCTTCAGTCGCGCGATCTCTTCCCAATCCCTGCCGAGCTCCAGCAGGATCTCCTCGGTGTGCTCGCCCAGTGCGGGATGAGTTCCCGTTGCTCGCCACGGCGTGCCGCTGTAGTCAATCGGCGATGCCACCATCTCGACGGTCTTGCCGTCTTGCGCGGGGACGTCCATGAATACGCCGGCGGCGCGGACTTGCGGGTCGCTCAGCAGGTCCTCGGTGGTCTGCACCGGCGCCCACCACACGTCTTCGCGGTCGAAGGCTTCCGCCCATTGGGGGACGGTGCGGGTGGCGAAGATCTCGTCGAGCAGCTTGACCAGTTCGCCGCTGCGCTGGCTGCGCTTGGCCGCCGTATTGTATCGGTCATCGTCAATCAGTTCGGGGCGATCGATCGCGCGGCACACCAGCGGCCATACGCGGTCGCCCTGAAGCCCCAGCAGCGAGAACCATTTTCCACCCTTGGCCTGGTAGGGGATGATCATCGGGTTTAGCGTCTCTTCGCGCTGCTGCTTCTTGCGCGGACGCCCGTGCATCTGATCGAACAGGTTAAAGCTGATGAAATAGGCCGCTGTGCGCAGCATCGAGACGTCCACCAACTGGCCCTTGCCGGTGTGCTCGCGCGCGTAGAGCGCCGCGCAGGTGCCGGTCACACCCGCCATCGCGGTGAAGTGGTCGCCGATACCGCCGGCCAGGAACAGCGGCGGAATGCCGTCGGGAAGGACGGTCGCCGCCACGCCCCCGCGTCCCCACCATGCGCCCGAGTCGAAGGCGGGCCGATTCATCTCCTTCCCCTTAATACCGTAGCCGGTCACTATGGTGTAGATGAGGCGCGGATTGATCTCCTTGAGGATGTCCCACGTCATCTTGAAGCGCTCCAGCGACTGGAGCCGGATGTTGGTCAGGAACACGTCGGCGCGCTTGATCAACTCATAAGCAATTTGGCGCCCCTCCTCCGTTCTGACGTCGAGGGTCATGCTGCGTTTGGCGCGATTGTCCAGGCGGAACTGCGGACTGTCCTGCCCCTCGTTGGAGCGTTGCACCACCAGGGCGCGGTAAGGGTCGCCTTCCAGCGGTTCGACCTTGATGACGTCGGCGCCCCAATCGGTGAATATCGCGCCGGCCGCGGGTCCGGCCGCCCACATGCCGATTTCCACGACCTTGATGCCCTTGAGCGGACCTGACTTCTCGACTTGTGCCACGTTAATCCTTTGACGATGCGGTGGGGAATTTTTGGATTAAAGCCACACTCAAGAAGTGAGTCAAACTGTAGGCCCTATTCCAGTACTCCCCGCCATTGGGTGCGCTTTTCAGCCCTTGGGCAGGCCCAGAACGCGCTCGCCGATGATGTTGTGCTGGATCTCGTTGGTGCCGGCAGCGATCGTGCCGCGGCGCGCGGCCAGCATCCGGTAGGACCATTTGCCGCGATCGATTGCGCCCGGGCTGCGGTATTCGAACTGGCTGTAAGGACCCAACAGCTCCATCGCAAACTTCTGGATGCGCAGGTTCAAATCGCTGGTGCCCAGCTTCATCACCGAGCCTTCCGGACCGGGCTGCAAACCCTTGAGCTGACGGGTGAGCTGGCGATAACTGCCGTACCTCAAGGCCTCGGCTTCGCACGCGAAAGCGGCGACAGACTGGCGCACGTAACGATCCTCCCACGCCGGCCGGCCGTTGCGCTCCACTGTGCGCGCGAGTTCCTGCAGCTGCCTGACCTCGACCATCATGTCGGTGCGGCCGCCATGGATGGTCCGTTCGAACATCATGTTGGTCATCGCGACCATCCAGCCCTGGTTCTTCTGGCCGACCAGGTTGGTCTTGGGCACCCTAACGTCCTCGAAAAAGACCTGGTTGAACCCCTTCTCACCGGTGATCTGCACCAACGGACGCACAGTGACGCCGGGGGTCTTCATATCCACCAGCAGGTAGCTGAGTCCGCGATGTTTGGGCGCCTCGGTATCGGTGCGGCACAGCAGCGTGCTGAAGTCGGCGACATGCGCGTTGGAAGTCCAGATTTTCGAACCATTGACGGTGAAGTGATCACCCTCGTCGATCGCCCGGGTTTCGACCGCGGCGAGGTCCGAGCCGTGGTTAGGCTCCGATAAACCCTGGCACCAGATTTCATCGGCGGGGGGTATCCGCGGGATGTAGCGCATCTTCTGCTCCGGGGTGCCCCACTGCATCAGGGTGGGACCGACGCGCGCGATCCCCTGGAAATTGACCGTGGGCGGCGCCTTGGATCGCTCGAGCTCCTGGTTGTAGATGACTTGCTGGAGCAGTGTGGCGCCGCGTCCGCCGTATTCCTTGGGCCAGTGGATACACATCCAGCCGCCGTCATACAGCTTGCGATGCCAGGCGCGGCGGCGCTCGAATTCGCTCTTGTTTTCGGCGTCGCGCTCCTCACCCTCATCGCGCCAGTCCCGCGGCAGGTTCTTCTCAAGCCATTTCCTGAAGTCCTGACGAAAGGCCTCGTCTTGTTCGCTGAATTTGAAATCCATCAGGCGAGCCTAGCGCGATCGGGCGGTGAAAGGAAAAGGAGTGAGGGTAGAGAAGTGAGAGCAGACAGGCAAAGGGCGTTTCCGTTAGATCTCCTCCTCTCACTCCTCGCTTCTCTCCCCTCACTCCTCTTCTTTTTCAGTTGGCGGGTACCCAAGACTTGTCGGGATTGTACTCGCGCATCGACGATGCGATTTTCTCCGTGTCGGGCCCCAGGTCCTTTTGATAGACGATAGCGTCCTGGTTGACGATGAAAGTGGTTACGCCGGAATCGCGATAGCGCGCCGGATATGCCACCACCGCAAAGCCTGTGGTCAGCTTGCCGTTGGCGAGATAGTCCTTGGCGCCGCCGGGAGCATCTTTTCCCTGCGCCGTCAGGGTCTTGAAGTAGTAGCCGTGATAGGGCGTGGGCTTGGCATTGGTGTCGGCTCCGCCGCCGTATGAGGCCAGCGCCAGGCGCGGACCCAGCGGGCTTTTGGGCGCCGCACCTTCCGCCTTCCAATACAGGCCGTCGTGCTTGCCGTCCGAGCTCGCGATGCGCTGGGCGTACTGTTTGACCGTGTCGCCGTCGTGGAGTTGGGACTTGTACTCGTTCTGCGCCTGGGCGATGGCGAGGCAGACGTTAATAGCGCTGAGTTCGTCCGCGCCGATCCTGCGGGCCATGATCTCGGCGCGCGCCCCTTCCGTGTCGAAGTACCATCCGGCTCTGCCCTTCTTGATCGGTATCGGAAACGGCCAGTTCTCGGCGCCCACGTACAGTATCTCGCCGTACCTGCCGTTGCTCACCAGGCGATGCATCTGCTGATACTTCTCGACGAATAGCTGGTGCTGGCTCACGTCAACGCTCTCGTCGCCGGTGTTGAACAGCCCTTCCGAACGGGTGCCCAGTACCTTCAGCGCCATCGCCTTGTCGTGATTTTTGACCGCCTCGACCAGCGCCGCTGCGGCTGCCTGCGGCGTCTTGAATGTTTGCTGTCCGGCACTCTGCGCCATTACCTGCGGCGCGAGGGCAACGCCCGCCAATAACGCCAAGGTCGCAATCAGGTGGATTGTGAAGCCGCGATTCTTTCCCATTGCCATGCCCACGCTCTGCATCCTCGGTCTGAAATGTCCATTGACGCCGTTTGCTCAAAACACAATCGAAGCGGGAGCGGCTCAACGCCGGCCGCCGCCATGAAATCCTCCAGCCCCATGAAATCCTCCAGCCCCGTGAAATCCTGCGCCGCCCCCGTGGCCGAATCCGCCCATACTGCTAAAGCCGCGGTCGCTCGCCATGCGGCTGTCGCCGGCGTGTCCGAAATCACTGAAAGCGCTGTGATTTTCGAACCCGTTGTACACGTGCTGGTCATACCCGCGGTAGTTGTTCATGGAATTGTGGCTGAAAGAATTAAAATTATTGGTGGTCGGATGATACCCCTGATTGTAGGTATGCTGGTTGTAGGCATGCTGGTTATAGGCATGCTGGTTGTAGGCGTTTTGGTTGTAAGGATGGTAGGCGTTATTGCCATAGAGCCGGTTGTTCGGATTGTAGGGATGATACGGACTGTAGGGATGGTACGGGTTGTTCGGATTGTAGGGATGGTAGGGATTGTACGGATGGTAAGGGTTATAGGGATTGTACGGATGATAGGGATTATAAGGACCCCATCGATTCGGACCCCAGACGCTGTTGTGGGCATACCAGACGTTGTTGTTGTAGTAGAGGTTTCCTCCGCCCCAGTTGCATCCCCAGCCGCCGCCGCTGACCAGTGCTCCAACGGCCACGCCGGCGCCGAAACCGAGTAGCGCTCCGGCCAGCATGTCGGTCGTGGTGTAACCCGGATAGACTTCAGCCGGCGCGCCGTAAACCGCCGTGGGATTGTAGGTGGGCACGTACACGACCTGCGGGTTTGCGGGCTGGATGATGATGGTCTGACCGCCGCCGGTGGCGCCTTGCAGCGTTACCGTCTGCTGCGGGGTACTCTGGAGCGTCCCCGCCTGGTAGGCGCGATTTCGCATCACCTGGATCGCATTCATGACCCCCTTTGGATCGTTGTAGTAGGCCTGACCCAAAGCTGAAGTCCACGACAGATTTTGGTCCATGTTGTGGAGGACGGAGGGGAAGCGCAGTAAGGCCAGGATGCTCGGATCCCAATTTCTGTCGGAGGCGGCGGAGGCGAGTTGATCCGCGCTCTGACCGCTGTTTTGCTGAACGAAGCGGTCCGCCTCTACAATTTGTGTGGGAAATTGCGACGCCGCCAGGATCTGCGCGACCAGCGTATCGGGATACAGCGCGATCGGGGTCACCAACTGGTCAAGCTGATCTGCCGTAGGTGCAAGGGCCGTCGTTTCTACCTGGGCTTGTGAAACCGATGTCACCCTGATTGCAAACAGCAGAATTGTCACTGCGCCTAGCAGACGCTGACTTTTTCCCTTTATTGCACTCACTGCGGTCCTCCGGCTAATAGGTACTCGGCGAAGTATAGTACGCCAGCAATGCGGGTTTTGCCAAACCACAGCACACAGAACCGAGCTAGGCCGAAAATCAGCCGAAGCCGTTATTCTTTCCGCCCGTAATTGCCATCGTCGTCCCCGTGATGAACGACGCCGCGTCGGAGGCCAGGAAAATGCATGGATAGGCGATTTCGCTTACCTGGCCAAAACGCCGCAAGGCGATATGCCGCGTCGCCCGCGGATCGAGCCACAGCGGGTTTTCCGTCTCGGTGACGATCTTGCCCGGGATGATGCAGTTGACGCGGATGCCTTTGGGCCCCCATTCAGAGGCGTGCGAAAGGGTGAGATTGATCACTCCCGCCTTGGCGGCGGCATAGTGCGGCATCTCCGACCATCCCTCGATAGCCGATTCCGAGGAGACGTTGATGATGCATCCGCCGCCGCCCTGCGCGATAAATTGGGCCGCGGCGGCCTTGGAGCAGAAAAACGTGCCGTCGAGGTTGGTACCCACGATGGTCCGCCATCCGTTGGTGGAAAGCTTGGGGGTGGAAGTCGGAAAGCCGGCGCCGGCATTGTTAATCAGCACGTCAAGGCGGCCGAAATGTCTGACCGCCTCCGCCACCATCGCCTCGCATGCCGCCGGTTCGCGCACGTCGCAAACCGTCATCTCGCACTGCCCGCCTGCGGCGCGAATCTGATCGCACATCTTGCGCAGGTTGGCCTCGTTGCGGCTGGCGATCAGCACGGGAGCGCCGCGCGTGGCGAACTCGCGCGCAACGCGGGCGCCGATGCCAGTGGCGCCTCCGGTTACGATGGTGACCTTGCCTTCGATACCAAATGGATTATTCGGGTCCATGTGATTACGCCTTCTTTGAATAGCCGCGGCTGCGGCGCTGCGCGCAGGGGCGCGGGTTGAGCACGCAGGGAGTGTAGCCCAACGCGCCGCCGCAAGGCATCCCCGGCGTGACCCATCGGTCCTGCGGATAAAGCGCACCTTTCATACTGGAATCGCCGCCGGGATTTGCGCCAAACTTACCATCAGGTAGGGCGGAGGTCCGGGACAGGCGGCAAGTGCGCAAAGCTTCGGTTCGATCACCATTGTCAATTTCCACCGCGGCGGTTGCGGATACTGGCGCCGTGCGCGCACGGAGTTTGGTTGCGGCACGAGGCGCTGCTGCGAGCGCGGTACGTCCGCGCGCGATGCCGGCGCCCACGGTGTTGCACGGCGCGTTCGACGGACGCCGCCTGCTGCTATGGGCCGAGACCCGCCCGGAATTCGCCGCGGCCGCGCGAGGCGGCCGCGGTAAGCGCCGGCCGGACCTCCCGGCGCGCTCGCCCTATGACCCCGGCGCCGCGGCGCTAATCACCGCGCTCAGCGCCAGCTCCGTTACGAGCTCCAATTTTCGCGCCGAGGCGGCCGTCCTGTGGCTGCCCTCGGTGGACGGCGGGCCCCTTGCGTCGGGCGGACTGATCGCAGACGCATCCGAGCACGCCAAACTCGCTGAGCTGCGGTCCTGGACAGTTAGCGCCGTATCGCCGCCGGGTCCCGCGGGGATCGAATTCCTATGCGCCTGCGCCGGGCGCCGGACGCTGGCACCCGGCGTGATCGTGGGCGAGGATCTGGCTTATTGGGCGGCCGCGATGCGATTTGCCGCGGCGATTGTGGCGCGCCAGCATTTCCTGCCCGACCTCGTAGAGGAGGACGGCGATGTGCTGGCGCGATGGCGTCCCGCACCGACTTACGCCGACTCCCAGGCGATCGCGCAGCTGGCGGCCGCGATGCCCGACGCATGCCGCGCGGCGGGCGAAGCACAATCCGCGCCGTCCGCGCCTGCCTTGGCGATCCTGTCCGCCTTTATCGAGCGGATGGTCGATCAACTGGCGCGCACCGCAAGGCCCCGTCCGCCAGGCGCGACGCTGGACAGTGCTGACGCGCAATGGATGGCGGCGCTGGCACGCGAGCATCCGAAGATGGACGGCGACCGCGCGGCGATAGCCGACCTGCGCCAGCGCGTGCGGGCGTGGTGGCGGCCGCTGGCGATTAGCGCGGCCAGCCCGTTCAGATTGTGTCTGCGCCTGGAGGAGCCCGAAGCGATTGTCACCGATACTCCCGCCGATGTGCTCTACGACAGCACGGAGCAAAACCGGCCATGGCGGCTGCGCTACCTGCTGCAGGCTAATCACGATCCGAGCCTGATGGTGACGGCGTCGCAGGCGTGGTCGGCGCGCGGGCAGCAGGCGCAGCAGTTGCGGCGCGACGGCTTCGAGGTGCGGGAGTTCCTGCTCCGCGCACTGGGCGAGGCGGCGCGAATCTGCCCGCCGATCGAGGACAGCCTGCGCGGCGGTATTCCCGACGCTCATGAACTCGACGCGGCCGGCGCGGCCCGCTTCCTGATCGAGCAGGCGGCTGCGCTGGAGCAGGCCGGCTTTGGAATCGTGCTGCCCGCGTCGTGGTCGAGCAAAGGAACCAAGGTGCGGCTGACCACCCGCGCCAGGGTCAAATCGCCGAAAATGAGTTCGATGGCCGGGTTGTCGCTGGCGGACCTGGTTGAAGTCGACTGGGAGGCCGCGATCGGCGATCGAACGCTGTCACGTGAACAGTTGCGGGCCCTGGCCCAACTCAAAACGCCGCTGGTCCGGATGCGGGGTCAATGGGTCCTGCTCAACACGCAGGAGATCCGCGACGCGATTACCCGCCTGGAGCGCGGCGCCCGCAAAGTCACGGCGCGCGAGGCGCTGGCGATTGCGCTGGGCGGCGACGGTGGCGATGGAGCTGCCGGCGAACCGGTGCGCGCGCAGGGATGGATCAGTGCGCTGCTTCAGCGGCTTTCGGCGCGCGAGGGGATAGAAGACCTGCCGGCGCCCCACGGTTTCAGCGGCAGCCTGCGCCCCTATCAGGCGCGTGGCTATTCATGGTTGGGGTTCCTGCGCCGATGGGGCCTGGGCGCCTGCCTGGCCGACGACATGGGGCTGGGCAAGACCATTCAGACGCTGGTGCATATCCAGCAGCATAAGCAAACGGCACCTGACGGACCGGTGCTGCTGGTGTGCCCGACCTCAGTGATTTCCAACTGGCAGCATGAGGTAGCGCGCTTTACTCCCGACCTGCGTGTGATGGTGCATCATGGGAGCGGGCGCGCTCGGGGCGACGCGCTGGCGGCTGCGCTGGAGGATCAGGATGTCGTGCTGACCAGCTACAGCCTGCTGCAACGCGACGTCGCGGCGCTGGAACCGGTGCCTTGGTCGGCGGTCGTTTTGGACGAGGCCCAGAACATCAAGAATCCTGAAAGCAAGCAGGCTCGCGCCGCCTGTGCGATAAAGAGCGGCTATCGAATCGCGCTGACCGGCACGCCGGTGGAAAACCATGTCGGCGATCTGTGGTCACTGATGGAGTTTCTCAATGCCGGCCTGTTGGGCAGTAAAGCGGAGTTCAAGCGCCGCTTTTTAGTGCCGATTCAGGCCAGCAGCGATCAGACGGCGGCGGCGCGCCTTAAGTCGCTTACCGGTCCGTTCATCCTGCGCCGGCTCAAGACCGACAAGAGCGTGATTGACGACCTGCCCGAGAAGCTGGAGATGACGGTCTACTGCACGCTGACCCGCGAGCAGGCCTCGCTGTATGCGGCGGTGGTCAACGAAACCTTGCCGGAGTTGGAGAAGGCCGAAGGCATACAGCGCAAGGGCATGGTGCTGGCGGCGCTCTCGCGGCTGAAGCAGGTGTGCAACCATCCGGCGCAATTTCTGGGCGACAACTCCGCCATCGAAGGACGTTCGGGAAAGCTCACGCGGCTGTCCGAGATGCTGGAGGAAGTGATCGAAAGCGGCGAGCGCGCGCTAGTCTTCTCCCAGTTCGCCGAAATGGGCGACCTCATCCGGCGTCATATCGAAGCACTGTTCGGACGCGAGGTTTTGTTCCTGCACGGCGGCGTGCCCAAGGCCAAGCGCGACCAGATGGTGGCGCGCTTCCAGGATGGTGACCCGCAGGGGCCGGCGGTGTTCGTGCTGTCGTTAAAGGCGGGCGGCACCGGGCTTAATCTGACCGCGGCCAACCACGTCTTTCATTACGATCGATGGTGGAATCCGGCGGTGGAGAACCAAGCCACGGATCGCGCTTTCAGGATCGGCCAGCGCCGCCGCGTCCTGGTGCATAAGTTCCTGTGCTCCGGCACGCTGGAGGAAAAGATCGACGCTATTATAGAAAAGAAGAAGGCGCTGGCGCAGTCGGTGGTGGGCGCGGGTGAGGAATGGCTGACCCGGATGACGACCGCCGAGTTGCGCGACCTGTTCGCACTGCGCGCCGACGCCGTGGCGCAATGAGCGGTGTTGTGGTGCGGCGCGCAGCCGAATTGCCGCAAGTGGGATCGAAGTAAGCCGATGGCGAGAGATTGGGACGACGACGATCGCTGGTGGCGGTACCTACCGTCGCGGCCGCTGGCGGCCAAGGGCGGAATCAAGGCGCGCAGCCAGCGTGGCGCCTTCGCCGGCAGTTGGTGGGGGAAGCGGTGGATAACGGTCCTGGAGTCCTTTGGACTGGGTGGGCGTCTGACGCGGGGGCGCTCTTACGCTCGCAGCGGGCAGGTCGTGGACCTGCAGGTCACACCGGGAGTGGTCAACGCCACCGTGCAGGGATCGCGAGCGGATCCCTACAAGGTGAAAATCTCGCTCAAGAAGATTGAGCGGGGGCAGCGGGCTGCGCTGGGCAAGGCGCTTGCCGCCGACATGTCGATGGCGGCCGGGATGATCAGCGGGCAATTGCCGCCGGCGGTCGAGAAATGCTTTGAGCAGGCGGGCGCGCCGCTGTTTCCGCAGCGCTCCAGGGACCTCGTCACCTGGTGCAGTTGCCCCGATTCGTCCAATCCCTGCAAGCATATCGCGGCGGTTTATTACATCCTGGCCGAAGAATTCGATCGCGATCCGTTCCTCCTAATGGCCCTGCGCGGGCTTGGCCGCGATGAGTTCATGGCGCTGCTGGGCACGGGGGCGCCGGAAGTCGAAGCGGCGCAAGCGGGCGAGGTGGTGATCGCGCCGCAGCCTCAACCGCTGAGACCGGACCCGCAAAGCTTCTGGCGCGCGGCTCGCCTGCCCGATCTGACTTATGGCGACGTCGCGCCGGTGGATGAAGCCGCGCCGATGGCGCGCCGGCTGGGCCCGTTTCCATTGTGGCGCGGCGCCACAGATTTCCTCGAAGAGGTCGGAGCGCTGTCGCGCACCGCTGCCGCGCGCGCCCTGCAGGTACTCGACGGCGAAGCGAAGTAAGCTGGCCTTTCAGGATTCCGGCGAAACGCTAAAACACCAACTCTTTCGCGAAGCTGAGTACAAAAGAGAAGGAACCCGGCACGGAGGCCGGCGCTACGGGAAAAGAGCGCTGGCTCCGATACCGCCGAGATCGCATCGAACTGAGGCTTTTGGATTATACCAGCCCGTTGGTTTGCCTGGAACGGTATAACCAGTCATATAGCCACGTATTTTTGGTACTCTCGCGATCTTTAATTTTCCTGGCTGGCCTTTTTAGCTCTTGAAATCAAATCCGCATAACGCTTTAATCCAGCCTTGCAAAAATTCGACGGATTATAAGCAAAGCAACAATTTAGAAATATTGCAAACCAAATTTCATGATGGGTTATGGCAAACCAATGTTAGAAACAAAAATCAGCGTAAAAAGATCAGAGCCGAGCGACGCTAAAATTATCCATCTGCTGGCTGCCATGGTTGTAGTGGGTGTGCTGGCGATGACTTCCGGCGCAGGTGCTACGATTTCGTCCAACGGCGGTATCCTGGCGCGGGCACAGGTCGTGAGTGTTCCCAACTATGTGACGCCAGTGGCCGCGGGCGATACTATCGCCGACCGGGTGCTGGGCCAGTTCGATTTCTTCCATAACACCTCCAACTTCGTCGACGCCGAAAGCCTGGCGACCAATACGATTACGGCTTTTGCCGGGGTCGCCATCGATACCAGTTCGATCCCGAACCGGGTTTACGTGGCCGACCAGGTCAACAATCGGGTGCTGGGATGGGCGAGCGTGGCGGCGCTGACCAACAATCGTCCCGCCGATATTGTTATCGGTCAGCCGGACTTCTTTAGCACCACGTGCCTGGGGACGCCTGCCAGCACGTCGTTGTGCGCCCCGGGGGGCGTCGCGGTCGATGGTTCCGGTAATGTTTTACGTGGCGGATACAGGCAACAACCGGGTGCTCGAATACAATCCGCCAATCGCGGCCGATGGGGTGCCGGGCGCTGGTGACAGGATTGCCGACGAAGTATTTGGCCAGTCCGACAGTTTTGCCACGAAGCTCTGTAACCTCGGCGCACCGGCCGGGGTGACGAGCAAGTTTGGCTTGTGCGGTCCGCAGGGGGTCGCGGTCGACAGCATGGGCAATCTCTACGTCGCAGATAGCAAGAATAATCGGGTGCTGGAGTACAATTTTCCCTCGTTAAACACCGTTGCCAGCCGTGTTTTCGGCCAAGTAGGCGACTTTACCTCCGCCAGCGTCAACAAGTTCGGCTTGAGCGCCAGCAGCTTATTCGGCCCCAGCGGGATTGCCCTGGATAGCGCCGATAATCTGTGGGTGGCGGACGCCAACAACAACCGCGCTCTCGAGTACAATACGCCGCTGACCAACACCATAGCCAACAAGGTTGTAGGCCAGCTCGCCTTCAACACCAATGCGGCCGGTACCACGCAAAGGACCTTGAGCAAGCCGGTGAGCGTCGCCCTGGACAGCGGCAACAACCTCTACGTGGCGGACCAAAACAATAGCCGGATCCTGGAATATAACAACGTGGTTGCCGCCAGCGGAGCGCTGGCCGCCAGGGTTTTTGGTCAAGGGGGTAGCTTCACCACCAAGACCATCAACTTCGGCGGGGTCAGTGTGAACGGGCTGTTCGCGCCCAGCGCAGTCGCGTTGGATGGCGCCAACAACCTGTACGTGAAGGACGGCTTAAACAATCGGGTCCTGAAGTACAACGGACCGCTCTCTAACCAGTTGCCTGATTTGGTTCTGGGCCAGCCGGACTTCACCCATGACGCAGCCAATGAAGTAGATGGCGGAGCGTTCCTGGGACCCAATGGAGTTGCGATCGACACCAGTGTAAGCCCGCCGCGCATATGGGTAGCCGACACGCTCAATAATCGCGTGCTGGGCTACAACAACGCCGCGGCGTTCATAAACGGCGCTCAGGCCAACGTCGTTCTCGGGCAGAAGGACTTCACCGGGGTTAACGAAAGCGGCGGAGGCGCCACGCCGGCCACCGGGTTTGACGAGCCTTACGGCGTTGCCGTCGACAAGCTGGGTCATCTGTATGTGCTCGACAGCGCCCACGACCGGGTCCTTGGCTATAAATTGCCAATCACGGTCAACGGTCAGGCGCCGAAGATGGTTTTCGGCGAGCCGGATTTCGCCACTGCTTCGTGCAACTACACCGGCACGCGAGATAACAAGGGCATGTGCTTCCCTCAGGGAATTGCGGTAGATCCCAGTGGAAACCTGTTCGTGGGCGACACCAGCAACGACCGGGTGCTGGAGTACAATGCCCCTTTCAGTTCCGGCAACGATAATCTCCCCGACCACGTCTTCGGGCCGCCGGACTTCGTCAGTGACGGTTGCGCATTTCCCCCTACTGCCAGCAGCATATGCTCACCGACGGGTGTGGCGTCGGATGCCGCCGGCAACATCTATATTGCGGACACCGGCGATAACCGGGTAGTTGAGTTCAATACCCCGGTGGCATCGCTGAATTTCGTTGCCGACAAGGTCTTTGGCCAGCCCAATTTTGTCTCCAACAGTGGCGGTGTGAGCGCCAGCCTGCTCAACAACCCCACTGGAGTTGCCGTTGACAGCCTGGCCGAGGTCTATGTCGTGGATAACGGCAATCATCGGGTGCTGGGCTATAAGACCCAGCTTGCCACCGGCAACGTTGCGACTCTCGTGTTCGGCCAGTTCGGCAGCTTCACCAGCAACATGCCGAATTTCGGCGGCGTGCCCAGTCCTTACACGCTGGATAACCCGCAGGGAGCCGCGGTTGATCCTTCCAACAACCTCTATGTCGCGGACCAGGGCAACAACCGGGTGCTGGGCTATAATGCACCCTTCGCTACGACAACACCGGTGCCGCAACCGATGACCGTGACCTCCGCCCAGCTTGAATTTCAACAAGGTCAACAGGGGCACCATCAGCACCGCCCTGATGCTGGTAGTAAAGAACACCGGGACTGCGGCGATCTCCTTCAACGGGGCCAGCCGCAGCGGCGGCAACGTCAACGATTTCTCGCAAAGCAACAACTGTATCGGCAGCCTCCCAGCGGGAGCGACTTGCACCATCACCGTGAAGTTCGCACCCACGGCGCCGGCCGGAAGTGTGGAAAGCGCCACGCTCAAGATCTGGAGCAACGCGGCAGGCTCACCGAAGTTGGTACCACTGAGCGGAACCTCGGTGTCGGATCCGACGGTGACGCCGTCGAGCCTGGCCTTTGGAACGGTAACCAAGGGCACCACCAGTGCGTCGAAAACCGTTACGGTGACCAACTTCCAGACCGCCGCGATTTCGCTCGCCACCTCATTTACCGGAACCAATGCGGGCGACTTCATCAAAGTCGCAGGCGGCACCTGCGGCACTACTCTGGGCACTACCAGTTGCACCATCCTGGTGGCATTCAAACCCACCGCAACGGGAGCCCGTTCGGCGACGCTGGTGGTGACCACTTCGTCAGATCCAACCAGCCCGCACAGCGTGACCCTGACCGGAAGCGGTTCATAGCACGGCGGTTGCGGCGCCGGCGTTTCTGAAACGACGGGTGTTGCTGTTCCCTCTCCCACATTCAGTTGTGGGAGAGGGGCAGCGCCAAGGTGACTGGGAGACTTCGAGACAGCCAGCTAATGAAGCACGGGCACGCGCCCGGAGCTCATCGGTTTCGAATGCACACCATTGGAGATACTTGCAGCTCGAAAGAACTTTTTTGCGATAGACCCTCTAATACGATAAAAGACGGGGCAAGGAAAAAATAAACAGGGATATCAAAGAAAACTTAAGGCAACCGAGATGTCAACGGTGATCCGATAGGATCGGTGCCCTAATTTGCCCAGATTCGCATTCGTAATGGCGCAACAAGGGAGACGTGAGCGGCGGCGAAACCGCCGATTCTGAGTGCTTTAAACTAAAAGGAGGAACGATATGCGAAAAGTAGCGATCATGTCCATGGTAGGGGTGCTGGTGACGATGTTGGCGGGGCCCTCGGCTCACGCTCAGCTGATCCGCAGCTTCGCCCTGAAGGTCAGCGCGGCGTCGCCTTCAATACTCCCTTGTCTTCGGTCGGGACCAACGGTTACACCGTCGGCCAGCGTCCTCGTCGCTCAGGGCACGCTTACCGACGACTTGGTTATAACCGCGTCGGGTATTAAGCCGGGATTGGCGTTCGATCTGTTCACCGTCCAGAACAGCAACACCTTGAGCACCGGAGGGCTGAATCCTATTAAGAATTTCGGCCTGGCCTGGTATCAGACCGACCTCGAGGCCAACAGCTCGGGCCAGATTTTCGCCATTATCCACACGATCCTGGTCAACCAGATCTTCGGCTTCGACCCTGCGGTATCGCTGCCCCCCACCAACACCTTCCATGTGGGGTTCTGGTTCAACAACCCGAAGGACGCGGCGTCCTGCGGCTTCGTTGGCCCCCCCACGCCGTTTAATGGCGAGCACAACGCGGGTCCGTTGGCGATGATCAGTGCCCACAATACGGTTACCGGTCTGGGACCGCTGTGCCTGACTCAGGTCTTTTCGGGCGGGGTCTGGAAATGCAATCCGTAAGTCCAGTCTTAGCGTAGGAATTGTTTGATGCCGCGCCCGGCGTGTCCGGGCGCGGCCATTAAATCCGCGGCGGCCCCCCGTTAGTTGCGGCCGCCGAATCACGCGGTTCGAGCCCAGTCCTTTCTTCCATCAGATATCCCCAGATAGTGTATCCAGTGGTTGAGCGCCGACCTGCATGCGCGCGATGGACCGGCACGCGCGGCGGTGTATAACGCAGATGATTGCCGGCGCGCGTCAAAAAGCCGCGCGCTTCCCATGAAGGAGGCGACTGCGCGATGAAATACGTCAGGCTGGGAAACACCGGGGTGAGCGTTTCTAGGATTTGCCTGGGATGCGGAACCTACGGCGACAAGAAATGGTATCCCTGGATACTGGACGAAGGTGAGGCGCGCCCGCATTTCGCCCGCGCGATCGAAGCCGGAATTAATTTCTTTGACACCGCCAACCGCTACTCGGCTGGCGTAAGCGAATCGATCACCGGGCGCTGGCTGTCGGAAATGGGCAAGCGCGACGAACTGGTGATCGCCACCAAAGTGTACGGGCGCATCGCCGAAGGCCCCAATATGGCGGGGCTTAGCCGCAAGCATATCATCCAGAACTGCGAGGCCTCGCTTAAGCGTCTGCGCACCGATTACATCGACCTGTACTATATGCATCGATGGGACTTCACCACCCCGATTGAGGAAAGCATCGGCGCCTTCGACTATCTGATCAATTCGGGCAAGGTCCGCTACCTGGGCGCCAGCAGCATGGCGGCATGGCAGTTTTCCAAGGCGATTTATACCGCGCGCGAGTACGGCCATCGCTTCGCCGCGATGCAAAACCTCCTCAGCCTGGCTTATCGCGAGGAGGAGCGGGAGATGATTCCGCTGTGCGTCGATCAGGGCGTCGGGGTGGTTCCCTATAACACGCTGGCACAGGGATTTTTGTCCGGTAACCGCGAGCGCGGCGGCAAGACCAATACACCCCGCGCGGCGCGGGACGAAGCGGCCGCCGCCTGGTATGGGCGGGACGAGGATTTCGACGTGCAGGATGCGGTCAGGACGGTTGCCGCGCAGCAGGGCGTTACCATGTCGCAGGTGGCATTAGCCTGGGCGCTGCAAGCTCCAGGCGTCACGTCGGTTATATTCGGAACCTCCAAGCTCGAGCATATTGATGAAGCGGTAAAATCGCTCGATGTGAAGCTATCAACGCAAGAGGTGGCCGCACTGGATGCGCCTTACAAGGTCCGTCCAATAATCGGCCACGACCAACCCCAAGCCGCCCGCATGCTGCGCCGCTAATCTGACTGATTCCCTCTCCCACATTCCTCCGTGGGAGAGGGTTAGGGTGAGGGTGCCTGGTAGACCTCGAGTAGTTAATCGGCATTCGAGATGCCTGCCGAAAAAGGGCACTCAAGCCGAGATCCACTTGTGCTACCTTACGCCGATGGACGCCCTACGCTGACCAAAATCAAGACCCTGCGCCACGCACGCGCTCTGAGGCGTGAAGCAACCGACACTGAGATGAAGCTGTGGGCACAACTGCGCGGGCGGCGCCTTGCGGATGTGAAGTTCCGCCGTCAAGCTCCGATCGGCCCGTTAAATGTATCAGTCACCCTCACCCTAAACCCTCTCTCACGGAAAATTGTCGGAGAGGGGGAGCAGAGCGCGCTTGCCGCCCGCCACGCCGCTTAGCGATACTGACCGCGACTGGAGGAATCAAATGGCCACAACAACGCCGCGGCGCCGCACGGTTGCGCCCTTGCTTCACGAAGAGGTCCCCACCCGCGAAGCGATTGTCAGGGTGCTCGAACAGGCCGGTATCGACACGATTTTCGGCATGCCCGGTGGCAACATGGGCGTCCTGTACAATGCCCTGTACGACCATCGCGATACCATCCGCTGCATCCTGGTGCGGGAGGAGGCGCGCGCCGGCGTGATGGCCGAGGTGTATGGACGCCTGACCGGCAAGCCCGGCGTTGCGCTGGGCCAGGCCGCGTTTATCGCCAACGTCAGCATGGGTGCGATCGAAGCGCATCTGTCGAGCTCGCCGATGCTGATTCTGACCGATCTGAGCGACAACGCGCCCTTCTCGCAGCATGGACCGTATCAGTCGGGCGCGGGCGAGTACGGCAGTTGGGACGCGCCGCGGCTGTTCTCCGCAATCACCAAGATGACGATGGTGGCTAATAGCGGCTCGCACGCCGTGCAATGCACGCAGCTTGCGATCAAGCACGCGCTAAGCGGCGAGCCGGGACCGGTCGCGGTGCTCTACCACAGCCATTCGCTGCGCGGCAAAGTCGGACCCGATACGCGCCCGGCGCTGTATTCGACCGACGCCTATCTGCCCAACGCGGCGCCGCCCGCCGATCCGGCCGCGGTCGAGGAGGCGGCGCGGATTCTGGCCGGCGCGCAGCGCCCGCTGATAATCGCGGGCAACGGCGTGCGGGTCAGCCGCGCCTGGCAGGAATTGATCGCACTGGCGCAAGCGCTGGGCGCGCCCGTTACCACCACCGGCGGCGGCAAGGGCACGTTCGCCGAAACCCACGATTTGGCGCTGGGCGTGTGCGGCAACTTCGGCACGCCGATAGCCAACGCCGAGATCCCGCAGGCCGACGTGATCCTGGCGGTGGGCTCCAAGCTGGCCGCCACCGACTTCGCCAATGAAAATCCCAAGCTGATCGATCCGCGGCGCCAGACCCTGATCCAGATCGATGTCGAGCCCAGGAACGCGTCGTGGGTATTCCCAGCCGCGATCAACCTGATCGGCGACGCCCGCACGGTAATGTCGCAGCTCGTCGAGGCGTTGAACATCGCCGGCGCAATCTCGCCGCAGAAAACCGAACTGGCCCGCCGGCGGCTGCATGCCGCGCGCCAGGAACATGGCTTTTTCAACGCCCCGCAACTGAGCTCCGACGCGGTTCCGATCCTGCCGCAGCGCGCGATCAAGGAGATTCAACGCGCCGTGCCAATCGACGCGATGGTATGCTGCGACGCGGGCGAAAACCGCATCTTCATGGCGCATTACTTCCAGACCAAGGCGCCCGACACCTATCTGCAACCCGCTGGGGTCGGCGGGATGGGCTATGCGATTCCCGCCGCGATAGCGGCGAAGCTGGCCTATCCGCAGCGTCCGGCGGTGGCGGTGTGCGGCGACGGCGGCTTCGCAATCGGGATGAACGGGTTGATGACCGCGCTGGACGAGGACATTCCGATCACGGTGGTGGTACTCAACAACGGCGCGCTGGGATGGGTCCGACATGGCCAGCGCGAACGCAACATCGCATGCGACTTCGGTAACTTCGACCACGCCGCGATCGCCCGCAGCATGGGATGCCACGCCGCGCGCGTCGAGCATCCGCACGAGATGGGCCCAGCCCTCACGCAGGCGCTGGCAGCCGGCAAGCCCGCCGTAGTAGAGGTCCGCACTTCGCTCGACGAGTCATTCATGCGGGTAACTTCGCCGCTGGTCGGGGGCTGAGACTTTTTCTGTCCCCTCTCCCATTTCACTGTGGGAGAGGGTGACTGCCCCGTAGTGCTGGTTGCTTTGACACCAGACTGCCCTCCGCTAAACTTGGAGGGTGCCAAAGAACCGAGCAATGCGTGAGCCCGAAAATTCGATATCCAAAGATGTCGACTTTCACGCCTGGCTGTTAGATCAAGCAGGCAAGCTTCGTGTGCGTTCGTTGGCTGCCCTGAAGTGCGATGACTTGGCCGAAGAGCTCGAGGCGATAGCGCGCAAAGATCGGATCGAGCTTCGTAGCCGCCTTCAAAATCTACTTTCTCATCTGCTCAGATGGGCTTATGGACCGAGCCATCGCAGTAAAACTTGGACCGCAACGATATACGAATCGCGCGACGCAATTCACGACCTGTTTGAGGAATCCCCCAGTATTAAAAACGAGCTGATTTCGCTGTTCGCGCTATCGCGTGCCTATAGTCGCGCTGTTCGGGATGCGACTTTGGATACCGACGGGAAAGTCCAGTTTCCAGAGCATTGTCCGTGGACGCTGGATACTATTCTGGATCCCGATTTCTTTCCGCAACCGCCCAATTCGCCGCGCGATCCATAGTTCCAGTCAGGTCGACGCGCCAATCTACGGTAAGTTCGGTGGACCATTGAGCGGAGTCTTGACCGGCGCGGCCAGGCCGAAAAACTCGATCACTGCGGGATGGCTGGTATCATCGTTGGTTCCCATACGTTGCCCGACGCATCTATCGCCAATCGATGGAACATCGTGCCGCCCGGACTCTGGAAGGCAGTTGATGGCGAAAGCGGTGCGCCGGTCGAACTCAATTCGCTAAGCGTCCCGTTCCCCTGATTCGCAGTAAAAACGCGGCCCAGGGAGTCGGTGGCGATGTCATTGGGTCCGTTCAGTCCCCCTCCCGTGAAGCCTGTCGAGGGTGATAACGGAGCGCCGGTGGAGCTGAGTTCACTGACGCTGCTGGTCGTTCGGTTCGCCGCCCAAACGTGGCCGGACCGATCGATCGCTATACCGTGAGTTCCGCTCAGACCGCCTCCGGTAAACCCGGTTGATGGTGAAACTGGGAGGCCATTGGAGTTAAGCTCCGTGACCGAACCGGCGCTGCTTTTACCGTTGGCCACCCAGACCTTGCCCAAGGCGTCGATCGCAATTTCGTGAGGGCTCTTGAGGCCGCCCCCGGTGTATCCGGTGGACGGCGAAATGAAGGAACCGCTGGAGCTGAGTTTGGCCACCGTGTTGTTGCCGTTGTTTGTCACCCAGGCATTGCCCGACTTGTCGATCGCTACGCCCTCGCAAAAGCTCGTGCTGGCGTTGACATAGCCGGTGGACGGCGAGAGCGGGCTTCCGTTTGAGTTGAATTCCGACACACTCCCCGCGCCATTGGCTATCCAGACATGCCCCAACGCGTCGATCGCGGCGCGTTTGACGCGCTAGTCATGTTGAGCCCGCCCCCGCTGAAACCCGTCGCAGGCGAAAGCAGGGCGCCGCTGGGGCCGAATTCCAACAGGCCATTCGACACTACCCAGGCGTTACCCGCCGCGTCTATGGCGATACCATTGGTCGCCGCGGGGGTGACGTAGTTGAGTCCGAGCGTGAGGTCGTTCGGTGTGGAAGCCGGAATTGGCTGAAAGGGAGAACCGGAGGTAACCAGGTTAAACGGCAGGCTTTTATGACTGAGTGGACTGACAACCGTCGGGTTCAGAGCCTCATTGATGGCGGCGCCAAGCGTGTTGGTTGCCTTGGTGTAGCAAAGGAGCTGATCACACGGCGGCGATGCGCTGGTTATCGATGAGCAGTCGGTCGGGAAGGCGCCCGACGGCCCCGAGGAATGCACGCAGGCGGCAAGCACGTCGGCCAAAGCGTCGAGCTTGCGCTCGGTCAGGCAGTTGGCGGGCGGCGGCGCGGCCGAACAGCGCGCGGAAGTAGGCAGGAAGCTCGACAGTTGTCCGGTCGAGACGTTGACCAAATTTTTTATTCCGGCCAAAGCGTTGGTCAGGCCCTTCGCATTGGTTGACGACGTGCCCAGGTTCTGCGGCGTACCCGCGGTTACAAATTGGGCCGTCGGCCACACAGCGGCGGCCGTAGTCAGTTCATTGATAGCCACGGAACCCGGCGGCAGAGAGCTGGATAATCCGTACACCGCCATCAGCTTGATCGCGCCGTTGACGCCCAGTCCGGCATTGCCGCCCGTCGCGACCAGATATAGCAGCCGGGAGGTGGCAGGCTTCGCGTAAGAAATCGAAAATGAGCCGAGCGGGCTTGAAGCCTTGGTTCCAAGCGTGGTTGGCGCCGATCCGTAGCCGGTGCTGCCGGCGGCGTACAGAGTCACCGAGGAGCCTGAAACCGCTTCCAGTCCACCCATCACCGTGCCGCTGACAACCGAAAGAGTCGGCGTCGGTGTGGGCGTTCTTGTCGCAATTCGAGTTGGAGTTCGCGTCGGAGTTCGAGTTGGGGTTCGCGTGGCAGTCCGAGTTGGCGTTCGCGTGGCAGTCCGAGTTGGCGTTCGTGTCGCAGTCCGGGTGGGGGTGGCAGTCCTCGACGGTGTACGAGTTGCGGTCCGGGTCGAAGCCTTTGTAGCAGTCTTGGTGGGCGTCCGACTGGCGGTCCTGGTTGGCGTAGCGGTCGCAGTTGGGGTTGCAGCAGCACTGGCAGTCGGGTCAAGGATAGTGACCAACAACAGTGCCAAACACGTCATCAGCGGAACGCAACGAGCCACGACAGTCGCGAGTCTGCGAGACAGCATAAATAGGAAAGCCTTGCCTTGGTTGAGCCGACTACTCAAATTTTCGTCATTTTAATCTGACTCCCTCCAAAAGGAAATAGATTTAAGGTCGATTCACTTACGATCGACGTCCATTAGCGTTTCTCGCTTGGCAATGGCCCAAACCATCGCGAATCGTGCGAATCGACCGCTGTGGGTTCGGACTGAAACGAAATCTCTTTCGCTGCGTCTTAAGACTATGGTTCAATTTTGTTCAGGGTCCGTGGTGCATCGACTGACGACAGGTTTACTCGCGCTGGCGCTGCCGATGGCACTAGCGGGGTGCACCGCCCAGACCTATGCCAATACCTTCAGCGCTCCGATTGGCGCGCCGCCGGCGGCCCAGAGCGCGGATGCCGATGCTCAGCCGCAAGCAGTCGAGGAGGCGCCCGTTCCGTTACCGTTTAAGGGCCGGTTGTTGGACGGAAATCCCAAGGCGCTTCCGCCCGCCGTAGCCGCCTCGCTGTCCGATTCCAGTAGCGTGGTCTTCAATTACCGCGAAGAGTTGAGCCACGACCATTACACGGTCCCATTAACGCTGTCCGCTTTCGACCCGCTGACTTACGTGGGTTACCCACTCGGCAGTTACAGCGTAACCGCGTTCGCGTCGCTGGGCATCAGTCAGGGGGACAAGGTGCTGGGCGATTACACGGCGAAAGTCCACCTTTCGCGCGACTACACGCTTTACTATCAGCCCACCTTCGTGGAACTGGATCATGCCGCGAAGGCTGCGGTGCGGGAAAAAATAGACCGGCAGATTTATCACGACGCCGGCCGCCTGGCGCAAGCCGCGGCGGCGGGGCAGGGCCGCTGAGTATGCGCGCGACCAGTGTCGTGTTGTGGTTAGCGGCTGTCGCGATCGCTGCCGGATGCGCCGTCCAGGGCGATCCGTTTCAAAAGCAGACGGCTCCCCCCGAGCAGGCGGAAATCTACCTCTACCGCCCCTACAATTTTGCCGGGTCGCTGCTGCGGCCTCCGGTGGTATGCGGCGATTCCGTGGCGCGGATCGGGCCCGGCGGCTACCAGGTATTCAAGGTCCAGCCGGGAACCGTCACCTGCCACAGCGAAACCGAAACCGCCGACGAAGTTGAATTCGACACCCGACCAGGCGGCGTCTATTACCTCAAGGAAGACATCGGATGGGGATACTCCATCGGCCATCCGCATCTCTATCCGATGGACTCCGACAAGGCGCAGACGGAAATTCAGGGTTGCTGCGTGCTGGAGCCTGGCTCCATCACAGAGCATCAGGGCTGACCTTCGCTCCAGGTCTGCGTGAATTTGACGCTGGCGATCTTCCAGCCCTGCGGCGTCCGCACCAGGCGGTCGCTGTAATAGCCGCCCACATCCCAGAACCGCTTGCCCTCGGGATCGTCGATGCGTTGATGGCGCGCCCTCAGGTAGACCACTGCGGTCGCCTCGTCGCCGCTGACCTTGATGGTCACATTGGAATTGGAATGCTGCGTCATTTTGAACGGGGTCAGTGTCTTCTGGACGACGCGGACCCAGGTATCGAGCGGGAAGGTGCGCGGCGCGGGAGCACCAGTGGAGGTAAAGTCGGCGTTTACCGGATCGGTAAAGCAACTGCCGAAAAGCTCCCAATCCTTGGTGTCGGCGCCGGTTGAATAGCGATAGATGACTTCGGTTATCAGGCTGCGGTCGTACAACTCATTGATTTTGCTGCTGTCCATCGGGGGTTCTTCCTTTGTGGCCGGACCGCCATCCGAGGCGCCGGCGCGCGGCCTTAATGGTTGTGGGCCAGCGGCAATGCTGCAACCCGTGCCTCGACAAAGTCAATAATCCGGGCTTCGAGGTTGACGCCGTCAAGCCGGTTGATCTCCTGTACGCCGGTGGGGCTGGTGACGTTAACCTCGGTCAGGAAGTCGCCGATGATGTCGAGGCCGACGAAGTACAGCCCGTCGCGTTGCAGGCGGGGTTTCAGCGTCCGGCAGATCTCGCGGTCGCGCGCGGTGACCTCGGCCTTCACGCAGGTGCCGCCGACGTGGATATTGCCGCGATGTTCGGCCGCCATCGGCACCCGCAGCGTGCATCCCAGCGGCTCGCCATCCAGCACGATCAGGCGCTTGTCGCCCTTGCGGACTTCGGGGATGTAGCGCTGGGCCATGATTGGGCGGGTTTCCAGATGCGTCGCGGTTTCCAGGATGGCGTTGAGGTTGCGGTCGCCGCGGGTCAGCACGAACACGCCTTCGCCGCCATGGCCGTCCAGCGGCTTGATCACCATCTCGCCGCCTTGCTCTTCCATGAAGCTCTTGAGCCGGGCGTTTTCATAGGTGACCAGGGTGGGCGGTATGACCGCCGGAAAATTGAGCTGGTAGAGCTTCTCGTTGGCTTCCCTCAGCCCCTCGGGGCTGTTCATGACAAAGGTGCGGCGGGCGTCGGCCAGGCTGAGCAGCATGGTGGCGTAGAGGTAATTGGCGTCGGCCGGAGGATCCTTGCGCATGAAGATGGCGTCGAAGGCGTCCAGCGGCATCTCGACGCCGCCGTCGAGGAGGTCGTAATGGTTCACCGCGCGCCTGACCTCGCATCGGAACGCCCGGCATAGCGGGCGCGAGCCCACACAGTACATGTCCTTGAGGCCGACGAAGTAGATCTGATGCCCGCGCGCCTGCGCCTCCAGCATCATGACGAAGGTAGTGTCCTTGTCCACCAGCACGGTGTTCAAAGGGTCCATGACGAAGGCGAATTTGTGTTTCGATCCGGCCATTGCATTACTCACTAACAAAGGTCCCCGCGCGGCGCCATTGTACGTCGCCGCACGCCTTGCCGCGAGTGGGTTGGCCAGGAGGCGCGAACCGCGACCCGCACGCCGACGCGAACTCCGAGCCGCACGCCGACGCCCAAAGCGACTTAGCGGATGTGGCCGGCAAGGACGCCGGACGCGTTGGTGCGGGCTCGTGCCCCAGTGGCTCAGTCCGCTTGCGCAAGTTGCTCGAGGATCGGCGCGGCAATCGCCAGCGCGGCGAGCGCGGCGGTCTCGGTGCGCAGTCGGTTGCGGCCCAGGCTGGCGCTGACAAAACCCATCTGCTGCGCGGCGGCAACTTCATCGGGAGTAAAATCGCCCTCCGGACCGCAGGCGATCAAAATTCCGCTGCGTGTGGCGCGTCCCAGGGCGAGTGCAAGTGGCGGTGCGCCGGCCTGACAAATCACCGGCAATATCCCTTTGGGCACGCGCGGCAGGAGGTCACCGAAGTTCAGCGGGGCTTTTATCTCCACTTGCCGCGACGCCAGGCTTTGTTTGCATGCCGCGGCCGCCAGCCGGCGCCATCGCGCCAGCCGCTGTGCGCCCGGATCGCGCACCACGCAGCGCGCGCAGATGAGCGGCCACACCTCGCTTGCGCCCAACTCCGCCGCCTTTTCCACCGCCAGATCCATTCGCGGCCCCTTGATGATTGCGAGCGCGAGTATCAGCGGGGGCGCGCCGCGCGGCTCCTGCACGCGTTCGATTCGGATCAGCGCGGCGGCGGCGTCGATCAGAGCGATCCGGCCGCTCAAATTGCGGCCGCGCTCGTCGACCAATCCGACCGCGTCGCCGGGCCGCAGGCGCAGGACGTCGCGCAGATGATGCAGTTCGGCACCGGCGAGATGCGCCTCATTTCCGCGAACGTTGGCGCTGCTGATTGCGAAGCGGGGCGGTGTTGAACTCATTTTTTTCCGGGAGTGCGAGGACCAAGGTAGTCCAGCCGCGCTCGGTGCGCGACCACAACCGGCGAATCGGTGGCCCGTAATGGGCCATCACGTCGCGGGCTTCGCGCTTGAGGATGCCTGACAGGATCAGGCGGCCGCCGGGACCAAGCAGCCGTTTAAGCTCGGGCGCCATCGCAATCAGGGTCGAGGCGAGAATATTAGCCGTGATCAACGGAAATCGGCGGCGCTCCAGGCGCGAGGGCGCCTGCGAAAAACGAATCGCTCCGGCTAAACCGTTGAGTTCCGCGTTGTGACGGGCGTTGTCCAATGCTACCGGGTCATGATCGAGCGCGACGATTCGCTTGATGCCCAATCGCGCCATCGCCAGGGCCAGGATGCCCGAGCCGGTGCCTACGTCCAGCGCGCGGTCGAAAGCGCGCCGGCCGCATTCCGTCTCCACGGCGATCAAGGTGCAGCGCGTAGTCGCATGATGGCCGGTGCCGAAGCCTTGGCCCGGGTCGATGATTATCGGGATGCGCTCCGTCTGCGTAACCGGCTGCCACGGCGGCACAATAATAAGTCGGCGGCCGATCTCAAGCGGCTTGAAGCGTGTCTTCCACATCGCCGCCCATCCCGGATCAATTAACGCCACGGGCGCTGGTGCAGGATCGGAGCGATCGAGCATCCCGGCGGCGTCCAGCGCGGCGCGATGGGCCTTGAATTGGGTGTTGGAAAGGCGCTTGAAAAACGCCTGCAAAGTGACGGGCGCGGTCGGCGAACGCCTGGCCCGGTGAGGCCATTGCGCCGCGCACCCCAGCGCGCCGAGCGCTGTCAGGATTCCGGCGGCTTCATCGGCCAGGGCCGCGGGAACGTGAAACTCCGCCTTGACGAAGGTCTGTGGGGAAGCAGTTCTTTGGGCGGCCATCGGTAATGATCAATAATGTCTTCCCCACTTCCCTTCAGGGAAGGGCGGGGGATTAGGTCTCTGAGAGCGGTTGACCACCAGCAAACCTGTACATGTTCAAAAACGGCCCTCCGGCATTTGCTTGCGATGCGATTCAGATAGTTAAATCAGTTGAGGCGATCATGTGTTGCGGTGCTTTCAGACCGAAACGAATCAGCGGCGCGTTTTTCTTGAAATGTACCGGGCACCCTCACCCTAACCCTCTCCCACGAAAGAATGTGGGAGAGGGAACCGAACGGAGTGTCCGAGAGGATTGTTGATTATCGCTCATCGCGGAGCCAGCGGTGAATTTCCGGAAAATACGCTGGCGGCATTCGCGGCCGCGATCGAAGCCGGCGCGCAGATGTGGGAGTTGGACGTACAATTGACCGCCGACGGCGTAGCCGTGGTGATTCACGACGAAACCGTGGACCGTACTACCGATGGGCGGAGTAAGGTCGCTTCGATGAGCCTGGCGGAGATTCAGCGTCTCGACGCGGGACGCAAGTTCGGCGCCGCATTTGCCGGCGCGCGCGTCCCGACCCTCCAGGAGGTCCTCACCCTTGCCAACGGCAGATGCGCGTTGAACGTCGAGCTCAAAGGCGCCGGCGTCGAGCGTGAAGTATGCCGGCTCCTGCGCGCGCACGGGGCGATGGCTGATACAATCGTTTCCAGCTTTGATTGGGACTCTCTGGCGGCGGCGCGTGAAATCGAGCCGGCGCTCGGTTTGGGCGTGCTGGCGGACAAGCGGGCCGACGCGATGCTAGAAGTAGCGTTGCGGCTGCGCGCGGTCAGCGTCAATCCGCGTTACGATATGGTGCGCCCCGCGATGGTGGAGCGGGCGCATGCCGCGGGACTCAAAGTGCTGGTGTGGACAATCGATAAGGCGGCGCGGATGCGCCAGATGATAGCGATGGGTGTGGACGGCATCATGACCAACTATCCGGCTCGGCTCGCGGCGCTGCTCAAGGCGGGCACGGCGCTTTAGCGCATTAAAATTCGATGGCTCCGATTAGCGACACGCAAATCGAAGAAGTACGCAGCCGCGCCGATATTGTGGAGGTAATCGGCGCCCATGTGCGGTTGCGCAAGGCGGGCCGCAACTTCGTGGGGCTGTGCCCGTTTCACGGTGAAAAGACGCCGTCCTTCACCGTCAACCGCGAGAAGGGGTTCTTTCATTGCTTCGGCTGCGGGGTGGGGGGCACGGTGTTCAACTTCCTGATGAAGATGGACGGCGCGACCTTTCCCGAAGTGGTTCGCTCTTTAGCCAGTCGCTACGGAATCGCGATTGCCGAGGAGACGCGCCGCGATCCGCGCGCGTTGGCCGAGCGCGATGCGATGCTGCGGGCGGCGGAGGTGGCGAGCGACTTCTTCGCTCATGTGCTGTGGGAGGAAAAAGCTGGCGCCGCGGCGCGCGACTATCTGAAAAGACGCGGCATCGACACTGAAACTGCAAAAGCGTTCAAACTGGGTTTTGCTCCGGCCAGCGCGGCATCGCTGGCGGCGGCGCTGACCCGGCGCGGACTGCTGGAAGCGGGCATCCGCATCGGCGTGCTTAAGGGCGGCGGCCCTCAGGCCACCGACATGTTCTATGCGCGGGTCATGTTTCCGATCCACGACGCCGCCGGCCGCGTGATCGCGTTTGGCGGGCGTGTGCTCGACGATCGGCTGCCCAAGTACATCAACTCGCCTGAATCGCCGCTGTATTCCAAGGCGCGCAACCTCTATGGGCTGGCACAGGCGCGCGGCGCGATCGCTAAGGCCGATCGCGCGATCGTGGTCGAGGGCTATATCGACGCGATCGCGCTGGCGCAGGCCGGGTTTAAGGAAACTGTGGCGAGCCTCGGCACCGCGCTCACGGTAGATCAACTCCGCCTGCTGGGCCGCTATTCGCGCAACGTCTTTGCCTGCTTCGACGGCGATAAGGCCGGCCACAGCGCGTCGATCCGCGCGGTGCGCACCTTCCTGGAGGCAGGATTGCTGGGCCGCGGAATTTTCATCCCGCAGGGCTTCGATCCCGACACCCTGGTCAAGGAGCGCGGCGCGGCCGGCTTCGCCGCGATAATCGATTCAGCGCAATTACTGGTGGATTACTTCGTGCGCGACGAGGCGGCTGCAGCGGGCAGCTCGCTTAGCGGGCGGGCCCGCGCGGCGGAACATGTGGCCGAGGTCCTGGCATTGGCGCGCAATGCTTTCGAATTCGACCTGCTGACCCAAAAAGCGGCGGAGCGGCTGGGAGTGCGCGAGGAGGTGCTGCGCGCGCAGGCCCTCAAGGGCGGCCGCGCCGCGGTGCGTGTGTCGCGCGAAGCGCTTTCCGCACGCGCATCCGCAACTCGCGACATGCGGGCGATTGCGGAATTGGGTCTGTTGGCCGTAGCGGTGGCATATCCGGATTTGCGCGAGGATATTCTTGCTGGCGGCGCGCTGTCCGATTTCGAGGACCGCGGTTTGGCCGCGGTCGCGGCCGAGCTTTGCGGATCGGGTGACGAGCAGGCACAGGCGCTGGTGGCGCAGCGCCTGTCGGCTGAGCAGCAGGGTGCGCTCAGCGCGCAGATGCTCGATCCGTCATTGGAAACCCTGGAAAAAGCGCGCTTTGTACTGGGCGAATATCAACGCAGCCTGACGCTGTTACGTGCAGCAAAGCGGGTCCAGGGAGCTCTGCGGACGCTCCGTGAGCAGGAGGGAACGGACTTGCAGGGGCAAAAAGCCCAGGAGGTGATCCTTATGGCGCGCGAGCAGCAAAGGCTCCGTTCGGCACGCAAATGATCCGGCACCGGCCCCGTAAAATGCCCGGTTATGCCGTACGGCCGCCACTCTTTAATAAAAAGGTCAAAAACTGGTACCATTAACAACTGTTAATGCCTTCCCTCGGGCCCATAGCTCAGCTTGGTTCAGAGCTGCCGGCTCATAACCGGCTGGTCCCAGGTTCAAATCCTGGTGGGCCCATATCCAAAATGCCGCCAGGTTTTGAGGGCGGCCACGTCAATGAAGCAACCATCTCACAATGGAGGTCGAATTGCGGGAGGAGATAAAGCGGCTCACCGGTCTGCAGGCTATCGACCAGGAGCTGCGCTCGCAGGAACAGGAGCTGTCAAAGGTCAGCGCCCGGGTCGACGATTTGCAAGCGCGCGTTGAGCGGGCGGCGGCCGAACTGGAGCAACTCAAGGCCGAGGAACGCGACAGCGCGCTGGCCAAGCGCGAGTTGGAGCGCACCCTGGCCGAAGGCGAGGTGCAGATCAGGAACAAGCGGATGCGGCTTAATTTGATCAAGAATGAGCGCGAGTTGGCGGCGCTCGGCCACGAAGTCGAGGTGCTCAAGGAAAGCAATCAGCGGGTCGAGGCCGAATTGCTGGCGAGCATGGACGGCAGCGATCAGCATACCAGCCGGTTGCAGGAACTTTCCGAGACGCTCGAACGTGACCGCGCCGAGCTTAAGGCAGCGCAAAAGGAAATCGCCGGCGAAACCGAGGAGTTGCGGGCGCGGATTGCGGCGCGGCGGCAAGCGCGCGAGGAGTTGGCAGGTCAGATCAACGTCAACCTGCGCCAGCGCTACGAGATGCTTTTCGACCGGCGCGGCGGCTACGCGGTGGTGCCGGTCAAGTCGGGAACTTGTCAGGGATGCCGGATGCGGATTCCACCTCAACTGTTCAACTTGATCCAGAGATACGAAGCCATCCACTTCTGTCCCAACTGCCAGCGCATCCTGTACCACGAGGCCGACAAGGAAGCCGAAGCCTGATTGGCCCTGACCAGGCGCGTACAGCACCCTATCGGAGTATAGTCGTTTTGCCGGAGCGGGCCGGGCGGCCGCCCCATATCATGGGGAGGAAAGTCCGGGCTCCATTGGGCAGGGTGGCTGCTAACGGCAGCGCGGAGCGATCCGCGGAAAGTGGCACAGAAAACAGACCGCCCGCAAGGGCAAGGGTGAAATGGTGGGGTAAGAGCCCACCGGCGCGCGAGTGATCGCGCGCGCATGTCAAACCCCACCTGGAGCAAGACCAAATAGGAGGGAATGGGTGGCCCGCCCAACCCTCGGGTACGGTCGCTAGAACCGCCGAGCAATCGGCGGTCCAGAGGAATGGCCGCTACCCGCTAACGCGGGTACAGAACCCGGCTTACAGGCCCACTCCGGCTTCCTTTTGCGCGGTTGCCGCGCGCAGGCGCGCGGGTTTCAGGCGCGGCGCGTCCAGGTAGCCGGCAAAGTGCGCCAACTGCTCCAGTCCCAGAACTCCGCTGCTAATCTCGGGCGCCATCGCCAGCCGCACTCCGGCCGGCAATCCCTGCGCAAAAACGGCCGTCCGCTCGATCTCGCGATGGGCGCGCAGACGGTAATCCTCCAGGTATTTCACCAACGCATCGAGGCCCGGACGACGATCCAGGTTGTGCCCCAGCGCGGCGCGCAACTTGTCAATCGCTTCCAGCCCCGGCGGCATCCCGCGCGTGCTATCCGCCAGATGCTGCCAGATCTCCTCGTCCAGAAACCGGTTGATGATGATCGCGGAGAGATTGAGCCGCTCCGCTCGCATCTCCTCGATCAGCGCCCGGGCCTGGCGCAACCGCTGATCTTCGGCGGTGGTGACCAGCACGAAGTTGACGTTCGTGGAATGCAACAGCGCTTCGGTCTTGCGCAGGCGCTCAACCACGCCGTCCACGGTCTGTTGGGCGGCGGTGAAGAACTCGGAAATCGAGGAAAGCACAGTTGCTCCGGCAAACCGTTCCAATTCACGCACCACGAAACGCGCCGCCCCGCTCGCCAGTCTCATCGCGAAGCGGCCGGCGGAAAGGTAGGGCGCGAACAGCCATCGGGCCATCCGCGAGTCGAGCAGGCGGGTCAGATGGGCGGGCGCCTGGATAAACTCAAACGCGCTTGCGGCCGGCGGGGTATCGACCACGATCAAGTCGAACTCGGCGCGCGAATGCAGGTCATAAAGTTGCTCCAGCGCGGCGTAGGCCTCGGAACCCGCAAACTGTCCGGTTAGTTGCCGATAGAAGGGATTGTCCAGGATTCGCTGGCGTGCGGCAGGGTCCGTGGTGAAGCGCTCAACCAGGCCGTTCCACGCGCCCTTGGCGTCGAGCACCATCGCGAACAACTGAAGCGAAGGGTTGAGCCCAGCGGCTTGCAGACGATGGCGTCCGAGGCCGGTGGGCTTGCCGCCTAGGTGCCCCAACCCCAGTGCATCGCGAAGGCGGCGGGCTGGATCCACCGTGATCACCGCCGTCTTCAAACCCGAGCGCGCCGCCGCCAGGCCCAACGCTGCGGCAATCGTGGTCTTGCCCACCCCGCCGGTCCCCAGCACGATGAGGGTCGCGCCTTTTTTTAACAAGTCTTTCAATGATTACCCGGTCCGCGTGCGCCCCATCGAGTCAGCAACATATCAATGCGGCCCACTTCGCGCAGCCGGCCCGATGGCCTGAGCGAGCCACAAATCAGGGCAGCATGAATTTTATTTCGAGTCTGAACCAGTGGCACAGGCTTCCAGCCTGTGATTCCGGATCTTCCTCTCGGGTGAGGGCTCATGCCAAGTCTTAAGATGGAAAGATGGCAACCTAACAGAACGAGTCCAGATCACAGGCTGGAAGCCTGTGCCACGCAGCCAAAGCCCTCTAATCTGGGGATAAACTCCGAACCTCAATTGTGGTGCAAGCGCCTTAAAGGCTAGACTTGATACAAGTAATAGCGGTGCAGCGGGGGCAGGCAGGTGTGGATGGAGCTTTTTGCGGTAGCCGTGGCGGCAGGTGTGGCTGCGGTGCTCGGATGGATGATCGCGGCGGCGCGGATCCGCGGCGCGTCTCAGGACGTTATTCGTCAACTTGAAGGGCGTGCCGCGGCCGCCGAGTCCGGGGCACGGGAGCTGCGCGCGCAGTTAGCCCCGCTCAAAGACCAGGCCGACGCACTGGCGCATGCGTTGCGCGAGGCCGAGATCAACAGGGCGGCGGCGGATGCGCGGATTGCGGAGATGCAGCGCGGGTTCGAGCAACAGCGCGCGATGCTCGATCAGGATCGCGAACGGCTGTCGGAAACCTTCAAAGCCCTGGCTGCGGAAACGCTTCGCACCACCAATGAGGACTTCCTCAAGCTGGCCGGCGAGCGCCTGGGCGCGGTGCAGAAACAAACCGAAGCCGGGATGGCGGGCGCGCAGAACGCGATCGCTGGAATCGTCGAGCCGGTGCGCGAATCCCTAAGCCGCGTCGATCGGCAGTTGCAGGAAATCGAGGGCGCCCGCCGCGAAGCCTACGGCAAGCTCACCGAGCAGGTCGGCTCGCTGGCGCAGGCGCAGCGGATTCTGCATACGGAGACCGCCAACCTGGCCCAGGCGCTCAAGTCGCCGATGGTGCGCGGACGCTGGGGTGAGGTGCAGTTGCGCCGCGTCGTGGAACTGGCCGGGATGGCGGAATACTGCGACTTCGACGAGCAGACCGGAATCGGTGGCGGCGAGGGTGCGGCCGCGCGTCCGGACATGGTGATCAATCTCAGCGGCGGGCGGCAAATCGCGGTCGACGCCAAGGCCTCGCTCCAGGCTTACCTGGAGGCGCTAGAGGCGCAAGGCGAAGAGGCTCAGGCGGCCAAGCTCAGGGAGCATTCGCAACAGGTGAGGGCGCGGGTGAACGAACTCGCTTCCAAAGGCTACGCCCAGCGCCTGGACCGGAGCGTCGAGTTCGTCGTCTTGTTCATTCCGGGCGAGGTGTTCTTCAGCGCGGCTTTGCGCGCGGCGCCCGAGCTGATTGAGGAGAGCGCCAACAAGGGGATTATCCTGGCCTCGCCGACCACGCTGTTGGCGATGCTCAAGGCGGTGGCCTACGGATGGCGCGAGCAGCGGTTGGCCGATAATGCCCAGCGAATCAGCGAACTGGGGCGCGAGCTGCACGAGCGGCTGGCCCGGATGGTGGAGCATCTGGGCCGATTGGGCCAATCGTTGGAGAAATCGGTGGAAGCGTTCAACTCGACGATCGGATCCTTCAACAGCCGCGTGATGCCGTCCGTGCAGCGGCTGTCCGACCTCGGCGCCGCAGGCCCGCGCGAAGTCGCGATTGTGGAGGAAGTGGACAACCGCCCCCGCCTGGTAGCGTCGCGCGGCGGCGCGTAAGAAGCAGGATCGAGAAAATAGAAATGAGTTCCTGACTCGGCAGGATGATCTGTCGCCGATGTATCCGCGGAAAGCCATCCGTACCGAGCGCGAGTACGACGCGGCGGTCAGGCGGCTCAACACCCTGGTCGACTAGGCCGGTGACAACCCACAAGACCCGCGTTATCGTCTGATCGAGACTCTAAGTGTCTTGATCGAGGCGTATGACCGGGAGCATCTCAGCCTGCCGGAGGCTTCCAGTGTCGAGGTGCTCCGCTTCCTGATTCGGGAGCACGCTCTGACCCAAAAGGAACTACCCGAAATCGGCAGCCAGGGCGTCGTCTCCGAGGTGCTGGCCGGCCGCCGTCAACTCAACGTGCGGCAAATCCAGGCACTCGCCGCACGCTTCGGCGTTGACCGGGGAGCGTTTATCGACGCGGCGCGATCATCTCGTTGCATGCCTCAAAAGGGACGCCATCGGCGGGTTCCCGCGGCCGAAACCGCCCGTTGAGGATGATGAACGCAATCTTGATGTGATATTCGGAAACATAGCGCCATGCGCGGTCCCACCCGTCATCGCACACAGTACCGGGCACATAGTACGTGATAACGAGGAGAACAGTTGCCCCTGGCGAGATCAGGTCGCCGAGTCGCGGCGAACTGAGGCTTTGCATCACAGCCGGCGCAGTACGCCCCACCATCGCCGCTCGCATTGATCGAGGGGTGTCTCAAATGACAGGTCGCTGTATACCGCGATTAGTCTGAAGACGCCCGAGGCGCGCGCCGCCAAATCCATCAGCTTGGGGACGGTGTATCGTACTGGTACCAGGTCGCGCGTCTTTACCGTGCGATCGGGAAAACGAATCGTGCATTCCAGTTCATAGATCCAGGCGCTTGCGTGCCAGGCGATCGGACGCAGGAACTCCGCGATGGCGATCGATACACCGCCGTGGCGCACTTTGCGCCGGCGCCACAATCTGCGCCGGTGGGCCCCTTCAATATCGTCATGCCGATCGATGTCCACGCAGTACAGCCCGTCCTTGCGCAGCGCCGCGGCTACGGAGCGCAGATGGCTTATGAGGTCCGTGTTCTCCACGATTACGGGGAGCGTTTCGGACATGAAAAAGGCCGCGTCGAAGCCGCCGCGCGGCAGTCTGAAGCGTTCGATCCGGCGCCGCACAAAGGTGAGATTGTCCAGCCCTCGTCCTTCCCGGCGCCCGGTTGCGATCATCGCCGGCGAGCGGTCGATGCCGACCATAGCGATTCCCTGCGCGGCGAGCAGTTGCCCATGAGGGGAGTTGCCGCAGGCGATGTCCAGGACCCGGCGAATCGGACGCCTGGAATGGCGCTCCCACACGCGCTTTAGAAATTCGACTTCCTCGCCGATGTCGCCGGGCTTCTCCATGTGAACCACGCGAAACAGGTCCGGGAATTCGTAAATGCTGTGCTCTTTCATTGAGTTCGGCCCATGAGACGAGTAGCAGGGCTAAGTGTAACCCGTGTGGATTATGGTGGCAGCCAATGCGATAATATTCCCGGTTTAATGCTCCGGAAGGCAACGGTGGCCGTCGAATTCAAAAACGCGCGCCCGGCTATGAGTATTGCCAAGTAAAAAAGGATGATGCCTTACGATGGATGAAATTTCCGCCGCCGATTACATGACGCGCCGGCTGACGCCGGACGACGCCGTTCAGATTCCGGAATTGACCGAACGCGTTAACGGGCCCGGCTACATTCACGCCGAAGTCTACCATCCTGAGCAATTGCTGAAACTGAACGAAAGCGGGCGCCTGGTTTCGATCGTGGCGCTGCATACCGAACATGGCGTGGTGGGGCATAGCGCCCTGGAACGGCCGGACTTGGGGCCGATCGCGGAGACCGGGGAAGCGATGGTCCTGCCCGAGCATCAACATCATCATCTGCTCGACCGGATGAAGGTCGCGTTGGAGCAGGAGGCGCGCAAGCTCGGGCTGGCCGGAATTTTCGGCAACGCGGTTACCCATCATGTTTTCAGTCAACGAACAGAAGAGCGGTTCAAAGGCCGTCCGACGGCTTTTTTGCTCGCGGCATCGCCCGCCAGCGCCCATCGCATCGACGGTTCCAATCCGCAACGGGTGAGCCTGCTCAGCTACTTTACCTATCTATGCCAACCGGGCAGCACAGTCGCGCACCTGCCCGAGCATCATCGCGAGATGGTGGCACGGATTTACGAATTGCTGGGCCGCGAGGTCGAATTCGGCGTCGCCGCGGCCGCTATGGGTCCGGTCAAACTGTCAAGCTCCTACGACCCGGCCACGCAACAGGGCGTGGTCAAAGTGTTGGAGCCGGGCGCGGACGCCGCGGAGCAGATTGATGATGCGCGCCACGGCTTGTTCAATAATTTTGGCGCGGAGGTGATCTACCTGGAACTGCCGCTGGACCATCCGGCCACCGCTGGTGTGTGCGTAGAAGCGGAGCGCCTGGGCTTCTTCTTCAGCGGAATTTCGCCCCAGCCGCCCGGCAGCGGCGACTGGCTGCGCTTGCAGTTTCCCAAGGATCGGCTCGATCTTGGACTGTTGCAAATCGAGGGCGAGTTCGCGCGCGAGATGCTGGCCTATATCGGGAGCGAAATAAACCGGGTTCGCGGCTGAGCGGCCGCGCGCTCGTATCAGCCCCCGGTTATCGGCTTCTCCGGCTCGCCCGCGCAGTAAGCGCATCGGCACAGTGCCCGCAGTTGGGGCAGCGTATAGATGGTTTCGTGGCCGTCGCGCCAATTGAGGAAGACCGCGTCGTCGCCAAGCCTCATCAATTGATGCAGCCCGCGGCGGTCTTCGGTCAATTCCTCTTTCATCTCGCCCCGGCACTTAAGGCAAGGGCAAGAGCGCCGCAGGTTGTCCAACGGAAAGATGCTTTCATGGCCGTCGCTCCAATGCATCCCGACGGCGTAACGGCCGACCTCGTTGAGGTCTTTGATTTTTAATGTTTTGAGTTTCTCGGCCATCGGCGTTCCCTATCCAGAGTAGGGCATGCGGGGAGCGGTCTCAAGCCGGGTTCCATTCAGTGCGGAGGAAACGCCGGCACGGAAGCCCCGGCGCTACCGGAACAGACAGACCGCGCTTGAATGCTGCCAAGCTCTGCCGTGCAGCATCCGATTCAACCGGCGATTTCCGTAGCACCGGCTTCCGTGCTGAGGTTTTTCCGGCTTAGTAAAATCGCTTCTCGCCAGGAGGGCGGGTTTTCCAGCGGCGATGGATCCAGTTCCAATGGTCGGGATGCTGGCGGATCATGTCTTCCACCACCCGGGTCGCGCGTTGCGTGGTTTCCCGGATTGCCTCCTCATGGTCGCCTTCGCGAACGATGTCGAGGGGAGGCAGGACCTCAATCCGATGATGCAGGGTTTCATCCTGTCTCACGATAAACACGGGAACCGCGGGGGTGCCGGTTGTGATCGCAAACCGCGCCAGGCTGTCGGTGGTGCAGGCCTTGAGCGAGAAGAAATCCACAAACACGCCGCGGCGCACATCCAGATCGATCATGAGTCCGACCACGCCGCCTTGGCGAACGATTGACGTGATCTCCTTTGCGGCGCCTTTGCGTGGAATCAAGTGGTTGCCGGCGCTGGTGCGTAGCTGAAAAGCGACCGCGTCGATTAGCGAATTGCGCAATGGCCGATGCACGATCGAGAAGGGATGTCCGAACAGGGAGTGCGCCAATATGAGCAACTCAAAGTTTCCGAAATGACCGGTGAAGAGGAATCCGCCGCGCCCCGCCGAAAGTTCCAGGCCGTGTTTCCAGTTTTCCATCCCCTCGTAATGGGCGAAGCTCGAGATGTTGTCCGGGGTGAGTTCGTCCAAATGGCACCATTCGGCCGCCATCCGCCCCCAGTTGCGGTACATCGCCTTGAGCGTCGCCAGTCTTTGCGACGCGGTCCATAGGGGGAACGCAATTTCCAGATTGCACATCGCCACCGGCCGATTAATCCGGTCTGCGGCGGCGGTTATTGATCCCAGGCATACACCGAGACTGGCCGCGCTGCGCAATGGCAGCGCTTTGAGCGCCCCGCGTCCGGCGGCGAACAGTGCATATTCAACACGCGCAGAGGCGCCGGATGTCTGTCTTGCCATCGGAGGGTGGAAAGCGGTGGAACACCGGCGCTATCGGGGTGAAACCGCGGTGTCGCAAGGCCGGGGCTGGTTCATCCCGCATGGCTGTTACGTTTGTTGAGCAGAGGCCACCGGGCCCGACGTCGCTCAGCGCAGATCAAACAAGCCCTTTACCGAATCAAGCGTCCCGCCGGACTTGTGTGCTTGTGCCTGCACACTTCCGGGCGATGAGCTGGTTGAAGTGACACCGGAGCTCGAGGCCGCAGCGCCCGACGGCGCGGAGGGCGCACCCGCCAGCGGTCCCGCCGGAGCTACAGCAACGCCAGTCGGAGCCACCGCGGCCGGTCCGGACGGAGCAGTTCTGCGCGCGCTCGGACCAATTTCATAAGTGTTCATTGGGGCTGGACCAGTCTCTACGCCGGAAGGTCCCGCCGCCGCCCCGGCTCCGCCGCCGTTATCAGGTTGGGGGTTGGGCGTGCCAAATTCGGCACCCGGCGGCACCGAGACGCTGAAGCTGGGCTTAAAGATTTCCCGCACCTGGGCCAGCGGCATGTCGTGAATTTCCTTGCGCCCCAGCGTTTGCAGGAAGCGCTGGCGCTCGTCGAGCGACAGTTCGCGCAAATCTTCGCGGTTGAGGATCACGTGCGGGGTAAGGAACACCAGCAGGTCGGTTTTCTGGCCGCTATTCTGCTTATCGGAGAACAAGTTACCCAGCACCGGTATGTTGGACAGGTACGGTACGCCGTTATTGGTGATATCGACCTCATCCGCCAGCAACCCGCCGATCACGGTGGTGCGATGGTTCTGGACCAGTACCGTGGTGGAGGCGGAGCGGATCGTCGTGGTCGGACCCAGCGGATTATTGACCGTGGAAAGTATGACCGCCGAAACTTCTTCGTAAACGTCCATCTTGATGTAGCCGCCCTCTGTGATCTGGGGCACGATATCCAGCGTGATGCCGACGTTTTGACGGTCCACCGACTGGAAAATCTGACCGGTTATCGCCGCGGTCGCAGTGGCGGAGGAGATGAACGGCACGTTCTGGCCGACCACGATGGTCGCTTCTTCATTGTCGGTGGTCAGCAGGGTGGGAGCGGACAGTACGTTGGAGTGGGTGTCGGTCTCGATGGCGGTGATTAGCGCGATATCGCAGGGAACGGTCACCGACGTTGCCGTAGTGGTTCCGCTGGTGGTGCTGGCCGCCGCGCTCAGCGCACTGTTGACCGTACACATGCTGCCCGAGGCCAACCCGAAGGTGAGTCCGGTAGCGCCCAGCGGATTGGTCAGCGCGTTGGCCAGGTTGCCATAATCAAAATGGCCCACGCCCAAGGTGTTGCCGCCGAAATTGGCGCTACCCTGAAAGCTGACGCCCAGTTCGCGCATCCGGTTGGTGCTGACCTCGACGATAACCGCCTGCACGTAAACCTGGCGGCGTGGGATGTCGAGTTGAGAAATGATGGTTTGCAAAGTGCTGTAATCCTGCGGCGAGGCGCTGACGACCAGCGAATTGGTGGCGGGATCCGCAGTCACGCGCACAGGCTGTTCGAATTCGGTTCCGGGACCGCCGGTGGCCATTGCCGCGGCGACTTCTCCGCCGCCCAGCGATCCGCTCGCCCGATTCCTCCCACCCATGCCGCCGCCCATTCCGCCGCCAAAGCCCCCTCCGAACCCGCCGCCGCCCATTCCGCCTAGGCCACCGCCCATTCCCCCAAAGCCGCCCATGCCGCCGCCTAAGCCGCCCATGCCTCCGCCCAAGCCGCCCATGCCTCCGCCCAAGCCGCCGCCTAGGCCACCCGTGCCCATTCCCCCGAAGCCCAAACCGCTGCCACGTCCAAGCGATCCTCGCCCGGTCTGCGGCGAAAGCATTCCCGGACCGCCTCCGCCGCCGCCCAACAGGGAGTTGAGCACCGAGACCATCTCAAGCGCTTGTGCGTACCTCAGGTAATAGACGTGGACTCGCGAGGTAGCCGCGGGGCTGTGTATATCGAGCTTGTCGACCAGGTCCTTAATCTCCTTCATCTGGAGTGGACCGGCCAGCACGACCAGCGAATTGGTGCGCTCATCGGGGACAATCTTGAAGGCCCTCGACGGCGCCTCGGCCGAGGGCGCGACCACTCCCATGCCGGGGCGGCCATAGGCCGAGCTGCCGCTGGCGCGTTCGCCCATGATCTGTTCGATCTTCGGCGCGAGGTCGTCGGCGTAGGCAAGCTTGAGCGGGATGACCGCCACGGATTGCTGGATACCTTGCGCGTCGAGGCTGCCGATAATGCCCAGCAGCCGCTGAACGTTCCAGGCGTCGTCGGTGACAATCAGGGTGTTGGTTTCGGGAAATGCCGCCACCAATCCGTCACGCGAAATCATCGGCTGAATCACGTTGACCAACGATGAGGCGTCGACGTTGCGTAGCTTGATCATCCGGGTGACGAAAGCGTCGGTTCCCGAAACGGCGGGCTGTTGCGAGGTGGTCAGGGCCGCGGAGCCGCGGGAGTCCCGCGAAGGGATGATTTTGATCACCGGTCCGGCGGCGACGGTGGTGAAACCTTTGAGTTGCAGCACCGACTTGAAGATTGAATAGGCCTGCTCCGGTGTCACCTTGGTGGGCGACACGATGCTGACCTTGCCCCTGACGCTTTCGTCGAGGACGAAATTCTTCCCCGTGATCTGACTGATGAACTTGGCCAGGACCGAGATGTCGACGTCCTGGAAATTCATCGTGATAAGATTTTCCCCGGCGCCGGCTGGCGGTGGGTCGGCCGATGCCGCCGAGCCCAGCCAAATAACCAAAGTGGCCATCAACACCGCGCGAAACAACTGCCTCATAAAAAAGCTCCACAGTGGCCTGCGTAGCCCCGCCAACTTATACGCAACCGCGCGCCCACCGCAACCCGTTATCAGGCCGCAGCGGTGTTGCGCGATTGGGTATGCTTGGGGATGATAGTTTGACGTTCGGGCATAAGACCCATGTGATGATGCTATTGTTGGCGCCAATCTCAGCTCCCCAAGGCGATGCTCGCACCCTCATTCGGTGAAACTGGCAAGGTGCGATTCGAGTTCCTAATCGGCATGCGATACCTGCGGGCGCGGCGCCAGGAGCGCTTCGTTTCACTGATCGCCGTAATTTCACTGGCCGGAGTGATGCTGGGAACCTTCGCCCTGAGCGTCGATCTGGCGGTGATGAGCGGCTTTGAGGAGGATCTGCATCAGCGCCTGCTCGCCTTCACCCCCCACCTGACCATCCAAAGTCCACAGGGGCAGGCACCAGATTCCGCATTGGAGGCGCGCGTCCGGGGGCTTGCTGGCGTCATTGGGGTGGCGCCCTATGTTTCCGGTCAGGTGCTGCTGGCTTCGTCTGAAACCGCGACCTCCGCAGGCTATGTCAAATCCGGCGCGGTGATGAGAGGGGTGGTGGCGCCAGATAACCCGGTTCTGGCGGGTCTCTCTCAGGCGCTGACGCCCAACGCTTTGGACGCGCTGGCCAGCCTGCATCCGATTACCGTCGGCATCGGCACGCAGCGGCGGCAAGTTAACCTGCCGGCGGTGGTGCTGGGCAAAAGCCTGGCCGCCGATCTGGACGTCGTGATGGGCGATACGGTGACCCTGATATCACCTACCAGCTTCGGGGCTGCGGCCGACGTGCCGCGGCTCAAGCGTTTCGTGGTTGGCGGCCTGCTGCATTCCGGGATGGCTGAGTATGACGCGAGCCTCCTATTCGTAAACCTCACCCAAGCCAGTGCGCTGGCCGGGGACAGCCCACAGTTCGAACATGGGTTGGAGGTCCGGCTGGCCAATATCCTTGACGCGCCCGCGATGCGGGAGCGTATCGCACGCATGCTCGGAGCGGGCTACACAGTCAGCGACTGGACGCAGACCAACATTGGCTTGTTTTCCGGTCTGAAGCTGGAGACCTTCACCCATTTTCTGGTGCTAATGTTGATCGTGTTGGTCGCGGCTTTCAATATCGTGGCGACCCTGGTGATGGTGGTGATGGAGCGGCGCAAGGAAGTCGCAATCCTTCAGGCGATGGGGGCGCCGGCCAATTCGGTGGCTGCAATCTTCCTTTTCGAAGGCGCCTTGCTGGGCCTGGTCGGGACCATCGCCGGGGTCGGAGCGGGATTTATCGCCTCATATCTGATCGGCAAGTACCATCTAATCCATCTGCCGCCCGACGTGTTCATGGTCAGCGCGGTTCCGGCGCGGCTTTATCCGGCCAACTTCCTGCTGGTGGCGGTTGCTGCGATTGCATTATGCATCTGCGCCGCCCTTTATCCGGCGTGGCAAGCCCGCTCATTGTCACCGGTGGAGGTCCTGCGTTATGAGTGAGCCCGCGCCACGGCCCGCCAGCAAGCGCTCCGCCGTCGGCAAATTGCTCATCGAAGCGCAGGGTTTGAGCAAGTATTTCTATGACGCCGGACGAGAAGTCCAGGTCTTGCGCGGGCTCAATTTCAAGGCCTACGAGGCCGAGCGCATCGCGATCGTGGGACAATCCGGAGTGGGAAAGTCCACCCTGCTGCATGTGCTGGGCAGCCTTGAGCGCCCTACCGCCGGGCGGGTGCTGTTCGAAAACCAGGATCTGCTTGCCCTGAGCCCTCGCCAACTGGCCGAATTTCGTAATTTGAAACTTGGGTTTGTTTTTCAGTTCCATTACCTGCTGGCCGACTTCAGTGCCCTGGAAAATGTGATGATGCCGGGGCTGATCGCGCGGATGCCCGATGCGGAGGCGAAAAAAAAGGCCGAGGAGATGCTCGCGCTGGTGGGCTTGGGCGACAAGTTCCATCGGCGGCCGGCGGAGCTCTCCGGGGGCGAGCAGCAGCGGGTCGCGGTGGCGCGCGCGGTAGCTTTGCGCCCGCGCCTGGTGCTGGCCGACGAACCCACCGGCAATCTCGATCCGAAAACCGCCGAAGAAGTGCATGTCTTGTTCGAAAGGCTTAGTGAGCTCGGCATAACGTTCGTCGTCGCGACTCATAACGACCGGCTGGCGCGGCGAATGCACCGGACAATGGTGTTGCGCGACGGACAGTTGCATGAGCAGTCCGCCGAGCAGGGACGTGGAGATAAATAGCGCCGATGCGGCTGCTGTGGCGCGGTTTCTCAGCAGCCTGCATAAGCGCGGGTTGCTTGCGTAATTTCTCTGCCTCTGGAACGTCTAATAAGCAAAGGAGGGGGCAGGTGGGAAAATCCTTGCGACCTAGCAGTGTGAGGCAGAATTAATCGCTTTTGTCGCGGGCGGCTGGCTGGTCTACTCTCGCTTTACTTGGGCCCAACGATTGGTTAGCTTGGCCGCTTTGGTGGTCAGGGAGTGGCTGTGGCAAGGAGCAACCGAGCTGAATTTCACGCGCTCAGTGTCAGCGCTGTTTGCTTATTGTTGGCCAGCCTGCTGGTTGCGGCGTCACTGACCTTTGCCCAGGCGCCTTCCGGGCCGATCGGCGCAATCGAGATCGAAGGTAATCTGCGGGTCGAGAGCCAGGCGATCCGCGCGCATATTTCATCGCGGGTCGGCGAGCCGCTAAACGAAGCGGTGGTCGACCAGGACGTAAAAACGATCTACAAGATGGGGTTCTTCGATGACGTCAACGCCGAGGTTACCCGTCGCGGAACCCGGCTGGTTCTGATCTTCCACGTTAAAGAACGCCCCTACATCACCGACGTCAAGGTGGAGGGGCTCAAGCAGTTCAAGACCACTGACGAAAAGATCCAGCAGTCGCTCAAGCTGCATCCGGGCGCCATTTTGGATCCGCTGGCAGTTAATGCGACGGAGAAGGCGCTCAGACAAATCTACCAGGACAAAGGCTATCTCGATGCAGCCGTAGCCTTCCATACCAATCCGGGACCCAACGACAGCGCGGTGGGCGTTTTTGTGGTCACCGAGGGGCCGCTGGTGCGGATCGGCAAGGTCGAGTTTCACGGCAACAAAGTGCTTTCATCGCGCCAATTAAGGGCAGCGATGGAGACCAGGCCCTTCAACCTGTTGAGTTATGTTTTCGACACCGGGGTACTCGACCCCAAGAAACTCCAGGACGATCGTGAGCGCATCACGGCGCTCTACTACCAGCACGGTTATCTTAACGCCCACGTCTCGGAGCCGGTGATAACGCGCCAGAACGGAAAGCTGATCATCACCATGGACGTGGATGAAGGTGACCAGTTCAATACCGGAAAAGTGAAGCTGGCCGGCGATCTGAAGGTGCCGGAGAAGGATCTGACCAGCAAACTGACGCTAAAGAGCGGCGAGGTGTTCAAACCCTCCACGATGCAGCACGACGTGCTGACGCTGTCAGACTTTTACTCCGACCGCGGCTACGCCTTCGTCAATGTCGAGCCACGGACCCAGGTTGACCCCGATAAACACCTGGTTAACGTCACCTTCGCGGTCAATCCGGGCCAACAGGTGCTGGTGGACCGCATCAAGATTACAGGCAATACCAAGACCTCCGACAAAGTGATTCGGCGCGAGCTTGCAATCCAGGAGCAGGAGCCGTACTCGGCCACCGCGATTCGCGTTTCGAAGGCCCGCCTGGATTCGCTGGGCATTTTTGAGAACGCGAATATCGGAACCTCGACCGGACGCTCGCCGGATCGAATCAACCTGGACGTGGCCGTGCGCGAGGCGCAGACCGGCACGTTCTCGCTGGCGGGTGGATTCGACAGCTCTTCGTCGCTGTTCGGTAACTTCCACATCGGCGAGAACAATCTATTCGGCGGCGGTCAACGCGTTTCCTTCGATGCGATGGTCGGGTTTTTGTTCCGCAACTACAGTATCAGCTACACCGAGCCGTGGTTCCTGGACATGCCTTTGTCGGCTGGACTCGACATCTATAGCTGGGAGCAGTTCCTGCCGAGCTTCACCCGCAAGTCACTTGGTTTCGCGGTGCGCACCAGTTATCCATTGGATGAATTAGGGCTCAAGAAGCTCGGACCCTTTTCGCTGGCCAACGTGGACGCCGCGTTGACTTATCGCTATGAAAGCATCGGTATCACGGGGTTGTCGCCGTTTACGACCGAGCAGATTTTGCAGTTCAAGGGCTATTCGCAGACCTCCGAGATGGCGCCCTCGATCCGCCGTTTCACGGTCGATAATTCGGTCGACCCGCACAGCGGATCGGTTGAAAGCTTGTCGCTTCAGCTGGCGGGCCTGGGCGGTACCAACAAGTTTATCAAAGGTTCGGTGCACACACGTTTCTTCTTCACGGTCTACAAGAGCCCGGCTTTTGGGGATTTCGTGTACGGAATCGGCGCCGACTACGGTGTCGGCACCAACCTGGCGGGCGGCACCGGCGGCGAATTGCCGCTGGTCGAGCGCTATTTTCCCGGCGGGCCATTCGGACCCGACTCGGTTCCCGGCTATCCTTTTTACAGCCTCGGCCCCGAGGTCCAGGTCTTTAACGAGTTCGGCCAGTCGCTTGGGTTCGAGGCGGTGGGCGGCAGCCAGGAGCTGATCCTGTATCATCAGCTTGAATTTCCGATTCTTGACTCCTTTGGTCTGCGCGGATTTGTCTTCATGGATGCAGGCAATGCCTTCCTGCTTAACCAGACCGACAAACTCTACGAGCTGCAGGGCGCGGTCGGTCCCGGTATATTCTGGAAATCACCGTTCGGACCGCTGCGGCTGGCACTTGGATTCCCGATCAATCCGCGCCCGCAGGACGGAAAAGTGGATTTCATCTTCGGGACTGGCGCCAACCTTTAGCAGCCGGGCGAAAGCGCGCAAGGCTTGTCGTTTGGCAGCTTGTGGAACAAAAAAGCGAACTAGCTTGAAGAGCAACGACTCAGCTATAAAACTAGCAGCAAACGAGGGCGGGCGCCGGCGCGACGTTAATGGCGCTCCAAGAGGATTATGACTGAGCAAATGTACCGGACATGGTTCGTCTCGGCATTGGTAGTGCTGTTGGCGCTGGTCTCCACGGCGGCTGCTTCGGCCGATCTGAAGGTCGCCTTTGTTGACATGCAACGGGCGCTCAACGATTCCAACGCCGGAAAAAAAGCCAAGGGCCAGTTCACCTCGGAAATTAGCCGGTTGCAGAGCAGACTTCAGCGTCAGCAACAGGAGGTCGAATCGCTCAAGGACGAACTCGACCGAAAGGGCCCGCTGATGCGGGACGACGAGCGGCGCAACCTGCAGGATGACTACACTCGCAAGTTGCGCGACTTTGAGCGCAACTATAAAGATTCCAAAGACGAATTGCAGCAGAAAGACCGGGATGTCACGGGCGCAATTATCCGCGACCTGGCCTATGTGGTGCGCAATGTGGGCGAGCGCGGAGGCTACACCCTGGTGATGGAAAAGGGCAGCCTGCTGTGGGCGGCTCCCTCTATCGACATAACTGACGAGGTGATACGCGAATATAACGCCAGCGCAGCCAAGATCGGCTCGCTGGGCGACAAGCTCAATCAAGGGACGCCGGCCTCCTTTCGCGGGGGCGGCGGTTTGGAAGCGCCTCCGCGCTCCCCCAAGAGATCGACCATCTCCAGGTAACCGTGGCGGAATCGTCTCCAAATAATAACGCCGGCAACCCCGGCGCGGCACTGCTCAAGCTGCTGCCCCATCGCTACCCGTTCCTGATGGTGGATCGGGTGGTCGAGATTTCCGACAGCCGCGCGGTCACATTGAAAAACGTGACCCACAACGAGCCGTTTTTTAACGGACATTTCCCGGGGATGCCGGTAATGCCCGGAGTGCTCATTCTTGAAGCGCTGGCGCAGTCATCCGCGTTGCTGGCCATCAACATCCTGGGAATCCAGGACATTCCTTTCTTTATGCTGACCGGCCTGGACAAAGTACGTTTTCGCCGCCGGGTGGTTCCGGGCGATCAACTGCGCATCGAGGTGCGCCTGCTGCGCCAGCATCGGCCGTTGTGGCGGATGCACGGGCAGGCGCGGGTTGACGGCGAACTGGCGGCCGAAGCCGAAGTCTCGGCGATGGAAGTGGAGGAGAAAATCCGATAGGCGGGCGAATTCATCCAACTGCCATTATCGATCCGCGCGCGGAGCTGGATTCCAAGGTGCAAATCGGGCCGGGCGTGGTCATCGGCGCTGAGGTCCGAATCGGACCTGACACGGTGGTGGGCCCTTACACGGTTATCGAGGGACACACCGAGATCGGCGCGCGCAATCAGATATTCCAGTTTGCCTCATTGGGCGCCGCTCCGCAGGATCTCAAGTATCACGGCGAGCCCTCGCGCCTGGAGATCGGCGACGACAACAAGATCCGCGAGTTCGCCACCATCCATCGGGGTACCGAAGGCGGTGGGATGGTTACGCGCATCGGCAACGGCGTGCTGGTGATGAACTACGTTCACATCGCCCACGACTGCATCATCGGTGACCATTGCATCCTGGCCAATTCCACTGAGCTTGCCGGACATTGCGTGCTCGAGGAGTGGGTGGTGGCCGCCGGATTGTGCGGCGTTCATCAGTTCACCCGGGTGGGCCAGCATGCCATGCTGGCCGCAGGCAGCAAGATAGCCCAGGACGTTCCGCCCTTTGCCATGGTGCGGGGCGATCGCGCGCGCCTGGTGGGCGTCAATAGCGTGGGCCTGGAGCGCCGCAACTTCGACTCCGCCACCACGGCCGCGATCAAGCGCAGCTTCCGTACCTTGTTCTATTCCAAACTGCTGCGCGACCAGGCCATCGCCAAGGTCCTGGAACAGGACGGCGGGTTTGCGGAAGTTTGCAGGATCGTGGAATTCGTTCAACGTTCCGAGCGTGGAGTGGTCGGCCGCAGCCGTGAATAAGCTGGGGATCATCGCGGGTAACGGTGCTTTTCCCCTGCTGGTCGCGCAGGCGGCGCGCCGGCAACAAATCGAAATTGTCGCCGTGGCGCATCTTAATGAAACCGATCGCGCGCTTGAACCGTTGTGCGGCCAGATCACCTGGATCAAGGTGGGCGAACTGGAACGAATGATACAAACCTTTAAAACCGCGGGTGTGACGCGCGCAGCTATGGCGGGTGGAATTTCCAGGGCCCGGCTGCAGGATTCTTTTGCACCCGACCCGCGGGCTTTGGTGATGCTCGCTCGGCTGGGCAAATTCAGCGATGACACGGTCTTGCGCGGCGTGGCCACCGAACTGGAGGCGGACGGAATCGAAGTCATCGACCCGGTGTACCTGCTTGAGCGTGCGCTGGCCGATGAAGGCACGATGGCTGGCCCGCAACCGACCCCTGCTCAGCTAAGCGATCTGAAGCTGGCCTTTTCCGTGACCCGTGCGCTGGGCCCGTATGACATCGGCCAGGCGGTCGCAGTGCGCGACGGCGTAGTGGCGGCGGTCGAGGCGGTGGAAGGAACCGACGCCGCCATCAGGCGGGCCGCCTCGCTGTGCGGCCGCGGCCTGGTGGTGGTCAAGGCCGCCAAGCCCGGCCAGGACCTGCGCTTTGACCGGCCCGCGATAGGTCCCAACACCATAGAATTGCTCGCCGAAGTGGGCGCGGCAGTGCTCGGCGTCGAAGCGGGCCGCACCATGATCCTTGAGCGGCAACGCACCCTGGAACTGGCCCAAAGCCAGTCGATAACGGTTTACGGTCATGCGGGAACTTAGGGCCGCAGTCGTCGGCGCGGGTCGGCTGGGCGCCTTGCACGCCGCCAAGTATGCTGCTCTCCCGGGCGTAAGGCTGACCTGCGTGGTGGATATCGACCCCGCGCGCGCCGAGCGCGTCGCCCGCTTAAACGGCGCCGATATGCTTACGGATTACCGTGATCTGCTGGGCCGGGTGGATCTCGTCAGCGTCGCCACACCGACCGTCACACACATCGAAATCACCGCGGCGCTGCTGGCCGGTCGCATCGACGTGCTGGTGGAAAAGCCGATGACCGCGACCGTGGAGCAGGCGCGGGAACTAGCCGCCTTGGCGCAAGGCTCCAGCCGCATCCTGCAGGTCGGCCATCTGGAGCGTTTCAATCCGGCCGTGATGCGATCGCGGCCATTTATAAAAGGTCCGAAATTCATCGAGTGCCATCGCCTGGCGCCGTTTACGGAGCGCGGCACGGACGTGGATGTGATATTTGACCTGATGGTCCACGACCTCGATGTTATCCTTAGCATTACCGGCGCCGAGGTAGCGGCGGTCGAGGCGGTCGGCGTTGCGGTGCTGACCGAGCGCATCGATATCGCCAACGCCAGGCTCAGGTTTGATAACGGCATGATTGCCAATCTGGTGACCAGCCGCGTCTCGCAGCGGCGCGAGCGCAAAATCCGCTTCTTTCAGGCTGACGCCTACATCTCGCTGGATTATGAAGCGCGCACGGTCCAGATTTATCGCAGGAATCCGCCGCCGCCGGGGCAGTTATACCCGACGATTTCGGCTGAGCGTATCGATTTGGGCGAAGGTGACCCGCTGGCCGACGAGATTGCCGACTTTGTGAGTTGTGCCCGCAGCCGCTCGATGCCGCAAGTTGGCGTGACGGACGGATTGCGAGTCGTCGAGTTGTGCGAGCTGATCAGCTCGGCGATCAAGACCGTCTAGCACGAGAAACGAGAAAAGAGAAAGAGAGAAAATAAAAGAGGGACGAACGGAAAAAAGTGATAATACTCTACCTCTCGTTTCTCTTTTCTATTTTCTCTTTTCTCGAGTAAGCGATGCTTTCAGCTCAAGACACAGCGGCGCTGCCAGACCCTCAGCAGTACCCGGGACGGCGGCGGCACATCATGATCGTCGCTGGCGAAGCCTCGGGCGATATGCACGGGGCTGATTTGGTGCGTGAAATCCTGGCGTGCGACCCGAGCTGCGAGTTTTTCGGCATCGCCGGACAGTACATGCGCAGCGCGGGAGTCCGCGCGCTGTTTCGCGCCGAGGATGTGGCGGGGCTGGGGCTGATGGAATTGGCGTCGACGATTCAGCGCACCGTGGGCGCGATGCTCAAGCTGCGCGCCATCCTGCGCCGGGAAAAACCCGACCTGCTCATCCTGATCGATTTCGCCGAGTTCAACATGATGCTGGCCCGGGCCGGCAAGAATGCCGGAGTGCCGGTGCTCTACTACATCACGCCGCAGGTATGGGCCTGGCGCCGCGGCCGCGTGGACAAGCTGGTCCAGCGCGCCGATCGCCTGGCCGTCGTGCTGCCGTTCGAGGCCCAACTCTTCAGCCGAGCGGGCGAGCGCGCCGCCTTCGTGGGCCATCCGCTGCTGGACAAAGTCAAGGTCAGCCAGGGACGGGATGAAACGCTGCAACGCCACCGCATCGCACCTGACGCGCGGCTGCTGGCTTTGCTGCCGGGCAGCCGCCGGCGTGAAATCCGCTACCTGTTGCCGCCGATGCTCGAGGCGGCGCGCATTCTAAAGCGCGACCACCAACTGACGCCTTGCCTGGCCCTGGCCCACACGCTGGAAGCAGGTGAACTCAGCGCTGTAAGCGGTGTAAACCTGGACGGAATCCATATAATCCAGAACGACACTTATAGTATCGTTGGGGCCAGCGATGTAGCGCTGGTCGCGTCGGGCACGGCGACCCTGGAGACTGCCCTGCTGGGCTGCCCGATGGTGATCGCTTACAAAATGGCGGCGGCGACCTACCTGGTGGCCAGGATACTGGTTACAGGGGTGAACTTTATCGGTATGCCTAACATCCTGGCCGGAACCGAGATTGTTCCCGAACTGATCCAACACGAGGCCACCGGGCCACGGCTGGCGAGCGCGGCCGCCGCCCTTTTGCGCCAGCCCCTGCGCGGCCGCACAATCGAGGCGCTCAACCGTATCCGCAGCCAGCTTGGCGCGCCCGGGGCCGCCGCGCGCGTGGCCGCGATGGCGCTGGCGATGATCGAATGACCGGCCTTATCAGCCCCAGCTACATCCGGCTGCTGAAGTATCTGCGCCGCTACCTGTTTCCCTACGTGTTGCTGGCGGTGGTTTCGATGCTGCTGCTGAGTGCGACCCAGGGCGCCATCCCGTTTCTGGCCAAGCGGCTGGTCAACGAGATCTCAACCGTGAGAGACGCCGCCGCGCTGCATACTCTGCTGCTGGCGATCCTGGTGCTGTTCAGCCTTCGCGCCGTGGCCAGCTTTGGCAACAACTATCTCGATGACTACGTGGGCCAGAAGGTGACCCTGGACCTGCGCTCCGAACTTAACCAACGCTTGCAACTGCTGCCGCTGTCGTTCTTCAACCAGACTTCGACCGCGGCCATGACCTCGCGGGTGATCGTCGATGTAACGCTTATCGCCGGGGCGACCACCGACGGGATCTTTTCGCTGATTGGCGACAGCATCTCGCTAATCGTCCTGCTGGGCGCGGCGTTTTATATCGATTGGAAGCTGACCCTGATCGCGGCCGTGGTCTTCCCGGCCGCGGTGCTGCCGCTGGTCCAGTTCTCCAAGCGGATGCGGCGCGTGACCCGGCGCACGCAAAAGCAACTGGGTGGTCTGGCCACGCTGCTGCAGGAAACCATCCAGGGCAACCGGGTGGTGAAAGCCTTTGGCATGGAGGACTACGAGCGCCATCGCTTCAACTCCGAATTGCGCCGCCTGTTTCGCATGTACATGAAGGTGGCGGCGATCAAGGCCTTTACCACGCCGATGATCGAATTGATGGCGGCGTGGGCGGTGGTGGGAGCGGCCTGGTATGGGGCCGCCTCGGTGCTGTCGGGCCAGCGCAGCCCGGGTGTTTTCGCCGCCTTCTGCGCCGCCCTGCTGCTGGTTTATGAACCGTTCAAGCGGCTTAGCCGCACTAATAATTCCATCCAGCAGGGGCTGGCTGCGGCCGAACGCGTGTTCGAGGTGCTCGACCTGCGCACCGACGTGCCCGAGGCGTCCCATCCGCTACCACTGGCCGACGGCCGCCATAGCATCAGTTTTGGGGGCGTAGGCTTCCGCTATGGCGAACAATGGGCGCTGCGCAACATCAACCTCGATATCCGAACCGGCGAGGTGGTGGCGCTGGTCGGGATGAGCGGCGGGGGCAAGTCGACGCTGGCGGACTTGATCCCGCGCTTTTACGACCCGCAGGAAGGACGCATCCTGATTGATGGTGTCGATATCCGGCGTTTTTCGCTGCGCGCGCTGCGCTCGCAGATAGGCCTGGTCACGCAGCACACTTTTCTGTTCAACGACACGGTCCGCGCCAATATCGCCTACGGCAGTATCGAGAAGAACCTGGAGGAGTTCATCGCCGCGGCCCAGCAAGCCAACGCCCACGACTTCGTCACCCGGCTGCCGCAGGGTTACGATACGGTGGTCGGCGAGATGGGAGTACGGCTCTCGGGCGGCGAGCGTCAACGCTTGGCGATCGCCCGCGCACTGCTTAAGGACGCTCCCATTCTCATCCTGGATGAGGCTACCTCGGCGTTGGACTCCGAAGGCGAGCGTCTGGTGCAGGAGGCGCTGGAGCGCCTGATGCAAAACCGCACCACGCTGGTGATTGCCCATCGGCTGTCAACCGTGCGGCGCGCCGATAGAATCGCCGTGATGGTGCGCGGACGTATCGTTGAAGAGGGTACGCACGAGAAGCTGATCGCGCTTGGGCGCGAATACCGCAAACTTTTCGACCTGCAGTTCCATGACGCGCAGCAGCAGCCCGGCGAGATCAGAAAAGCCGCCGGTCAAATCGCCTGACCCGCTGCCTGGTGGCGCGGCGGCCCGGATCGGGAGGTCGCTTTACAACCTGGCCTGGTATCCGGCCTTCCCTCTGGCCTTGTTCATGAGCGGCGGCCGCGCGGGTTTGTCGCGCCGCCAGCGGCTGGGCCGCGATGATTCATTACCCGCGCATGAGGGAGCACCCCGATTCTGGCTTCATGCTTCCTCGGTGGGCGAAATCGAGGCGGTGGCACCGATCGCGCTCGGGTTGCTCGAATACCAACCCGCCACCGTGCTGGTGGTAACTACGATGACGGAAACCGGCCGCCAAGCCGCGCTGCGGCGCATCCCGGGCGCTGCCTCCTGCCGGCTCGCTCCCCTGGACCATCCGCTGACGGTGCGCGCCTTTCTGGCCGCGATAGCCCCCGACGTGGTGCTTATATCGGAGGCGGAGTTGTGGCCCAATTACTTCCTCGAGTCGCGCCGCTTTGGCGCCCTTATCGTGCTGATTAACGGACGGCTGTCGGCTCGTTCGCTCAAACGCTACCGCCTGATGCGTCCGCTGTGGGCGGCTGCGTTGAATTGCGCCGACCTCCTTATGATGCAGAGCCGGGCCGACGCCGACCGCTACCTTGCGCTGGGCGCGCCGCCGGGCAAAATCGTCGTCACCGGCAACACCAAGTTCGGTCCGGTAGCCGGCGCTACCAACGATGCGCATCCGGCGCTGGCGCGGTTTGCCGCCGCGGGTATGACCCTGATTGCGGGTTCGACGGCCCCGCGCGAGGAAAAACTGATACTCGACGCATACCTGCAACTGCGCAAGTCATTCGCCGGTTTGCGGCTGGTGTTGGCGCCGCGCCATTTGGAGCGGGTCGGCGAAATCATGGAATTGCTCGGCGGCAAACAACTGGAGTACGTCAAGGCGAGCGCGTTGAAGGCGGGCGCCCAGCCATCGGCAACAGCCGATGTTCTACTGCTCGATACGCTGGGTGACTTGCGTCTGCTCTACCGCCACGGCACGTTGGCCTTTATCGGCGGTAGTCTATTTGAGGGGCGCGGCGGCCAGAACCTTGGCGAGCCCGCCGCCGCCGGGGTTGCGGTCCTGTTCGGCTCCTTCCATGAAAATCAGCACGAGACCGCACAGGCGTTGCTCGCTCGAGGAGGTGGCGTGGTGGTAAGCAATGCGCAGGAATTGGTCTGCGCCGCCGCGCGGTTGCTGCGCGATGATGCGGCGCGGCGCGAAGCGGGCGCCATGGCCCGCGAAGCCTATGAAAGTCTCACCGGAGGGGCAACGCGCAGCCTGTTGGAATTGCGCGCGTTGATCAACTCGCGATGAAGTCACAGGGTCGTCCGATCGGGCGCCGCCCGCGCCTGGAGCGATATTGGCGCTCCCAATTACCGACGGTCGAAAAAATAGCTTGGTGCGCGATGGTTCCTGCCGCCACGCTATATCGGGCCGCGATGGCGCTGCGGGCGGGTTTTTGGCGCCTGCCGCGGTTGCGGCGCAAGATTGCAGGTACGCGCGTGATCAGCGTCGGCAATCTGACTGTGGGCGGCAACGCCAAGACCCCGTTTACCCTTTATCTCGCGCGCAAGCTGGTCGAGCACGGAATTAGCACCGCAATTGTAAGCCGCGGTTACGGAGGCCGTTTGGGCAGCGGCGCGGCGGTCCTGGTATCGAATGGTCACACCGTGCTCTTGTCCGCGGAGGAAGCCGGGGATGAAGCGGTGATGATGGCGCGGGCGTTCGACGGGCCGGTGGCGATTGCCCGCCGCCGCAGCGAGGCGATAGACCTGCTGAGAAAGCTTGGACCGCTGGACGCGGTCGTGCTCGACGATGGCTTCCAACATCTGCGCCTGGCTCGCGACCTGGATTTATTGCTGGTCAGCGCCGAGCGAGGTTTTGGCAACGGATGGGTACTGCCGGCCGGTCCGATGCGCGAGGGCATCGGGGCAGCCGCGCGCGCCGGCGCGATGGTGATACTCTCAGCGCGGCCTGGCCTTGAACCACAGTTTACGCCGGCGCAGAGTGCGCGCCTCGCGCGGATTCCCCTGATGCGAGGGTTGATCGAGGCGCGCGTGGTGGTCTTTCCGGAGACCGGCCGATGGCGCGAGGCGCCGGCGCAAAGTCTTGGCGGGCGGCGCATACTGGCGGTCAGTGCGCTGGCCGATCCGCGCTCGTTTTATGCGATGCTGCGCGATCTTGAAGCCGATCTGGTCGGCGTGCTTGAGTATCCTGACCATTATCAATATACCGCCTCGGATTGGCAGAGTATCTGGCGGGCGGCCGCTACGGCGGACCTGGTGATCACCACGGAAAAAGATCTGGTCAAGCTCGAGCGCTTCCCGTTTCCGCGCAACTCCATCGCAGCGTTGCGTCTGGAGATCTCGATGGGGGTGGATGAAGAACGTTTGCTGCTGATGGCGCTGGGCATTGAGCGGATGACCCAGCCGGCCACGGCCGCCGTGAAAGGAGGTGCGCTAAGTGGCGCTTAGTCAGGACCTGCTGGATATCCTTGCCTGTCCCAAGTGCAAAGGGCCGATCAAGCTCAATGAAACGGGCGACGGCCTGGTGTGCGGGACGTGCAAGCTGCTCTACCCGATTAAGGACGATATTCCGATCATGCTGATCGACGAGGCCAAATCGATTGCATAGCAGCGATACCCTCACCCTAAGCCTCTCCCTGGTCAGGGAGAGGGGACAGAATAGGGCGCCGATTTTTCTGGACGCGGGGTGGGCTGCAAGGCCATCTCGCACTTCCACGGGGATTTTCTCCGCCCTCTCCCTGACCAGGGACTGACCAGGGAGAGGGTAGGGTGAGGGTGACTGATACATCGAGTAAAATTGGCCGAGCATTTTCACTGGAAAATAGTCGCGCATCCTAATGTTGATTCCCACACGCGGTGCCGTCAGTTGGTTCCCACAGGCGTGAGAACCGCAACTGTACGTGGCGAGCTTGCCAGGCTGGCCTTTCGCGAAGCGGTGTTCGGCCGGCGCCGGCTATACCTCGCCGGGGAAATCGCCGGTCAGGCGGACGCTATCAACGGGCATCTGACGGCGGCGCCCTGCGCCGGCGAGCAGGCCGCGGGAAATCGCCGCAGTGCCTTTGCCTTGACGATCGCCGATCTGCCGCTGATGTTTGCCCGGCGCTACCGGCGCGGCGGGCTCATGCGCTTTGTAGTGTCCGAACTTTACGCGGGGCTGGTACCGCGTCCACTGCACGAGCTGATGGTAACGGCGGCCGCTCGTCAACGCGGTCTGCCGGTGGTTGAAGCGATGGGGGCGATGGTGGAAACGGCAGGTCCGTGCCTTTATCGCGGATGGTTTTTGACCCGCGCGCTTGACGGCGTGACTTTATGGAATCTATTGCTTTCCGGCGAGCGGGACCGCGCCGAGGCGATAGCGCAAGCCCGCGCCAGCGTTGATCGCCTGCATGACGGTGGGCTTTATCACGCCGATCTTAATTTTCACAATCTGTTCGTGTGCGGGGACGAGCGGCCGCCGCGCGTCGTTGCGCTGGACCTGGACAAGGCGCGACTTTATCCGGACGCGCTCGCGCCGGCGCTGAGAAGGGCCAACTTCCGCCGCCTCGCGCGTTCCGCGCGCAGGTTGGCCGAGGCGGGGGCGGTTCTGAGCGCTGGAGAGCGTACGGCGCTGGGCCTGCATTGAGCAGCCGGTTTGATTTGATGGCGCGATTGAGTATAAGCGTCTAGACTTTTAACGAAGTCATGTGGCATAGCGCCGACCGGACGAGAAAGTGGCCGCCAGCCCTCAAAGTTCAGTATCGCCGCACAACTGCGCGCGAGCATTCGCAAGGCCCGCGTGACGCGCAGCCCCGCCATTGCCGTCGCCGCCGCCGCTGCTCCAGAAGCGGAAATAAACTGCGATCTCCAAATCCTTCGATCGACCTACGACGTTGCCGGCGCGCCGTTTACCTCCCATCGCCGGCGTTTGGGGCCGTTCATCATTGTGATTAAGAATTTCGCGCGCGAACTGCTGGTCCAACTCCTCGCCCGGCAGAGCGCCTACAACGGCGCGGCGGCACGCTCGATCACGCATCTGAACCATCGGCTTAATCTGCTCGCGCAAGAGCACGCCCGGATGGCGCAACGGCTGGCCGAGCTCGAGTCCAGGCTCGACGCGCAGCAGCCGTCATTGGCGCCAAGGCGGCCGCGGTCGGCAACCCGCCGGGAGGACGGATTTGAGTTGGATGGAGCTGAGTCCCGCGTCGACGCTGCGCACAACCCGATCGACGGGCGCCGTCACCCCCCTCGCGAGCGCCCTTAGCACGCCGTGCGTATCCTCATTTGTACACCGCAGGTGCCCTTCGTAAGCGGCGGCGCCGAGTTGCAAGTGCGCAACCTCAAAGCGGCGTTCATCAACCAGGGTCATCAGGCGGAAATCGTTTCAATTCCTTTTCAGTGGAGTCCGCATGCGCAGCTCGTGCGCAGCATGTTGCTGTGGCGGATGTTGGATTTGAGCATGGTCAACGGCGAGGTAGTCGATCGGGTGGTGGCACTGAAGTTTCCCGCCTACCTCATCAGACACCCCAACAAGGTAATCTGGCTTACGCATCAGCATCGGCAGGCCTACGATCTTCTGGGAACCGAATACGGTGACCTTACCACCGATGAAGAGGCGCTCGCGACGCGCAGGGCTATCACCGAGGCGGATACCCGGCTTATCCCCGAGGCCGGACGCATCTTCAGCATCTCCAGGACTGTGGCCGAGCGGCTGCGCGAGTTCAATGGCATCAGCGCGCAACCGTTGTACCATCCCGGTCCCAACGCCGATTTGTTGCGCTGCGATAGTTATGGAGACTACGTCTTTTATCCCAGCCGTCTGGATCGGACCAAGCGCCATGACCTGCTCATCAAAGCGATGGCTCACGTCAAATCCGGCGTCAAGTGTATTTTGGCGGGCACCGGACCCGAAGAGGAGCTGCTGCGCGACTTGATCGCGCGCCAGGGAGTGGCGCATCGGGTGAAACTGATGGGCTTTGTGGATGAGCGGGAATTAATCAAATATTATTCCAACGCTCTGGCGGTTTATTTCGGACCCTTTGGCGAGGATTACGGCTATGTGACCCTGGAGGCTTTCTACGCGAAAAAGCCGGTGCTGACGCTGACTGACAGCGGTGCGCCGCTGGAATTCGTGCGGGACGGAATCAACGGCATGGTGCTACCCCCGGACCCTGCGGCAATAGCCCGGGCAGTCGATTCACTATTCGAAAGAAAGCAACTCGCCGAAGCCATGGGCCGGCGCGGCTGGCAAACAATCCAGGAGCTGCGACTTGGCTGGGATAAAGTGGTGGATAAACTCGTATCGTGAAGATTGCGTACTTCAGCCCCCTCCCGCCGCAACGCACCGGGATTGCCGACTACAGCGTTGAGCTGCTACCCGCACTGCTGCGCCGTGCCGAAGTAGATCTATGGATCGATCAGGCGGTTGCCGTCGAGGCTCTGCCAAGCTGCAAAACTTTCAATTACGTGGACAAACCCGGCCTGCTCCAGGAGTTGGGCGGATACGACGCTATCGTCTACCACATGGGCAATTCACCGGCCCATAGAAGTATCTTTCCGGTGCTGCTCGCGTATCCGGGAATAGTCGTATTGCATGACTTCGTGCTGCATCATTTTCTGGCCGGCTATTATATGGAATCGCTGCGTGAGCCGGAGTCGTACGTTGAGGAAATGGGCTACAACTATGGCAGCGCGGGCGAGGAGGTAGCTCGCGGCGTGCTCAAGACCCGAACGTGGATTTGGGAGCATGAGCCCCTGCGTTATCCGCTCAACAAGCGGGTCCTCGATCATGCCCGCGGGTTGATAGTACATTCGGAATTGGCGGTCGGGCTGGTCCGCAAATCGCATCCCCATCTGCCGATCACAAAGATAAACATACCGGCACTGATTGATAACGCAACGCCGGATATGGCGGAGCTCAGGCAGCGCTATAAGATACCGCGAGACCGCGTCGTGCTGGGCTCACTCGGGTCGGCCAACCACGCCAAGCGAACCGACGCGGAATCGGTCCGGGTATGGACGAAATTGCTTTCGGAGGCAGGCCTGAATCCCGTCACGGTCGACGGAGTGTTATTCTACAATGTACCGGCCGGGGTACTCGTTTCCTACCGCACTGCGACCGCGCACATGATGGCCGAGAGGGAAGTTTCGATTTCATTTGGAGCCATGATCAGCGCAGCCAATCGTTATTTGGCCGCCGGGTTTCCGCTGGCGAAGGTTGATCCCTGGGAAGCCCGGCGCCGCAATGTGATCGACCTGCCAGGGGATACGCGATCTTCTGCGGACGACCCACGATGGTGGCGGAATCTATGGCTTGGTCCCTGGGGCGACTCCCTCATCGGTGTGGGCGTTGTAGGCGATTATCGAGACGTCCGGTTTCTCATTGAGAAATATCGGGCGGATTCCACAGACATTTTCTTCCCCTACCCGGCGAGGCTCGCTGACAGATCCAAAAATGGCACTGGGCAGCTAGTTGTGGTCTTCACGCCTCAGGGACTGCAGCGGGCGGCTACCCGGGCAATCAGATGACCAGATTTGCTGTCGAGAGCCAATGGCGCCGACCTGATGATAGGAGCACAAACCATCGATGCGGACGCGGCTCGATAGTGAGTTGGCACGGCGGGGGCTGGCGGACAGCCGGGAGCGGGCGCAGCGGCTGATTCTGGCCGGTTGCGTGCGGGTCGATTCGCGGCCCGCCGGAAAGCCCGACCTCAAGGTCGACGAAAATTCGCACATCGAAGTGGTTGGCGTAAAGGACCAATACGCCAGCCGCGGCGCCTACAAGCTGGCCGCCGCTCTCGACACCTTCGCGATCGTGGTGGAGGAGAGGCTTGCGCTGGACGTGGGTGCGTCAAGCGGCGGATTTACCGACTTATTGTTACGGCGCGGCGCCAGGCGCGTGATCGCCCTTGATGTCGGTTATGGTCAGTTGGCTTTGCGCCTGCGCAACGATCCGCGGGTGGTGGTCATGGAACGGACCAATATCCGGCATGTCGCGCCTCGGGATCTGGAATATCGGCCGGAACTGGTCGTGATCGATGTGAGCTTCATTTCGCTCAAGCTGGTGCTGCCGGTCGTGATCGCGCTGGCGGGAGCACCTTGCGATATCGTCGCGCTGATCAAGCCGCAGTTCGAGGTGGGCAAGGGCAAAGTGGGCAGGGGCGGGGTGGTTCGCGACGAAAGCCAGCGCCAACAGATGGTTGACGAAATCACGGATTTCGCGGCCGGTCTGGGTTTGACGATAAGGGGCGTCCTCAGTTCCCCGGTCACGGGTCCGGCTGGCAACCAGGAATATCTGGCCTGGATGGTTAAAGGGCCGGCGTCGAAGGAATAACCCTGATTTCCAAACACCGTATCGGACTACTTGGGCGGCAAATCGGCCATCGAGAGCTTGGATGTGTGGCAAGAATACCCAAAATCGCGCAAACAGAAGAAATTCTCCGACATCGATCTTTGCATCCGGGCTCTGATCTATTTAGGCTATAGCGCATGGCCTTTACTGCCGGCCCCGCAAGCGCTCGGAGTCTGATATCAGCGACACTGGCTTTCATCGCTTTCATCGTCGTTGCTTGCACGGCTTTTGCCGCTCCCGCGGACTTTAGCGAGCACGATCTAACTCCTCCGCGAAAAGCGCACGCCGCGGTGGCGCCCAAGAGTGTACGCGCGCCGGTTAAACGGGTGGAGCCGGCCGCCTACAGCGACGACCAGGGCGCGACTCAGGAAGACACCGACGAGGAAGGCGTAGACGACGGCCAGACCGACCAAGGTGCGCCGGCGGGCTCAGCGACCCAAAATAGTGCGGTAGCGGCCGGCGGCGATCTCTCCTACACGATCCATGAGGGCGACTCAGTTGGCGCCGTCGCGGGGATGTTTCACCTTTCGGCGGAGGAAATATTCCGCGTCAACCATCTCAGCGAAAACTCCACTCTCCGTGTCGGCCAGGTCCTGCGAATACCCAACCCCTATACCGCTCAAGTACACGACCTGCAGCGCCAGGTTGCCGCTTCTCAGGCGCGCAGCCAGGAGCAAGCGCGCAAGCTTCAGGACAACAATGCCAAAGAGCGCGCCTTTGATGCGCGAATTGTGGAACTGAGCGGCCTCAATCGGGCGCTGGAGCACGACGTGACGGTGCTGCCGTGGTGGCGGCGGGCGGCGATGGTTGCGGTGACGCTGGCGATGGTGATGTTGGGCATCGCCCTGGTGTCGTTGCTGCAATGGTTTCTGATTCGGCAGCGCTTTGCCGCGATCGCTGTGGCCAACGAAAGATTGAGCAAGCTGGACCAGCGTTACCGTATTCTGCACGGCCGCTCCGAACTGCGCTTGCAGCAGCTTTATGGCCGGCGGCGCGCCGCAGCCGAACCGTCCGTGCAGGCCCGTACTCCGGAAGATTTCGAGCTCGAACGCCTGGGCCATGAACTCAAAGAGGTCATCGAGCAGGAGTTGACCAAGCTGGGCGTGCAACTTCACGCACCGGCGCGGCGTTCGCGGTTTCGCGAATGGCTCACCAGCCTCGGCTCGCCGGTAGCTGTGCGTTCTGATCGGCGCTGACCGGTGCCGGAATTCGAAAAGAACCCAAAGTGCCCGCGCCTGGTGAGCCGCCCCGCCGCTTTGGCGTCGCAGCGCTGCCTCGATTTTAGGCTGATGCCGGCAGAGCCCGCGCAAAATCAGCCGTTGCATAATCCTCGGACGGCGACTGTTGTGGAGAGAGGGTTGGGGAAAGGATCCCATTTATAATGGGTACTGGCCTCCGCCCATGAGATCTTGCCCGTCAATCTCGCTTTTGCGCGCGCTGCTCCGCAGATACCCGGCGCTGATCACTCCGGCGCTGATGCTGTTTTTTTTCGCCGCCTGCTCGCTGCGAAAACACGGCAAAGAGAAAACCACGGAGGTCGAACAGGCGGCCCCAAGCGAAGCGGCTACTGAAGCGGCTGAGGAACCTTCACCCGAACCGACTCCCGCTCCTCCGTCGGTGACTGTACATATCAGTTATGCCCATCGCGGCGATTACACGGAGTCGTTGTCAGTGGATAAATTCGCCGGCGCGACATTGATCCCGACCCATGGCGAAAAAGCGGGCAGTGCGTTGGTGCGTTTCGAGGGGGGCGAGCCGGTATGGGCGATTGCCGCCGACCGCGGGGTAAGTGGCTCGCTGCTCGGGCATATGCCGGTAGTCGAAGAGAACAAGAAATTCGCGCTGACCGAAGTAACCTACGGCACCGTTCCCAAGCACTTCGCCAAGGAAGAGCCGGAGAACAGCGACCCTGAGCCATTGGAGCCGGGAAAATACTACATTTTCACCGTGCGCCGGGCTTCGGGGGTGATCGGTTACCAGGCGGTGCACATCACCGCCGACGGCGCCATCGAAAGCTACGAAGCGCAGCCCCGCGTCGGCACCAGTTACGAGTTATGCTGCGATGTCGCAACCGACTTCGCCAGCCCGGAATCTGCGAACCCGGAGTCTGCCGCCCCCGACTATGAAAATGCGCCTGGCGGCGGGGCCGTTGAACCGCAGTGAGCGCGGTTTGCTGCCGATAGTCTTCTCGATTCCGCACAGCGAGATGATTTTAATCCGAGCCGCGAGCGTCAGCGGCCGGTCTTCGCGCTTGGGCCCAGCTGACCGCTCCCTGACGGTCGCGGTTCTGATTTAATCCTCAGACTTGCGATCGAAGAATCTATACGTTGAGAAAAATCTGGCGGGTATCTTTCGCGCTGAGTTGGGTGACCGAGGTAATGCGGTCGCTGAACTGGGTTAGCGTGGAGGTTTGGCTGGAACCGACGTCCACCAGGACGCCGAAGATTTTGAACTGCAGTTCGTCCTTGCGCTGTTGCAGTTGCGTCAGCCATTCGGGACTGACCTGGCATTCGCCGTCGGTGATGATCACGATGTCGCCGCGGCGCAGCTTCTTGTTGCCCAGCAGCTCCACGGCGGCGTCAATCGGACGCTCGAACTCGGTGCCGCCGCCGGGGAAGTATTCGGCTAGCTCCAGCACCTTGGACAGCTCGGGTTCATAGCGGCGGTGGTTGTTCATGTCGAGGACCTTCAGCGTGCCTTCGCCCGAGGAAAACAGGACGGCGCGAAACAGCCGGCGCTGGCGCCGCGCCAGGTCCATCAGGGTCAGCGTGACCGCCTTGCCCCACATCTCCTTGTCGCCTTGCATCGAGGAGCTGAGATCGAGGCAAACCACCATCGGACCCTTGCCTTTTTCTTCATCCTTGCGGAGCTGGTACTGGAGAATTTCGCTTTCGAGCAGGCGGCGCTTGAAATCGCGATACAGAATCGGATGGTGCAGAGCCATCAGCTCGGCCGGGATCAGGCGGGCCAGCTCGGACCCACGTTCGATGTCGTAAACCTCGGTCTGCCCGCGGTCGAGGTTTTTGCGGCGCAGGGCCAACGCGTCCTGCTTGAACCGGCCCACCATCCGGGCCAACTCGGCAATTTTGCGGTTGCGCGCAAGCCGCCGCCCCAATTCCAGCCGCTCGCCTGCCGACAGACGGCCGGCCTGGCCGAATTCCAGGCTGAAATCGTGGGCGTCCTCAGTGATCTGGTCGATCTCCTGGGCCATTTGCGCGCCCTTGAGTTGCAGGCGCTTGAGCTCGGCCTGACGGGCCTGCTTGAGCGTTTCCTCCACGTCGCGGGCTTTGTGGTTGAGCTTGGCCTCTGAGACTTGCGCGGCGCGGATGGCCGCCTCCTTGAGCTGCTCTATTTTTTGCGCCAGCTCCTGATCGGCGGCGGGGTCGCCCTCCTCCTCGCCCGGAGGTGGCGGCTCAGTGGTTGGCTTCAACCCCTCCGCCCGCTCCTTGAGGTCCTCCTCCTGATGCTTTAAGTCCCACAGGTCCAGCATCTCGCGCCGGTTGATCAAGCGCTGGCTGCGGACCATCTCGACCACCTCCTCACCCAGCGCCAGGGCGGCGATAGCGGCCTTGTCCTCTTCGAGCAGCGTCCGCGCCTTCAGCGCTTCGAAGGGTGGCGAAGCGATCAGTTCGCGCAAAATCGTGCGATTGAGGATAGCGCTGCGCCGCACCTTGTCGGGCGCAAGCCATACCAGGTTGTATTTGAACAGCGCCGCAAAGATGTCCTGGAGCAAGTCGCTAAAATGAGGGACCAGGTTCTCGCCCGCCTCGATCAATTGGGCGATGGTCGGTGCGCCGGCCCGAATATCCTTCCAGGCGCGCCGGTCGTAGCCGTCGGATTCCATCCACAGGGCTTCATCCGGGACGGTGGGAAGATAAACCGGTTTGGGCTTGCGTTTTTTGCCGCGCGACGCCATCTGGCATAAGCTTAGCCCACCGTGGCGGCGCTCGCTATCGGCGAATGGGAGGGTCATCCAAGGTAAACGATGTTTGACAATCTGATGGCGGATGCTTGAAAGAATGGTGAAGACCAGACCACAATCATACAGGGTGCGCAGGTTGACGGCTTTATGATGAACAGACGCTATGACTAACGAGGGTGGGAGGGGCGAACTGGGCCAGCGCCATCATGCGCTGCTGCTCGCCGTTATCCAGGACTTCGTGGCGACCGCTGAGCCGGTTGGCTCGCAGCATCTCGTCTCCAAATATTCGCTCGGCGTCAGGGCGGCGACCGTGCGCAGCATTATGGCGGAGTTGGAGGCGGACAACTTCCTCTATCAGCCGCATACGTCGGCCGGCCGCGTCCCGACTCCGAAAGCTTTTCGCTACTACGTTGACTACCTGATGCCGCAGCGGCAAATCGGCCGCAACGATCGCGTCCAAATCGAATACTGCTACTCCGAGCGCTCGCGCGACCTGACCGAGGTGATGCATGAGACCTCGCGCCTGCTGGCTCTGCTGACCGGGCAGGCCGCCGTGGTCCTTACCCCGCGGTTCGAGGCAATTGAGCTGGCGCGCGTCAATTTTATCCGCCTGCGGGAAGCCCAGGTGATGGCGGTGCTGATTGCGCGCGGAGGCGGGGTACAGACCCGCGTGATCGACAGTGGCCGGGATTACACCCAGGAAGAACTGGAACGGATGGCCCGGTACCTCAACGAAAGCCTGGAAGGCCGCACGCTAGAACAGGCACGGGCCTGGATCGAAAGTGCGCTTAAAGAAGAGCGCGTCCGGTACGACCAGTTCACTCGCGCCGCGCTGACCTTGGGAGACGCCGCCGTAAGCCGCCCGGTCCCGGCCGAAGTTTACGTCGAGGGAGGCGCCAAGGCCATGCAGCAGCCCGAGTTCAGTGACCCCGATAAACTGCGCAAGTTGCTGGGCGCCCTGGAGGATAAGACCGCTTTGCTCGACCTGCTGGAACGGACTCTGAATGCGGGCAGTGTTGAGGTTTCGATCGGCACTGAGCACGGCCCGCGCCTGAGCGACCTGAGCGTGGTCGCCGCAGCCTATTCAAAAGGAACGATGCCCTTGGGCAGCCTGGGCGTGGTGGGGCCGGTGCGGATGGACTACGAGCGGGTCATCGGTCTGGTCGATTACACCGCCAAGGCACTCTCCCGCGTGCTGGGACCCTAGCAGGCGCGAAAAAGACTCCGAGTTCCCCGTCGATCGAGACCCTTCTAAATCCGAGCCGCGCACGTAAGTGAGCGGTCTTCGTTCGGCTTGGCCCACCTGAACCGCGGGTAGGGCGGCGCAGCGCTTCGAAAAAATGCCCCCTTTCGCCACATCCCGGATCTGGCGCCTCATCGAAACGTGATTACCTTTATACGGAGTCACCGGGTTGTGCGGATAGGAAAATGACCGAGAAGAACAAGAATATCCACCATCAGGCCGCTGCCGAGGGCAACGGCGAGCACGCTGTGCGCCAAACCGGACCCACGGAGGCCGAGCTGGAGCGAATGTCGTTGCCGGAGCTGCGCAAGCGGCTCCAGGAAGCCTTGGCGAGCCTCGAGGAGAAACAACAGGCCTTGGAGCAGAGCGAAAAGGAAGCGGCCGACTACAAGGACAAGTACCTGCGGGCCTTGGCGGAAACGGAAAACGTCCGCAAGAGGATTCGTCAGCAGGCCGAGGAAAACGCGCGGATTCAGCGCGAAAGCTTGCTGCGCGACCTGCTGGGGATAATCGACAATCTCGAACGCGCGGTGGCGGCGGCGCGCGAAGGCGGCAACGGTCAGCCAATCGTTCAAGGCGTCGAGCTGGTGCTGCGCTCGATGACCGACTTCCTGCGCACCCACGGCGTGACCCAGCTAAGCGCGGTCGGGCAACCATTTGATCCACTATTGCACGAGGCAGTTGATAGCGTCGAATCCGCCAAGCATGAGCCCAATACGGTGGTGGACGAATTCGTTCGTGGTTATTACATCGGGGACCGGCTGCTGCGGCCGGCGCGGGTCGCGGTCTCCAGGTTGCCGGCGCCTGCGGGCGCCCAGGGCTCGGGCGGCGGGCAGGTTGAAAACCACTAAATACTGGTTATCTTTCAGCTAAAAGAAAAACAAATCCGGCCCGCTGCGGTGGCCGGATTGCGATAGAAGAGGCAAACAATGGCCAAAGTAATCGGCATCGACCTCGGAACTACCAATAGCTGCGTCGCCATCATGGAAGGCGGCGACCCTGTGGTAATTGCCAACTCTGAGGGTAGCCGGACAACGCCCTCCGTGGTCGCTTTCACCGAAGCCGGTGAGCGGCTGGTGGGCCAGATTGCCAAACGGCAGGCGATCACCAATCCAACCAATACAGTTTTCGCAATCAAACGGCTGATGGGCCGGCGCTTCGAGGACCCGGAAGTCCAGAAAGCCACCAAGGTTCTGCCTTATAAGGTGGTCAAGCACGACGACGGGGCGGCATGGGTGGAAATCCGCGGCAAGAAGTACAGCCCCGCCGAGATCTCAGCGTTTGTTCTGCAGAAAATGAAGCAGACTGCCGAGGATTACCTGGGTGAGAAGGTAACCGAGGCGGTTATCACCGTCCCGGCCTATTTCAACGACAGCCAGCGTCAGGCCACCAAGGACGCCGGCCGTATCTCCGGGCTGAACGTGCTCAGGATTATCAACGAGCCCACGGCGGCTTCGCTGGCCTACGGTCTGGACAAGAAGAAGGACGAGAAGATCGCGGTCTTCGACCTGGGCGGCGGCACCTTTGATATCTCGATTCTGGAGCTGGGCGAGGGAGTGTTCGAAGTCAAGGCCACCAACGGCGACACCTTCCTGGGTGGTGAGGACTTCGACCAGCGCGTCATCGACTACCTGGCCGACGAATTCAGAAAAGACCAGGGCATCGACCTGCGCAAGGATCGGATGGCGTTGCAGCGGCTCAAGGAGGCGGCGGAGAAGGCCAAGTGCGAGCTGTCCACTGTGATGGAAACGGACATCAACCTGCCCTTCATCACCGCGGACCAAAGCGGCCCCAAGCACCTCAACATGAAGCTGACCCGGGCCAAGCTCGAAGCGCTGTGCGCAGACCTGCTGGACCGGCTCGAAGAGCCCTGCCGGATGGCATTGCGCGACGCCGGACTCAAGACCAGTGAAATCAACGAGGTGGTCCTGGTCGGCGGGATGACCCGCATGCCTGCGGTGCAGGAGCGCGTGCGCAAGCTGTTCGGCCGCGAGGGCCACAAGGGCGTCAACCCCGACGAGGTGGTTGCGGTCGGCGCCGCGATCCAGGGGGGTGTGCTGAAGGGCGAGGTCAAGGATGTCCTGCTGCTGGACGTGACCCCGCTGTCGTTGGGTATCGAGACCCTGGGCGGCGTGTTCACCAAGCTCATCGACAAGAACACCACTATCCCCACGCGCAAGAGTCAGGTCTTCTCCACCGCTCAGGATAATCAGACCGCGGTGACGATCCGGGTCTTCCAGGGCGAGCGGGAGATGGCGGCCGACAACAAGCTGCTGGGTCAGTTCGACCTTATTGGTATACCGCCGGCTCCGCGGGGAATGCCGCAGGTCGAGGTGACGTTCGATATTGACGCCAACGGGATCGTGAATGTCCACGCCAAGGACCTCGGCACCAACAAGGAGCAGTCAATCCGCATCACGGCGTCCTCGGGTCTGACCGAGGAGGAAATCAAGCGGATGGTGCGCGAGGCCGAGTCGCACGCCGAGGAAGATAAGCGCAAACGCGCCGTGGTGGAGGCACGCAACAAGCTCGATAACCTGGTCTACACCACCGAGAAGTCGCTTAAGGAATACAGCTCCGACGTGGAGGCGAGCGCCAAGCAGTCGATCGAGGAAGCGCTGGCCGCGGCCAAGTCCAAGCTGGAATCTCAGGATCCGGACGAATTGAACGCCGCGGCGGAGTCGCTGGCCAATGCTTCGCACAAGTTGGCCGAAGCGATGTACAGTAAAACTCGCGCCCAACAGAGCCCGGGAGATGCGGCATCAGGCGCGGGTCCGACCGATGGCGGCGGCGACGGCGAGAACAAGAAGGAAGACGTGGTCGACGCCGATTATCGAGAGGTGAAGGAATAAACGGGCAGGAGCCCAGGCGTGCACCGCCGGGGCTCCTGTTTTTAGCTGCCCGGCTTATCCGAGTCTGTGGATTGAACCGGTGGTGGAACAGACGGATATGATTTATAAAATCTCCTTCGCACCTTGCGTCGCGAGGCGCGTCCGCCTACCGTTGGCCCACAAACTAGGGTAAGATCAAGTCCGGGATGCCTAACAACAGCAAACGCGATTACTACGAATTGCTCGGCGTTGCGCGCGGCGCGAATGACGACGAGATCAAAAAAGCCTACCGCCGCCTGGCTATTCAGCATCATCCCGATCGGAATCCCGGCGACCGCCAGGCGGAAGAAAAGTTCAAAGAGTGCAACGAGGCTTACCAGGTCCTCTCGGACCCGGAGAAACGCGCCCAGTATGATCGCTTCGGCCATGCCGCGTTCCAAGGCCCTCAGGCCGGTGGCGGCGGCTTTGGCGGATTCGACTTCTCACAGGGTTTCGAGGACGTCTTTTCGGACATTTTTGGGGATTTCTTCGGCACCGGCCGTGGCCGTTCCAAGGCGCGCAACCGGCGCGGCGACGACCTGCGCTATGACCTTGAAATCGACTTCGAAGACGCTCATCGCGGGGCCGAACGGGTCATCAAGGTGGCGCGCCTGGCGCAGTGCGAGGCCTGCAACGGAAGTAGAGCGGTGTCGGGTGCGGGCGGATTGCGCACCTGTCCCAACTGCCGCGGTACCGGCCAGGTTCGTACTCAACAGGGCTTCTTCTCGATTTCGACCACCTGCGCGCAATGCCGCGGCGAAGGCAGTATCATTTCCGACCCCTGTCCCAAATGCCAGGGGCAGGGACGCGTGCGCAAGCTCCAGTCGCTGTCGGTGCGCATCCCACCGGGCGTGGACAATGGCTCGCGGCTGAAGTTGCGGGCAGAAGGCGAAGCTGGCTTTGGCGGCGGTCCGGCGGGCGATCTCTACGTGGTCATCCACGTCCGGGAACATGCCATTTTCGCCCGTCAGGACAACGACGTAATCGTCGAGGTCCCGGTAAGCTTCCCGCAGGCAGCCTTGGGCGCGGACATCGAAGTGCCAACTCTGGACGGCAAAGTCAAATTCAAGATTCCGGCCGGCACGCAATCGGGCAAGGTTTTCCGTCTCAAGAGCAAAGGTTTCACCGATCTGCACGGCTACGGGCGCGGCGACGAACTGGTGAAGATCGTGGTTGAGACACCCAAGCGCCTAAGCGCCCGCCAGCGCGAACTGCTCGAGGAATTCGCCAAGATCTCCGGTGAAGATGTTAATCATCCCTTGGCCAAAGGCTTCGTTGATAAGCTCAAGGAGATGTTCGGCTGAGTCAGCATGGCGGGCGTCCCCGCTCGCTCCTCCTTTCTGAATCTTTAACGAACTCCCGAAAAGACGATAGCTGGAAACCTGTGCCACGGAGCCAGGCAATCCTTCGCGCGCCCCATCTTGATCTGGGGGCGGGAGTGGTTAATTTCCGCTTAGGTACCTTCCTTCCACATTGCGTAAAACGATTCGAACCGGACGGTGGGGTTTGCCATGCCGAAGCAGGATCGTTATTCCATTCTGGGCGTGCCCTTCGACGCAGGCGCTGAAACTATCAAAAATGCCTACCGGCGGCTGACGATGCAGATGCATCCCGACGCCGGCCGCGAACCGGACCCGGAGCGCTTTCGCGAAGTTCACGATGCCTACGTGGAGCTGAGCGGCGCGGCGCGCCGGCGCTCCCATGGCGTCGAGGTGGGGCGCGTTACGCGAACCTCGGCGCCGATTGAGGAGATCAGGGCCGGCGGGCCCATCGGAATACCCGACGATTTCGATACGGTGGCGCCCTCGTTGGGCGAGATACTCGACCACATCGCTCAGAATTTTTTCGGTTTTCATCAAAAGAGCGGCGGTCCCCATCGCCGCCTCGCGCTGGAGATCGTGCTCAGCCCGCAAGAGGCGCGGCTGGGTGGCCGGCTGCCATTCGAGGTGCCGTGCTACGAGCCTTGTCAACGCTGCCACGCGGGAGCCTGGATGTGGGGACTGTGCCCGCTGTGCCATGGCTACGGATTGGTGGAAGGCGCCCAGCAGGTGGCGCTGGACATTGCGCCGGGAATCAGAAACGGCACGCATTACGAGGTCGCGTTGGACAGCGCCGGCATCAGCAATTTGCGGCTGGATGTGACGGTGCTGGTCGCGTGAATTCGGTTCAGTAGAATTTGGTGCGAAGCAAAAAGAACCGGCGAGGAGGCCGGCGCTACGGAAAAAGAGTGCTGGTTCCGAGTATACCGGTCGCGCTGAGGTAAGGATTGAATTGGCTGCGCTCCAGCCTGTCATTTTGATCTTCCATTGAGGAAAAGGGAGGACCGGCTGGGAAGCCTGCCCCACGCGGTCAATCAGGTCACGATGCCTGCCATCAGAGCCGCGAGCATGAGCGAGCGGTTTGTATCGTTGTGCCCACATGACCGCTCCCTGACGGTCGCGGCTCTGATTTTTTTTCCTACGCTTGCCTGCCCAGGCGTTTGTACAGCGCGTCGCGCATCGCCTGGATTGGCGGCTTGACGCCGTTGAATAGTTCAAATGCCAGCGCGCCCTGGTGTAGCAGCATCCCGGCGCCGTCGGCTGCGGGCAGTCCGCGATCGATCGCGGGGGCGAGGAAGCCGGTGGGGGCGGCCGCATAGATCAAATCGTAGAAAAAGCAGTCCGCGCGTGCGGCCTCGTACGCCAGTGGAGGAAATGGTTCGGACTTGAGTCCTACCGACGTTGCATTGATCACGGCCGCAGCTTCACCGATGAGATGCGCGTCGTTCAGGTCGCGGAGATCGCGCACCTCGATCCGCGGCGTCTTGAAGCGCGCCGCCAGTTTCAGCGCGCGCTTGCGCGTGCGGTTGGCTATTACGACCCGCAGCACCCCCAGCCGCCGCAGCGCAATTAGCGCGGCGGCAGCGCCGCCCCCGGCTCCGATGACGATCGCCGTCTCGCCCTTGACCGGCGCGCCCAGCGCGGCGAGATCCTGCACCAGGCCGCGCGCGTCGGTATTGTCGCCGTACAGCTTGCCGTGCCGGCCTACCACGCAGTTGACCGCTCCCAGCAGCCGGGCCTCGGCGCTCTGATGCTGGAGCAGGCGGGCAACCCGTTCCTTGTGTGGCACGGTTATGTTTACGCCGAACAAGTCCAGCGCCGCGATTGCGCGCAGCGCCGCGGGCAGTTGCGCCGGGATAACGTGAAAGGGGATGTACACGCGGTCCATCCCCAGCGCCGCATAGGCCGCGTTATGCATCGCCGGCGAGGCGGAATGTGCGACAGGATCGCCAAAGATGCCGGTCAGGCCGGTGCCGCCCCCAATCGCCATCGCGAGTCAGCCACGCGCCGCCTGGCGCACCTCTTCGGCGCTGAACAGCCATGAATATTTAAGCCCCGCCTGCGCGAAGGCCTCCGCCGCCCCCTCGCCCCGATCGACCAGCGCGAACGCGATCGAGACCTTTGCGCCGGCGTCGCGCAACGCGGTTGCCGCGGCCAGCGTGGAACCGCCAGTGGTGATGGTGTCATCGATCACGCCGGTGGGAAGGCTGGGATCGAAGGCGCCTTCGATCTGCTGCTGGAGGCCATGGGCCTTGGTCTCCTTGCGCACGAAGAAGCCGCGCAGGTCAACATTGCGATAGCTGGCTGCGACGATTATGGCGTCGGTGACCGGCAACGCTCCGGCCGCCATCCCGCCCACTTGCCTGATGCCGGGGGCGACCACCATGTCGAGCATCAGCTCGCCGGCCAGACGTGCGCCCAAGGGCAGATAGAGGGTGCGCTTGCAATCGACGTAGTAGGTGGAAGGCCGGCCCGAGGCGAGCGTGAGTTGGCGCTCGAAGTAGGAATGCCGGGCCAGCAGTTCGAGCAGGGTTTTGCGCTTGTCGTTGTCCATGCTGAGGGCCATTGAAGCGGGCCGAGGGATTCGTGACAAGGCCGCGTAGAAGGGATGGAGGCGCGACGGCATTCTGCTATTATCGGGGCGTGATTTTCGCTCCCTTCCTCCTCATCTACGTCATCCTGGCCTTGGCGATCCTCGCGTTTTGGTTCGTGCTGCTCGAAATCCACGTGATCAATTACGCGTTCACCCTGGCCGGGTTGCCGCCCCAATTGGCTTTTGTAGCTCTGCTGGCCAGCTTGATTGGGAGCTACATCAACATCCCCATGGCGCGGCTGCGTGGCGGCGCACCGCATCCGGCCGCGCTGATTTCCAGCTACGGCGTGCGCTACCGGATGCCGCAGCGGAGTTGGGATGGTACCACTACCCTGGCGATCAATGTGGGCGGCGCAGTGGTGCCGGTGCTAATCACGCTTTACCTGCTTACGCATCAGCCTGGAATCCTTGGGTCGGCGTTGCTGGCCACGGTCATCGTCGCGCTGATCGTAAATCGGTCCGCGCGTCCGATCCGTGGTCTGGGAATCGCCACGCCGATGTTCATCCCACCGATCGTAGCAGCGCTGGCGGGATATATTCTGGGCGGCCACGCGCATGCCGCCCCGGTCGCCTATATCGGTGGAGTGTTGGGCGCATTGATTGGCGCCGACATCATGAATATCGGGCGGCTGAGCGACTTGGGGGCGCCGGTCGCATCGATCGGTGGCGCCGGCACCTTCGACGGCATTTTCCTGACCGGCATCGTCGCAGTGCTGTTGGCGTAGAGCGCGGCGTAACTCGCAGCTCAGCGGAATTCAGGCATTACCTTGGCGGCGAACAACTCCATGTGCTCGCGCATCACGGCCGGCGGACAGGCAGCCTCGTTCATGATGAAGATTAGCGTCGTGGTATGCATCGCCCGCGCATAATCCGTAATCGTTTTCACTGCCTGCTCGGGTGTCAACACGGTTAGCAGCCCCGTCTTTCGCAACTCCTCCTTGTTGCTGACCGGCGGATATAATGGCGGTGTGTTCCAGTTAAGCATCCATACCGAATAGCATTCGATTGCGTGGATTACGTATGGCGCAATTGCTTCCCAGGCCTTTTCCGGATCATTGGACACGTACTGCCAGGGGTTTCCGTTGGCCAGCATCGCATGGGACGGGTCCTTGCCCAGCTTTTTAAGTTCGTCGAGATAAATCCTGACGCTCTCCGGCTCGCCGGAAAGCAGTCCGTCGCCCATCCGCGCGGCGCGCTTGACGGCATTGGGAGCAAAGCCGCCGATATACATCGGCGGGCGCGGCTGCTGAACCGGGCGCGGCGTCAGTTTGGTCTTCTCACACTGGAAATATTTGCCGTTGAAGGTAACGGTATCGCCCTCCCACAGCCGGCGGATTATTTCCAACATCTCGTCCGCGCGCCGGCTGCGCGACTTCATCTCCATGCCGTAGCCCATGAACTCCTCGGGCCGGTATCCCAGCCCGAAGCCGAACTCGTAACGGCCGCCCGACAGGATATCGAGCACCGCGCCGTCCTCGGCCAGGCGCACCGGATGGTAAAAGGGCAACAACCCGACGAAGGTGCCGAGCCGGATGCGTTTGGTGCGCATCGCAATCGCGCTCAGCAGCATCAGGGGCGACGGCGCCCAATCGTCATCGGTGAAATGATGCTCGGTGATGTAGATGGCGTCGTAGCCGAGATCCTCGGCCATCACGATGTTGTCGATAGTCTCGTGGTAGAGCTGGGTGGGGTCGCGCCGCCATTTGCTCGGATTGCGGAAATGCACGATCGGGGCGAACTTTAGCTTGGGCCGGTTTTCCATTCAACAATCCTCCGTCAGTGTTGCCAAGGGTACGATAACGAACTTTCAGCATCAAACGCTGCGCCGGCTGCGACCTTGCGCGATGCGGGTTGACAGGAAGCGTCGAGTATCGACACCCTGTAAACCGATCGGGTCAAAAGCAAGGGCTTAACGGCAATGGGAGGCGAGGCCATGGCGCACAAATTGACAATCGGAGTCGGATGGGAAGGCAGGCCGGACTTCAAGGGACTTATCGAACGCTCCAAAGTGATGGACGAGGCCGGAGTCCATTCCATCTGGCTGGCCGAGGCATGGGGACACGACGCCTTCACCCTGCTCACCCTGGTCGCTGAGCATACCCGGCGGATTCAAATCGGCACGTTCATCGTGAACATCTATGGCCGCACTCCCGGCGCTTACGCGCAGCATTTCGGCACGTTGGACGTTCTGAGCGAGGGCCGGATGATTATCGGGCTGGGCACCACCAGCGCCAACGTGGCCGAGCATTTTCACGGGGTCAAGTTTCAGCCCGCGGTTACCCGGATGCGCGAGTATATCGAGATCATCAACATGCTAATCGCCGGCGAACCGCTTAAATACGACGGCAAACTGTTCAAGCTGCAACGCGGCTTCACGCTGCGCTTTGAGACCGCGCGCAAACACATCCCGATTTTCGTTGGAGCGATGAATCCCAAAAGCGTCGATCTGACGGCGCAAAAGGCCGACGGATGGTTCCCGGTCGATATCCCGCTGGGACGGCTCGGAGAGGCGGTTGCGGAGTTTCGGGCAACGGCGCGCGCGGCCGGACGCGATCCGATGGCGATCGACATCATGACTCCGGGCACGGTCATCATCACTCGGGGCGTGGAACGGGCGAAGACTGCTCAGGCCAGCGGCCTGGCCTTTTACGCCGGCCGGATGGGAACTTTCTACTCCACCCAGCTCACCCGCTATGGCTTTGGCGATGAAGTCGCAAAGATCAAACAGGCGTGGGACGCGCGCGACGCCAAGGCCGCCACCGCGGCGGTATCGCCACGGATGCTCAACGAGATGTGCTACGTTACCGAGCCCGGTGACCTGGGCGGCGCGCGCGAGCGGCTGGCCGCGCAGGAGGCAGCCGGCGCAACGCTGCATCGCGTCGAGATCGTGGAGCGCGACCCGGCGGCGTTTACGAAGATCGTCGAGGAGTTGGCGAAGTAAGGATAGTATCTTCCGTAGCGCCGGCCTCCGTGCCGGTTCTTTTTTTCCTGTTCGGAGCCACGAACCACTCTTCAGCACACTTGTCGTCATGTAGCCATTGAAAGGAACCGGCACGGAGGCCGGCGCTACGGAAGAAGAATCGAAGCTTTGCCAGGCTGCCGTCACCACGCCGTATAGAGCGATCACCAAAAACAGTACAAACGGAGCAACCATTCCAAGCAGCGCCCACTGCTGCCGTCCACAATCGCAGCGTCAGCGCGCCGCGCTGGACGGAGAGCATAAACTAACCCTAAAACAAGGTTCCGGCAAGCCTGCCTAGCTCGCCAACATAATTTTCAAATCGCACTGTGCCCGAACGAAGCTGCGACCGAAGAAAGCCTGCGGGCTTTTTTTCTCCCGGAAGTAGCGACTGAGATCCGATTACCGTCCTTTGAAACTCACTCATCGCGTGCTGACTTCGATGGGCGATTGCATGTCGAATTGTTGTAATCGTCTTGATAACAGATTTGTCCCCATCGGTAAGCTCAGTAAACAACTTTCCGTCGGTGAGATAGAGCTTTGCTCTCTCCTCTGTATTATGGAATGGCAGCCACGTAAGGTACTTACCTCCCTGAAGCAAAATATCCATAAGTGCCGCTCGTGACTTTATCGTCATTCGCAGCGACACCTGCCACGCTTATATCGTATTCGCCGCTCTAATATACCAAGGAACAGTTCCTCACGAAATGCTTCAAAGCTCGTTACCGCACGCACAAATAGCGCTTCGTATACAGAGTCTAAATCTCGCTTTGTAATCTTACCATCCTGATATAATTTTTCCATTCTCTTGCGTGTGTAATCGAGAATCCGCAAGTTACGATGGAAAGTGGTTAATTCAGCATACGGCATGGGTCGTCATCCTTGCCCGCTAGAAAACCGATCACAACTGTTCGCTCGCTTGCATGAGTAGTCGCTCCACGTAGAGCTTTCAATATACGAGGAGGTAAGTTGTTCTTGTCTTTAATCTGTGCTACCGCATTCTTTAATTGCCCCGCCATGCTGGACCTTATCGGTTTTGCTTTCTCGTGAGTGAGCCGTCCGTATTTCGCCTTAGGTGACCGTAATCTAAAATGGAGTCCATAGATTGTCGCGAATAAAGCATAGAAAGTGGTTCTGTTGCTGAATAATGTGGCAATCACTTCTTTAGAAAGTAGAGACTCGATGGTATCAAAAGTGGTACGAAATCTGGTGGACACCTCCGTGCTATCATCAAAGGAAGTTTCATATCTGGAGTAAAAATTATCAATGGTCCTGTTGGTTTTCTCTAGTATGCCTTGGAGGATAAAGATCATGAACTCGCTAGACAACTCTACTTCGTTCATACGCGCAATCTGGTCGGGGGTGAAAATGCGCCAATCACGCCAACGATTAAGTTGTTCGGTCGCGAGTTCATATGCGATTTTCTTGAACGGTCCGTTGAACTCAGCGTTCCTTAGCTCCTGGGCATTAAGCTTTACCCCCGTGGAATTCATCCGCGCAAAAATTTGGAGAATCTCCCGGTCGTCTGTATCGGCTGGAAACGAATGCGCACTAAATTGGTAATCTAAGACCCGTTGTTTATACTCGTCAGATAATTCTGCGTAGGTCTTGCCACCCAGTTCCTTGTTGTGCGCGGGATTGATCGTGAATTTGTCCCGATCAGGATTAAAATCTTTCAACAGAGTCGGGTCGATAAAGGATAGAATCGTGCGGATGCGTTGTTGCCCATCTACTACATCTCTCTTGGCCTTGAAAGTCTTTAGGTCCGCGCGTAAATCACGTAGAAATATGATCGGCATGGGCAATCCACGAAGGATTGTATCTATGAGATACGACTTCGCACCTTTCTTCCAGACCGGGCGACGCTGAAAATTAGGATTCAGTTCAAGCGCACCATCGCGCTGCCATGCGACGAAATCCCCAACTCTGTATTGAGTTCGTAGGGTTTGCGAGTCCTTCATCAAATCCTCCGCAGTCTCTTCCATTCGGTCCAATAACGGTCCAGCTGGGATGGGGCGGCTGGGGGGATTCAGCCAGTTCGTAGAATGGCATAAAGTGCCCTGATCCCATCTACGAATGCGCGCAATTGGGCCGCTTTGAAGTCAAAAATATAGGAAAATCGGAGTTGTTTTCAACGTCCGGCTAAGCGCCTGTTTCCGTATCGGTGCGCCTTCGTGCCAGTTTTTTCTCTAGAAGCCGTTGAAAAGAGCACGATCTCGCAGACGGCGTTGCACAATTGGGGCAGCGGCCTCGGCGTTGGGAGCGCCGGCAGGATTCCATGGCGGCGACCGCCTGCCATGGGTAGCGCGGACTCCGAAGCGGCAACGGCGACTTCAAGCCTCTGACGTCGCTTCGATGGCACGTCCACGTCCACGGCGGCCGGCGCTGCGGAGATCAGGGCGATCTGCAACGCGCGAGGATTGGCCCTCCATGTGTTCGCGGTGGCCCGGCAGCGAGCTAGCCGGTCTGAAACGCAACGCGGCGTATCTCATGCGACCCGAGGGTTACGTGCCCTGGTGGACCCGGGGGCGAGCGCCGCGAAGGCGTATCTGGACAAGCGGGGCATCCTCACGGCGTCTTCTTCGTCCAAAAGCGCTGCAGCGTAGCCTCAAAACGAAAATGAATTGTACGGTACAAGAAAACCCTCACCCTACCCTCTCTCATGGCGTAAAGGGAGAGAGGGTTCAAAATACGTCATCGCGGCTCTCCGCACCCTCTCCCTTTATGTGTAAGGGAGAGGGTAGGGTGAGGGTTTCTGAGTCTCGCTCAGCCAAAATATTCTCGTCTCAATTAGGCGTTCACCACTCATCGTTCGAGAGCGGAGAGAGTGGAAGGAAAGGACGGAAGGCGCCGTATAGAGCGATCGCAAAAAGCAGTACAAACGGAGCAACCATTCCAAGTAGCGCCCAGCGGTGGAGCGAAAAGCCGCCGCAAACCGCGCCGGTCAGATAGGCTGTCCATAAGCCCAGCGTCAGCGCGCCGCGCTGGACGGGTAGCAGGCGGGGCGAAATCCTGAGCACTTTCAGGATGCGACGGCGAAACCGGCCACGCGTGCGATCACGCAGCCAGAATAGGTATTGCGACAGACTCTCGGCGAATTTCACCAACGATCCGGTTACGAAAGTGGTGTACACGTTGATTCCGCCGACCTGCCTGATAGCGACATTCTGGATGCCCATCGGAATCGCCAGCAGCGCCACCATCAGAAAAAATTTGCCGGCCGGTTGCGGCGGAATATCCGGTTTGTAACCGCTCCCTATTGCGCCGGAAATGAAGATGCCGATCAGCAGCGCCTCAAGGCCGATGGCGGGCGGAAATGGCACCTGGATCTTGCGGCGCTTTTCCGCTTCATAGATAAACGATCCGAGCATCAGCCCGAAGACAAAGGCCACGATCGGCCATCCGCGACGCACCACGCCGGTCCATTGCAGATCCGATATATGCCGCGCCATAGCCACCGTGTTTCCGGTCATGTGCGAAGTATACAGCCCGTAGAGCGAGATATAGCCGACGAGATCGACGAAACCCGCCGCCCACGTCATCGCGACCGCGATGTTAACCTTCTCCAGAGTAGTCAGCGGCCCAAGCGGCTTGCGCAATATGGAACCTGCCTCCTATGCGACCCAAAAGAACCGGCACGGAGGCCGGCGCTACGAAAACAAGAAAAAGAAGTGAGGGTAGAGGAGTGAGAAGTCAGAAGTGAGAAACAACGTAGCGAATCCTGTCTGGCTCTCACTCATCGCTTCTCTTACCTCACTGCTCTGTCTTTTTGCCGTCGCGCCGGCCTCCGTGCCGGTTCTTTTAGGTCGCGTCAAGTCGTCGTTGCAGCCTTTGCTGAGCCTTCCATAGAGCAACCGTAGGACAGTCAAGCGGTAGCCCGCTCGATTTTTGGGGGAAGATCGGGCGGGATTGACCCGCTCAGCACTTGATCGAAGAAATCCTCCAGGCGCAGGCGCAATTCATCGAGCGCGATCGCTTTGTAATCGGCAGGCAGCGGCCCCAGTTTGGTGCGCGCCTTTTCCCACAGCGTGCGGCTGCCCGCAAGATTGCCGCGCTGCGCGTGCAGGATCGCGACCGCCGCCTGGATCATTCCCTGGTAGAAGAGCTTTTCGCCACCGCTACTGCGCAGCCATGCCTGCTCCCACTCCTCGTGGCATTCAAAGAACCGGCCATCGTTGAATAGATCGATGCCCTGCTGGAACAGTTCCTCGATGCTTCTGACGGTCATGGAATCGGTGCGGCTGTTCGAAAGATTGGACCCGCACACCAGCGGCCGTTGCGCCCGCCTTTACACCATGTAGCCGCCGCCGTTGGCATGCAGGGTCTGCCCGGTCAGAACGTGCGTGGAATGGGTGGCGGCGTACACCACCACCTCGGCCACCTCGGCCGGGTACAGCGGACGCCTGAACAGCTGATGTTTGCCCTGGCGCTCGAATTCTTCCTGCGAGGGCGCACTCTCCGAACCCATCGCGGTGTGCATCACACCGGGCGCAACTATGGTGACCACGATATTGTCGCGCGCCACCTCCTGGGCCAGGATCTTGCTGAACGTGATCACCGCCGCTTTGCTGGCGGAATAGATCGACAGCCCGCGAATCGGCTGCAGGGCGCCGCCAGAGGCGATATTCACGATCCGCCCGCCGCCTTGTTTGCGCATGTGGGGCACGACCGCCTGGCAGGTCAGCATCGTGCCGCGGAAGTTGATGTTCATCACCTGATCGAAGTGCTCGTCGGTGATGTCATCGAGCATCACTCGGGGCGAAATGGCGGCGTCGTTGACCAGCGCGTCGATCCGCCCGAACTCCTTTGCCACCGCCGCCGCCATCGCAGCCACGCTGGCGCGATTGGATACGTCGGTCTTGAAGAAAGCCGCGCGTCTGCCGGTTTCGGCCTTGATCGCCGCGGCCGACTCCTTGCCCCAGTCCTCGCGAATGTCAGCCACCGCGATGTCGAGGCCTTTTTTCGCCAGGCCTGACGCAATCTGCCATCCCATACCCCAGCGCCGTCCGGCGCCGGTCACAATCGCAACCTTGTTCTCCTCGCTCATGATGCTTCTCCTATGCCCAAAAAGCAGGTCTGTGCTCCGCCTTGGAAGTATCGGGATGCTACGCAGGCGGTTTCCAGACTGTCAAGCGAGGGCATTTCGCGGTTCATTCGCGCGACTCCCGGACCGTAACGGGCACTATATTGTAAATGCTATGAAATCGCCTCAAGACGCGGGCGCAATTGATTTTACCGCCGGGCCGGTTCGGCTCGGTGTGTCGGCATGCCTGCTGGGGCAGCACGTGCGCTTTGATGGCAGTCCAGGAGTTGTAGGGGGTAATTGCCGATTACCGCTCGGGTCTGGTGCCCCTGATTGTGCCGATCACACTGATCCGCCATCACGTGCGCGTCCTCGATATCGCTTACCTCAAAGGACAGGTGTACCTGGAACCTCATCCCAAGGAACTGATGCTGCGCAATCATGTGTAGGTCGCGGCCTTGATTGTTGGCAGTCCTATTCGCAGCTCTCAATGTCGCAGAGCGGAGCAATAAGTGTTATTCGACCACCCGGCTCCCGCGATATGCTTAAGATTGGCGGAAACGGGAATCGGCACCTGGCATGATCGTGAGCCTGCGTTCGCCCGCCAGAGGGTGACATGCGCATCTTTATTACTGGAGCGACCGGATTTGTCGGGCGGGCTTTAACGCTGCGCCTGCTGGGAGGGGGGCACGAACTATCGGCCTGGGTCCGCGCTGAGGATCGAGCGCGAAACCTGCTCGGGTCTGACGTTCGTTTGGTCGCCGCTTCGGGCGGCACGCAGGCGCTGAGCGGCGAGATGGCCCGGGCGGACGCTGTGGTCAATTTGGCCGGCGAGCCGATCCTGGGCGGACGCTGGACCGCGCGGCGCAAAGAGGCGCTTTCAAAAAGCCGCATCGAGCTTACCACCGCAATCGTCGACGCCATCGCGCAGTCGCAAAAACGTCCTACAGTCCTGATTTCCGCCAGCGCGGTCGGTTACTACGGCGACCGCGGCGAGGAGCTTTTGGATGAGCGCTCGGCGCCGGGCGATGACTTCCTGGCCCGTCTGTGCAGGGAGTGGGAGGAAGCCGCGTTGCGCGCTGAGCAGGCGGGCCTGCGGGTGTTCATTCCACGGTTGGGAATCGTGCTGGGGTTGGACGGCGGAGCGTTGGCCCAGATGCTGCCGCCGTTTCAGTTTGGAGCCGGCGGTCCGATTGCATCCGGGCGGCAATGGATGGGCTGGATTCATCTGTTCGATTTGGTCGAGATTATCGCGACCGCTTTGGAGGATGAGCGCTACCGGGGAATTGCAATCGCGGCCGCGCCTGCGCCCGTGACCAACCGCGACTTCGCCTATACGCTGGGCCGTGTGCTGCATCGTCCCAGCCTTGTTCCCGTACCGGCGTTGGCCTTGCGCGCCATCTTCGGCGACGGCGCATCGGTGTTGACCGCCGGCCAGCGCGTGATCCCCCCGCGGCTTTCGGAGTGGGGCTTTAGATGGCGTTTTGACAAAGTGGAGGCGGCACTGCGCCACATCCTGGCCGAGGACGATCCTCAAATCGACTCGCTGGGCGCGGATTCCCCGAGGCCCGAAAATCCTCATGGCTCAAAATATCTGGACAACCGCCGACCAACTTACCTGCTGCGCCATTCGATGCGGGTGAACGCATCGGCCGCCGAGGTATTTTCCTTTTTCTCGCGCCCGCAGAACCTGGGCGTGATGACGCCGGCGGACATGCGGTTTCAGATCACCGGCGCCATGCCCGCGGAAATGTCCAGGGGAACGCAAATCGCCTACAAGCTGCGGGTAGGGCCGCTGCCGCTGCGATGGCGGACGATGATCGAGGCCTGGGAACCGCCGCGCCTGTTTGCCGATTATCAGGAGCAAGGGCCCTACCGATGCTGGTGGCATGAGCATCGTTTCGAACCCGACGGCGTGTTGACCCTGATGGATGACCGGGTCTACTTTGCGCCGCCATTCGGATTTGTCGGTTGCGCCGCCAGCCACTTTTTCGTGAAGCCGGCGCTGCGCCGGATCTTCCGCTTCCGCGCCCAAGCCATGGAACTCAGGTTCCGCGGCATCAAGAGCGCTGATGAGTCCGCCGCGCCGACATCGCAGACTTGATAGATCCGTGCTTCAACAGCGCACGGGCTTGCTATTTTAGCGGGCAGCGGAGCACGTTTTGTAAGCGCGTATCGTACTTGGACTACGGCCGTATTAGCCCGCCCGATGGCATAGTTCCTGCTCCATTGAATAGAGAAAAAGACGCCGCCGTCTGCCCAAATGGAGGTGCCGTTCCCCCGTATCGCTCGGCCGTTTGAAATGCCAGCATATTAGGAACAGGCGCCCCATGGCTTATCGGGAGTAAGAGCCGCTATGAATGATTCGCGCGAACAGCGAAAGCTTGCGATTCTGGTGGGTGGCGGACCCGCCCCAGGCATTAATAGCGTTATCGCGTCAGCCACTATCGAAGCGGTCAATTGCGGATTGCACGTGATTGGCCTGCGGGATGGCTTTCGATGGTTGGTGCAGGGTGATACCTCGCATTTTGTTGATCTCAATATCCGCGACGTAAGCCGTATCCATTTCACCGGCGGTTCCATCCTGCGCACCTCGCGCACCAATCCAGCGCGCGACGAACAGAGCCCGCAGCGCGCGGTCCGCGCGTTGACTGAAATGGGCATCAGTTACCTGCTGTGCATCGGCGGCGACGACACCACCTACGGCGCGGCCAAAATCGCTGAAGCGAGCAGAGGCAAAATTGGTGTAGTGACCGTACCCAAGACCATCGACAATGACCTGCCGCTGCCCGACAACGCGCCGACCTTTGGTTTTGAAACCGCGCGCGCGGTCGGCACCGGGATCATCGAGTCCCTGATGGAGGATGCGCGCACTACCGGACGATGGTACCTGGCGGTTTCGATGGGCCGCAAATCGGGCGCGCTGGCGCTGGGGATGTGCAAGTCGGCCGGAGCCACGCTGGCCGTGATTCCGGAGGAGTTTCACGTCCCCACCCTTGACCTGAGCATGGTGGTCGACACTATCGTCGGCTCGATCATTAAGCGCCTGGCATGGGGCCGTGATGATGGCGTGGCCCTGGTCGCCGAAGGTATCGCCGAGCGGCTTGAGCCCGGGATGCTGGAGCGATTGACGGAGTCTCAACCTGACGCTTACGGGCACGTGCATCTGGCCGACGTCCCGATCGGATCGGTGCTGCGCGAACAAATCATCAAGACGCTGTCTGAGGTAGGCGTCGAGGCGACCGTGGTCACCAAGGACATCGGCTACGAGTTGCGCTGCGCCAAGCCGCTGCCCTTCGACGTCGAGTACACGCGCACGCTGGGCTACGGCGCGGTGCGCTACCTGTTAAGCGGCGGCTCCGGCGCGCTGATCGCGATCAGCGGCGGGCGGGTGACGCCGGTCAGTCTCAACGATCTCAAGGATCCTGAAACCGGGCGCGTACGCACGCGGATGGTCGAGGTCGACACGGAGTCATATCACGTGGCGCGCTCCTATATGATTCGACTGGAGATACCGGATTTCGACGAGCCGATGCTATCTTCGCTGGCCGCCCAAACCAGGCTTACACCGGAGCAATTCAAGCAGCGTTTCCTGCCGACCGTGCAGGCAACCGCACCCGGTGCGGGTCATATCAGTCCTGTAATCACGAATTGATGGGCGAGCGTTGTGGCGCGTCGGGTTAGCCCGCCATGAAAGGAAAGAGAAAAAAACCGGCGCGGAGGCCGGCGCTACGAAGAGACAGAGGCATTTTCCGTTCTTCGTAGCGCCGGCCTCCCTGCCTGTTTCTTTCAGCAGCTGTTAATTGCGCGGCGCAAAGATTTTGCGTCCGGAAGGTACTTCGTGCGCCGCGTGCATGCGGGCATATTTCCTGCCCCCTCTCCCATTTATCTATGGGAGAGGGCTGGGGAGAGGGTGCCTTCTGCGCTTGCATGATGCACTCAAAAACATCCTCGATCTTCTTAGCGAGTGCTACAGCAGCATGCGGTTTGCGCAGCGGTTTCGCAATTTTGTGGACCTCTTTTTCCAGACACCCTCTCCCCGCCCTCTCCCATAGATGAATGGGAGAGGGGGTCAGAAGGGGCAGGTATCGCGTTTGGCTTGCGGGCGTCAGCCCGCGCTAGGAATGACCCGTCACCGAAGGATGACGTGATTCTACGAGCGCGGGCCGCCGTAGGTCCGTAGCACGCGCTCCAATTCAGTGGTCGTTGCGCGGATGGCGGCCAGTTGCCGTTGGAGAATTGGGCGCAAGGCTGCCGGCAAATCCGCGCCGCTTAGCGCTGTTTCATATTCAGCCGCCGCTTTTTCGGAATCCTCGCGGCACCACTCGACCACTCCGCTATCGCCCTTGCTCATGATCACGCTGAGATCCATCTCCACGCGATCCATCAAGCCGCCAAAAGTGCCCGACTCTTCCTTCACCCCTCCTATACGGCTGCGTTCGGCCTGAAGTTCGTCGGCAGCCGCTTTGCGATTGGCGGCCTGCTGATTGAAAAAGCCTTCCAAATCGTCGCGCCCGACATCATTCGCGGCGTGCTGATAGCGCTTTTCACTGTCTATACAAATCTCGATCAGGTGATCCAAAGTTTCGACCGTACTCATGCTGTCTACCTCCTGGCTTCAGGGTCTTTGCTGGGACAAATTCTCGACAGCTAATCGCGTACTACGAGCATTGGCCGTGCCAACCTACCTGTCCGCCTTGGGTTTGATGATACAACAACGCGCCGATAGAAACACTGATCTTGCAAGGGAGTTGCGCAGCATTCGCGCAGGGGACGACAATAGTTGATAGGCGCATCAGGCGTCCAAAACCGGACATTGCGTACAACCGTGCCGCCGTCCTGCGGCCGATGAGCCAAGGTGCGCAGGGGAGGTTCCCATGGCCACGCGTCGAATGCATCCCGATACCGCCGTTCTGACCCTGGGATTCGATCCGCGTCTGTCGGTGGGCTCCGCCCGTCCGCCGGTCTACCGTTCGTCCACCTACGTTTTCTCGAGCCCCGAGGCGGCTGAGCGCGCCTTCTTGATCGCGCTGGGCAAGGCGGAAGCTGCCGAATTCGAGGTGGGCGACCTGATTTACGCCCGTTTGTCGCACCCCAACGCCGAAATCGTCGAGGACCAGTTGGTTCCATTGGAACCGGGGGCGCAGGCGGCGGCGGTCTTCAACACCGGGATGGCGGCGATCTCGACGATGTTGCTGGGCTTGCTGGAACCGGGTACGCAGGTTGTCTACACGCTGCCGCTGTATGGCGGCACCCATCATCTGATTCAGCAGGTAATCAAGCCCTTGGGCATCGGCGCGCGGCCGGTTGCCGCCGGCGACACGCAGGGGTTGAAAAGGGCCATTGAGGAAACCGAAAACCTGCGCCTGGTTTTTATCGAGACCCCGGCCAATCCGACACTGGTGATGACCGATATCGGGGCCGCGGCGGCCGCGATTAAAGGCTGCTCCAAGCCGGCCCTGCTGGCCGTGGACAACACCCTGTTGGGCCCCACGTTTCAGCATCCGCTGACCCATGGAGCGGACCTGGTGATCTATTCCGCAACCAAATTTCTGGGTGGTTTCAGCGATTTGTTGGCGGGCGTGCTGATGGCCGCCGACCCCGAGTTGGTAGTGCGGATGCGCCGCTTGCGCGCCATCCTGGGCAACATCCTGCAGGCTGACGAATCCTGGATACTGGACTCGCGGCTGTCCACGGTTAGCCTGCGGATGAATCGCCAGAGCAAGAACGCACAACGGATCGCCACCCGGATCGCCGAGCATCCCGCGCTCAAACGGGTTTACTACCCAAGCCTTTTCACCGACTCTGAGCAATGCCGCATCCGCGACGCCCAGACCGATTTTCCGGGTTCGATGATGACGCTGGAGTTCAACGGCGGAAAGGCCGCCGCCTTCGACTTCCTGCGCCGCCTGACGATCGCGCGCAACGCGGTCAGCCTGGGCGGAGTGGAAAGCCTCGCCTGCCATCCGCTGACCACCACGCACAGCGAACTGTCGCCGGTCGAACTGGCGGAGGCCGGAGTCAACGAATCGATGGTGCGGGTATCAGTGGGAACCGAGCATTGGCGCGACCTGCTCGAGGACTTTCTCAACGCACTGAAGTCCTGAGTCGCCACCGTGGCCGAAGCCACTGGGCCTACGGAATGACGCTCAATTCCCGCGCCGCGGCCCGGCCTTGTTCGTCAACCGCCCTTACCAGGAAAGTGCCGGGTTTTGCCTTCCAGAAAAAAGACTCGCCCGGGCGCGAGGTTCCCGCTAATTGGTCGTCGACGAACCAATAGACCGTACGGCTGTCCGCGTCAGTTACTGCGGTGAAGGAAATCTCCGTCCGTCTTCCGGGCAGTGCCGAGTAAACGACATCTCTGCCGGGCGAGGAGATGAGCGGTGCGGCTCCTCCAGCCGCCACCTTGGTGCATTCGGCGTCGGTCGGAGGTGGAGTACGCCGGGCGATCCCGGCCGCGCGAAAGAGCTTCAGCAGGTCGGAGGGCCAGAACTCATAGACCCGCTTGACGGTTGCGCCGGCGCGCCCCGGGCATGCCCGCAGCCGGCTGCGGACGTCGATCGCGACCTCGCGATGGATTGCGCAGGTAGTGATGGGCGACTTGCCGGGGATGAACCAGGTGTCCTTGAAGTGGTCGCAATAGGGCCCCGGCAACTGGCCCGAAAGTGCGCACACCTTGATCTTCTTCAGATTGAGCGGCCCGTGGACGATCGACTCGATCAGCGGGCCGCGCGAGCGCAGCGCGTCAACGATATCGAAGAATAGCACTCCCGCGGCGTCGCGGCCGACAAAGTTGGCATTCGGAGTTCCGTCGAAGTTCCCGATCCATACGCCCAGCACGTACGGGCCGGCGATCCCCAACGCCCACGCGTCGCGATATCCGTAGGAGGTCCCTGTCTTCCACGGCACCGGTGCAGTGCCGGGAACCTGCGACAGCGAGAAGTCGCCCATCGGCCGGGGATTGTCGCGCAGCATCTGCAATACCACATAGCTCGCTTCCGGACTTAGCAGCCTGACGCCGCGCCAATCGCGGGGCGGCGGAGTCACGGTGGTGACCAGCGGCCTGAGCACGCCGCCGTTGGCAATCATCGCGTAGAGTCCAGCCATCTCCTCCATGCTCACTTCGACGCCGCCCAGCGCCAGCGCAAGACCGTAGAAGCCCTCGGGGCGCGGGTTGCGAACGCCGGCGCGTTTCAGAAAGCCACACAGGCCCGGCGGCGCAAGCATGTTGGCCACCTCGATCGCGGGCACATTGCGGCTGCGCACCAGCGCGCTGGTGGCGTCGATCGGCCCCAGGAAATCGCGATCGAAGTTTTCCGGATTGTAGGCCGAGATTCGAATCGCCGTATCCTTGAGCATCGTGCGCGGATGGATCAGCCCCTGGTCGATCGCGAGCGCATAGATGAACGGTTTCAAAGCGGAGCCCGGCGAGCGGCGTCCGCGCAGTCCGTTGACCTGACCGTTGATTGAATCCGAGAAGTAATCCGCCGAGCCGACGTAAGCTTTGACCCGCATCGTGCGGTAATCGAGCAGGATCACGGCGCCGTTGTTGATCCCAAGGCGGCCGCTGCGTTCGGTGAACATCCGCAATTGCCGCTCCAGCAGCCCTTGCAGTCCGGGGTCCAGCGTCGTCACGATCCGCGGCGCCGATTGGTTGTCCTTCAGCACTCGATTCACCAAGTGCGGAGCACCAAAGGGCAGCGCACGCCGCGGGGCGATCGTCACGGCGAGGTTGGAGGAGAAATCAGCGGACTCGGCCGATCGATGCGTGCGCAAAAGGGCCGCCGCCAGCCGCGCGCGGGCGCGTGATAGGGCGATCTGTCCGCCGCCGCTGTCCGACGCCGGGTTGCGCCGCCGCGGGTTTTGTGGAATCACCGCAAGGGTCAGGGCCTGCGCGACCGACAGGTAGCGCGGCAGCTTGCCGAAATAGATGATGCTGGCGGCGCCGACACCTTCGACGTTGTCCCCGTACGGCGCGACGTTGAGGTACGCTTCGAGAATTTCGTCGCGGGTATAGTAGCGCCCGATGCGAATCGCTTGTAGGATCTGATCGATCTTGCCGCTAAAGGTCCGCGAGTTGATACCAAAGCGCAGGCGCGCCAACTGCATCGCGATCGTCGAACCGCCCACGCGCCGGCCCCGCCCCAGGTAGGTGGTGAACATCGCGCGGACCAGGGATAAGGGGTTCACACCTGGATGCCAGCGAAACCACGCATCCTCCTGCGCCAGCGTCGCCTCGATCATCGCGGGTGGAATCTCCGCCAGCGGGACCCACAGGCGGTACTTTTCGTCGCTGGAAAGCGTCAGCCGCAGCAGATGACCCTCACGGTCGTAGACCGCCTGCGAGAGGCCCGATTGGTTGACCAGCAGCGGCTTGGGCCCGATGCCCGCCATCGCCCAGATAATTGTCGCCACTGCGATTGCCAAGGTGGCGAAGGCACCGAAAAAACGCGCCAGCCTGGCTGATTTCGATCGCTGCGTCATTTACCATCGGCCTGCGTGTTCTCGACGACAAATTGCCCGCCCAGCGAGCGCGCCTGCACGGAACGATCGTACATCCCTTCAGCGTACAGGGGCGGAACTGCAAACTTGCCGCGGTTGGTCGGCTTGAGGCGATACACGAATTTTTGTGCGCGCGTGTCGATCGTGCCGTAAAAGACCACACGGTCCTCGCGCACGTCGATATAGTCCGGCTGCCAGGTGTCGGGCCCCTTGGACAGCGAGGCACGGCTCCCTAGTCCCTCGGGCGAGATATCGACCTCAAAGCCGCCCGGCAGCAGGTCCACCACCGCGACGTTGGATACCGCGTTATCCAGTGCGCGAACCGAGACGTTAACGTCGACCTTGGATTCCAGCGCGGATGAGGTTACGGCCTGGTCTTTGTCGTTGCTGTATTCGCGGAACCCTCGATGCCTTTCTTGATCTCCGAGGACGGCTGCGCCACATCGAAACCGGCTTCGATAAGTTGGTAGAAAAGAGCAAAGGGCGTGTCGGCCTCGATGTGAACGCTCTTGGCGCCCGGAGCGACGGCCGCTTGCGCGAAGACCGTTCCCTGCGGGGTCAACGGAGTTGCGGAGCCGTCGGGCATCGTCTGGGTGAACTTGATATTCGACTGGCCCGTGGTGCCGGCGGTCCTTTGGTAGGCGTCCAGCGCTATAATCGCGTAGGCGGACGAAATGGTATTGGCGCGATTGTGTGTGATCGGATCGGCCAGCGCCAGGATCTGGTCGCCCGTGATCCTTTTGGCCCGATCCGGGAAATGCTTGGAAACCAGGTATAGATAGGTCGCCCGGTAGAGCAGGTCGTCGTAGTAATCGTCATAGTCGGCCGCGACCGGATTCGCCGCGGGCGCGTGTCGCATCAGCGAGGCGGCCTGCCGGTCCAGCTTGAGCAGCTGATAGGTCGAAGCCAGGTACAGGGCCGCAGAGTCGTTCTTCCAATCCTTGGCGAATTTCTGATCCAACGCTTCGCGAATCGGATCGAGCTGGTCGGTAACGACCACACCGCTGCGGGCCAGGAGGTAGAGCGCGTATGACTGGGCACGCAGATCGCTCATCGAATCGCCCGTCGAAGCAACTATCTTGCGCAGCGCCGCCAGCGCCTGTTGAAGCAGGTCAGGAGGAACCTCAAGCCCGTGATCACGCATCTCGATCAGGAAATGGGTGGCATAGTCGGTGACCAGGTTTGACACTTCCGGCCCCGCCGACCACAGCCCGAACGCCCCGTCAGAGTTTTGCCTGCCTTGGAGCGTGGGAATCGCGCGCGCGAGGCTTTTGTTGACCTGATCGGCGCTCAGCCCCAACTCGGGTTGCGTGCCGAGCACCACGCCGGGAAAGGCTTCGCTTACCACCTGCTCGGTGCATCCATAGGGAAATTTGGTCAGGTAATAGATTAGTCCATGGGCCAGGCCCAGCGGCAGCGCGGAGGCCGAAACCTCGATCGTGCGAAACTCCGGATACATTTTGCGGTGAAGCGAAAGATCAGCCTTCACGCTTTGCAGCAATCCCTTCTTGACATAACCCGACGCGATCGTGGTGACGTAAGGAGAGGCAGGCCGCACGCTCATATCCAGCGAGTAGGTCGCACTCCTGCCCGCGGCCGACGCTTTGCGGACCATCTCCGCATCGCCCAGTATCGCGTTGGCGCGCACCCGGAAATCGAGCGTGGAGTCGCTGCCGGGGGCGATAGTGACGTCCCGCGTAGTGGGACCCATGACTTCCAGCGCCTTGGAGGTTTCCAGTTCGACCTTGACCGCCGACGCGTTGGGGGGCGCGCCTTTGATGTTGTTGGCGACCATCGCGCTGACTTCGAACTCGTCGCCGGGAGCGGCAAAGTAGGGCGCCTGTGGCTGAATTACGAAATCGCCCTGCGACACCGCCTTGCACTCGGCGACCCCAATGGTCGAGTCGGTGACCGTCACTGCCATCACGCGAATGGTGCCATTGAAATAGTCGGGAACCGGCACTTCGAAGATTGCGGGCTTGCCATCCGAGTCGATCAGGCCGGACCACACCGCCACCGGCTTCTGCGACTTGCGCTTGAAGGGGTTTTGAGTGCGAGCCTTTAATTCCTCGCCATCGCCTCCAGGGGCAGAGGCCTGGTTGAGTAGATGGAGTTCGGGAAGAATCAGGTCGAGGATCTGCTCGGTGGTTACTTCGAGCGCCCGCTTGCGAAAGAAGTAAGAAAGCGGGTCGGGGGTCTTGTAGCGCGCGACTTGCAAGATTCCCTCATCCACCGCGAACAGGACAATTCGCGCCGGTCCCGCCGTCTGATAGCCCACCTTAAGCGTATCGCCCGGCCGCACCATTTCCGGCACGTCCAGCTTTATCTCCTGCGTATGGCGCGCGCGGCTGATCGTGAACGGTACCGACCCATAGGACAGCGGGCTGGTGAAAATTTCCGGAGAGTCCAGGGAGCGCACGAAGGTGACCGTGATGTAGCCGTTGCCGTCGAGTTGGGGCGGGATAGTGATCGTCGACCGATTCGGTGGTCGTGGCCTGGAACCACTTCGCGTTGTACACCCGATCGCGCTCCACCGTGATCAGACCGGAACCGACGTAGGGCGCCCGAATCGAGATGCTGGCCTGCTGGCCGGGAGCATACTCGGGCTTGTCCAGTTTGAGCTTGAGTTCGGCCTCATGCTCCAGGCTGCGAGTGACGTTAGCGTTGCCGGCCACCTCGAAGGCAATGCGGTTGAGTTCCTCGCCGGCAGGGTTGCTGATTACCAGGGCGAAGGAGCCGGGGTCGGCGGAAGGCAGCTTGAGCGTAAGCCCCTGCGCGGGAATTGCGAGATCGCGCTTACCGCGGGAAATCTCCTTTTTGACCGACTCGAAGGCCATCGTGCCGTCATCCTGTTTGGTGAGCACCGACTCGTAGCGGAACTCGATCAGTTCCGCCGTCAGCTTGGCCACCGCCACCGTCTGCAACATCGGATCGACCGCGATCAGGTTGACGGAGCGGGCGGCGTCCTTGCTGACGTACTCGAGGTCGCCGTCGGGCTGGTATGCGATCAGATATGGCGCGGGCGAGACGATCGCGGTGGCGTCCGCGATCACCGACCGGCCCCCTTCGGGCTCGAAGCCCTCGGCGATGAAGCGCAGGCGGTACACGCCCTTCTCGAAACGGCCGAGCTTCAAGTCGAACTTAACCTGGCCCCTGGCGTCGGTGGTCTGATCGCCCAGGTCCTCGTCGTAGCTTTTGCTGGTCGAATACGGATCGACGAAGCGGTAATCGGCGTATTTCGCAAAGCTCACCGCCGCCGGCGAGAGCTTCAGCGAACCCTTCACCGTACGTCCCGCAGCGGCGGTGCCGAACAACGTGCGCAGGCGCACACTGGCGCTCAGCGCGTCGGGAGAGATCCAGCCCGCGCTGGGCCCGGCCGAAAGCTCGGCCTTAATCGTCATGCGATCGGGCTGGAAATCTTCAACCCGAACGCTGGTCGAGCCGAGCAGCACCTTGCTGTTTTCATCGCGCGCAATATAGAGCGAGAAATCGTAGGAGCCGGTGGGCGAGTCCTCCTGCGTCGCGATGGAGTACTGCTCGAATCCAGCGGGGGAAAACTTGATCATTTGCCGGCGGATCTGCAGCCCGCGCGGATCGGTCACGTCCAATTCCAGCGGCACGCCCGGCGGCAGCGGCGTCCAGTCCTGGCGCTTTACGACGATACCGACATGGATCGGGTCGCCGGGGCGATAGATGCCGCGGTCGGAGAACAGGTAGGCCTGCAGCGATTCATTCTCCGCCGCCGTGTAGAGACCGCCGGTGTCGAAGCGCGACAGGTTGAGCTGGCGGTCCGAGCGCCGATAGGGCAGAAAGGAGAAATCGCCGTCCTTTGAAACCACGTACACAGTCGGCGTCTTTTCGTGATCGAAAGCCTTGAGCGTGGGAAAGCTGGCCCGGCCCTCGGCGTCGGTGCTTTGAGCCAGGATCGGCAGCCCGTTCTTGCCGAGGATCTCCACGTTGACGCCCGCTATCGGAGCCCCGGCGCGGATCGATTGCACGAAAACGTCGTGGCTGCCGTCAACCGAATCCTTGACCAGGAAGCCCAGGTCGGTGAGCAGAACCAGGCGCTGGTCGGACGGACCGTTGTCGACCACCTGTTTTGTGCGAGGGTCCCAGTTCTCAACGTCGATCGAGAACAGCCCATGGGGCAGCGCGCCCGAGGAAAGCATCGGTCCGAAGTCGAAGACCGTGTACTGGTTGCGGCCTGCCGGATCCGCGCCGATCTGCCTTACCTCTTTGAAAACTTCCGAGAGATTCTCCAGGCCGAAGGCGCGCTTGCCGTAGTCATGAACGAAGGCCGGGTTGGAGAAAGTGCCCCTGGTTTGAGAGACGAGATTGCTGATGGTGCCCGGGAGCAGGCGGCTGACCTGGATCCGAATCGCCGCCACGCTGCGGGTGAGTATCGAGATCTTACGTTCGCCGGAAAGGCTGAGCAGCGACCCCTGTGAAACGATTTTGATCGCTTGCGGGAACTGGGCGGCGGCGATCACGGCGGAAAATTCCGTGGTAAGCGGGTAGTCGCCAAACGACTTGAGGCCGTGTTTGACGGTCACCAGCAGAAAGCGGCCGGTATCGGCGCTGAACCTGAAGCTTTGGATCGGCGTGAACTCGCGCTCCGACGCCAGCCATTGGATCGGCACCGGCGTGGCAAGTGCCATCACTGCGGGAACGGCCTCGGTTGGATCGCTCCACTGAAAATTCGGCACCAGCTTCTGGTCGCCGACCGCCGGCCGATCCTTGGGAAGCAGGACCACGGAGATGTTTTTGGCCAGGTCCGCCTGGCGCATCGGCACCGACGCGGCCACGCTGCAGATACGTTCCATCACGTCATGGTTAGCGGCCACGGTGGCGGTGACGCTTTGGATTTTGAAGAAAGTCGCCACGCCGGGAACCGCCACAACCTGCTTTAGTTCCGCGGCCGTCCCCGGGCCGCCGCGCGAGGAATGCACGCCCTTGGCGACAGTGAGCAGCATGTCGGCGTTGTTGTCCGGGATTCGAAAGCTGTCCGAATCCATGCCGTTAGGCTAAGCGCTGATGCTACACTTCGGCGGCACTACGCGAGGTTCCTCCACGCTGACGCCTTGGAGCTCTCGAAAATCGACTCTGACGGCCCCGAATCGGCGCAGTTTGTCCCTCCGAGGGACAACTGGTCGAAAGCTCCGCCTCCTTGTCGGCACGCCTTTCGTCGTAATGAACGGATGATCGCTCGAAACCGCTGGCGGCGTTGAGCGATCTGGCGATCGTCGGGGTTTGAAGTCGGCCCCGAGCTTGACGCCCCGGCGGGCCGAAAAAGGGCGCCAACGTCAACTGTCTGTCTGCCATCATTTCTTTACCCTCCGACTCAACCGTAAATCCGGTTGTGGCCGACCGCGCGGCTCGCCGGTTGGTGTCATCAGGTAAACCGGCCACTTCAAAGTACCATAACAGCGATCGACATCACGCCTGGCAGAACCCATGCTGCGTGCTGCAGTCCCCGATGAATTGGCGGCCCGCCGCTACCCTGAAGCTCGGTGCCGTCTCGACCACCCCGCCGCGCACTTCCCGCTGCCCGTGCCGTCGAAGCCTTTTACTGAACAATTGTGAGACATTGTGCACCAAGTCCTTCGCTCCCTAAGGTTTTAGGTGGGCCGCTGGTTCTGTTAGCCACGGCTCCCCTGCATGGGGTCAGAGCGGGCTGCATGCTTAATGTCATCGACCCGGGCTGACGCCGGCGTGTGGGCCCTGGTTGGGAGGTTGAGGAAAAATGATCAGCGGACGGAAGCTTAGCTTGGTGATAAAGGCACCGAAGCGTGATTTCAAGATGGCCTGGAACGGGCTTTTAGAGCGCTCTCGTTTCCTTGAGCGCCAAGGGTTGACCATGACAGACCCGGTTGCTTTCAAACCATTCCGAACGAATTCGTTGTGCTAGTGCACGTGCTGCCACAACGCGAGCAGCGCTACGACACCGAGGGGGACTGTTTGTGGGCCGACAACACCTTAGTTCAAGATTAAGTTGAGCTGGCGTTTCCGGCCCGGGCTTTGGTATTGGTGCGGTAATGAAGATCGGCTTAATGATGCCATTCAATCAGGTGACTGTCAGACCGGGGGCCTTTGCGCAGAAGGCAGAAGAGCTCGGCTTTGAATCGATCTGGGTGCCCGAGCATGCCGTTATCCCTGCACGAGACCGTCGTTTCATGGCAAGCGAAGGCGTCGCCGACGCATACGAGTTGATGGGCGATTTATTCGTCGCATTGGGAATGGCAGCGTCGGTCACCAAACGTATGAAATTAGCCACCGGCATCTGCGTGCTGAGTGATCGGAATCCGTTGCTTACCGCCAAGGAAGCGGCCACCCTGGATCTCTTTTCCGACGGCCGTTTGCTACTGGGTGTCGGGGTGGGTTCGCTGCATGACGCGACCGCGATCATGGGAATAGACACGCGCCGTCCGTGGGGACGCATGGCCGATTACGTTGGCGCGATGCGGCGTCTTTGGACCTCAGACGTATCCTCTTACAAGGGGGAATTCGTTTCGTTCGAAAACGTCCTCTCCTATCCGAAGCCGCGGCAACCGAATGGACCTCCGGTGTTGATCGGCAGCGTATCGGCGTCTGAATCACTTATGCGG
>DASZGF010000123.1:0-1888 GCA_035939115.1 Binataceae bacterium (SeqCode)
CGCGCCGATGCCGGTGCCGAGCGCCGCGCCCGTCAGGGCGCCCTTCTGGCCTGTCGTCATGTTCTCGCAGCCGCCGAGGAAGCTTGCCGCCAACAACACGCTGAGGATCGAAGACTTTATCATGTCACTCTCCGCTTCTCGCTGATCTCGAACCTACTGCAGCTTCGGCAGCCTGCTCAACTCCGCCTGGATCGCTCGATCGATCACTGTGGGATCAGCACCGAGGTGCGGTGCGGGTACGGTAGCCATCGTAATACTGGCTTCCGCAGACGACCTGCTGCTGAACGACGTCGTCACGATACCCGTTCTGACCGCGGTTCGTCACGGTCACCGTGGTATAGCGAGTTTGGTTGTAGTTCGGCGCAGGCTGCGAATAGCCATACTGTGATGGAGCAGGAGCGTAACCGCTGTTGTAGTACGGGTTGCTGTAGCCCGGTGCCGGCTGATAGTAGCCGCGCGGTGCGTCTTGGCACGCCGCCCCGGTCATGCCGATGCCCACAACGAGCATCCGTCTCAGAAAGAGCCTCGACATCTCTATTCCTCCAAGCCAAGACGTTTCCACTACTCGGTCATTCTGTCCTCCTAAAGACGGACAACGGCTGGGGATCGAATAGGTTCCTGTTTACCGCGTTGGCGCAGCCAGGCCTGGAAGGCCCGTTCGAGCCCTTTCCCAAATAGCGGAAAGCCGCACGGAAAGCGGGAGCGGGGTCTAGCGGTCACGACCTGCCGGGGCCCGGCGAATGCTGCTTCACCAACGCGGACTAGGCGGCGCAGAGCTTGGCGACGATGAGACGGTCGGGACCGGACCGATCGCCTGGGACTGAAGCGGCGTATCACGCTGGCTGAGCTGCACGGCGGCGCCTGCCACCGTCACGACGGCCACAATCAGCAAAAGCCACCAACCACCCCGTTCTGAGTTCACGACTCTTAGCCAAAGGCCTCCTGCCGCCCGCGGGGGTGAGGATAAGTAAACGCCAGAAGTTGAACCGACCGCTTAGGCCCATGGGGGCTTACATCCGGGCAGCCGCTCAGACCTTACCACCCAACTGTCGCAGGAGTCGCAGGGGTCGCCCAGCCGGAAATACGCTCGGCGCTGTCCCGCGCCCTCTATTCCGGTGGGAGCCTCTTGGCCGTCACTTGCTTCCTCGCAGAACTGAGCGTGTTGTGGCTCATCCCGTGTCGGCACTCACTCAAGAAGCTGAAACGGCATTTTCGGTCGCTATGGCGCCCGAAAATTGGATTGGCCGCCTTAAGTTTTTCCAAAGTTATACTTGACAAATGTCGAAGTATCACTTAAATACACTGCGGGGCCCTCGTCGGGAGCATCGACCATGTCCGGTCCCGGACGCACAACCCTCTACACGCCCGAGCACGCCAGCCGTGCCCGCAGGCTCTGCGCGCGCGGCGCTTTGCTGTCTCACCCAGGGGGTGCACCTCAATCGGCCATTGGCATATCGCTTGCGGAAATTGCGGGAATTACCAGAACCTGGCAGCGGCCGGCCCGCGCCGGGCCTCGTGATTGGCATAACGCTTGCGGAAATTGCGGAAACCCCCGCCATGGCCCGCCCGCGGGGCATCGAGACAGAAAGTGGGGTGGTGCGGAAAGGGCGGAAAGGTCGGAAACCCATTTTTCGGGCCCCTATAGCGGTGGGAAAGTATTCCTGTCGTCGAACGGCCCCTTGGTCGGATCCGATGGACGTCGCGCTAATTCCGCGCCTTGAACGCGAACTCCGCGCCGGCGCGGATACCGGTCGGCCAGCGCGCGGTCACGGTCTTGAGCTTGGTGTAGAAGCGCACGCCTTCCATGCCGTAGATGCCGTGGTCGCCGAAGATCGAGGCCTTCCAGCCGCCGAAGGAGTGATAGGCCACCGGCACCGGGATCGGCACG
>DASZGF010000124.1:0-1609 GCA_035939115.1 Binataceae bacterium (SeqCode)
AACACGGTTGCGGGATCGCCAGCGCCAATACGCCCGAAACCCAGCACGGTGCCAGCGAATGATGGTCTCCGGCCTGACGATCGCAACCACCTCAAGGACGGACGGAAACCAGCGATAGAGCCAAACAAATAGAAAACGATCGGTATCGTTGAGGTGCGGTCGCTTCGGCGTTCGCCGGCGAAGCACATTGACCTGTTGCCGCAGGACCAGGTTTTCCGCTTCCAGCGTCGCTCTCGCCTTGAAGCGCGAAGCCAGGATACCGAGAATCAGCCTGAACAGATCGGGCATCAGGATGCGAGCTTACGCCGTCCGCTTGCTGCGTCTACGCCGAATCGAATTTTCGGTACGCACAGGCCTTCTGTATTCGCGATTTGGATGCGACTAGCTACAAACCTGGACTCGGCGGATCCGCCAACCATATCCATCCCAGTAGCGTTCGCGAACCAAGCGGCAGATAGGCTCTTCGACGTAGACTGGTTCAGGCGCGTAATAGACCGGTGGAGGAGGAGCAGGCCGTGCCAGGGCGCCGCCGAGCAACGCTCCGCCGATAAGTCCGCCCACGACGCCAGCGGCGATTTCACCATTCTCTGCTCTTACGGGCGCGGGTAACAAGGACGCATTCGCGACCAATGTAACGGCCACTATAGCTGAGGCGATTTTGCCCATAGACGGTTCTCCGATCTGCGCCCACGAATTCATTTAAGTTGTCCAAACGAGATGGCGGGGCCGCCGCCTAGGCTACGGCGGCGGACCCCTGATCGCGCCGCGCCGGCAGTGGGGGTCGGCCAAACCGCGCGAATGCAATACTGTTGCAGAGCAATCTGACCGGACGCTGACGCGGCCACATAATTCAATAGTGGGTCAGTTTGATTGTGGCAGAGTTCCGGACTGGAAAACGCCCGACTCGGCGCGCCTATTCGTGGGATGGAAACACTACAGCCGTAACCATTATAACCCGTTTTATGGTGTGTGCAGCGCTCTGCTCGCTATGGGGGGCACCTCTCGGACATGCCGACAGCATTCAGCGATGTCCGCTTCTCTAATCGGCCGTTCGGGGTCAAGCGCTTTCAGACTATCCACCGGTGCAATGTCGATGTCGCTCGCGGGCTCTTGCTTCTCTTCGGAATCGGCACCCGGGCCGTTCCATCATGGGATCCGAGGACGAGGTGGAACAATCTTTTAGTCGGCCTTACCGTTGAAGAACGGCAGGTCCAAGCGGACATACGAACTCACCTCATCCATCGTCCCGCGACGGACATCCTTCCACTGCTCGGTGGATCTCGGGTTTCCTCCTGTCGCGTGATCTTATGTGGCCCTCATGCTGCTACGGTTTCCCTGGTCCAGCGGAACTCGGTGCCGTCAATCCAGATGCGGTGCATGATCACGGCCAATCGGCGCGCCAGCGCCACGATCGCCTTTTTCATCCCGCGGCGCCTGGCGATCTGCATGGCCCAGGCCTTGAGCCAGGACCATTTCTTCGAACGCAGCATGCTTTGCGCAGCTTCGTAGAGCATCACCCGCATCATCTCATCTCCGCAGCGTGATATTCTGCCGCTCCAATCGATCTCGCTCGATTGATACTTGGAGCAGGTCAGTCCAAATACCGCTC
>DASZGF010000125.1:0-1968 GCA_035939115.1 Binataceae bacterium (SeqCode)
GCCGCAATTCCGCCTGCTACTTTTTTTGCTCCTGAGCGCTATCCACGTTTTCTTGTCCTTCCGTCTGTTCGAGCCAGGAAGGGATCCTTTTCGAAGGGATCAGTTGTCTCGGCAAATGAGGGTTGATAGTGCCGGCATAGACAGTCAGTCCCTCATTGAACTTCGCTCGTGCGAAGTCCCTGGCTTGCTTTTCAGTCTCAAATCTTCGGGTTGCCCGAGGGCTTCGCCTCCGAGGCAGCACAAGCGCTTCTGCACCTCGAAAGTCACGTACCAGGTATACGGCATCTGTCGCCCAGGAATGACGCAGCGGGATTTCTCTTACGTTCAGCAGAGCCGGTCGTTCCAGTCCTTCAGGATTAGCGGCCGGGCAAACGTAACGGCGTCTCGCCAAGTGGTGGCACGTAAAGCCTGCCGAACGCGCACTGGCCACAACCAATGTTCGCAGCCGCCCGGTCCCTCATGCGGACCGGGCTCAGCGACAGGTTCTAGTAGCAAGGTGGGTTGGGATAGTATCCGCAGCGTGGGGCGTAGGCTCCGTAGGCTCCGTAGGCAGCAGCACCGACGGCAGCAGCCCCAACGCCTACCGCCACGCCACGACGTACGGCTGCGCCACGGTAAACACCTCCGCGATACGCGCCTGCGTGATGAACGCCAGCGCGGCCAACGCCGACGCGCCCACCGCCACCGCGATATGCGAGGGCATCAGTTGAGATCATGACAATGCACGCGATGCCGACGAAAATGGATGCAGTTACCGAGAAGATCGTTCGACGTGACATGATTGCTCTCCTTTCCTTCCACGATTGCCGAAAAAGCCATTTCCCCTTGGTCGCCGGACCCGATTGATTTTGGAACAAGTCGGCCCGGGAGCTGCAACCTTATTCCAAGCGTTGTGTCATTGCCTCGTTGATCTAGATCAACACGGTCAAACTTTGGAACTGCGTGCATCGGAACACTTCACCAGACCCGCGTGAGGAGTTTTGACCATGAGTGAAATGATCAAATCGGAAGAGATCTCCTGGTATGGAGCGGCGCGAGGAGCGACGTAACTGAGCGAAGTGCATCGGAACGAGCGGTGCTGGAAACTCCAGACGTCGAGTTGCATAGCCAAATACGACGGCGATCCGCTCACATGTCGATGGCGTCCTTCTTCATTGACGGCTTGATAATCGATCAATGCTTGCCAGATCGAACCTTGGCGGGGCAGATGGAGCGGCGGATGCCCCTCGCGCGATATTTTTTCTATGTTGGTGGAGTGTTGCTCGCGCTGTTGTTTATTGCGGATACATATCTTCCGAAATTGCCGGCCCAAAGCGCTCATACGGTTTCGTACGACATCCGCATTCACTCCGATCGGAAATGGCCGGAGCGCATTGTTTACGACACCAGCGTCCCGACCATCACCCCTCCGCAGATCGCGAGTACGGAGCAAAGCGCCGCGGCGCCTTCATCGATCGCCTCTGCCAAGCCGCGGGAGCAGGAGGCATTTGCGCAACTGCCAGCGTCTGCTGCCAATCAGCTGCAATCATCCGATTCGAACAAGCGAGAGCCGAAGCGGCAACGCCAGCGCAAAATTACAAAACGACACACGCCGCCGCCGGTGCTCCTAGTGGCGCGGCAACGGCAATTCGGCTGGTTTGCCTATTGGTGAGCAGAGGCTAGCTAAGCTAGGCCTTTACGCACCCTAACGTCCGCGTAGATTGTCAACCAAAATATATACGCTGATCAAAAGCACCCAAACGGGCAATACCGCGAAACTCCACCCGATGTAATAACTGTCGATCAGCAGCACCGACGCCGCCAAATACCCGATGAAGGCAATCCAGCGCGCAGCGATGCCGGTGTAGATCACAACAGTTGACGTTGAAATCATGAAGACGGCCGCCATCTTGGTAGCGTACACGTTGGTAACGATGTATGCGGCGGCACGCGCGAAGCGAAAGGTGGCTGAACTCGTCAATTGATTCG
>DASZGF010000126.1:0-4089 GCA_035939115.1 Binataceae bacterium (SeqCode)
ATACGGCGCGCGCCGATCAAACGCAAATGGAGAAGATCCCGATCCGGGTCGGGCCCAACGGTTTGCTGCCGCTTGGTGAACTCGTCAACTTCCGCGTTGTAGAAGAGATCGTACCGATCTTGCGCGACAACGGACAGCGACGGGAGGCGATTATGGTGAACCTCGGAGGGCGGGATGTGGAAGGATACGTCAACCAGGTCAAACAGCGTATCGCTCGTGAAGTTAAGATCCCGCCTGGTTACACGGTCGAGTTCGGCGGCGAATTCAAGAATCTCGAGGCGGCCCGGGCGCGCCTGATGCTAATCGTGCCGGTGGCGCTGGCCTTGATTTTCGTTCTTATCTTTTTCGTCCTAAACAGTGTTCGCCAAAGTTTCCTGGTTTTTACGGGTATACCGTTCGCCATCAGCGGCGGCGTCTTCGCGTTGTATTTGCGGGGCTTACCCTTCAGCATCCCGGCGGCGATCGGCTTTATCGCCCTGAGTGGAGTGGCCGTCTTGAACGGCTTGGTGCTGGTGAGTTATTTTAACCAGCTTCGACTGGATGGAGCTTCGCTTGAAGACACCGTGTTCCAGGGAGGGTTGACTCGTCTTCGGCCGGTACTGACCACGGCGCTGGTGGCTGCGCTGGGGTTTGTGCCAATGGCGTTTTCTACCAGCGCAGGCGCGGAAGTGCAGCGCCCGCTTGCTACCGTGGTCATCGGGGGTATCATCAGTTCGACTTTGCTCACCCTTGTCGTACTACCCGTGCTTTATCGCACCTTTATGAAGCAGGATCCGGCGCCCCAGCTAAAACGGCCCCAACCGGAGCCCGAACTTACTCTAGCGTAGACTATCCTTTTAACTGAAGCCAACTTTGTTTTGCACGCCTGGTTGCGATTGGCGCTGTGCAGAGCTCAGAAAAGCATTGAAGAGTTCGCCATTTTGAGTAGGATAAATCTTCTCTGGACAGATTTATTTGCCTTATTTCCCTCACCGTGAGGACGATTTGGGTTCACTCGAAGGTAGCGGCACCGTAAGCGAAGGCTCCGCCTTTATGGATGCGCGCCGGGGATGTGTGCGAGGTGGAGATTCCCGGCATCGGCATCCTGCGCAACCCGGCGATCGACGAAGATGCATAGAGCCTGGACCCGTCCGATGAACCGCGTGACCCTGAGCTTTGATAACGGCCCGACCGAGGGCGTGTTGGAGGTGCTGGCACGCCACGGCCTTTTCTCGACGTTTTTCGTGATAGGGCAGCGGCTGGAGGCGCCGAGGAATGCAGCGCTGCTGCAGGCGATCAGCGCCGCGGGACATTGGATCGGCAACCACACCTGGAGCCACTCGGTGGCGTTCGGCGACCGTCCGGATGCGGCGTACGCGCGCGAGGAGATCGACCGTGCGCAGGCCCTGATCGGCGAATTCGCGGATCAGGAGAAGCTTTTCAGGCCATACGGCAATTATGGGCTGCTGGGGCGGCATTTGTTCAGCCGCAGCGCGCTTTCCTACTTGCGGGAGCAGGGCTACACCACGATCAGCTGGACGGCAGTGCCGGGCGACTGGTGCCGCCCGGACTGGGACCGCGATTTCGAAACCCGCTTCGGCGACCAGGACTGGCCGGTTGTGGTTCTGCACGACATCGAGAATGCGTGCCTGGCCCGTCTGCCGAACTTCATCGCTCGGCTGCAGGATCGGGGTTTTGACCTGCGTCAAGGTTTTCCCGAAAGCGCCGTTGTGACGCGAAAGGGGCGGTTTGTCACCTTGTCCGGCGCTCTGGTCGCGGATGGCCCGCCGACTTGATGCCGCGCATGCCCCTGCACCGCGTCCGAGATACCAACAAAAGAAACCAATGAAAGAAAGTGGATCACCAGAGATGCTTGAACCCCCCAAGACCACTCAGTCACCTCCTTTCCGCATCACCCGCGCGAGCCACCTCGTCTACACCGTCCGCGATTTGTCGCGCAGCCGGGACTTCTACACGGAAGTGCTCGGCCTGGTGGTAAGCGACGAGGACCGGGACACGCTCTACCTGCGCGGCGTCGAGGAGCGGGTACATCACAGCCTGGTCCTCAAACGCACAGATGGCGCGCCCGCCTGCATCCGGGCCGGGCTGCTAACCGAAGACGAGGCGGAGCTCGAGAAGGCGAAGTTCTTCTTCACGCAGCGCGGGATGCGGGCCGAATTCGTCGAGGTGCCGCATCAGGCTCGTACCCTGCACACTACGGATGTCGCGGGCACGCCGCTGGAGCTGTACTCTAAGATGACGCGGGCTGAGCGGCTGGACCAGCGATTCGAGGCCCTGCGCGGCGCCGGCGCGCTCCGCTTCGACCACTACCAGATCGCCGCGCCTGACATTCAGGAGGCCGCAAGCTTCTACGCCGATCTTGGCTTCCGCATCGTGGACTACATGGTCGTGTCCGGACAGCCGGTCGGCATATTTCTGCATATCAAGGACACGGTGTACGACGTGGTGTTCATCCGTCGACCCGGACCCGCCCTGCATCATTACGGCTACATCGTCGGCGGCATTAACGATATCATCCGCGCCTGCGACCTCGCCGGCAGGCTGGGCTATGGCGATCACGTCGAGTTCGGGCCCGGCCGACACAGCCTGGGCCATTCGTACTATGTTTACTTGCTCGATCCTGACTGCCACCGGGTCGAGTTGCTGCCGCCCCCCATTTACTACGGCGACGCCGATGACGGGCCGGTCGTCCATGATCTGACCGGGCTCCCTCGGGTGACCGAATCCTGGGGACTGCCGCCGCGCAGCAGCTGGCTGAAGAATGCATCGCTTTTCGAGGGGACGGTCTGCACCAGCCCGCCGCCGGGCGGGCCGGAGCCGTCACTGGAGGCCTACCTCAAGATGACCTGAGCCCTGGGCGGCGGGCCGGCTCTGGTCGGCCCGGCGGCACTCCCCGGTCAATACCCTGAACAACACCCCGAAAGGAGCGGATTCGAGATATGTCGAGAATTGGCTACGTGAGCCGAGACACAATGCCCGAGGGCAGGACCGATCTCTACGATCGGCTGGCCGCCGAGCGCGGCCCAAATCTGGAGCACATCTTCCTGGCGCTGGCGAACGCTCCCGATCTCGCGGAGGCGGTCCTTGGGCTGGCGACGGCGCTGCGCAAGAAAACGACGCTGTCCCGGGTGTTCCGCGAGCTCGCCGTGGTCACTGTGGGCCTCGAGACCGATGCGCAATACGAGGTGGAGCATCATTGGAACGCGGCGCTTCGCGCCGGGGTGCGGCGGGAGCAGCTCGAGCACCTCGGCGATTTCGAGACAGCGGCGTGCTTCACCGGGCAGGAGCGCGCGGTGATCCGCCTGGCGAAGGAAGTAACGGTCGCGGGCAAGGTCGCCAATAGCACTTGGGAAGCAGTGTCTTTCCTCGGCGACCGGGGCCGGCTGGAGCTGCTGCTGACCATCGCCTGGTACAACTGCGTCGTTCGCATCATTCTGCCACTGCAGATCGAGAAGGAGCCCTGGTTTGTCCGCCTGTGATCACAGGACCGAAAAGGCAGCTGGCCAAGACCACCAAGGCAAGAGCCACGTCTGCGGTCGGGTGTCCGTCGTCGAATGCTTTGAGACAGCGGGAGCTGTCTGGCTAGAGCGGAATCCGAACACTCTGGTTCGTAACCTGCGGCGGTTAAGTAGTTGGCGCATTCGTCCGGAGTGAACTGCGGCAGAGCGTCGCGGATGGCGCCCCAGAGGTCGTCGACGGCAATCCAACCCACGCGCGCTTCGCCCCAGAACACCGAGAACGAACCGCCTTTAGTTAGGCGCAAAGAGGGGTGAAGGATTGGCATCCGCCCGCGCCAAGGGCCGACTGCTTGGCCGCCCGAAGGGTGTGCTGGGAAAGTCGCGGCTGGATGGGAAAGAGTAAGAGATCCGCCTTCTCCTGCAAAAGCAGGTCTCAAAGGCGTCCATCGCCAAGATTGTCGGCGTAACGCGGCCCACCATTCACCGCTTTATCAAGACAAGGCGGTTACGCCCACATCCTTAAAGGATATTTTTACACCAATCTGGTCGGGACCCTAGCTCCGGCGAGGGTTGTGTCGGTGTCGTCATGGGGTCACCTACCAAGACCAGAGGTGCAAGACACAGCATAGGC
>DASZGF010000127.1:0-27042 GCA_035939115.1 Binataceae bacterium (SeqCode)
ATCCACGCCCATTCCGGGATCGCTTATGTGTTTGAACTTGAAATAGATTTCGTACACATAGCTGTAGGTTTTGTTCGAATAGCGGTCGACGGAAGTCCAGCCCGCGCCGTTCTTAGGCCCGGCCTCGCTGAACACCCGGTAAGGAATGTAATTGTAATAGTTGTCATATATCAGCTTGACGCCGGCCGTAGGATCCTTGGGGTCGATATCCGGGAAAGGCATGCCCGCGACGTAGCCGGAGACGGTATACCCCTCGCCCTTCTGCACCAGCTTGGTCTGGTTATGGTACTTTTCGGTATCCTCGCGGTACTTGCGGGGTAAGCCAATCTTGACCGTCGGAGCGACCTCCAGCACCGCCTCGGCCGGAACTTTCCAGAAGTATTTCTGGCTCATCAGCGAGCGCAGACCGAGCGACATAAATTTCTGGTAGTTCTGCCAGTTCTGAATCGTGATCCTGGTGCCGACCGGAATGGAGTCGGTCGGCTCGCCCATCGAGGTATAGACCGAGGGGTCGTACGGCTGGTCGGCGCGGACTGTACCGCCCATCGCGACCAGCGCCAACAGCAACCATGCCGCGGCGAACGCTGAAACCTTCATAACGTCACCTCCGGAACAGTGAACTGACTAGCTAACCCTGATGTATCGGGGGTAGCAGAAAACGAACTTTGTCCGCAAGGCCGCGAAGTCCGACTACCCATCTTTGCGGCTCTACTCACAGCGCCTGCGCTGTTTAATCGAGGCGACTTCAAAGCAAAAACTATCGAATAACGGCTATGCAATATGCCATTTGTATCGTATTCAGAAAGATACGCTACCTGGCTAATGGGTAATAAAAATTGGCGCGTAAGAGACTACGATGCGTCTGGGTTGAATGCCCTTCCGTCGACAACAAAGAAAGCCGGCAGTACTGCGAATGCCTGCGGGGTTCAGAGCCGGTTACACGCCGCGGCTAATCGCTTCACCAGGGCCCAAAGCACACAGCGGAGCTAACCTTGCGCAAAGCTGCGAACGCGCCAGTACCGCGGCGCTACGGAGCTGAGCGCTGCGAGTGCCGGCGGGCGCAATTTTCAAGCTGGCAGCTCCGACGTGCAGAACGCGCATCGCTTCGCCTGGATTGGGATTTCGCTTATGCATTCCGGGCATTTCTTGGTCGTCGGATCGACGGGCGGCGCTTTGCGCGCGTGGGCGACCAGGGTATTGATCGGCAGCACAACAAAGAAATAGACCGCCGCGGCGATTATCACGAAGGAGACGATGTTATTGACAAAGTCGCCGACCGGGAACTTGCTGCCGTGGATTTCAAAGGCGATGGCTGAAAAGTCCGGCTTCCTGACAATCGCGGCAATAAACGGCGTTAACAGGTCCTTGACGAAGGAGGATACGACGCCGCCGAATGCGGCCCCGATAACGATGCCGACCGCCATATCAACCACGTTGCCGCGCAATAGAAATTGCTTGAATCCCTGCATGGCTCCTCCTTTTGGCGTGCGGCTTTCGAGGCGGATTATGGAACGCCAGCACCGCGGCGCCTGCCAAATCGGATTCTCGTCAGTATGCCGCGCCTGTCAACCTCGGCCAATTGACCACGCCCGCAGTCGGGACTCTCTTCAATGGTACAAGACCAGCCATACGTCGACGGTACGCGGGCACAGCCGCAACTGCGGGATTAGTATTCTCGCGCTGCTCGATGAGGGGACCCAGAAATCGCAGGCCGGCGCTACCAGGCTTCGCGGATTCTCCAAACCGCCACCGAAACAGCAAACCAGGCCAGTGCGGCGCCCATCAGCACCATCCACGGGGAGTGGTTGGGGAGCAATAAGAACACCAGCAATCCGAATACGAACAGCCCAAAACATCCCATCGCCGCACCGGCCGCATCCAAAGCCGCGGCCTGCCTGCCGCGTCTGGCTCCATGCTGTCCCGCCTTGTGCTTGCGTTGAATTTGATGTCGTTCGATGAGTGTCGCGCTGGCCGGGAATATCGCCGGGAAAGCCAGCAGCAGACCGCCCACCCGCGGTCCCCATTCCTTCGCCACCAGACCAGCTATTACCGTAATCAGTCCGCCGAACAGGAATCGAATTGCGTACTCATGCAACGCGGTGCCGCGCAGGCCGGCAAAGTTAAGCTGAACCCTCATCTGAGCCAGACCAGCCAAAGGCCCGCCGCGCAGACCATCCACACCACGAACGTAACGGGCCGCTCTTTCCAGTCATCAGAAAAAGCCCTAGTGTAGCGAAGGCTTTCGAGGCCGTATTACTGGCAATGGCCCGGTTCACTTGTGCCGCAAGCAGACCCGTGTTGGCGGGCGGCAGGTTGGAACCACCGGGTGAAAACCGGATATCGGAGATATCTATGAGCCGCACTTACAACGTTATCGATGCGGACGGCCATGTGTTGGAGCCCCTGGACCTGTGGGAGAAATACATCGACCCCGCGTTTCGCGATCGCGCGCCCCGATGCCATATCGACGAGCGCGGCAACGAACACATGAACTTCGAAGGACGAATTTTCCCCGGCGGAGAGAAAGGATTGGGTCTGAGCGGTGGCGTCGGCACCGCGAAAAACCATCAGCGGCCGCCGTTTGAGATGAAATACTACGAAGGCCGAAAGGGAGGCTTCGACCCGCATGCCCGCATCGCCGATCTCGACCTTGACGGCATCGATGCGGTCTTTCTCTACCCCTCACTGGGGCTGAACGCAGGTAGCATACAGGACGCGCCGCTGGCGGCGGCGGTCTGCCGCGCTTACAACCGATGGCTGGCGGATTTCTGCAAGCCCTATCCGGACCGCCTTTTTGGCGTGGCGCAACTGCCGATGCAGTCAGTCGAGTTGGCGGTCGAGGAGATGCGTCATGCCCGCAAGGAACTGGGGATGCGATCCGGCTTCGTGCGTCCCAACCGCTACCACGGACGCTCGCTGGATGATCCCGCCTACGATCCGTTGTGGACCGAAGCCCAGGAGCTGGACTTCGCCATCGGCCTGCATGAGGGTATCGGCGGGATGCCCGCGGTGGGCGCGGACCGTTTCGAGAACGTCGGCGCCAGGCACATCGTCTGCCACACGATGGAAATGATGCTGGCATCGCTGTCGCTTATCTGGGGCGGGGTCTGCGAACGCTTCCCCAAAGTGCGCTTCGCCTTTCTGGAGTCGGGCGGCGGATGGATGGCGGCGTGGCTGGATCGGATGGACCGCCATTTCGAAGAGAGCAAGGTATGGGCACCGAAGGTGCACACCAAGCCCAGCGAGGTCTTTCGCCGGCAGTGCTGGATTTCCTTCGAGCCAATCGAGGGCACGATCGCGTCGATGGCGGAATACCTGGGTCCCAACAAGATTCTGTGGGCGACCGACTATCCCCATCTCGACGGGTTCTTCCCGGGCGCGCCGGCGATGATCGCGGAGAAACTGCCGCCGAACATCCGCCGCCAGGTCATGGCTCAAGGCGCAATCGAGTTTTACAACCTGCGCTGAGCGCGCGGGGCTCCGAGCCCGCTGCTGCGCCGGAGGGCTCGCACCACCTTGATGGCGGTCGCCTATGCTGGGGTTCTCGCCCAAATTGGCAATCGACGAGGAAGAACGCCTGTGGGTCGACGAGGGCTTCAAACGCCTGGAGCAGATGCTGGGGCGCCCATTGGCGGTCTCTGTTTTCACGCGATGGAATATTTGGAAATCAGCGGCTGCCCAGGATCCAGGGCTCCAGGTAAATCGTCATGCGCTGTCTTTGCGGGAGGCCGTCTTCACTTTCGATGGCGGCGGTCGGACCAGCAGCAGATGAAACTTCGACGCCCCGCGTGGGTGTGCGTGTGTTTTCGTTTATGTTGGAAAAGCAGCCTGCCAAACACATACTAAACCGTTATGCTCGAGAGCACCACGGCAATTCTACCCAGAGCCTTCTTTAAAGACATAGTCAACACCTCTTACAAAGGAGTCTGCGCACCAGGCGCATGCATCGTGCCAGCTCCGCCCTTGGGAATAGGCTCCCTGTTTCGTTCGACAGGAGTCCGCTGGCCCCTTGTAACATTGTAATTTATTCTCGACCCTGCAAGAGGTTGCGTTTGCTTGCATTTGTTACCAGATGTTAGGCCGTCGCTGCGGGGAATCTGTGTGATTCGTTAGTGAATCCAGCCTACGACCCGATCTAGTGGGCATGTTGTACTGCGGATAGTTTTATCTCGTGACCGCACTTTTATTCTCCCGGCATACTCCCTGCATAGGATGGCAAGTAAGCCACTCGGTAAGCACCGGCGCGGTTGTTTGACGCGAAAGTTTATCCGGCTCGCGCGGGAGATGACTATGCGCTTGTTTAATTCGTTCTGCTGTTATGCGCGGAGTTGCACAATTTTTGTGTTGTTGCTGGCCTTGGCCGGTTGCGCGACAGTTTCGGTCACTCCCGGATCTATTCGGCCACCTGACCCTTCAGTTGCTTATAACGCGATTGAAGCGGAGCCGACTTCTCCAGCGCAGATTGAAGTTCGCGACTTCAACTTCGCCTCATCTTCGGTAACCGAAAACAGGAGCCTATTTCATCGCGCCATTGACCTGTTCAGGATCAGCTCGGCGGATGAGCGTCGCGTCGCAATAGGTCGCCATGTGGCTGCCACCCTTTCGCACGAAGCCGCGCAGCGACTAAGCAAGACAGGTCTGATGGCAACGCGAACCGCCGGCGACGACGAGGTGCCTGCACGCGGTAATTTTCTTCTGGTCAGTGGCCGCTTAACCGACGTCGACGAAGGGAATCGGTTTACGCGCGTCGCTCTTGGGTTCGGTTTGGGAGAGTCGCGGCTAGCCACCGAGGTTCATGTATTCCGCGTGGTAAATGGTGAAAAAGCGGAAGTACTTGCTTTTCATACCCGTGCCAACAGCGGAAAGATGCCCGGGATGGCGGCCTCGATCGGTTTTGGAGTATTTCTATTAGGCCCCATTACCGCGCTGACAGCAATTGAGGACGCGCTTTCGAGTGGGCAGAAGATCTATGTTTCCCAAATCGACTACCTGGCCAGCAAAACAGGCGATCAGGTAGCGCGCTATCTATCGCAATACTCCGCGGCTCAACATTGGATTCCCCGCAATAAGGCTCGGTCGGTCCATTTCGCCAGTTAGCGTTTTCTGACGAAGTTTATCTGAATAATTCAAAATTGTCTGAGAGCTTAATAACATCTCCATCGAAAGCAAGCGGCGCAGGGAGTGCGCCGCACCGTTCTCACTGGGAGAGGGTACGATAGAATCTGCCCCTGACGATTTCGTTTTCTTAGGCCGTCGCGGCCCGTTGATGGCGTGGACCGCGGCCGACGCCACGTCTATAGGAATCGTCCCACTACGGGAAACTTTTTCGTCCCGCTTTGGTCCTAAGATCGAATGGGTGCGCGATAGAGTGGCTGATTTGTGGTGCCGGGGGCGGGACTTGAACCCGCATGTGGTTACCCACGGAGGATTTTGAGTACCTCACGGACCGCCACGCCTGACAGCTAGTGTCACAGAATGCCATAAAATTGAGGGTTTCAGTCCGAGCGGTCTGCGCCCTTTGTGGCCTGTATCCGCGTGTACCCGCACAATTCCCGCACAGATTACCGCCATCATCGGTCCGCAGGGTGACGCGATCACGCATTGTCACTGAATCGCGCCGCGGGGGGTCCTTTTGTTATATCGGAAGCCCACCGGGTGTAGCTTCAGCAGGTTACTGCTCGCGCTGCTCATGTTTCGGATGTCCGTGCCTGTAGCGCGCCCAGACACCGCAACGCCTGGTCGCCATCAGCACATCGGCGCCCGTAAGCCGCGACCCGCTGATGCCGCTATGAAGGTCTGGGTCTGCGTCCCCTGCGGGCTGATTCGGATGGCGTTGTTATCCGCGATGGATGCACCCCTCTCAATTTAAACAATCAAATGGGCACCGGCCCCCGTGCTTGCAGCGGAAACTCCTGCCCCGAAGGCGCGAGATCGACAGGCGTTGGGAGACGTACCGACACCCGAGGATTATATTTTGGCCGATCCCATCCAAAGTGCGATGAAACTCATCCTCGTAAGTGCCGTCGAAGCGAGCCATGAACACGTATTCGGTATCTAAGGCGATCCCCCTGCGAGAGGTCTTGCCGGCCTTTCGACCAAAGATCTTTTCGTGAAGCCACACTTGTTCCGCCATTTCGTATGCCTGGTGCCCAATCAAGATCAACTTATAATACCTCGCTGGATTGGCCGCAGGGCCGACACCCTTCGTCTTAAGATCTTTGAGGGGCCGACGTCGGATTGCGGGAGAGGCTTCGCCATGCCTGTGCCCGAGCTCTTGCATCTGCGGCAGGCTAAAATAAGCTGGGGCCTTGATTAGAAGGTCGAACCGGTGCGATGCCTCTTGCTGTCCTAAAAAAGGATTGAGAACATGAGCCAGGAAAAGATCATTTCAGCCGATTCACACCTGGTCGAACCGCCCACTTTGTGGGTGGACCGTTTGGATCGCAAATATCGTGATACGGCGCCGCGGGTAGTCGATGGACCGCCGGGGTCGGGACCGGTGTTCCGCGCCCTCGGGGCGCCGGATCTGGCCGTCGCGCCGTTTTACGCTTTGGGCGCCAACGGGATGGACCTGGTCGAAGCCCATAAGTGCGGTTACGAAGCCGCGCGCCCGGGCTGTTGGGAGCCCGAAGCCCGCATCCGAGACATGGATACCGACGGTATTGACGCCGAAGTGCTCTACACCACGCTGGCTTTTACCATCTATGCGATGGACGATTTGGAGCTCAAGTTGGCCTGTTTCCGCACCTACAATGACTGGCTGCTTGATCTTTGCTCGACCGCACCGAAGCGGCTCATCCCGGTCGCGCTGGTCTCGCTCGAAGATCCCAACGAGGGCATCAAAGAGCTTCATCGGATGGTAAAACGTGGGGTCAAAACGGTGATGTCGTGGTCGGCGGCGCCAGAGGAACGTCTTTACCATACCGGCCACTATGATCCCTTCTTCGCGGCCGCTCAGGATGCCGGAGTGTCGATTTCGATGCACGAGATTACCGCGCGCCGGCCCAACGCGTCGGCTCCGCCGGACCGCTCGACGATCGACGGCGAAGTTAAATTCATGGACGCCGTGAGCTGGAATTTCATTCGCGAGATGCAGGGGACTATCAGCAGTCTGCTCTTCGGCGGCGTCCTTGAGCGATTTCCACGGCTTAAGTGGACCTCGGTCGAGTTGGATGTCGGCTGGGTGCCCTACATGGCCTTTCGCTATGATATTCGCTGGGAAAAGTTCAATTCGATGAGCAAATTCAAGCTGCCCAAGCCGCCCTCGGAATATCTGCGCGATCAATTCTTCTTCACCTTCCAATGGGATCCGGTGGGACCCAGGCTGTACAACACATTCGGCGAAGATAATTTCCTGTGGGCCTCGGACTACCCACACTCGGCCTGCACCTGGCCCAATTCTCTCAAAGTAATCGAGAAGCTGTTCGATGGTTTGCCCGACCGCGTGCGGCGCAAAATGGTCTGGGAGAATGGAGCCAAGCTCTATGGTCTGTCTTAACCTGCATCCTCATCCGCGTGTCACGGCTGTTGGGGAAAAAAACTCAGCAGCCGCGTTGCCTGCCCCCTCGCGCAACTAAGCGGGCGAGGGGTTAGAGGGGAGCTGCGAAGCCGGCGGACTGCGTAGCGCGCAAATACGAGCGGGTCCGAAGAATAGTAATACCTTGGGTCTTCGCTCTTTCAGCCTCCAGTCATCTTTTCAGAGATATCAGGTCAATCGGCCCTGGCGCTCGGCGCCGGCACCTCTTGCATTCGTGCTGTGGTGTCGTCGTCATGTTCCAGGTGGAGGGCCCGCACCATCATCCCGTGCATGCGGTAGGTGGCGATCGCGAAAAACAGTTCCACAATCTGCTCGTCATTTAGATGCTTTTTGAGGGCCGCGAAAGTCTGATCTTCAACCAGGTTGCGGGTAACCAACTCGTCCGCGGCGGCCATCGCGGCGCGCTCCGCCGGGTTGTAAATGTCGGACGTCATCCATCCCTTGATCGCCTGAAGCTTTTCTTCAGGTACTCCCGCTTCGCGTCCGGTTTTTAGATGTTGCGAATACTCAAACCTGCAATCGCCGGCGATAGCGGTGCGCAATATCGCAAGTTCGCGGAGAACCGGGTCGAGCGACCGGCCTGGTGACAACAGTTTCAGAAGCATATCGAAGGCCAGTTTGAAGAGATCGGGTGCCAGGGCCAGGGAGGTATGGTAGTCGCCGCGCGTCCCCGTTCTGGTTCCGGGCTCAGCCACAGGATCTCGATCGCCAAACATCCGCTGGTAAATTGGCAATATTTCAGGCGAAACCTCTTTGAGGCTCACCTGCTTCACGCGATTTCCCATTGATGTTCTCCTAAAAGGGCGCAGAGAGTTGCGGACCGCCGCTCGGCAATCGGCAGCCAACGCATGCAAGGTAATATTCCTCGTGCCGCCACGGCAACCGGGCTAAACCGGACAGTTTCCGGCATTTCACGAAAACTAGCAGGCTGCGGAAAAGGACTTCCGCAGCCTGTTCCCTCTCTCTTATCTCTCCCATAGGGAGAGAAGATAAGGAAAGAAGCAGCTTTTATGCAGGGTGCCGAAAGCTAATATCAATGCAAGTGCCCGAAAATTAGTTTTTCCGCACCCTGCCAGGTTGCTCAACCGTCAGGCGCCTTTCTTGACACCATCGATAAAAAAGCCAACATCAGACACGCGCAATTCGCTAACGGAACCAGGCCAGAAGGAGAACGACATTGTCGCATAAAGGTTTCTCGCATATCGGTCTGTCAACCTTGGATCTCAAGAGAACCCGCGATTTTTGGGAAAACGTGCTCGGCTTCAAGCCTGTGATCCAGGACATTATCGAAATGAAAGAAGGCGGACAAATCAACCACGTATTCTTCGACGTGGGACGGGATCAGCTCGTGGCTTTCATGGAAGCGCGGGATGTGCCCGGAATTCCTCGCGAGTACGACGCCGGGATCAATCGTGGACTTGGCGTGCCGGCTTCTTTTTATCATTTCGCGTTCGAAGCCGGAAACGAAGCCGCGCTCGAGTCGAAACGGCAAGAGCTGATTTCCAAAGGGGTCCAAGTTTCGCAAATTGCCGACCACAACTGGTGCAAATCGATCTATTTCAAGGATCCCAACGGCATCACGCTCGAGTATTGCTGTATGACCCGTGAGCTAAACGCCGAGGATGGCGTAATGCGGCTTAGGGTAAAGAGCTCGGTAACCAGGATGGACGAGATGATCGGCGGGGCAACGCCGAACACACACACCGCGTAGCCGGCGCAGGTTTGCCCGGCAAAGCTGTCCTGGAAGACCAGACTCGAAGTGCGTTACAGCTCGCCCACTCATCTGAGCTTGAACTAAGGGAGACCGACTGACCTATGACAGAACAACAACGGCCCTGGCTGATGGTGCTGGTGATGTGGCTGTGCGCAACGTTCATCCATGGAACTGGCTCAGTCATGGGTTCGGTCTTCTTTGCGCCTTTACTCAAATATTTCGGCGGTAGCCGAACCAGAATAGCGATGCTGACGACGGTAAATATCGCAACTGCCGCCGTTTTGCTTCCGTTTTCAGGCTGGCTGCTCGATATGTTCGAGGCCCGGTGGATCATTTGCGGCGGTGCCCTGGTTACTACGCTCGGCTTTATCGTCGCCAGTCATGCCAACGCATTTTCCACCCTCGTGTTAGCCAACTTCCTGATGGGGGCTGGCATCGCGGGTGCCGGTCTGATTGCAGGTTCGGTCGTAATCTCGTACTGGTTTAAGGAACAGCGTGGCCTGGCCCTGGGTCTAGTGGCTACTGGAGTTTCCTTCGGCGTCGGTCTAATCGCGCCACTGGCGACCTCCATGATCGGAAAGTTCGGCTGGCGCCTTGCTTATCTGGTCCTGGCGATTCCGCCAGTAGTGCTGGTGATTCCATTGGTGCTAACCACCGTTACCACCCGTCCGGGCGGCGCATCGAATAGCAGCCGAACCGACTCCAGTTTGATGGCTGGATTAGAGCTGCGCGAGGCCTTAAGAGGGCACACTTTTTGGCTCTTGCTGGTTGCCAACTTCATCTCCTATATGTTGGCCTCCTCCACCTACGTTCATGAAATTTCCTTTCTGACCGGTCTTGGCTATTCCCCGGTTCATGCCACTCTGGCGCTGACCGCACAGTGGACGGTGGCCGGATTCGGCAAACCGATGTCCGGCGCGATTGCGGATCGCGTGGAAGTCCGCCGCATGCTCGCCGTGGCGTGGTTGGGATGCGGCTGGTCAACCCTGTTCCTGCTAAAAGCGATCCATCCCGGCGCCGTGGCCCTATACGCGCTGTTTTACGGTTTGGTATCGGGAGCTCCAGTAACGCTGATGCCGCTGTTGATCGCGGACTGTTTCGGACTCAAGCGTTTTGGCACGCTGAGCGGCATACTCAACTTCAGCGGCATGGTGGGATCGTCTGTCGGTCCCCTGCTGGCCGGGCGCGTGTTCGATACCTACAAAAGCTATAATCCATTCTTTGTTCTGCTCGCGATTCTGGCCACGCTTAACGCTGTCGTGCCATTCCTTTGCTCGCGTCTGGAAGACCGCACCGGCGTCCATGATCTTGCTCCGGCCCGAGCCTCCGCAGCCCAGCGCGTCTGAGAATCGACTATTTTATAGGAACTACAGTGCCGTGGCGGCGCACAGCAGCTCGTCCCACTGCGCCGGCAATTTGATTTTCTTGCAGGTCGGATATCCCATAACACCATTGTGCGAGAATAGGTAACCGTTATCGCGCCCGGGATCGCCCGAGATAGCGATCATGAAGTGATCGGGCGCAGTGACGATTGGGACCATCCGGTTGGGATCGTCCGATTCGGCGAACAGCCTGGGCAATTCCCCCTTCGCCACGCGCAGGGTCAGTTGTCCCGCTGGATTCTCAACGCCTTCTACAAACTTGTACAAGTGCTGCTCGAATTCCCAGGCCGGCAGCCGCACATGGTCGAACAGATATTGCCGCACGTCCTGCTTGGACCAATTCGATCGGACAATCGGTTCGGCGATCGCCGGCGACAGGACCACCAGTGGGCGCAACTTGCCAACTGCGCCGGACTTGAGATGCCAGGTATCATTACTTTTGAGCGTTACGTGGCACATGTATGGCATCGACTTATCGGCGCTGTCGCCGAAAACATTGACCAGCGTATCGCCACCGCTATAACGCGCAAGGATTATCGCATTATCGGTCGGGGCGAGACCCATGTCCGCACATAGCGGTTGCCAACCGACCTCGGCCAGGAAGTCAACGTTCTCTGCCAGGACCACCTTCCAAGTGCCGCCGAAGGCCGCCTGATCATTGTGTTGCGGTCCGAAGCCCGCCACATTCATCAGGTACAGGCGATAGAAGCGGCCGATACTGGTGTTGGGACGGTAGCCTGCCCGCAACGCACCCTGCTCGTAATTGAATCCCAATTGCTTGACGATTGGCCCGTCGAGGATAATCAGGGCCTCCCCACCTTCACTGTTGCCGCTGTACTCCAGGCCGAAGCCAGGTTCGGCCATCGCCTCGACAATGGCCAACAGAATCGGCATGTATTCGGGACGGCATCCCGCCATTACCCCGTTGACCGCCACGTTCCAAACCGTCGCTTCACGCTGCTCGCAGCGCAGCACTCCTATGACTTCCTGGGGCGCACGGTCGGTGAATTTAAGGAACTCCTGCACTCTGACCACAGTGGGGGGGCTTATTGGTAGACCGTCACTCCAGCCCTGCGCATAAAAGTGTTCGTTGACATCGATGGCGTTGCCGGTAAAAATGATTTGCTCCGGCGCCGGTTCGTTCGGCGCAGGCTTTGTGCCCTGCACTTGTCTCGTTCCGCGCGGCCATACTACCGCGTACTTGCCGATACCGTTTTTCTCCGCCATAACGGGCTTTCGCGCGACCAAGCCTCTTCACCCGCCCATCATCCGGACAGGTGCATTTTCAAAATGTATCGTCAACCGGCTTTGGGACCCTGCGTTTTGCTTAACAGTTCGTTCCACTTCGCCGGCAACTGAATCTTCTTCGCGGTCGGATAATTTATAAATCCATTTTGAGCGAAAACATGAGCATGCTTTTGGCCTGGCGCGCCGGCCACCCCGATCATGAAATCTTCGGGCTTACAGACAATCGGGACCATTCGGTTGGGATCTTCCGACTCGGCAAATACTTTGGGCAATCGCCCTTCCTTCACACCATTCAACAGTTGGTTGTTTTCGTTTTTGCCCATCATCCAGTGACAAAGGATCTGCTCCTGCTGCCACGCTGGAATCCGCGCGTGGTCGAACAGGTATTGCCGGACCCGCGCCTTGTCCCATCCCGATTTGGCGATGATTTCGGCGATCAAAGGCGATAGCACTACCAGGTGGCGTGTGGTGCCCACTGAGATATGCCAGGTAAAAACTATATGCCAGTTGCCTGCGATCCATCGCGTTACTTCGCTGATATAGGACATCACCTGCTCGGCGTTCGTACCCGCGATGTGCGCGACGGTCTCACTGCCGGTATATCCTCCGACCATCACCACGTTGTCGTCAGCCTTAAATCCCAAGTCCGCGGCCAACGGCTGCCATCCGAGGGAGGCAAGGACATCGTGGTTCTCCGGCAGGATCACCCGGAAGGAACTGCCCAACGTGCCTTTGTCAGTCTCGTGCAGGATGAAACCGGCTACATTTCGCATATACAAGCGATAAAAGCGCCCGATACTGGTGTTGGGGCGTATTCCATCGCGCAACACCCCTTGCGCGGAGTTGAACCCAAGCTGCTCGATTATGGGCCCATTCAGAACCACTAAACTTTCCACTCCGGGCGTATTGCCGCTGTGCTCGATCCCGAAACCTGGATCGGCTATCGCCTCCACGATGGCGAGGAGAATCGGCATGTATTCCGGGCGGCATCCCGCCATCACCCCATTAACCGCGACGTTCCACACCGTCGCCTCGCGCTGGTCGCATAACAACACGCCCAGCATTTCCGTAGGTTTGCGGTCGGTGAATTTTAGAAACTGCCGCACTGCCTCGATCGTGGGCGGAATAACCGGCAGCCCTTCGCTCCACTTGTTGCGGTGCCAGAACTCGTTGACCTCTTCGAAGCTGCCGGTAAATACGATCTCCTCGGGTTTGGGTTCTCCCGATGCTTTTTGCGCAGGCGCGAGATCAACCGTGAGCGCCTCGATCACTTGGTCGACCGTGACGTTGAGCACCCCGTTCTTGAGTTCTTCGTAGCTTTGCTGATTGGGATGCGGACCGGGAAAAATCGCCAACGGAAGACGTTCAAAACCGAGACCGTCAACGCTGTTTTCAGCTTGAACCGCAAACCCGGAACCAACCAAGGTGGCGGTCGGAATCCCGAGCCGTTCCACCACTGCGCTCGCCCGCAACACGGCGGGCGTACAGCTTCCTCAAGCGCCGATGCCGGAGATTACCGCATCAACGCCTAATTCTTTGAGCTTTTCGGGCAAACCCGCGATCACTTCATGTTCGTCGCCGCCGTGGGTATTGCCAAACGCGTCAGGGCCGATGAATTTCACCCCGGGATAGCGCTTACTAAGCTCTTGTTCGATCATTGGATAGCTTAACTCGCCCTGGAAAGCGTAGTCCCAAAGCTCGGCTACCACCTTGCCCTCCAATGTTGAGAGCCGCTTGGCCGGTTCGATACGCGGATTAAACTTCTTGCCGCGAGGCCACACTACCGCGTAGCTGTCGTCTTGCTTTGCCGCCATTGCGCTTCTCCTTCGCCAGAGCTTTGGCCCCCACTGCCGCCCTTGCGCTTAACATACGCAGCCCTAGCGCAGTCGCTAAGCATCCGTCAAACCGATGAGGGTCAGGGATGGTTCAATTCCAGTTGTTCCCGGTTCAACCAATAATTATGCTCGCCTCAACCTTATGCGGCCGGCGAAATCAGCGCGGAAGGCCCAGCGAGGACAATGGCATGAGTCAAGGCGACCGCCGCGCGTGGCTTATCGTCGCGGTTACTTTTCTGAACGTATTTCTTATCAGCGGCACTCAGTTCGCAGTGGCGGGGATTTTCTTTCCGTTCCTTTTGAAGTACTTCGGTTGGACCCACGCCAAGCTTTCGCTCCTGCAGTCGGTGCTGGGCCTGATGTCAGGGCTCGGCGCGCCCGTGGCCGGCTGGGCACTGGACCGCACTGGCGGGAAGATCGTCATCACGGTGGGAGTGCTGTTCGCTGCCGCGGGCTTCCTACTTGCCAGCCAGGCCAATTCATTCCAGTTCATGCTGGTCGCTTTTATTGTTCAGGGCCTAGGTGCGGCGGCAGCGGGCATAACCGCCACCGCATACCTGGTCAGCAACTGGTTTGAAAAAAATCGTGGGTTGGCCTTGACCCTGGCCATTTCAGGTATGTCGCTGGGTGGAACTGTGATGGCGCCGCTGGCGCTTGCCACTATCAACTGGGCCGGATGGCGGGTCGGTTACGCGATGTTGGCGCTGCCGGTTGTTTTGATCCTCTTGCCCTTAAACCTGATAATCGTGGGACGGCCGCCTGCGCCGCCGCCTGGGCAAAGCAAAGCGGAGCTGGCCCGGCTTAGCGCCGCCACGCCAGGACTGGAGGTTTCAGAGGCCCTGCGCGGCCGGTCATTCTGGCTCGTCGGTTGTGCCTACCTGGGCTACGGGCTGGTCGCCACCGGAACCATAACTCATCTGGTCCCGTATCTCATCCAGTCTGGATTTACCGCGGCGCGCGCCGCGGCCGCTTTTAGTGCGATGCTGTTTCTGGGCGGCTGCTGTAAGCCATTGTTCGGTCTGCTCGCGGATCGGGTCGGTGCCCGAATTGCCATGTGGTTGGACTTCACCGGTTTCATTCTCGGGTATGTGGCCCTGATTGGTATAGGCCATCGTCTGGCCCCAGCCGTCTTTGTGGCTACCATGGGTCCTGCGTGGGGCGCCCCGTCCGCGCTGGGTCCGATTCTACTGGTGGAGACCTGCGGTCTGCGACGATACGGCACGTTGGCTGGTTTGTTGGGCTTCTTCTCTACCGTGGGAGGGACGCTGGGTCCCTGGATGGGTGGGGCGATCTTCGACTGGACCGGCAGCTATGTGCCTGCGCTGCAGCTTTTCATCGCAATACTGATCGTCGCCGGTTTCTCACTGATCGGATGCCTTCCTTTATCTGCGGTCCAGCTCCGCGAGGGCGCGGTTGCGCAACCTCGCGCGGCGCAGGCTTAGCGAAACGAGAATTCCGGAGTGTCGATCAGCTTACAATAGTCCGCGTTCCTTCACGAAGTCAGCGGCGACCAGCACCTTGCCTGTATATTCCATCGGGTTGTTGCAAGTGCACAGGTAATGCACGGTCTTCGCCGGCACTGCCATAGGATGGGCCCGCGAGAGGTCGAAACCCCATTGGCTTACCGCGATTTCCGCCCTCTCGGTGAGGGTAAACCCAGGATCGACGGCGATTACGGCGAACCCGTCGTCTTTGAACTCTTTGACGATCGCCTGCACGAAGCGGTTCAGGGCCGCCTTGGCGGTCGGATAGGCCGGACCTGTGGCGCCGCGGCCCGGCATCCCGGGCGGATCGTTGTGGGCTGCCCCCGAAGTTATACATACGATGGTCCCGGCGCGGCGCTCGATCATTTTCGGCAGCAGCATCCAACTGGCGATGGCCGGTGCGGTCACATCCACGGCAATTTCCACTTCCCATTGTTCGGGGGTCATGGTGAGAAACGCGTCGTAATGTCCGGGACCGGTATAAAAGGCGTTGTTGACCAGGATGTCCACCGCCCCAAATTCCTCGAGCGCGGTGCGGCAGAGTTGTTCCACCTCTGAGCGAATCGCAAGATCGCATTTGACCGGCAGGGCTTTGACCCCGAGAGCGCGGAGTTCCTGTGCGGTCTGCTCGACGGTTCCAGGATATGGGCTATTGGCGCCCTGTGCCGTGCGCGCCGCCAGTACGATATGGGCGCCTTCCCGCGCCAATTCGAGCGCGATCTGCTTGCCGATCCCTCTGCTGGCGCCGGTCACCAGCGCTACTTTGTCTTTCAGGCGCATCACAACCTCCATCGAAAAAACCCGATTAAGGCGGTCCGAAATTGCGTTGTATTAGGAAACTGTGTCAGTAAGTTCCTGGCGGTAGCTTGCGATGATCCCAGCTGGCCCATTTCTCCGGGATGAATTTGAGCATCACCCGCTTGTGACCGCGCTCTTCCATATAGTCACTGCGTGGACTACGCACCCCGCTTAGGCGTTCAGCTTGCTCATGCAGCATCTTGAGCGCTTCGACTCCACCATCATCTATAATTTCGCAATGCCCGCGGGCCATCACCCCCTGCTTTTCGCTGTATTCATTCGTGCCCATGGCCTCCAGGATGATCGCGGCTCGCGGATCGCGCCTGAGGTTCACCACTTTCTGCGACTTGCGATAGGTGGCAAAAATCACCGCCCCGTCTTTAAGCGCGTAGCCCATCGAGACCAGATGCGGAAAACCGTCCTTGCCATTGGTGGCCAAAAACATCGTGTTGCCGGTACGAGTGCCCTCGTCGAGGAAGTCCCAGCATTCTTTTGGCGTCATCTTGATCCGATCCCGCTGTTTCATTGCATGCGCTCCGAATGGTTGCGTTAGTTTTGATGGTGGTGGTTAGAGTTTGGGTCCAGCCAATTCTCAGATGAGTTTCTTTGCTCGCATCTCATCCACCATCGGTTCGTGGTATGTCACACCCGCCGCGGCCAGCTCCGCCAGCTCTTTGTCCGAGATGCCTAACTCGGCGGCCAGAATTCGCTCATTGTCCTCGCCCAGGAGTGATGCACGACCCGAGATCGCGACTTGAGAATCGGAGAAGAAAAAAGGCGTCTTTGGATATGAATGCGGCTGACCGCCGGGAACTTCGACCGGCTGAAGGAGCCGTTCAAAACCGACCCGCGCATCGGTCACCACCCCGGCTGCATCGAGTACCGGTGCGCAATTGATCCGAAAACGCTCCAAAGCCGCCAACGGTTCGGCCATGCTGGGGAAGGTTTGCATCCAGTCCTCGACTATTTTTATCACCTCGGCCTGGTTCCTCATTCGCTCGGTCTGTTCAGCGTAGCGAGGATCCTGAGCCAGCTCAGGCTTACCGATAGCCTGGGTGAAGCGCTCCCACTCATGCGCATGCACCGTTACAACGATATAGCCCCCGGTGCCCTTGAAAACCCCAAAGGGGCATAGCGTGGTGCCATGGCTGCCCAGTGGCAACGGCAGCGGTGACCCGGCCATGTACCTGGCGATTGCAGGATGATTGATATGGGCCATCGCATGTGCCAGCGAGACATCGATAAACTGGCCTTTACCGGTGACCATGCGATGGTACAAGGCGGTGCAGACCGCCCCGAAGCCATGCAGACCGGCTACGCCGTCGGCGATCGTGACGCTGGCGCCGGTATAGACTGGCGCCATCCCGGGATGAGTGTTGACGCTCATCACGCCCGACAGCGCCATCGCCACCGGGTCGTTGCCGGGCTTTTGTGCATAGGGGCCGAGCTGCCCGTAAGATGAAACCGAGCACATAATCAAGCGCGGATTGAGCCGGCTCAGTTCCTCATAAGAGAGCCCGTACTTGGCCAGCACGCCGGGCGTGAAGTTTTCGATAAAAACGTCGGCGCGGGCCGCCAGCGCCTGGGCGAGCTGGGCGCCGCGGGGAGTTTTGAAATCAAGGCAGACGCTTTTCTTGCCGAGATTTTGGACCGCGAAAGCGGCGCTGACGCCGCTAATGAAAGGCGGATTATTACGCGCGCCATCGCCATGCTTGGCCAACTCGATCTTGGTCACCGCGGCGCCGAGGTCGGCCATGGTCCGCCCGATCATGGGGCCGGCGACGTAGTGCGACACCTCGACCACGCGCACCCCGGCCATTGGTCCTGCTGGTTCTTTCATTCGGTCTTTTCCTGTTACCGGTAGTGTATTCGCCTCCGCCGAGCGACCCTCGGTTGTAGAGGACGCGCACTACAGCAGATGGTGCGAATGGACGAACTCCTCCGCCACAATAACCTTGCCGGTGTAGTCGAGCGGATTTGCACAAGTGCACAGATACTGGATTGTGCACGCCGGGACGTCCATCGAATGCGCCTCGCTGGTGTCGAAGCCGTGCGATTCGGTAGCCATCGCGAACTTCTCGGTCAGTGTGAAGCCTGGATCCACCGCGACCACTGCGATATTGTGCGTGCGTCCTTCCTTGGCCAAACCCAGCACAAGTCGGTTGAGCGCGGCCTTGGAGGTGGCATAAGCGACGCTGGTGCTACCCTGGCCGGGCTGCGCGTCGGTCTCGAGGGTGGCCACGCCTGACGTAACACAGGCGATCACACCGCCGCCGCGCTCGATCATTGCCGGCATCAGGAACCGCGCGGCGATGACTGGGGCCATCAGGTTGGCGGCCATCGTCTTTTCCCATCCTTCAAAAGTGATCTTCATGAACGGATCAAATGTGCCGCCGCCCGGTCCGACGTAACGGGCGTTGTTGATTAGCAAATCGACGTGGCCAAAGCGTCTCAGCGCTTGCTCGCAAAGACTTTCCACTTCGCTGCGGAGCGTCAGATCGCATTTGACCGCCAGCGCTTGGACACCCTGCGATTCGATTTCGCGGGCGGTAGCGTCCAGACTGCCAGGCCATCGGCTAGTGCCATCCTCGACCGTGCGCGCGGTCAGCACGACGTCGGCGCCTTCGGCGGCAAGCTTCAACGCGGTGCGCTTGCCGATGCCGCGGCTCGCGCCGGTAACCAACGCGACCTTACCTTTGAGTTTCATCTTGCGTTAGTGCTCCTGCGAATAGAGATACACAGACACGTAGGCCGCTTGGACGGGCGCAACCGTCCTCAACGCCGTAGCCGCGCCGTCGCGCCGCTATCTACTGTGCCAGTGACCGGATTAACAATCACGCCATAATCACGGGCTGCGCTTTCAACCGAAACCAGCTTCTGCCTGACATCTCTCGCAACGAGTTCAGGGTCACGCTGAAAGGGATCCCCATAACCACCGCCCCCAGAGGTGAACATGGTCAAAACGTCACCTGGTTCTACCGGGTGGTTGGTTTTTTTGGTTGGCAGTAGAACTTGGGTTGGTTTACCCAAATTAATAAACCAACTGCCACCCTTGCCGGTTTTGCCGCCTTCGACTCCGGGCGGCGGCAGCTTGCATCTGTCGCTGGCCCGCACGGTTAATAGGGACGTTTGTAGAAACTCGACCTCTCGCCAGGTGCCGCAGCCGCCGCGCCATTTCCCCGGGCCGCCGGAATCGTTCCAGATCCCATAGCCATGATACAGAATCGGTAGTTCAGTCTCGTATGCTTCCATACTGGCCCCATAGCCATCGCCGGTGCTGTAGATGGGATGAATCCCATTGTCGGGCCCATCATTGCCAAATGTGGCCCCCATCGCACCCACAATTGCGTCCATGTAGTTCCAGTTCCCGTTGTCGGGGTCCACGCCCCCGACCGTATATACGTGCGTGGTTCCGGCACAGCCCGCGACCTTCTCCCGGTAGGGCGCGGCCAGCGCGCGATGGATCGCGTCGATTACGGCCTGAACCACCGCGACCCTGGCGTTGCAGGCCGCCGGACGGCGCGGATTGACCAGGGTGCCCTCTGGCAGCGTCACCTGAATCGGCAGGAAACAGCCCTCATTCATTGGGATGCTGTGATCGATGATGCAGCGCAAGGCGGTAATCACACCCGAGGTCGACTGTGAGTAGGCTGCGTTGATCGGTCCGCGCGCCTGCGGGTCCGTGCCGCTGAAATCAACATGGCAGTTGGAGCCTTCGATAGTTACCGTGGCCTTGACTTTGAAGGTCTTGCCGAGATCTACTCCATCTTCTTCGACGACGTACTCACCCTGGTAAACTCCGTCCGGGATCTTTTCAATTTCCTGGCGGGTGCGCCGTTCCGTGTATTCGATCAGTTGATTGACGTAGTGCAGTAATTTGTCGCGGCCGTGCTTGTCGAGCAATTCCGTCATCTTCCTGGCCGCGAAGTTGTTGCCGCCCGCCATGGCGTTGATGTCGCCCATCACCTTGTCGGGGGTGCGGCTATTGGCGCGAATGATTCTCACCAGGTCGTGGTTGAGTTGTCCGCCATCATAAAGCTTGACCGGTGGCAGCATCAGACCTTCGTGGTAGCACTCGGTTGCGTTGGCGGGTAAACCGCCGGCTGAAACACCGCCCAAGTCCGATACGTGGATCAGAGCGCAAGTGAAAAAGGTAAGCTGACTCTTATAAAAGACTGGTCTGATTACCATGATATCGTTGGAATGGATTCCGCCGCGGAAGGGATCGTTAAACAGATAGACGTCGCCCTCCTTCATTTGCTCGGGAGGAAAGTCTTTCATCAATTCCCGCAAGGAGGGGCGCAGGCTGGAAAGGTGCAGCAACGGAGCACCCGACTGGGCGACCAGGCGCGCCTGGTAATCAAAGATCGCGCAGCTCATGTCGGCCATTTCCTTGATGAAGGTAAAGTACGCGGCCCGGATAATAGCAATCGCCATCTCTTCTCCGATGCGGTTGAGGGCATTCTTGATAATTTCCAACTGAATCGGATTATCCATTTTGACTTCCATGGTTTACGCTTTGGTAATGAGCAGGTTGAGATAGCGATCGACCTCGACCACATATCCGGGCGGACAGACCGTAGTCGAATCGGGTTCTTCCACGATCGCGGGTCCAAAAAAGCGATCGCCATGGCGCAGGCGCGCCCGGTCATATACTGCGGTATCGACGAAGTCCTGGACCTCGCCAAAATACGCCTGGCGGCTGGCTTTGAGCGCCCGCTCCGGCTTGGCGTCACCGCGGGGGCTCTCGCTTAGCTCAGGCTTGGCGACCTTACCCACGGCGTGCACGCGGAAATTCACCATTTGGCAGGCGTCGGCCTGGCGGACCCCATAGAGGTCGAAATACTGGTTGCGAAACGCGGTATCGGCGTCCTTGAGGGTCTGTTCGGTCACTTCACCGTCCCCGATCTCGACGGCCAGTTCATGGGATTGATGCTTGAATCGCATGTCGATGGTGCGCTGAATCACGATGTCGTGCTCCCTCACCCCATCCTTGCGCATCGTGGCGCGGCCGCTTTCCTCCATTTCATGGAACCGCAGGTTGACCTGCGCCAAATCCGCCTGCGCCACATCCATCAACAGGGTCGAAACGTAGTCCTCCACCATGTCGGAGAACGGCAACCCCAAAGCGCTCATCAAACCCGGTGAGGGGGGCACGATGATATTGGGAATTTCAAACTGCTCCGCCACTTTGACAATGTGCACCGGACCCGCCCCGCCAAAGGCCATCACCGCATAATCGCGCGGGTCAATCCCGCGCTGCACCGTCACTACCTCGATAGCCGATCCCATGTGGGTGTTGACGATTTCATAGATCCCGCGCGCCACCTCGATCATGTCGAGCTTCAGCTGCTGGGCCACCCGAGCAATCGCATCGCGGCTGCGCTCGGGGTAGATTTTCATCGTTCCACCTAGGAAAAAGCCCGGATCGATATAGCCCAGGACCACATTGGCATCGGTCACGGTCGGTTCCTGTCCACCGAACCCATAGCAAGCTGGTCCCGGCGCGGCCCCGGCGCTTCGAGGCCCCACCTGGAGCATCCCGCCGCGGTCCACCCAGGCGATACTGCCGCCACCCGCGCCTACCTCCGCCAGGTCGATGACCGGAATCTTCACGGGCTGCCCGGCGCTGCGGCCGCCCACGCTAAGTCCAGCCCCGATCTGAAAATCGTGCGTGATGCTGGGCTTGCCGTTCTGGACCAATCCAGCTTTGGCGGTGGTCCCGCCCATATCGAATGACAGCAGGTTGGACCGCCCACACAACTGGCCCAAATGCGCCGCTGCGATTACTCCAGCCCCCGGCCCCGACTCCACCAGATAAATCGCCTTGCGCGCCGCCGCTGCCGCCGACATCACCCCGCCGTTGGACTGCATGATCTGAAGCGACCCGCCGATGCCCATCCGCCGCAATTTGGTTTCCAACTCACCCACATAATCGGCGATGAGCGGTCCCACGTACGCCGACATGACCGTGGTCGAGGCCCGCTCGTACTCCCGATACTCGGGCCATACTTCGGAGGACAACGCCACATACGCTCCTGGCGTGAACTGGCGCACCAACTCGGCCACCTTGCGTTCGTGGGCGGGATTGGCATAAGCATGCATCAGACAGATGGCCACGGCGTGCGGCTTCTTGCCGGCCAACCGCTCGATTTCCGTCCGTGCCTGTTTCTCATCCAAAGCCGTCACCACCTCGCCGCGGAAGTTCATTCGCTCGCTCACCTCTGCCACCATCTCCCGTGCCACCAGCACCGGGGCTTTCTGGTAAGCGAGGTCGTAACGCGCCTCCCCCGTCCGTCGGTTCTTGCCGATCATGAAGATGTCGCCAAAGCCCTTGGTCCCAATGTACCCCACCAGCGCGCCTTTGCGTTCCAGCACCAGGTTGGTGGCAAGCGTGGTAGCATGCACGACGCGGTCTAAAGCAGCCGGCGCAGCCTGGGCCTGAACCATCGCCTCTTCAATCGCCTCGATGACCGCCCGCCCCGGCTCGCTGGGCGTTGTCAGCTTCTTGGAAGTAAACAGCCGATGACTGTGCTCCTCCACCAAAACCACATCGGTAAAGGTCCCGCCAATGTCCACGCCAGCAAAATACTTGGTCGCCATCCTGAAACCTTCTATAACGAATGAGGATTTACTTCTAAACCGAAAGGTTTACTTCGGCAATACTTGAGCGGATTCTGGGTGAAGCTATCAGACGAAACACCGAGGAACCCAAGGATTCAAGGAGAGAGACCGTGTACGACCTTATAATCAAAGGCGGCACTATAGTGGATGGCACTGGAGCGGCCAGCTTTCGGGGCGACCTGGCGATCTCCCAAGGCAAGATCGTCGCAGTGGGCACCGTTTCCGACAGCGCCCGGCAGGTCATCGATGGGTCAGGGCGGATTGTGGCGCCCGGCTTCATTGACCAGCATACGCACTACGATGCCCAGATCTTTTGGGACCCGTACCTAAGCTCCTCCTCCTGGCACGGGATCACTTCTGTGATTGCCGGCAATTGCGGATTCACGCTGGCGCCGTGTAAGCCGCAAGACCGCGAATATATTAGTCATATGCTGGCGGTGGTCGAAGACATGTCCCTCGCCGCCCTGGAAGCCGGTCTATCCTGGGACTGGGAGGACTTTACCAGTTTTGTCACCACTCTGGGGCGCCGGCCCAAGGCCATCAACATCGGATTTTACGTTGGCCATTCGACCTTCCGCCGATATGTGATGGGGGCTGATTTTCGGCGCGCCGCGACCGAGGCTGAAATAGCCAGCATGCAGAGAGTGGTGGTCGATGCTGTCAACGCGGGCGCATTGGGATGGTCTACGTCGCGCATTTCGGCGCACGTCGACGGTGAGGGCAAATCCGTTCCCAGCTTCTACGCGGATATTGCCGAGTTGCTGGCCTTGGCGCGCGCGCTGCGCAAGACGGGGCGGGGCGTGATCGAGGTCGCGCCGACCCTGGCCCTGCCGCGCGGCGAGTTCGAAGCCGGAGACCTGGACGACATGCGGGTGCTGGCCGAGACTGCAGCACGGCCGGTCACGTTCGCCCCCGTCCGACATGTTCCCAGCTATCCCGGACGTGCGAACTTTATCCTCTCCGAGACTTCCAGGATCATGGCTCGAGAGGGATTGCGCCTCTTCCCGCAGATCGGCTTCCGGCCAATGGAAATGCACCTTAGCTGGCACAAGTTGTTGCCGCTGTTCGCATCGCTGCCAACCTGGCGCAAGGTAATGTTTCTGCCCGCGCATGAAATTCCCGCCACGCTGGGAGATCCGGTAGAACGCGCGGCGATGCGAAACGAGCTTGAGAGAGCGTCCATCTTTCCCGGCTGGCACAACGTCTTTGTGGAAAAAGCCAGGGGACCCGAGCACAAGGCGCTGTGGGAGGGCAAGAGCATCGCCGATATCGCCGGTGCCGCCGGCCAGGATTCCCTCGATACATTTTTCGACATTTCAGCCGCCGACGACTGCGATACCGAGTTCGTTTGTCACTATGCCGACAATGAGGTCCAGTTTGTCAGTCAGATGATGAAAGACCCGAACGTTTTGCTGGGAACCGACGCCGGCGCGCACCTCTCCAGTATTTGCAACGCCGACTTGCCCACGGGACTGATTTCGCGTTGGGTCCGTGACCTGGGCGTACTCAGTATCGAAGAAGCTGTGCTGCGCATTACTTCGCGTCCAGCGGACGTGTTTGGCCTGACCGATCGCGGCCGCCTCAAGCCCGGCTATGCCGCTGACGTGGTGGTATTTAACCTCCCTGAAATCGCTTGTTTCCCTGCGCGCCTGGTGCATGACCTGCCTGCCAATCAGGCCCGTTTGGTCCGCGACGTCCAGGGAATCGATTATGTAATAGTCAATGGGCAGGTAGTTTTTGCCGATAACAAACCTACTGGAGCCATACCGGGCCAAATACTTAAAGCAACTTAATTTGCCATCTCATCTCGGCGTCCCGTGGACTGAGGAACGGTGATTTTCGCGGCTCGCGTTTACTCAAGGCCAGGTCTTTTGCCAGTCCTCAGTTAACAAAACTTGCGCGGACATGCCGGCGGCGGTCTGTTTGGCCAGAAAGATCAGCGGGGGGCCTAGCCTGTCAATCGTGGCCCGATGCCAGGGCACCTCGCTCCAGTCATAATTCTCGGGCAGATAGGCGGCCGACCCTTCGGTGTGAACCAGGCCCGGTGCCAGGGCATTGACCGCGATATTATGGCGAGCCATCTCTCGTGCCAGGTTGACGGTCATCCGATTGAGCGCCGCCTTGGTGATTACGTAGGCCATCGTCCCCGCCGCAGCCACCGAATCCTGAACTGCTTCGCCGGTCGATGGGTTGGGCGCAAGATCGCCGAACTTGACTTGCGTCCATGGGTTACGCGAGCCGGTGGTGATGTTCACGATTGCACCGCTGCGGTGTTTGATCATGTGTGGCAGCACGTGTTTGCAGCACAGAAGAGCGCCGCGTACATTGACGTGGAAATGCAAGTCGAGCGCCTCGGGCGTCAGTTCCAGGGTGTTGTAGCGCGGGAACACGCCGGCATTGTTGATCAGGATGTCGATTTGGCCGAAATGCTCGAGCACCCGCGCGACCATCGCTTTGATCTCGTCCTCGCTGGTGATGTCGCATCGGATCGCCAGCGCCTGCCCGCCCATGCGTGTGATCTCCTCAACGGTCTGATGGATGGTGCCCGGCAGCGCTCCTGCTCTCACCATTACTGCCCTGCCGGGGTGCATCTCACCGGCTGTGGGGACGACTGCGGGCCGCGCGCTATCGACCTGTTCGGTGCGGGCGGTTACGGCGACAGCAGCGCCCGCTTTGGCGAGCGCGCTGGCGTAGATTTTGCCCAGCCCGCGGCTGGCCCCGGTTACGATCGCCACTTTGCCTGACAGTTCCATCGGTCGCCTCCGGCCTTCTGGCTGGCGCCCAGCCTATTGTGGGCGGCGCGAAGTGAATCCGCTACCCACGACTATTGGTGTGTTCGTCCATCCGCCGTTGGGCACTCGCTGAAAGCCGCCAGCGGCCAAAGCGCCGCCATCCAGATTTATCGTGGCGCCGGTAACCCAGGCCGACAATTCAGTGGCGAGAAAGACGGCGCATCCGGCCGCATCGTTGGGCAGGCCAAAACGGCCCAGCGGAATCCAATGCGGATTGCGATCGCGGTATTGAGGGTCCAGCCGTTCCGAGACCTTGATTTGCTCGGTGTCGGTGGTTTCGGGCGCGATCGCGTTGACCCGGATGCCGTCGTCGGCAAGTTCAAGCGCAAGGCTGCGGGTAAAGCCTGTAATCGCGGTTTTGAAGGCGCAATAGACCGTCAAGCCCGGCGTGCCACGGAAGGCTTCGATCGATGACAGGTTGATGATACTGCCGCCGGCTTTGCCGCGCCGCATCAAGGGCAGCGCGGCGCGCGTGACGGCGAACATCTGCCACAAATTGGTCCGGTACAACTGCTCCCAATCGTCGTCGCTGTTTTCCGCAAACGGCTTGGCCAAACGCAGGTAATCCCCCACGTTGTTGACCAGCAGATCCAGTCGGCCGAATCGCTGGTCGATCTCTTCCATCAGTTTCGCGACCGCGGCAGGCTCGCGCACATCCGCCAGCGCCGCAAGATGATCGACGCCCGCGGCGGCCAGCGCTGCGGTCACCGTCGCGAGCCGGTTGGGATCGATTTCCGCGACCGCCACTTTGGCTCCGAGCGCACCAAAGCTCTCGGCGATCGCTCTGCCGATGCCGGCGCCGCCGCCCGTTACCAGCGCAGTCTTTCCTTGCAGAGTGATCATTTTGAACCGCCTCGCAGAGTTTGTCGAAGACCCGTTTGAATAACGAAGTCGGCGGAACCACGATTGCAGTGGACAGCCGCATTCGCTCAGTTGCCGAGGCGGCGCGGCCACCATAAGCCACTCGAGTCTCGGCTTTGAACTCAAGAAGACCGGAAACGATAAGAATTTACGTTCATGATTTCCCGACTCGAGGTACACATACAGCAGGGCCGGGATGTGCCGCAAGCAAGACTTGAACAGGTGGCGGCCGACCGGTTAATAATCATTCCTCGCGACACCTTCACGGGTCTTGGCTTCGTGCGCCGACGGTGTTAATGAGCCATTCGAAGCTATTTCGCGAAAATCTAATAACCCTCGGATTGCCAGAGGAGGCGCCTGCCCATCATGCTTATTCGAAATCGCCTTTGGAATTTCGCTCTGCCAGCGGCATTGCTGGCGCTTTGCCTCTCAGTATGTCAGCCGGCCAGTGGCGCGGGCGCGGACAGCAGCGCCTCGCCACCGGCGGCTAACGCGGATACGGGCGCTGCGGATGGTGCCACCTTAGCCAAAAACAAGCAACTGGTGCGCATCACCTGGGACGAATTGCTCCACGACAACCTCGACGCCGCGATGGCTAATATGACTGACGATGTGGTCTGGCAGCCGCCGCCGGGGCTGCCGCCCAAAGTTGGCAAGGCAGCAGTGCGCAAGTATCGGGCTAGCGTTCCCGGAATGTTCAAGGGTAAACGCAGTTCAAAAATCAATCACCTGTATGCAGACGGTGACACAGTGATCGCGGAAGTCAC
>DASZGF010000128.1:0-4823 GCA_035939115.1 Binataceae bacterium (SeqCode)
GTGATCGCGGCGATCTCTTCGGGAGTGATGTCGTGCGGCACTCCAGCGGGCACAGGTCGCTCGAAAGTATCCGCTGCAGCCGGCTTTGGCTGGGTCTTTCTGGCCGTGGGCTCGACGAAATCGCGGAAGCCCTTGCCTTGCGTCGCCGTGTAATCAGGCGGCGGTTCGTTATCCCGCGATTTTGGCGGTCCCCCCGGGATACGAAGGCGCGCCTTCCATCCTTCATCGCTATCACCGAACTTCTCGGTCGATTCCTGATCGACAGAGGCAACCGCCCTGGCGAAGCGCCCTTGCTTATACGGCTCGGGCTGAGGAATGATCTTGTCTTCCAGCTTGGTGAGCGCGGCCAACAGCTCGCTAGCTTCAAACGGTTTCACCACGAAGGCGTCGGCGCGGGCGCGGCGGGCTTCTTCGGGCTTGAACGGCTCGAGCTTGCCGACGGTCAGCAAAATCGGAATGCGCGCGGTTTCGCGGTTCTCCTTAATGCGCTGGCATACTTCCAGGCCGCTATAGCCGGGCATGTATACGTCGAGGACGATGAGATCGGGCTTTCCTTCGGCGATTTTCTTAAGCGCTGCCGAGCCGTTATTGACGGTAATCACGTCATAACCGGCGTCTGTGAGGATCTTCCGGCCCATGTTTTGGGCGGTCACACTGTCGTCGGCAAGCAGGATTTTGCGGGCCAAAGGGTGTCCTTTGCTGAAGGGGGAGATACCTGCGAAGTTAACCTGTGCACCTGCCCAAGTCAATTGCGGAAGGCGGTTACGAGGGGTTACCGGGGGTCATGGCTTACCGAGATTGGAACGAGAAACGCCGCAGTTAGCGGCGTTTCTTAGGATCCGATACACGAAAGTGAAGCAGCTGGAGCTTCCGTTCGAGCGCACCTAAAACGGATTCAGCTTCCCTAATCCTTTTTTCTTCTTTTTCTTGCTCGTGGAAGTGCCTGATGATGAGGCAGTGGACGAACTGGAACTGCTGTCGACAGGCTGTACCGAGCCATTCTGGACTTCGTTGACCTGGGCCGGCGGAGGCAGAGTCTGGCCGCCGTTATCGGCCGGCTCGACTTTGAGTTCGTTCGAGTCAGGCGCAGCATTCGGCTTTAACTCGTTCGAATCCGAGGCGGCGGGGGGTGCGGCAGCGGTATCCCCTGCAGCTGGTGTCCCTGCATCCGAGCGCGGCGGGGCTTCGTTGGGGGGCGGCGTAGCCGAGCCGTCTTTAGGCATCTCAATCGACAGCGTGTTGTTTCCGGAGGCAGCCGGCGCCCCCAACATCGCCCCGGTCACATCGCGGCTGACGTCGGTGGCGCTCATTCCCTTCGGATCGACGAGTTGCGGGTCCCCAACTTTGGTCGCGCGCGCTACATCGGGATGCTTCTGAAAGCCTCGCATGACGTGGCTGACGATCCCGGTGCTATGCCGGCTTTCCTCCTCGGCTTTGTTTTGCGCGATGGCGGCTTGGGTCGGGGTCGGAATGGGCCGGTGCAACGCCTCGAGCCGTCTCTTGGCGTCTTCGGCGCGATTCATCTCTGGATAGCGAGTCAGAATCTTCGAGTAAGCATCGACGGCGCGCTTGGTTTCCCGCTCGATGGCGCGGGCCTTGGCGGTCTCATTGAAGCTCTTGGACCGAATCAGGGCGACCTCGCCTTCGTAGCACTGACCGAGTAGATAGAGCGCTTCATCGGCCTCGCTGTAGAGCGGGTAGCGCTCGACCAGCGTGCTCAAGCGCGCGATGGCAGCGGGATACGACTGCCGCAAGTAATAGAACCGACCGATCTCGAATTCGCGCTCGCCGAGCACTTCCTGCACTTCCAGCAGGCGCTGCTTCGCCTCCGGGACCAGCTTTGAGTCCGGATATTGCAGGATGAGATTGCGATACTCCTCTTCCGCGCGTTTGGCGTGGGTGTAATCGCGATCAGGCTTCTCCATCTGCTGGTAATGGATGTTGGCGATCTTCAGCTGAGCCTCGGCGGCCTCGGGCATGTTGGGAAAGAACGTTTCAAAGTCCTTGTATTCGATTTCGGCCTGCGTCAGAGCGGCCGTGCCACCTTCCGCATACCAGGAATCACCGACGGCGAGTTTCGCGCGCGCGATGAATTCGGAGTCCGGATAGGTGTTGATCAGCGTCTGCAGGGTCATGCGCGCGACGTCGTACCGGTTATGTTTGAGAGCGTCCATGGCGCGATCGAACAGCACCTTATCGGGCTGTTTCGAGCCTACGTTCGCAAGGGGGTTGTTCACCTTTTTGTTCGTGCAGGCGACACTGAACGCCAGCGCGCCCAGCAGAACGATGACCGGAATACGACGTGACATAAGAACCTCGGGAAATCAGTGTGACGCGGGTGGTTTGCCTCTTCCCGCGCTGCCCGGTTGCCTCCCGGGCGAAAGGGCTGAGCACGGCCCTTTTCGAAATCAGACCTTCTGCAACGTAGCTTCCGTGGCCGCTTTTAACAGCTTTTCGGCGTTAGTCTTTGGATCACCATTGCCGAACACGGCGTTGCCCGCCACCAAAATTTCTGCTCCCGCCCGGACCACTTCGGCTATGGTGTCGAGCGCCACGCCACCGTCGACCTCGATGCGGAAGTTGAGTCCCCGGCGGGCGCGAATCTCCGCGAGCCGCCGCATTTTGTGGAGGGAGTTGGGCAGAAATTTTTGCCCTCCAAAACCTGGGTTGACCGACATCACCAGGACATAGTCCACAATATCAAGGACTTCCGAGAGCGTCTCAACCGGCGTTGCGGGATTGATCACCACCCCTGCCAGCGCGCCATGATCGCGGATATGGTGCAGCGTACGGTCCAGGTGGACGCAAGCTTCCTGGTGCACAGAAACCCAATTCGCGCCGGACTCGACGAAAGCCGGGATGAATTCATCGGGATTTTCGATCATCAGGTGGCAATCAAGAGGCAGGTTGGTCGCCTTCCGCAGCGACTTGACCACAGGAGGGCCAATGGTCAAATTCGGTACAAAATGCCCATCCATAATATCGACGTGGATCACGGTGGCGCCGCCCTCGGTGGCGCGCCGGACCTGGTCCGCCAGATGAGCAAAATCGGCCGACAATATGGAAGGCGCTAGTTCGATCAAACCTGGGTCTCGCGGGAAAATTCCTGTGGAAATTCTAGCATGCTCATCGCCGCCGAGCCTCGAATTCGAGCCGGGATGACGTCGCGGCGTAAGCGGCGTTGACGCCCCAGATTGGCATGGATAAGATGGGCGCCGGCTTCCATGATTGAGCAGACCGTTTCCCACTATCGAATCGTCGAAAAACTGGGCGGCGGCGGCATGGGCGTGGTGTATAAGGCCGAGGACCCACGGCTGGGGCGGTTTGTTGCCCTGAAATTCCTTCCTGAAGAACTGGCGCGAGATCCGCAGGCGCTGGAGCGATTCCGGCGCGAGGCGCGGGCGGCGTCGGCGTTGAATCATCCTAATATTTGCTCGATTTATGACATCGGCGAAGACGGTGGACGCACGTTCATCGTGATGGAGTTTCTCGACGGGCTGACCCTGAAGCACCGGATCGAGAGCCGGCCGCTGCGGCTGGAGCAGATGTGCGATCTCGGGATACAGATTGCGGACGCGCTCGATGCGGCGCACAGCCGGGGCATCGTGCATCGCGACATCAAGCCGGCGAACATCTTTGTGACCAGCCGCGGCGCGGTGAAGATCCTGGATTTTGGGCTGGCGAAGGTCGGTCCTGGGCTGGCAGGTGGAAACACGCAGGCGACGGCGGCGAGCGATGTGAACCTGACGAGTCCGGGGATGACGATGGGGACGGTGGCTTACATGTCGCCGGAGCAGGCGCGCGGGGAGCAACTGGATGCGCGCACGGATCTGTTTTCGTTTGGCGTGGTGCTGTACGAGATGGCGACCGGGCGGCAGCCGTTTTCAGGCGGGACGTCGGCGGTAGTGTTCAACGAGATTCTGGAACGTCGGCCGGCGAAGCCGAGCACGTTGAATCCGCAGGTGCCGGCGCGTCTGGAAGAAATCATCGACAAGACGCTGGAGAAGGACAGAGATCTGCGCTGCCAGACGGCTGCGGAGTTGCGCGGCGATCTGAAGCGGCTGAAGCGGGACAGCGAGTCGGGCCGGATTGTCGCGGCGAGTGCGGCCACGCGGGAAACGGTTGCGAAAACAAGCGCAGCGAGCATGAAGTGGGTGGCCGCGGGCGCGGCAGCGGTGGCGCTGGGGGCGGGATTCCTGGTGGGGCGAGTTACGGCGAAGCCGGCGCCGCTGATTCCTCCGGTGTATCACCAGCTGACGTTCCGGCATGGCGGAATCCGCATGGCGCGTTTCAGCAGTGATGGGAAGACGATGATCTACAGCGCGGCTTGGGAAGAGACTCCGATTGAGGTGTTCACGACGCGGCCGGAGAGTCCGGAGTCGAAGCCATTCGGTCTGAGGGGTGCGGAGGTGGAGTCGGTGTCGGCCCAAGGGGAGATGGCCGTGCTGCTGCGCAGCCACAACACCGAGCCTTATATCAACAACGGAACTCTGGCGCGGGTGCCTTTGGGTGGAGGCGCGCCGCGTGAAGTGCTGGAAGATGTGCAGTGGGCGGACTGGTCGCCAGACGGGACGAACTTTGTTGTGGTGCGGGACATGGAGGGGCAGAACCGGCTGGAGTATCCGATTGGGAAAGTGTTGTACAAGACGGCGGGATGGGTAAGTCATCCGCGGGTGTCGCCCGATGGGAAATGGGTGGCGTTTCTGGATCATCCGGAGCGGCGCGACGATCAGGGCGTGGTGTCGGTGGTGGACACGGCGGGGAATAAGAAGGACCTGTCGCAAACGTGGGAATCGGTGCAGGGGCTGGCGTGGTCGCCGCGC
>DASZGF010000129.1:0-12741 GCA_035939115.1 Binataceae bacterium (SeqCode)
CCCACCTGCAAGAAACCCCCGGAATCGATCGACGCGATACTGCCGCCGCCGGCGCCGACCTCGACCAGATCGATCACCGGCATCTTGATCGGCTCGCCCGTGCTGCGCGCGCCGGAACTGACCGACCCGCCCACGCAGAAGTTGTGCGTGATGGTGGGCTTGCCGTCGCGGATCAGCCCGACCTTGGCCGTGGTGCCGCCCATGTCGAAGGAGATCAGGTTAGGGAGGTTGCAGATGCGGCCCAGATGGGCGGTGGCAATCACGCCCGCCGCCGGCCCCGATTCCAGGCTGTAGGCGGCCTTGCGCGCGGCCATCGGCGCGGTCATCACGGCGCCGCTGGACTGCATGATTTGCAGCGTCGAGCGCACGCCCGCGGCGTTTAATTCCTGCGCCAGCCGGCCCACGTAGGCCGACATCATCGGGCCGACATAGGCCGAAAGCAGGGTGGTGGCGGCGCGCTCATATTCCTGGAACTCGGGCCATACCTCGGAGGAGAGCGCCACGTAAATCCCCGGCATCTGGCGACGGATCATTTCGCCCAGCTTTTGCTCATGCGCCGGATTGGCGTAGGCGTGCAGCAAGCAGACCGCCACCGCTTCGGGACGCCTGGCGGCCAGCCCCGCGATCGCCCGCTCCGCCTGCCGCTCATCCAGCGCGACCAGCACCTCGCCCTGCGCGTTGAGGCGCTCGACGGCTTCGACCACCATCTCGCGCGGCACGAACGCGGGCGGGCGCACATATAACAAATTGTAGCGGTCCAGCCCGGTCGCGCGCTGTTTGCTGATCTGGAACATGTCGCCAAACCCGTCGGTGGTGACGAAGCCGACTCTGGCCCCCTTGCGCTCGAGGATCAGGTTGGTGGCAAGCGTCGTGGCATGGACCACGCGTTGTATGTCGCGGGCCGAGGCGCCGGCCTGGCTCAGCACCTCGCGTACTCCGCTCATCACGCCCTCAACCGGATCATCGGGCGTGGTCAAAGTCTTGGCGTTGTGTAGCTGATGGCTGGTTTCTTCGGCCAGGACGAGGTCGGTAAAGGTGCCGCCAATATCGATTCCGAGGAAGTATTTGCCTTGTGGCACTGTCATCTAGCCTTTTTCCGTGGCACAGGCTTCCAGCCTGTGATTTGTCTGCAATTCGAACTTCATGCGGCTATTTCTCATCTTGGGCTCTTGCCGGTAGCGACTTCCGCGGATTGCGAAAACAATCACAGGCTGGAAGCCTGTGCCACGGAAAACGAATAATCCATTGCCCCTTAGGCCAGGTGCGATCATTCATTCCTGCCGCGCAGACGCGCCGTGGCGGGCGCTTCCACAGCGCCGTCGCTGTCGATGATGACGCCGTAGTCGCGCGCGGCCACCTCTGGCGTGACGATTCCGGCTCGCACGTCCCCCGCAACCAGCTCGGGATCGCGCGCCAATGGATCGCCGAACCCGCCGCCGCCCGAGACCAGCATGACCAGGGTGTCCCCCTCATGCACGTGCACGTTGGTTTTCTTAAGCGGCAGTTCCTCGGCGTCGGCGCGGCCCGGGTTGAGGATCCATCCGCCGCCCTTGCCAGCCTTGCCGCCCTCCACACCCTGGGGCGGCAGCTTGCAGCGGTCCACGGCGCGCACCGTCAATTCAGCTTCGGTGAGAAACTTGAGTTCCTTGATCAGGCCGCATCCGCCGCGCCATTTGCCCGCCCCGGCCGAATCGGGAATGAAGCGGAAGCGCCGGTACAGCACCGGATACTGCCATTCGTAGGACTCGATACTGCCCCAGTAGCCGGGGAAGCCCAGCACCGGATGGGACAGCGCATCAACGCCGTCGCGGTCGGCGCGCCCGCCCATCGGCGCGAATTGCAGGTCGAGCATGCTCCACATCTGGTTAGTGTCGGGATAGCGCCCGCTGACGGTGTAAACGTGGGGCGAGCCGCTGGCCGCCATCGCCTTTTGTGGAAACGCCGGTGCCAGCGCCTGATCGATCGATTCGACCATCGCCTGCACCGTGGCCAGGCGGATATTGCAGGCCGCGGGATATTTGGGATTAACCAGCGTCCCCAGCGGCAGCACCAGTTCGATGGGCCGATAAAATCCTTCGTTCATCGGCACGTCGATATCCAGGAAGCATCGCAGCGTGAACACCGCGCCCGAGATCGATTGCGAGCACGAGGAGTTGATTGCGCCGCGCGCCTGCGGGTCGGTGCCGGTGAAATCAAGCTTGCAGCGGGATCCGTCGATAGTGACGGTCGCAACCACTGTGTAAGTCTTGTCGGGCTCGATGCCGTCCTCCTCCACGACGTAGGAGCCGCGATACACGCCGTCAGGCATCCGCTCGATCGCCTGACGCGTGAGGCGCTCAGAGTAATTGAGCAGCTCCTCGATGATGATCGAAACTTCTTCGTAGCCATACTTTTCGACCAATTCCAGCAGCCGCGTCTCCGCCATCCCGCCGCCCGCCACCAGCGCGCGGATATCACCTATCACCCGCTGCGGGGTGCGGCTGTTGGCCTGGATCATCCGGTGGACAGCGGGATTGGGCTCGCCGGCTTCGTACAGCTTGACCGGCGGAATCATCAACCCCTCGTGAAAGCATTCGGTGGCGTTGGCGGGCAATCCGCCGGTCGAAACGCCGCCCAGGTCCGATACGATCATCATCGCGCCGTAGTAAAACAGCGGCGCTCCCTTGCTAAAGATCGGGCGGAACACGCCGACATCGGTGGGGTGGATCCCGCCGCGGAAATGATCGTTGCAAATAACTGCGTCGCCGTCCTTGAGCGTTTCGGGCGGGTTGTCCTTGAGCACCTCGGGCAGCATGCTGTGCAGCGCCGCCACATGCATAGTGCCGCTGCCCGAATGCGCAATCAGGCGCGCATCGCGATCGAACAGCGCGATCGCGATCTCGGAAGACTGATTGACGAAGGGCGAATAGGCGCTGCGGGCGCCGAAGATTCCGGCTTCCTCCGCGATTCCCATCAGCGCGTTTTGCACGATTTCACGCAGAAACGGGTCCCGCATCATCGCCCTCCTTGTCGACCGGCACCTGAATCCTGACTACCGTTTATATGTGTCCCGGCGTTGCTGATGCCGGATTTGCGCTTTCCCGTCGGTTTTAGCGTAGGGCAGGACGGCGCGCTTTCCAGCGCAAGTGCAAGTTTGCGAAGCAGATCGGAAAGTGCATTGAGGTCTTGCCGCGCCATTGCTGCCAGCGCCGCATGCTCGGGCATTCCCCGCCACTGCGCCTGTATGCTCCTGTAACTGTCGTCCACGAACCGCCTTCCAAGGGGTGCCAACTGCACCAATACTCCGCGGCGGTCCTCCGGATCCCGCATACGCTTGACAAAACCACGCTTGGCCAGACGATCGATCCAGCTTGTCATCGTGCCTGACGGGGTCAGCAATTCTTCGAGCAGGCGTCCCGGGTTGAGACGATTCGGCGGTCCCGCGCGACGCAGCGCATCAAGCACCATTATCTCACCGGCGCCAATGCCGTATGGCGCTCCCATCCGTTCCCGCGCTCGGTCAAAGATCACCGTCGCGCGTCTCATCCGAACGATGATCGCGGATGGGGTCCAGTCCAAGTGGGGAGCCTGGGATTTCCATTCCTCGACGAGATGGTCGACAAAGTCGCCTTCAACCGGCCCGGCAACGCCGTCAATCAATTCACCGCGACCGGGCGATCCACTGGCCTGTTCACTTTTCATGCAAGCGCCAAGACCTGTTGGGCGACCAGTTCCGTGCTAGAAAATTCATTTTGTTCAACGATACAAGCGCCACGAACAAGTGATTCACAGACACTTTCCCGGCGAATAGTTGATTTTAACATCCTGCTTTGGCATCTGAGGTCACAGTACGCGCTTTCACCAGGTAACCGTCTGGATTTCCATGAAATCCATCAGACCCCATTCACCGCCCTCGCGTCCGAGGCCGCTTTCTTTGAAACCGCCAAAGGGTACATCGTGTCCTAGTCCTGCCATGTGGCCTGAAGAACTCAGCGAGATCCATCCTGAACGGAGCCGCTGGGCAACTTCCATTCCTTTTGCAGGCTGGTTAGTTACTACGATGCCGGCCAACCCGAAATCGGAGTCGTTGGCACTGCGCACCGCCTCATCCAAATCGGTGTAGGGAATTACCGAAAGCACGGGCCCGAAGATCTCCTCACGGGCGATCCGCATCTTATTATCCACGTCGGCGAAAATGGTAGGCCTTAGAAAATAGCCCTTTTTCAAGTTGGCCGGCCTCTGACCGCCGGCGATCAGCCTTGCGCCCTGCTCCCGTCCGGAATGGATATATTCCTCTATTTTCTGCCTGCGCTCCGCCCGGATAATGGGACCGACGATTACCTGCGGGTCGGCAGGATCTCCCAATGGAAGTGAGTTCACGAAATCGGCCATATTGGTCAGCACCGACTCATAAAGCTTGCGCGGCACAAAGCATCGAGTTGCAGCGCCGCAAACCTGGCCCGAGTGAACATAGGTTGGAGCGGCGAGACCCGGTGCGACTGTAGCGGGGTCCACATCATCGAGCACTATAGAGGCGGATTTTCCTCCGAGTTCAAGATGGACCCTCTTTAGTGTCTGCGCGGCCGTTTGCGCGATGCGTTTCCCGACCGCAACGCTGCCGGTAAAACTGATCTTGTCAACCTGCGTGCTTGCCACCAATTGCTCGCTGATCCCGGGGCTTTGGCCGGATACGGCGTTGAACACCCCGGGCGGCAGACCGCTTTCATCCACTATACTTGCCAGTTCGAGATTTATTAGGGGCGTATAGGGCGACGGTTTCAGAATCATGGTGCATCCCGCCGCCAGAGCCGGCCCTATCTTCTGGGCGGTGACGTGCAGCGGAAAATTCCAGGTGGGTATCAGGCCGCACACCCCAGCGGGCTGATGATTGACCAAGGTGTAGCCAAGCACCGGCCCAGCCACATTCTGGTTCATCTTTACCGGGAGCATCTGCTCGAAATCAAATTTGAGGGCAAGATCAGCATAATCCTGGAGCGCTGAAATCGCGCCGTCGAGCTGCGACGCCATGAGGAAATTCTCGGCTCCCGCTTCAGCGATTAGCAGCTCACGCAACTGGTCCTTCCTTTTCTCCAGGCCGTCCACGATCCGTCGAATGAATTGCGCGCGCTCACGCGCCGGCATTCGCGGCCATGGTCCCGTGTCAAACGCGCGTCGGGCCGCTGTGATTGCGTCCGCCATATCGGCGGAGGAAGCGTCGGCGGCCCTGCCAATCTCCTCTTCCGTAGCCGGATTTGGCACCGAGTATGTCGCCCCGTCCCTGGGTTCCACCCATTGCCCGTCGATATATAGCTGGGAGTAAAGGAATTTCGACATAGACATCCTGTAACGGGTTCTCAACTAGTGTCGTTAAAAAAGAGGCGCGGTTCAATCCGGCCGATCAGCCGGCAACCGTGCCTCCATCCACCGGGAGAATTGATCCGTTTACCAGCGAAGCCGCGTCCGAGCAGAGCCATACGGCGGCTTCCGCGACCTCCTCGGGCCGGCCCAGCCTGCCATTTGGCGTATGGGCGATAAGCAGGTCCTTGTAACCGGGGTTCTCCGCCGCGATTCGCTTGCCCATCGGACTGTCGATCGGGCCGGGGCAGAGGGCGTTAACGCGAATACCGGCACGCGCATATTCGAGCGCCGCGCATCTGGTTAGACCCACCACGCCGTGTTTGGCGGCGCTATACGCGCTCCAACCCTGCGCCCCCGCGATACCCGCACCCGAGCTGGTATTTACGATCGCGCCAACGCCCTGCTTTACCATTTGCGGCAGCTCGTACTTAAGGCACAGCCACACGCCTTTAAGATTGACCGCGATTTGGCGATCGAACTCTGCTTCAGTGATATCGGCAGTGTTGCTGACCCGGCTTTCGATGCCCGCGTTGTTAAAGGCGGAATCGATCCGGCCATAGGTGCTGACTGCTTTCCCAATCAGGGCTTCAACTTCGGCACTGGAGCTGACATCGCATTTTATTGCGAGCACATCGCCTGCGGCCGCCCGAACCATTGCCGCGGTTTCGTCTGCCGCAACAATGTCGGCTACTACCAGTCTGGCACCCTCGCGGGCAAAGGCGAGGGCCGCGGCGCGTCCGATGCCGGCTCCTGCTCCCGTTATTAAAGCGATTTTTCCCTTCAACAGCATCACAATCCACCTCCGGCTGTATCCAACGTCAGAGAGCGGCTGCCCGATTGGTCCTCAAAGGCCGGCACGACTTCCTTGCAGAATAGAGCGAGTGATTCCATGATTTCCTGATGGGGCATCAACCCCAGGCGGAACTGGCACATCACTCTATCCACTCCCGCGGATTCCATACCTTTAAGAGCCTTGATGCAGGTTTCGGGGCTGCCCGATACAATCATGCCGCGACCCTTGAACTCCTCAAACTGTGCTTCGTTTCGTACATAGCGGGCCGCCAGGTTGGCCGGATTGGGGTCCTGATCAATCCCATAGCTTTTGCCCATAGTGCTGTAGAACCATTTGTGGTAAGGCCCGATGCGCGCATCGGCCTCGCGATCGCTTTTGCCGCAGTGGACGAAAAGGATGACGGAGAACTCGGCATCCTGTGGGCCTTTGGAACACGACAGACCCTCGCGAAACGCTTGCGCTTGACGCTTAATTTCCACATTCGGATGAAAGTTGCAAATTCCCAAAACGTTCCAGCCCAGGGAGCCGTAGAGACCGGCTGACTCCGGGCTGGTCCCGGCGATATGAACCCTTGGATGAGGCTTTTGGATTGGCTTCGGAATCACATTGATTGGTTGCGTGACTTTGTAATACCGGCCGTCATGCACCACGTTATCCTGGGTCCAGCACTTGAGCACCAGTTCGAGAGCCTCATACATCATGTCCCGGCTTTGGTCGTAAGGTTCGTCGCGGAACTTGCTCCACTCAAAACTGGCCACTCCACGCCCGACCCCAAATTCCAGGCGGCCCCCGGACAAAATGTCCAGTGTCGCATAGCGTTCCGCCACGGTTACCGGATTGTGGTACGGCAGCAGGCACACTCCAGGTCCGAGACGAATCGTGCTGGTGCGAGCGGCTATCGCAGTGAGCAAAATCTCCGGCGCCGAACAGTAGGAGTAGGTCTCTGTTAAGTGATGCTCCAAGACCCAGACCGATTCAAACCGATGCTGCTCAGCGAAACAGACCTGCTCCAGATAGTCGTGATACATCCGCGGCACATTCAATGAGGTCTCCCTGGTCTGCTCGAATTCCGCAAAGTAGCCAAATTTCATATCTCTCCCGTATGTCCCGAGCAGCCCATCCGACGGCCGTTGTCAGCGAAAGTCCTGATGATCGCGCGCGCATCCATTTGTGGAGACTTAATCACTTCATGACCTGGTCCAGACCTCCCGGCAGCGCATAGAGCGAGGCGTTCTGATACTTGCGGGCACCTCGTGGTTGACCCAACTTCAGAAGAAGTCCAGGCGAAGCTGGCGTGCTTGTTCTGAAAATCAAACATGATCGACGTGGTATCGCCCTGAAGGGCAGCCTGGCTGCCCGAGCCGTCGTTAATTGGAATAGGCGCGTAAAAACTGGTGAAGCACTTCCAAAGCCTTTGGTCCCTGTCGTAAATATCGACGAACAGCAACGTCTGCGTCTGGGCATCCATGTACATTACTTTACTGCCATAGCAGTAGCCTTTATTTGAGGGCAGGGGCTGGAGATTATAGATATAGGTGTCACGTAGCTCCCATTTGCCCAGCGCAGGCTTGGGCCATCCGATCATTCCAGGTGCATTAACCCAGCTTGTGGGATCATGTCGTTTAGCCCTGTCCATATGCAGTTGAGGATGCGCTTGTGGCCGAGGAACGTCGCTTTGAACTGGTTAGTCAGCCCGCTGAATCCACGGTCATCATCGGCTACGAAATCGCTCCCCAGCAGAGGAGAACAGCGCGCGGCCGATGACAGTCTCAAAGAACGGCGCAGCGACGGGAGAAAGACGTAGATCTCCTGCGGGAGAGTCGGATCGTCGCGGACCACCAACAACTCGGTCGTATACTTACTCTGTTCGGGAAGCTGCACCTGATTAAAAATGGATAGGTACACTCCCTCTGATTCCGGTCGCACGACAGGATATCCAACATCGCTGACATGACCGAGGTTGGTCTGTATCTCGATAGAGAGCAGCGACGTTTGATTGTTGTACTGGTCCGCAAGGCCTTCGGTGTAGACGTTGTGGAGGATAGCGGGCTGGTACTGGTAATAATTATCAAACATCAGTTTATACCGCACAAAGCCGCAAATGAACTCGCACAGTTTGGGTCCTGCTCTGACGAAAACGCCGGCAAGGCCGATTAAGCAGGCATAACCAGTCCCGCGTCCACGACGAGTACCTGACCGGTCATCATTGCCGAGTCCTCCGAGGCCAGAAATACGGCGGTGCCGGTGAGATCCGAGGGTTGAAGGAATCGGCCCAACGCGCTCATGTGGCTGAAATCCTCCATCCCCTGGACCGACATGATCTTTTTCGTCGCCTCCGAGGCAACCACTCCTGGCGCGATAGCATTGACCCTGATCCCGTAGCGCCCGAGGTCCATCGCCATCATCTTGGTCAGCCAGACAACACCGGATTTCGCGAGGCCATAGTAAAAGACCGGCACGGTTTCGTAATCGGGCAGATTCGATCGGTTGGCCCCGCCCATTCCCTGCGGCGGCCACGCTCCGATAGTGGCGATATTGATCAGCGCTCCGCTGCGCTGGCTTTTCATATACGGAAACACCGCCCTGGCGGCGATTATGATGCCGAACAGATTTACATCGAGAACCTTTCTGCCGTACTCGATCGACTGGTTGGTCATGTCGAGGTCGTAGTAGATGGCGGCATTATTAACCAGCACATGGATCCCCCCGAACTGCCGCGCCGCGTTGGCTGCGGCCGAGTCCATCTGCTCCTGGCTGGTAACGTCGGACTGGATCGCGACGACGTTCCCGCCTTCAGCCGAGATTTCCTGCGCGACACGCCTGGCCTGCTCCTCCCGGATGTCCGTTATAACGACATTTGCGCCTTCCCGGGCGAAACTGGCCGCGTATTCTCGACCGATACCCTGGGCGCCGCCGGTAACAATCGCCGTCTTGCCCTCGAGTTTCATGCCAATCACCTTTTTGCTCCGGGCTTGGCGCGTTGAAGTTCAGGTTTCCGCGTTGCTTAGTTTTCAATTCCGAAAATTCGGCCTGCGTTCTCGCCCATTATTTTGGCGATTACGTTTTCAGGCACTCGAGAGCCGAGCAGGTTGTTGAGCGTCTGCTCCGGTTGCACGGTGTCGTGTGCCGGATAATGCGAACCCCAGCAGGCAACGTTTTCCACAACGTCGTATAGTTTCTCAACCGAGCGCTCCCAGGGATTGAAACCGACCAGATAAGGACGGGTGAAAAAGATTTTCTCCGGTTCCAGGGATACGTCGTCAACCATGAAGAAAGTCAGATACGTTTCCGCCTTCTCCAGCGCCAGGAGGAGCCAGGAAATTCCCCCGTGCATGAATGCGATCTTCAGCTTCGGATACTTCTCGAGATGACCGCAGAAGGCGAATGTGGTGAGCGCCGCGGCGTTGTCCATGAAATAGGACACCGACTCGGCTATGGGATGTCCAATCCGCAAATTTCGGGCGACCCCCTCGATAAATGAACCTTCGGAGGTCCACTGTGGATTGGTAATCCCGGCGGAGGGATGAATGCACGCCGTCAGGCCAAGCTTTTCGATTTCCTCCCACACCGGGTCATAGCTGGGATGGTTAAGGAAGCGGCCTTGGAAGAACGACGGACGGATAAAACAAGCCTTGAACCCCGCGCCCGCAACTCGGCGTAATTCCAGTTTAGCGAAGATTGGATCCTGCATCGGCAGGACCGCAACCGGGATCAGCCGGCCCGAGAAACCGCGGCAGCAATCGAGTATCCAGTTGTTATAGGCCCTCGCCAGGGCGCAGGCGACATCGGGATTTTCAGTAAGCGGAAAGTATTCAGCGAAAAGAGTGGGAAAAACAACCGCGCGACCAATCCCCATCGCGTCCATATCCCGCAGCCGCTGGGCCGGATCCTGTGCGCCGGGGTTAATCTCCACAGGTTTCCCCGGATCCATCGCACCGATCGCCTCGGCGGTCAGACCGGGCCGCCAGAGCGCATGACGGTTCAGCGCGCTCGAATTAAGCCAGGGCGCCGGCTTGCCGTTGAGAATGACCGCGAAATGGCCCTCGCCGTCGTGATGATACGAAAACGCCGACCGGGCAGGCAGGCGATATTCCGGCTCGAGGTACTGATCCCAAATTGCCTGCGGCTCGAAGACGTGGCTATCGCCGTCAATCACACTGTAGTTCTTCATGGGAACCTCGCACTATTCGCCAGTGGCTATTTGGAGGCAGGTGCGTACTTTGCGGGGAAGGCCTCGCGCTCCCACCATTGGTCGAATTCCGGACCCCTTTTCGGAAACCAATCCGGGCGCTGCACCGGCAACTCGCGCGTGACGAACTGCCTGCCCTTGATGCCGTAAAACCGGCGCGCATTGGAACCCAGCAGCTTTTCCTGAACGGATGCCGGCACTTCGGCCTGGTTCATGAAACAGATCGCGGTCCATGCGTCGGAAGCGTCGTGATGGTAAACGTCTGAGGCCCAGATGCCAATGTTCTCAAACCGCTCCCAATCGCGGTACACGGGCTTTTCGTCGGACTCGAACGAAATCATACACTGTTCGTTGAAGGCCTCGCTGGGCAAACGCCTGGCGGGCTGTTTACGCTCGTTCGCGAACAGCTTGAACAGCAGGTCGCAGTGGTCGAGCAGTTCGGGCAACCACCCGGCGTTCGACTCGAAAATCGCCATTTTCAGTTTCGGGTAACGATCGAGGAAACCGGAGAGCAGTACCTGCGCGGTCCACGCCATCGCCTCAAAGATGAAGCTGAAGGTCGAACTCACCACCAGCTTCCCGGCGCTGGCGCCCGCCTTCTCGATGAGTTCACCTGGAGACCATGGCAAGTCGCGCTCGATTCCAATCGGAGCGGGAAAAGTGTGCATACCCAGCACTACGCCGCTTGCTTCGATAGCTCTGAAGAATGGATCAAGCGGCGCGTACCCCTCATTCGCCATCTTGTCCGAGGCTCCGAAGATCCGGTTGGGGTAATGACCATTGGCGTCGATCGGCCGGATCAGAGCCACCCGGAAATCAAGTTTTGCAACCCGCTCCAGTTCCCGCAGTGCGTAGTCCGGATTTTGAATCGGAAGCAGCGCGGCGGGATGGAGCCGGTCGGGGGCGGTCCGGCACCAATCGTACGCCCAATTGTTATAAGCGCGGGCGAGCGCGTAGGCGCCGTCAACATTCTCGATGAATGGAAAATAATTGACCATCATGGTCGGAATGACCAGCACCTGGTCAATCCCCATAATATCAAGCTCCTTGACCCGCGCGTGCGGATCGTATGCTCCCCGGTGATCGAGGTATTGGCATTGCTCCGGCGTCAGCCGCATTCGCATCAGCCGGCGTTGAACCCGTTTGTCCGCCCCCGGGCCGCCGATTGTGATGCCGTTGATGTTGATTTTATCCCGCGGAGCGTCGTGCCCGCCCGTAACCATCGTGCGGCCGTTCAAAATAGCGCCGCGCGGCGTGTTCCAGTAAGACTGCTTTACCAGGTCGCGATAGTCGGCCTCGACGTATTTGTCCCAGATTTCGAGCGGATCGTTGATGTGAGCGTCACAATCAAAAACCGGATAATTCTTCACCAGTTGCGTTTCGGACATCGGCGGCCTCCTTCTTGTTTGTGAATTGCCAACCTGGCGCGCCTCGCCTGTTTCCGCTTTCCCATGATCCCGCGGCTGCGAGTGGCGCAATTTACGATTGCGGATTCGCCTGTAGCAGGACGTATCGCGCCATGTCTCATAACGAGCACCTGGTAGTCAATCACTGCGTCAACGGTCCGCTTTGCGATCCCGTTTTTCCGCAGGCTGGCCTGTTCCGCTGGGCCGTGGACACCTAAAGTCCACGACCTCAATCGTAGACCAAAAGTGAGAGTCTCAAAACTGAGAGACTTTAATCATATCTCGAAACAATTTGTCAAGCGCGAAGCCGGGTCGTCAATGCACTGACGCCGATAGACCGAGGCGGGACCCGAGCCGCCGGTCGAGACTCGCCGTGCTGTTGTTCGTCACCGGACGGAACACGGGGCATGATCCTCCGCGCCGCGTGTAGTCGGTGCCGTTGCTGCTCCTTTTTCGGCATGCGCGTGATCAGATTGGCCTGGTAGCTGGAATAGACGCCTCCCCTGCGACCGTCCCCTGTGATCGCTCCGTAATAACCGCTTGGCCTTGTGGCGTGGCGCCGGTTTTTCAGGGCGATCATGAGCTTCTCGAGGAATTCCTCCTCCGTTGCGCAGCGCGACAGATCGTTGGGCTGCCCTACCCTGACCCAGACCTCGCCGCTGTAGACCACGATGTTGTGATAGGGCGGGCTTTTTGGGAGCTGGCAGCTAACCTGTTGAGCGCGCCCGATTTGTCCTGGCAGTCTTATGGTTCGCCGTGTATGCCTCCGGCAATCGGCGTCCCGCGCTGCTGGGTCCGATCGCGCTCGCTGGCGCGGGGTCGGAGTTCGCCGACAGGCGTCTGGCGCGCCAGACCGGCTACCCGACGAGTTCGGACGATGGCTCGACGCCATTGCCGATATCGTTTTCGTTCCCACGGCTCTCATGCGAGGCGCGCGCCGGATCAATTCCCGCCTACATCCCCGTTCTGATCGCGCTCTCGTTTGCCGAGTACGTGCATTGTACTACCTCGTCATA
>DASZGF010000130.1:0-3359 GCA_035939115.1 Binataceae bacterium (SeqCode)
GCCCGTTCCGCGCCTCGTCGTCCCTCCGGGCCCATGGGGGTTTTCCGGATCAGATGGCCAAGCCTGCGGGTTGAAATAAATGTAATTGCGTATCCGTTCCAGCTCGTTTTCGCCGCGAATGACGTGCTCGTAATAATTGCGTTGCCAAAAGATCTCCCCAGGCGTACCGCGCATCTGGTTTATCTTCTTGCTGGAAACCGTCTTGAACGCACCGACCAGCTCACCCAATGGTTTTATTTTCTTCTCTCGACCGTCAACGGGCGGTTCACGAACCGCCCCTACGAAACCGGCATCGATTAGGATTATCGCGTGAACATGATTCGGCATGACAATCCATTCATCCAAGTCAATATAAGCATACCGCTCCTACCATTCGAGGCTCAACGCGGTCGCCACTCCGTATCTGTTCATCAGCATCGCGCCGCCCGCTATTTCTCCTAACAAGCACTCACGATTACCCGCACAGATTGTTACGAAATAGGCTCCGCTTTGGGTGTAGTCATATCCATTCAGCCTGATTGACCGGCGCCTCGGCCTCCCCGGTGGTTTCGCAGACGCGGTATCCATATTCTGATCAGGCGGTTCACGAATCACCCGCTGCGGCTGCCACAGGCAGCCGACTCGTTGCGATCTTCATTGACTCAATCCCGATTGCGACGCCTGCACCGCGCAGCCGCCGCTTGTGCCCGAAGTCGCGCAGGTCCCGTTGGTCAAGGTTGAGAAGTAGACCTGTGAAGCGCCCGTAGTGGATGACGTGTTGTCGATCACGATTCCGCTGGTGCCGCCGGTCTCGGCGCGCGAGGCCGCGTTCGCGCTCATAGAACCCTGACTAGTCCAGACAACAGAATTGTCGGCCGTTGTGCCCGTTGTGTTCCATGTTGGATGAGTTGTCCCTGATGTGCCTGCGGTGGTCACCTTTTGAAGATTAAGATTGGTATCGAGGATCTCCTGGTTCAAAGAATACGGGTTACTAGCTTGCCAAGCGGTGACGATAAAGTTCATTAGGCAGCCGGTGCTACCGCAATTGCTAAGGCTGCCGCTGCCTTGGACGCTCAAAAAAATCCAGTCGAATGGACCTGATGAAGCACTCGTATTGTATATTTCCGTAACCGGAGAGCACGTGGTACTGGCGCTCGTCAGGTTCGGGCCCGCTCGGACGCTGCCAATATTGTTTATTGTTATCGGTACTTGATAGATGGTCGGATCGCCGCCGGTGTTGCCGCAGACGTAGAGGTTACCTATGCCGCTTGATGAGTTGTAATACGCGTTGTCGAAATCGCCGTTGTAAAGGGCAATGGGTGTCAGATTCGAAGCCGTCCCTACCTTTGCCTCGATGCCGCTGCTGCTAGTCAGGCCAGTGCCGATACTGCTGAAGCCGCGGCCGAAGACAAACACGCCGCTGTTTAAGCCCCTGGTCGTGCCGTCGTTGCCCACGGCCACGTAAATTTTTCCGGCGCTGGGGTCCACGATCGGAGCGTCCGCAATATCGATGGGATTAAATCCTAACGCTGCCGATTCGGTGCGAAGGCCAGGTGTTGCCGTACTGGCATAGTCCAGTAACCCACTCGATGAACCACCTGTCGCCACAGCAACGTATACGACTGAAGGCGTAACGCCGCTGTCGGGAACCGGACTAGTGAGCACGGCATTGGCGTGCATAGTTGCCGGCCAAGGCGAGGCGGTCACCTCTGCTGGACTGCCGTCGAAAACGCCCGTGAATTTATGCAGAAAGCCACCGTCGTCACCAACATAGATTATGTCGTTTGTGAAATCGTAAAACGGCGCGGAGTTGGAGTCATTACTTAGTGTAGAAGAGGAAAAAGGCAATGTAAGCTGGCATGATTTGGCGGGGTTGATTTTGCAGCTGGCGTAGCTGGCGAAACTACCTGTGCATCCGCTTGACGTACATAAAACATCGGGACTTGGCGCTGAGGTCACTGCGGTCGCGCTTCCTTGACCCGCGATCGGTCGCAGGATCACGAGGCTCGCCGGACTCCCGCCATGAACGAACGCAACTTGGGCGCCGTCACTTGAGAGCACTATCGAGTTCGTTATTGGTCCGCCCGTATTGTAAGCCCAATATGTCTTAGGAACGGGAGTCGCGCATGTGGTCGCGTACAGGTTGTTGTAGGCTATGATGCTGGCTTTACCCGACACGCCCGACGTACCGTTCAGGCCCGTGTTGAAAACCACGAAATCGCTGGTGCAATTCGGGGCGCCGATGGGATCGAAGGAAAACTTCGCCGGGTATCTGCCGGCGCCTACCTTCGCGCCACTACCCAGGTTGACGCTCCAGTCGCCGCGCAGGCGGTGATGAGGCAAGGGCTTACCCCAACTGGGGACCAGCACCTTCCTTGTGGCGTCGCCGGCGGCCAGTTGCGTTGCCAGGGTGTCGAGTGCCTGCATGTATTCGTCGACGCTGCCGGACCGCGCCTGGCGGGCGCGCCACGCTTGCTGGATTCGGTAGCGCGGGTCCCGCTCCAGCCGCTGCGCTATCGCAGGCGAGGACGGCCGTGAGAAGACTAGATGGCGATGGCTCCAGTCGTACGGAAATCCTCGCATCGCCGGTGTTTGCAACGGGTGTGCTGCTGCTCTGGTCTGCCTGATTTGATGCGTCAGGGTCGGCGGGACATTCGCTCTGGGGCTGGCCGCATGGTTTGAAACCCTGGGGGCAACGTTGTTGACCAACGCGGGGGCGGATGCCGCCGCGGCAACGAGTCCGATTGCACAGGCCAGGGCCACGCGCCATCGGGCGGCGCCGATCGAAAGTTTCATGTAAATCCCCCTTGCGCGATGCTTATGCGCCGCGCCGCCGCGGCGGCGCAGTTCTATGCGACCGGGCGCGCCGGCTAAACCGCGACCGCGAAAATCGGACAAAGAGTGCTCGCAGCGTGTATCCGAACCGGGCCAAGGCCCTCAATCTCGAAAAAACCCGCGCGGAGTCCTGCGCCGGCGCCGGGCTCGGCCCTATGGTCCACAGCGACGGGCTGCCGGGCACACGCTGCCACTGCACGCGTTCATCGTTGTCCATTAGCGTCCCCCCCGGGATGCTTAAAAATCAAAGCCGGATTTAGCACTACCGATGGCTATGTCAACCCAAGGCAAGTGGTGAAAAGTAATCCTCCGGAATCCTTACCTGAAGGCCGCAATGCATGGGAGATGACGAAATCTGCCCGCGCCTGAACGAAATAAATTCCTCAGGACCGCCATATAGCCGCAGCCCAGTGAGTGTGGGGATCCGGGACGTTTTCGCCGGGCCGATAAACGCGATATAAACCGGACTCTATAGGAGGACCGTCATGGCAACAGCAACAAATTACAGCGGTTACAAATATATCAAGATTGAAAAGGACCACGGG
>DASZGF010000131.1:0-2662 GCA_035939115.1 Binataceae bacterium (SeqCode)
ACATGCTGTGCGCTTTCTTAGATTGATCGACCAGCAGACCCCCGCCGTTCTCGATCTCCATCTCATCGTTGACAATCATGCCACGTATAAGACTCCAGCCGTAAAGCGCTGGCTCAAAGCCCATCCCCCGCTTCCATTTGCACTTCACGCCGACTTCGGCTTCTTGGCTCAACATGGTCGAGCGGTTCCGCCGAGATCACCCGAAAACGTATTCGCCGCGGCACCTTCAAGAGTGTCGCGGAGCTCAAAAGCGCCATCATGGAATAGCTGGAAAACCACAATGCAGACCCCAAGCCAATTATCTGGACCAAGTCAGCCGGCCAAATCCTCGAAACGGTCGCCAGGGCGAAACAAGCGTTGGAGTCACAACACTAACCCGTCTTCGCGGATTCGCGGGTTTTTGAGTAGTCCGTTCCAAATAAATCAATGGCTTAGGCTAAAAGGTCTTCACTACGGTGCTGACTTGGTTGAGGTCGGCGGTGGTGATCCTGGGAGGCGGCTGCGGTGGCAGGCGGAGCTTCAACTGGTCGATCAAGAGCCGGAGTTCGGGCTCGGGATGGGTGTAGCGGGTGAGCCGGATCTCGCGACCGTCGGTGGTCGGCAGACGCACATCGATCATTTGAACGGCGGCGAACTTTTCGAGCGCGCTGCGCGCAGTGAGCCCGGGCGCCAAAGCATGAAGCCGGCGCGTCAGAGTGATCCGCATGCAATAAGCCAAGAACGCAATAAAGGAGTGAGTCCGATACTGCACTAGAGCTTCACTCGAGTGGAGTCTGTGAGTTCGAGATCGTTCACCCCTTCCATCCGGACCGTGAACGGCCGCTGACGATGGTGCACACCCGCCTTGATCGTGGGGTGGAATGGATTTGGTACCTGGACCAGCAGGGCACGGCCCGACAGGTCAAGCGCGCCTTCACCAATATGATCAAGTCTGATGATTTCCTGCAGGAAGCTGCGGGGCGCTGCGTGTTCCATATGCGGGACTTGGTTGCGTTGGTCGGTATGGTCGAGCGCCTGGCGCGGCGACGCGTGACGGCGATCGAATCCTAAAGAAAATTATGTCGCACTACTCAAGGAAATTATGTCGCATTCCTCACGAATCATGTAAATTGCGCCAAATATTCCCAGGTGAATGCATGATTCGCGACATAATTCGCAGGTGGAGCGAAAAAATTGTCAAAAGGAAATCCGCGCCCCAGGCGCGCCGTGGACGCCAAGCTCGCGTCCCTTCGGGCAACCGGCACACTCAATGGCAAGCCGCAGGCCGTCAAGGATCTACTATTTCGCGGTGGCAGCTTTTTCGACCCGCGCGACCTACTGCAGGTCCGCTACGAAATGGTGCGGCGGCATCTCGTCGACGACGAACCGGTGGCGAATACAGCTCGGCTGTTCGGGGTCTCGGTTCCAACTGCTTACCAGATGCAGATCGCCTTCAAAGCCGGCGGGCTGATCGCTCTGCTGCCCAAGCGGCGTGGGCCGAAACACGGGCACAAGCTGACGCCGGAGATCCTGTTGCACATCGAGCAGCGACGGCGCGAGCGGCCCAACTTGCGGGCTGGAGATCTGCTACCAGAATTGCAGCGCATGTTTGGCCTCACCATTCATCGCCGAAGCCTCGAGCGGCTGCTCAGTGGCAAAAAAAAACTTCCGAACCGCTAAGTCCGACCGACTGTTGTGGAGACGCGCGCGGCTACGAAAAGCTGCGCAGCTACGCATTGACCGGAACAGCTGCGCAAGGTGCGGCAGGCTTAGGCGTGCTCCTACGCCGCGGGCTGGCAGCGTGGCTCACTACGGCACCACCATCAAAGCCAGCTCCTCAACTCCTCGATACACGGAACAGTGCCTCGCCGCCGTCACCGCTGCCGGCAGCTCTCGCGTCAATCATTCTGCGTCTGACCAAGGAGGTTGCCCATGCGTGATTCGCGCGTTACTTCCAATCATCTCGCACGCGACGCCTATCTTTACATCCGCCAGTCCACTCCTCGGCAAGTAAGCGAGAATGGCGAGAGCACGCGACGACAATATGCACTGCGCGAGCGAGCGGTGGCAGCGGGATGGCCCGCCGAGCGTATCCACGTCATCGATCAGGATCTCGGAATGTCCGGCGCATATAGCGTGGGACGTGATGGCTTCCAGGAACTGGTCGCCGCGGTGGGCCTCCGCAAGGTCGGCATCGTGCTTGGGCTCGAGGTCTCGCGGTTGGCACGCAACTCTGTTGATTGGCAGCAGCTGCTCCAACTCTGCGCCTATACCGATACGCTGATCCTTGACGAGGAGGGCATCTACGACCCGTCTAACTTCAATGATCGCCTGCTGCTGGGGCTGAAGGGTACCATGAGCGAAGCCGAGCTCCATCTGCTACGGAGCCGTATGCGCGGCGGACTTCTCAACAAGGCTCGGCGAGGCGAATTGGCGCTGCGCTTGCCTGTGGGGCTCGTACGCTTGGCTGATGGCCGCTGCGCCCGTGATCCTGATGTCGGAATCCAAGCCAGCATCGTTGCCGTGTTCGAAGCGTTTGCGGCGGCCGGGACGGTTCCTGGGGCCTTGCGGCAGCTGTTTGCCTCCGGCATCCGCTTTCCTCAGTTGGCTTGGGGCGGCGAGAATGCCGGGACGATCATCTGGTGTGATTACAATTCAGTTCGTGTCCGCAACATTCTCACTA
>DASZGF010000132.1:0-42371 GCA_035939115.1 Binataceae bacterium (SeqCode)
GCTCCTCCGCCGAACCGCTTTCGTTCAACGGAGAAACTACTCCATCTCGTACTTGTTCCATTGCTCCCATCTCCTCCTTGCTCAGGGGAGGGGGGAGTTTCAAATGATATCTGAGGGGGGAATTTCACATGATTCCTGACATCTGCGTCTGCGTCGAGGTAAAGGGCAGCCCGACGCCGCCGAATACCTCTTTGTAGCCTGTTGCCAAGGTAGCGGCGAAATTCCCGGTCACGGAAGCTTTCGCTACCGGTGCTGGTGTTTGGGTCGGCGTTGGCACAGAGGATCCAGAGCCTCCAGGAGTTGGCGTCGTCACCCCACCGTTGGCGATCGTGATGGTAACGTTGGCAGAGACGCCTTCCTTAATCAGCCCGGTAGGGTCCCAGGCAATGGCAACCATTCCGTATGTGCCGTCCGGAATGGTCGTAGTGTCCCATGAATATGGATTCGTAGCAAAATCGAAAGTCGTGCTAGACACGTAAACGCGATCGAAAACGCCGGGTGTACCTGGTTGACAGAGATTGGTGATAAAGACTGGGACGGTTCCGCTAATCGTCGAGTTGCTTGCCGGTGACGTTATCGTGACCGTGCAGGGCAGTCCGTTGGCGCCCGGTGTTGGCGCAACGGTTGGGGCCCCTGTTGGTGCGATGGTCGGTGCGCGTGTTGCTGCCAAGGTTGGGGTAGATGTTGGTGCGGTAGTGGGTGGACGTGTAGGTGCGAGGGTTGGTAAAGCCGTAGGTGTTGGTGAAGCCGTTGGCTTGGCGGTTGCCGAGGCAGTAGGTCTGAGCGTTGGCGAGGGTTTAGGTGTGAAGGTTGGTGTGCCCACTACGTTGGAGACCGTAATGGTGGTGCTTGAGGAGACCCCTTCCTTAATTGTTCCCGTAGAGTTGTTCCACGCAATCGCAGTCATCCCTTGTATTCCGTTAGGAATGGTCCTGGTGTCCCAATTATAGGTACCGCCGCTAACCTGGAATGTGGTCCCGGCGACGTACACACGATCGAAGACGCCGGGAGTGCCTGCCTGGCAAGAGTTGGTGATTGAGACGGGAACGATTCCGCTGACGATACTGTTTATTGCAGGAGAAGTTATCGTGACCGTACAGGGCAGTCCGTTTGGCGTAGGTGTCGGAACGGCAGTAGGGGTGGGTGTGGGTACGCCGTTGGCGATCGTGATGGGGACAGAAGGGGAGACACCTTCCTTGACCAGTCCGGTACTGTCCCACGCAATCACGACCAGGCCGGACGGGCCATTGGGCATAGTGGTTGTATCCAACTCATACGAAGCTCCGCTGAATTGAAAATTCTTACCGCCCACATACAATCGATAGAAGGTGCTGGGCGTGCCTGGGGCACACGACGTGGTGACCGAAATCAGCACAGTACCACTAATTGTCGAATTGGTTGCCGGCGAGGTGATCGTCACACTGCAGGGTAATGTCTGCGCTTGCGCCACACTAAGTGACGCAAGGACTGCACCCAGCATAAAAACTGTACTAACCAGCAACGACGCTATGAGCTTGTTAGATTTCATTTCCCGTCAACCCTTTTTCCCGGCTTTAGCTACCCCAACTCTTATGCGCCTCAACAATCCAACTCCGGCTTCGGTGATGACGGTGCTATCTTCTTTAAGCCGACGCAGATGCTCTTATGCTCCTAACGCCTGCAGCTGCTCATGATAGTCCGCGGCGCGCATGGACAGGCGTGCTTTGAAGCAAGTATATTTTAGTTGTAGTTGCACTATCTTTTACAGGTGCAGATTTCATGCCTTTTTGTAAGATGTGGGCAATTCTTCGGTTTGTCGATGTTTTAGCCCATCGTCAACTGTTCCGTTCTGAGACACAGGCCAATCCTTGTACGCTTTCCGAACATATTTAACGGGGCCCCGAAGGTTTTGCCGTGTGACTCAGAGCCTTCGACAAGGTCTTTTAAGGCAGAGTCCTTGACAACGTTGTTATGTAGTCACGCGATTGATGTTTTGCGGTGTCAGAAAATAAGGAGCCGGAGTTTTAGCCTTTGAGGAGGGTTGGGAGGCGGCAGTTGCCGCGCGTAGCAGAGCTGCGAGGTTATCGAACCGGCGCATCTACGGGCGCGCCGCGTTGGGGACTGTCACAGACTCGTGGGTCCTCTGCTGGTCTGTTCAGTTTCTACTGCGATCCGGCGCGTCGGCAACGGCCTACGTCGCGGGACGGGCCGGATTCTTAGCGACTTCCCGACTATTTCGGGCGCATTCGACCCGAGTCGGATCCGTTGATCGTGTCGATCGGGAACTGGTCGGTTTGCTGCCGACTTTGCGTTCCAGGGTCGTAACGATCACTCCGGTGAATGGGAGCAGGGTCTCCTGGCTTAGCTAAAACTGATACTTATATGCGCCGATGTCACAGGCGTCGTGTCCGGGGGCGGGCCGCGGATCGCCGCGCTGGTCGCATGCCCATCGATTGGACACGGCGCCTAGCCGCTGGTGGAAAGCGTTCGGAAATCGTCTTCTGTTCGCCTTTCCCGTGCGAAGTCCGTCCTATGAAGCTCGGGCGTCACCAAGGCCGCGGTCGCGCGCGACTCAGGATGTTACTTTCCCGTGGATCAAGTTTTTGAGAACGCACAGCAATCTCATTAGGGGAAAGCGCGAGGGGGAATCGTCCCTCTCGCCGCTACGCTTAATCCGCGCAGGTTCAGCTGGTAACCTGCTGTCACTGGCCTTTGAAGTGACAGACTAGTGAGACCTGCCCACTTGGCCGTCGAAGTGGCGGGCGGAGTTCCGGTATCCCGAAAATCCGCCCCGGATTTAGGCCTCACCAGCCGGAAGCTTGCGGCAGGAAGAGCTGGGTCCTAACCGACGACAAGTACCGACGCCTGCGGCGCGGTGTTGCATTTGCGGGTCAGATAGCGCTGTCGCTATTTGGTGCTGACCCCTTCGCCACGGGCCACAAAATGCACGCCATCGCTGCTGCTTGAGCTTTCCTTCCCGGAGCACTGTATTCCCGCGTACTTGGCGGTCCCCGAAGTGCAAGCGGTGGTTACGAAATTGGTGGGTGGACCAAGGCCATTGGGACAAGAACTCGAGTAGCAGCAAGTGTATCCTTGAGCGTTCCCGTCGATGCTTGATTTCCATTGGCGAATACAGTGTGCGAGGTGCCAAGGAGTTCGGCGCAAAATCCGGCGGGGTTTCCAGCAGAGTCGACGGCGCCGTTCGGAAATAGGAACGAGACGGGCCCCGAATCAACACCGTTACGGTGCTTTTGTGTGTAAGCGGTCCTCCCGGCACAGCGTAACCGTTGCCCTTACTATTGGAGGTGGCGAACGTGCAGGCCGAGGTCACGGCGCTGAAGCCGATCAGAGAATTGTTTTCCGAGCGATTTGGCAAATCTTGGGCAAAAAAACGGACGAACATCGTCCCCTTTTCCAAGGGGAGAAGGCCAAAGAGGACCGGCGGTTCGAATCCCCTGCTCCACCAACGAGGCACTGCGAACCGCAGGTCCGGTTAGCCACAATTTCCGTTCTCCCTTCATCCAGCTTTTGCCGAACCCGAGGTCCGGTTTGCGGCAATCTTCGGCCTGATTCGTGCCTCAGTGAGCGCATGGGGTTGGTCTAAAGATTGCGGTGATGAGATAGGGAGGGGAAGGGACAAGGTGTATGAGAACTCGATCGAAAAAACGCCACTTGCGCCGGCCGCCGGAGTGAGTATCAATCAGGATTCAAAATGAACATTTCAGGTTTATCCTTAAGTTTAGTGGCATGACCAAACGGCGAGATAAACGGTTGCCGAAAGGCGGGCGCCGGTCGCCTCTTAACCTGGGGCGTGGTCGCGGCCCTGCTGTGCGTGCTGACCCCGGCGATGGCGATCAACGTAAAGATCGGGCTCTTTCTGACCAACCTGATCGAGCGCGCTCACACCCAACGGACGGACGCTCTACGCCCTCAACTCTGGTGGCGACACCGTGGCACCGATCCGGGTGGCCACCAACACGGCGCGCCCCCCATTGCGGTCCCGCACCAGCCGTTTACACTCGCCATCACTCCGAATGGCAAGACGCTTTACGTGACCTGAGGTGCCAACCTGCTCACCCCGTCCGTACCTCGACCAACCATCCCGGGACGCCCATCGTCGTCGGGGTGTCGCCCAGCGCCATCACCTTCGCCATTGTGCAATGATCCCTCCGCGGCCTAACGCGAACCGCGGTTCGCCTTGGCCATCCGAAGCTCACAGCAATCCAAAGCTCTAGCCCTTTACGCAAACATCAGGAAGCCGCCAAAGAGACCGCCAGTTCGAATCCCCTCCGCTCCACCAACGAGTCACTGCAAACCGTTGTGTGCTGTGTGTTCTGCCGCGGAGCCGATGGAGCAGGCGCTGAGGCGTCAGCCACCGCGCGTAATGTCCATCATGCGGGACAGAACTGATCGGTTGTGGTGACGTGGAAAGCCTTTGGTCCCCAAGCCGGCCTCGAAGTTCATGTTTGCAAACGGCTTGGTATCAGTGCGACGTTGAAATCAGGGTTCAAAATGGAAATTCCGGCTGACACAAGAAGAGCCGTCAGAAGCGTATTTACTTCTTCGCACTAGCATTCGGAGTGCTGCTCTTTGTCAGGGTAAACAGCGCCCAGTACCCGAACGCGACGCGGCACAGATCGCGCCGGTTCTTGACCAGCGCCGCCAGCTCCTGCTGATCATGGACGGGATCGCCGACAAGGTCGTCCAGAAGTACCAGAATTCGACCTGCGGGCAGTTGTGGCAAAAGAGGGGCCACGGGCCGTTCCCCCCGATAGCGCGAGCGATGAACCAAAGCCGAAAGATGAGAGCGCGGCCGACATCGACTATCCGATAGCGCCGCGCATTCCCGATCCGTCTAAGGCAGATCCCGACGATCCCACGTAGGCATTTATGCCCGATCAGATTCCCAGGTTCTGATGACCTCGACTTCTTTGGAGACTGATGCGCGCGAGATCGAGGTTGGCCAATGCCGCGACGCAACCGATACCGACGTACGACCTGGCGATGGCCGCCATCGCAATTGTGGCGAGTCCTTGGCCTCGATCAGTACCGTTGCCGAGGATATGCACGCTATTGCGCCGCTCCACGATCCCCTGTTCCAGGTTAAGGAATGCCGAACGTCCAATTATGAGCTCCATTCAAGCGAATGCCCGGCGCCTGACACGGTCAGTATCTCATTGACTCAAAGCACATCGCAAACGTAAGCTTTTAGTCGTAGTTTTCAGTGGCTCGCTTCCACGCTTACCGCGAAGTCACTCTCGGCCCACTAATTCAGGTCTGATTATGGCCTGCGAACGGGAACGCGGTCCCATAACCTTAACGGCGTTGATGTGTGGGCCAATCGGAACCGCAAGCGAGGCGGGTCGTAATTTTGAACGGGGTGAGACTATGTTGAATAAGGAAACGACAAGGGAAATCGTAAAGGTTAAGGATCTCGCCGAATACCTTCATTGCCACCAATCGACCATCTACCGGTTGGCAAAGCGGGGGGAGATTCCTGGATTCCGGCTCGGCGGCGGTTGGCGTTTCAAGATCGATGAGATCGACCGCTGGTGCCGGCGCAGTGCCATTGATCGCGGCAGCTCGCGGTCGTCACACGCTTCGATGTAGGGCCGACAGCTGTCGCGATGACCTAATCCTCCGACGCCCGCCAAGACGCGCGCCCCGCGTGGGCGCGCGTCTTGGCGGACGGACCGGAGTCGAGGGCGATGTCGTTGGGCTTACCGAAAATCAAACTGACGTAACGATGGTGCAGTCCGCCCTGCAGGGGCAACGCCACGAGGCGGTTAGCAGCGCGAGCCCTCGAAACACTTTGGACCTGCTAGAAAATGCTGCCCGGCACCGGTCAGATCGCCGCGCCACCAGCACACCAGTAGGTTGAACTAATATTGAACCGCGAGGTTTTTGGGGTTGCCCTCAGCCTGAGCAACTTTGAGCGCCTGGTCCGCGAGTGCACCAGCGGTAGAAAAGTCGCCCGCAATCAAAGCACTTGATCCTCTCATGTACGAGGACAGGCTCAGTGGCGCGAGATTGCCGCTCTTCTCCGCCAGCTCTGTGATGCGTTCATAAGCCTTTAGTGTTTCCGGGGCGCCCAACCCCTTGGTTATCGCCAACAATGTACAAAACTGACTGGCTGAGCTCCAGTTCGCGACGGTCACGCTCGGGTGATTCGGGCAACAGCTTGAGCAGTTCCAGCACCCTGTACCAGTAGGCGTCCGCCTCGGAGTGCGCCAGTTGCTGTCGCGCTCTGACTCCCGCCCGTCCCAAGTATTCTACCGCTTGGCGTGCATCACCGCCCCGTTCGTAGTGATAGGCCAACTCGGCGCAGTGGTCGTCCAGCGCGCCGCCATTGACCCGCTCGATAGCTCGCGCCACCTCCAAAATGGAACTGCTGGCGGCGCGTATTGACCGCTGAGCACTTCCAGCAGGGTCAGTTCGTGGGAGAACCCAAACCGGACCTCAGAACTGTCCGCGCAGTAGCGCAACGAACAATATCCAAACCCGAACCGGCTGGTATCTGCTCATGATGTCTTCTTAGCAACTTTCGTCACCGTGTCGTTACCGAAAATCCGATCCGAGTGACAGGCCGGTCAGAATCGGGTACTTTGCTGCCCGATGTTTGAGTGGCAGAAACAAGTGGCTTATGCGCTGAGCTTGCGGTTCAAGTCTCGCGCCCGGCTCGAAGCCGAGAACCTCGTGCTCCGTCAGCAAGTCAACATCCTCATTCGCAAGCTGCCCAAGCGGTTGCAGTTGACGAACTCGGACCGCCTGCTGCTGGTCTGGCTGTATCGACTCTTTCCCTCCATCCTTAGTGCGATCCGGATTGTCCGGCCCGAGACTGTGATCCGCTGGCACTGTCGCGGCTTTCAAGCTTACTGGCGCTGGAAATCGCGTCCCGGCGTCGGCCGACCGCCGATCGACGGCGACATTCGTGAACTGATCCGGCAGATGAGCATGGCCAACTCATTGTGGGGCGCTCCCCGCATTCACGGCGAACTGCTGATGCTCGGGATCGAATTGGCGCAGTCGACCGTTGCGAAATACATGGTCTCGAGGTCTCGACGGCCACCGTCACAGAGCTGGAAGACTTTCCTGCGCAACCATGCAACGGGGATTGCTTCGATCGATCTCTTTGTAGTGCCGACCGCATTTTTCAATCTGCTCTATGGTCTGGTGATCCTGGGTCATGAGCGCCGGCGGCTGATCAGGTTTGCTGTCACCGCTCATCCGACCGCCGAATGGATCGCCCGACAGGTGACGGAGGCCTTCCCCTGGGATGAAGCACCACGGTACCTGATCCGCGACCGCGACGGGGCATTCGGTCCAGCCTACATCCGCCGCGTTCGTGCGATGGGAATCCGCGATCGCCCGACGGCGCCCCGGTCACCCTGGCAAAACGGTCACGCTGAGCGCCTCATCGGATCAATCCGCCGCGACTGCCTGGATCATGTAATTGTGTTCGGCGAGGCACATTTGCGCCGAGTCCTGACTGCCTATGCCTCGTACTACAACCAGGTTCGGACTCACCTCTCCCTGGACAAGGACGCGCCAGACTTCCGGCAGGCCCAGCCGGTCGGTGCGATCGTGGCGTTGCCTCTGCTGGGCGGATTACATCATCACTACGTCAGAGTTTGAATTTTCGGTAATCACAGGACCCAGCGACAGCTCGACTCACTGGAGCAGCCGCAAACTGGCCGCCCAATTGGGGGTCAGTCATATGATGGTGGCCCGCGTATGGCCCGCGCCGGGCTAAAACCGCATCGTATCGAGCGCTACATGGCCTCCGACGATCCGGACTTTGAGACCAAGGCAGCCGACGTTATCGCTCTGTACGTCAACCCGCCACAGCACGCGGCGGTGTTCTGTGTGGATGAGAAAACCGCCATTCAAGCCTTGGACCGGCTCGATCCGGTGCTGCCGCTGTCGCCCGGCCGCTTGGAACGGCACGGCCAATCAACCCGCGGGCAAGGAGATCCACATCATTGCCGACAATCTCTCGGCCCACAAAACTGCCCGCGTCCAGCAATTCCTCACCCATGCCAACGTTCACATCCACTACACGCCGACTTACTCTTCGTGGCTTAACCAGGTCGAATTGTGGTTTGCCAAAATCGAACGCGACGTTATCGCGCGTGGCGTTTTTACCTCGGTCAAAGATCTGGCGCGCAAACTCATGCGCTACATCCGCCATTACAACCGCAATCCCAAACCCATCAAATGGGCCTACCCCAATCCCAAACATCGTATCATGCCCGATACCATTTTAAGTCTTACAGGCAACTAGTACTACTGTGTCATAAAACTTTGTTGATGTCCGCACCAGGGGCAAGAGAGCAGTTCGGCGATAAGAGCTCTTGCGTTGCGTATCCTGATGGTGGTGATTGAGGTTGGATGGTGACGTTCAGGACGCACGGGCGGCTCCGCGCGGGAGGAAACCTTTGGGTAGGCGAGCGGCACGCAGGAAGGCAAGAGGTGCCGGGGGGAAAGCCGAGCCCGCTCGGCGGCGAGAAAGGCATAGGCGGCGATACATAAGGCTCGGTGGTGGTGAAACCCCCGCCAGCCACGGCCTTCGTAGTGGTCCAACCCGATTTCGTCTTTGAGTTCCTGGAAGTCTCGTTCGATTCGCCAGCGGATCTTCGCCAGGCGGACTAACTCGGCAAGCGCAGTGCCGGGTGGAAGCGTGGAGAGCCAGTAGCGGGTAGTTCGGGCTCCCCCTGCGGCCATTCAATCAACAGGAATTCCGGCTCGTGCGGGATGATCCGCAGGTGGTCACGATGGGCTGGGCGAACGCGGGTGAGAGCGAAGCGCGATTGCATCGCACCCCGGGTGCCTTCGCGCCAGCGCACCGTTTGCCAACTGCTGCGTTCCAGCCTTGGCGCCAGCACGCGGAGGGAAACCGGCCGCTGCTCGGGGTCGCGGCGCAGGCGTGTGGCTGGTCGGCCGCGACCGCTTGAGCGCGGTGGCGGTAGCGGAGTGTACCCCTGCGGCCACACTGTGGTTTCCCGCATGATACCCACGGCGTAGGACAGGCCACGCACCGTAAGCCCTTGGCGAAACTCGGTGGCCGAGCCGTAGCCGGCGTCGGCGACCACCGGCGCCCGTGGCCGGTCGTCGGCCAATAGCTGATCGATCTGCGCTAAGGCCAGCTCCGGTTTGGTCTGAAACCCAATTTCCTCGGGTATCGCGGCGGCGCGCCGGCGCCCATGATCTCCGGCCCAACTCTCGGGCAGGTACAGCCGATAAGCGCAGGGCACGCTCATCGACGAGTTAACCAGCGACAGCGTCACCGCCACCTGACAATTATCCTGCTTACCCATCGGCCCGCAGTACTGGCGCGCCACCCCCACCGAGTGCGTGCCCTTCTTGGGAAATCCGCTGTCGTCCACCACCCAGGCTGCCACCGGACCGTGGCGCTCCAACTGAGCCAGCGCATATTCGCGCGCCACCCCGATCACCGCGCTCTCCTCCCATGGCGCATTGGCTACGAATGATGCATCGACTGGTGACGCATGCTCACGTGACGCGGGTCGATCTTGGCTGCCATAGGCTCGACGCTTTTGCGCTCCCCCGCCAGCAGCAGGCCGGTCAGGTATGCTCGCAACGGCCTGGCCCGGTCGGCGTGGCCGATGGCCTCGCCCAACAATCCGAGATACTCCTCAAACCGCCCCGCCTCTTCCGCCTTCTGCCCAGCCATGATCCGAGTATGGCAAACCGGCACAGAAACCGCTACATTTTATGACACAGTAGTACTAGTCCTGAAATAAGCGCCAAGTGCGTCGTTTGGTCGAGATCGGGTGGATTTGTAAGCCCAGCTCGGCTGCGTCAGCGCTGATTGATGTGAGTATAGGAGGAGCTGAGCAGCGAATTTTAAGATGAAGGGCTTTAAGCCGGACCGACGGTTTTTTTCGGACGAGCGTCATCATTGCCACCTCATAGCTGTGGTCATCGAGCGGGCTGGAAATGAGTGAGCCACTGGGTTTAAACCTGCAGCCGGGCGTGTGCCGCGAGCAGCTGGGGCAGATAGCGATGGGAGTCGGTGAGCTGCACGACCAGACGGCGACCCTTGTTTAGCACCTTGGCGGCAATGTAAACGAAATGGTGCCGGAAGCGCTTCCACTCCCAACGCACCACTTCCGCGGGCAATGCCAGTTGCGCGATCCATTTGCCCAGATTCCAAGCCAGGCGGGCGATCTGAAGCCACGCCCAATTGCCCATAAACTCCGCCACCGGCATGCGCCAACCCGCAATCCCGGCACCCGAATTGCTCGATGACGTTTTCCTGATCGCACCGCTGATAGGCCAAATCGACGATCTCGCGCGGCGTGTAGGAGCGCGGCAGGTTGGTCAGTATAAGACGATAACGGAAGGACTCGAACAGCGCCCCCTGGCGGTCTTGCTCCTCGATGCGGATGCGCCGCACGATCATCCGACAGGGACCGCTCACCCCTGTGGGTTGGTAGGACAGCTCGGTAATCCACTGCCCGATGGTGCGCAGGTTGCGAAAGCCCCGTTGCGCGGCCTGGTGCTTGCGCCAGTTTGCGGTACGCCACCGCCGGGCCGGTGCGTTGCCGCGGCCGCGCTGAGCGCGCGGGATGAACGGCTGCCAGGCACTCTCGGGCAGCGCCTGCGCCAGTGCCGCGCGGTTGGCATACACGCGCCCGCCAATGGCGAAGTAGGCTTCCTGCTCGATCACCTCCTGCAAGACATCGGCCCGATCGAAGTCGGTGTCCCCTCGCACCAGCGCGTTTTGGAAATGGCGCTTGACCCGCGGCAATACCGCGCGCAGCGCCCCGGCGGCCGCCTCCGAAGAGCGGGCGCTGCCCGGTTGATTGACCACCCGCAGGCATTCGCCGCTGCCCGCCAGCGACACCACCAGCGGTTGATAGGACCAGCGCCCGTCGTAGCTGAAGTCCGCCCCCTCCTTGTGCTCGCCGTACAATGGTTTGACATGCCCATCGAGGTCGACCAACGCCAGTTCGCCTCTGGCGCGTCGGCGCCGCACCCGCCGCGGCAGTTTGGACCACGCCTCCTCTTGGACCTCGTCGATCGCCGCCGAGAGCTGTTCGACCTCGGCCGCGCTCCTGAAGCGGCGCAGGAAATCGCCCGCCGTGGTCGGGTCTGGTATTCGGCATGCTCAAACCAGCCGCCGCACCGCCTCGCTTGCCTGCAGCGCCCCCAGATCCTCCAAACAGGTGCCGTCGGCGTACAACGTGTAGGCCAAGGCTAACACGTGGTCCGACTCGCAATACGGCGCGTGGCGCTTGAATAGGTGCAAATGGCGATCCAGACGTTGCGCAACGCCTAAAGCGCCGCACCAACTGTTGCGCCAGCACCAGTCCCCCATAGTGGGTCATCTCGCCCCGCGAGGCGACCTCCAGATGCAGCAGCGGATGGCGCATCACACGCCCCCCGGTCTGAGGCCACGGCAACTCCCCGGACTCCACAGCGGTCCCCGAATTGACGTGACTGGCGCGCTCGAATGCGATAGATACTTTCACTTGGAAGCCCTTTCTTTCGGGTATCTGTTGTTGCTTGGTCGCTCAACTTATACCTTACTGCAGAGGGCTTTCCTATTTTTGCTGTCAGTCGCAATTTCTCTTCGCGCTTATTTCAGGACTAGTGCGTGTGCGGCCATAAACCCGAGACTACCCTCCTTATGCCTTATGGCATTCGTGCCTCCGTCGTTCTTCCAAGCCTCGCCTTCTGGAGACCCAAACGTGCCAGAATATTGACGCCAAACAAGCGTCTGAAAATGTCCGACTGGAATCGCGGAGAGGGGGATTCGAACCGGCGCTCCCGTTTGCAGTGAAATTCTCACGCGATTGCAACTTCGTCGCCCCATTTGCTGTGAAGGTGCCCGCCGTATGATTTCGAGCGTTAGCAGGCGTCATTTGACCGACCGCCTGACGAGGAATAGCAAGCAGGCTTCGAAAGTCAGGCGGTTCGCCCAAACGTTGCGACACGCACTCTTAAGGCCTGGTTTCCAGCTTTTCCGAAAATCCTGGGGACGAACTCACGTTCGCTAGCGGGGAGACGAGGCCATGGGCGTCAAAGACGGTGCGCTGCAAAGCCAAACCTAATTGCCGCGGATGAGACCCTGACCGACCGCGACAGATCCGTTGCGAACAATGTGTTCCGTCCTCTATTGAACCTCCGAAAAACCTGCTTGCCTCTCGTTACTCCTCTCCGAAGCAAAGTTGTTTGCCCGAGTCGCATGGCACAGAAAACCTGCACGGTTTAGCGAACAGCCAAAGTAGAGCCAAAGTCAGGGCATGAAAACTCTTGACATCATTTCGGGAGATGGGTAAAAGAACAAGTATCTCGCGGGAAATCTTGGCGCCCCCTGCGCGACTTGAACGCGCGACCCCAGGATTAGGAATCCTGTGCTCTATCCACTGAGCTAAGGGGGCGCTTTGGACAGCATAGAGGATTTTGTTGCCTCAGGCATCATCTGAGGCGGCACATTGGGCCGGGCGCATTTACCGGCCGCCTGGGAACGGGCGTCCTCTGCGGGTCACGACCAACTCGCCTGCGTCTGGCGGCGAGAATATGACCGGCCACGAGAGTCAGAGGCTTGGCAAATGGGCCGGTGCTGACCACGTGGGTCGGGCACCGGCCCGGGAAGTTCAGTTCTATTCCCGTTGCTTAGAACGGGGTCAGTTCCAGGACTGTCAGCGTCGAGCTGAAGTCGTCCACGTAGGAAAATTGATTGGCCAGGGGCGTACGCACGTTCAGGATCGCGAATGCGGCCCCCTGATTCGGGTCGATCGAATACTGCCGGACGAACTTGCCGCTTAACGTAAATTCCACCAATTCGCTGGGCTGGTTCGGATCATTGTGAGCGGCAGGGTCCGCATTGGCGGTTATGAAATTGCCGTCAGGCGCACGCATCAATCCCAGCGGCCCATGTAGATGCATATCGTCCTTGTACACCAACGTTCCCTTGCCCGCCGAGCTGTTCAACATACCGGCATCATGAATCGCATAAATCGCATTGTCGTCTTCGGCGGCGACATAAAGCGTATCCCTGTGACGATCGTAAACCAGGCCCGCCGGACCGACCACCAGTCCGGCCAAATCGGGGCCAAACGCATAACCGCTGGCGATGGTCGTCGGCGGCCCGGTGACCGAGAACGTTCCGCCCTTCAGCGCGACGCTCAGCCGCGTGATGGTGCCGTCAAGCACGTTGGAGACGAATAGCTGCGCCATTTTGTCCCGTTCGTTTACCGCCAGCCCCCAGGGCCCGTTCGCGCCATTCGTGATCGTCGTTACCAGATTGCCGTGGCGGTCGAGTACCAAAAGCCCACGCGACCCCGCCGTGGTGCTCGAGCCCGTGGTGAACACCGACCCGCCCAGCACGAAACCCGCCCGCAGCACCGCCAAAGCATTGCTGAAACCAATGTTTTCGCTGGCCTGGAAAAAGAGACCTACCTGTTGGGCCGTGGCGGGATCAATTATGACGATGGTACGGCCCTGGCCCTGGAGGTTTCCACCGGCCGCGCTGTTGTTGAAATTGGAAACCAGCAATTGGCCCGGATGAATCTTGCCGCCAGAGGGAAATCCAAACGGTACCGATGCAAGTCCGTACGGATTCAGGTCGCCGTTGGCGGGCGAGGTTGACCCCTGCGCCGGAAGGAACACCGGATCGAAGTCAAAGGCAGAGGCGACGGCAAAAGGCAGCAGGATTGCCGCCGCCACCAGAGCAGCGATCGCGCGAAAGACCCGAAATCGGCCTGACCGCAACCCAAGGCGACGTGATTCCGGGCGTTTTTGGATAGTCATTTGCTGTTCTCCTTGTTTTGCCTTATCTCGTGGGTCCCTTGGAGGACCGAGGACTCGGCGGGTTTCAGTTGTCGAACATCGGTCAATCGCCGCCTGGAGACATCGCAGACAAAGAACCATCTACCGCGGGAAAAAGTTCCCAGGCGGAAAAAGAATTTGTAGAAGTTTCGGGGCCCGGTTTATCCGCGGGAGTTTGCGGAACGGCGCTGCCTCGCAATAGACTCGCAATAGAATCGATGGACGTTTATCCTGACCGGTTTCGAGCCTGAATGACCAGCCGAAGAGACCGGAGGGGGAGTCTTTAATGGCCGAAGAAGTCTATTTCAATCCCTTTGATCCTGCCTTTCGCGCCAATCCTTATCCGTTTTACAAGCCTCTTTACTCCGGGGCCCCGCGGTTGGTTGACTTTTATGGGCCGACGCTGCTGGTGGCGCGGCATGCCGACGTGGCCGCGGTTTGGTGCGATGCCGAGCGCTTTTCCAGCGAGCAGCCGCCGGGACCCCGGCCTCACAACCGCTCGATGTTCGGCGGTCCTGTGATACTGCTGCTCGATCCGCCTGCTCATACGCGGCTGCGCCGCCTGGTTAGCCATCTTTTTACGCCGCGGCGCGTTCGCGACGGGTTGGCGGCGGCGGTCGATTCGATCACCAGTCGGCTCCTGGACCAGGCGGCCGAAAAGGGAGAGTTCGACGCCGTTACCGAACTGGCCGATCCGCTGCCCACGATGGTGATCGCTCATGTCCTGGGCTTTCCGATCGAGGACCATCGCATCCTCAAGGAATGGAGCGACCTGCTGCTGGACGGACTCAACACTCCCCCCAACCAGGATTTCCCGGCCTCCTACCACAAGGCGCTGGACGCGCGCGATTCCTACCTCAACGACATAATGGAACAGCGCCGGCGCCATCCGCAGGACGACCTGATCAGCATGCTGCTGGCCGCGCATGAAGAGGGCGACAAGCTCAGCGCGAAGGAAGTAATCGGCTTTATCAACCTGATATTACTGGCGGGCAACGAGACTACCACCAATCTGATCAGCAGCGCCCTGCTGCACGTGCTGCACCATCCAGGACAGCATCAAATGCTCATCGACAATCCACAAATGTCCGCCGCGGCGATCGAAGAGGTGCTGCGCTACGACTGCCCGGTCCAGGCGCTGGGGCGCATCGCGCGCGAGGAGTTGACCTTCGCCGGTACCCGGGTTCCCGCCAATACCAGAGTCTACGTGCTCGCCGGGGCCAGCGGGCGCGACCCGGCCAAGTTCAAGGATCCCGACACTTTCGATATCACCCGCGAATCCAACGAGCATCTCGCCTTCGGACTGGGTATACACTTTTGCCTGGGCGCGTCGCTGGCCCGCCTTGAAGGAACCACCGCGCTGCGCATGAGCATCGAGCGTTTTCCGCATTTACGGATGGCCGACCCCGCCGCAACGATGAGCTATAAGGGATCGTTTGAGACCCGCGGGCTCCGAGAGCTGAAGTTGATTGTGCCTTGAAGCATCTTGCGGGCTGACGGCGCTTCGGCGGTTTGTGTGTCATTGGCCCGAGACTCTTCTTCCGTAGCGCCGGCCTCCGTGCCGGTTCTTTTCGACCGCACTGGCCGGGGTGTACCCAATCAAAGGCAAGTCCTCACGCCCGCTCCGGAAGGACCGAACATGTGGGCTGACGGCGTTGAAATCAATCCAGAAAACAGAACCGGCACGGAGGCCGGCGCTACGGCAGAGAGATGGGCAATCCGCCGCCCTAACCAGTGCCTGAGTCGCAGGTCTACCTACCTCGAATTCAAAAAGACGGAGCCCGGACGAGACGATAGCGGTCAACTTCGAACGCCGGTGCGTACCGCTCGCTTACGCGCGCGGCTCTGATTTTGTCCTGCGCCCGTCGCCTCAAGGAGGCGCATTAAGTTAGAGGAGCAAACGGCGGAGCGTTGCAAAGCTTTGAGTAGAACCGGCGTGGAAGGGAGCTGTGTCACTCCTCTCAGTCAAAGCTCCTGGAAAACGCCAGCATCCCGTACTCCTGATCGGAGCCATAGCCGGCCTGAAGGTCCAGCCTCAGTTTCCAATCGCGGATGTAAAGCCCCAAATCGGGGCCGGCCTGCACCTTGGCCGACCCTTTCACAGTCTGGCCGCCCCAGATGATCGCGCCCGCGCCCGCCAGCACCATCAACCGGTCCGTTGACAGCGCGATCATCCGCGCGTCAACCAAACCGTTGGTGAGCTGGTTTTCGAAGTAATGGCTGGAGGTCACCGACAGGTTGATCGGATGGGCGCTGTGCACGTTGGTCCAAGCCGACACGCTCTCCTCGATCACCGCCGAATGGCTATCGCCCACGTCGTGTCCGCCCAACACGGTCAGATGGAGGCCGTACATCGGGTTGAGATCTACGCCGCCCTCGAAGCGTCCGAAGAAAAACGGCGCGCCCGGGCGCGGCGCGAAGGGCGTATCGAACGCAGTCCCATGGTAGATTTGATAGCCGGTCAGGCGCGCAAGTATTCCAAGCCGGCGGGTCAGGCTCTGCTCGAACTCCATTCCCTCGTGTGTGGTGCTGTAGGAGGGACTGCCGTAAGCGGCGCCGAAGGTGGTCGTGGTCAAATGCAGCGGGTCCGCCAGCGTCACAAAATCTGAAAGCATATCCGCAGCCGCACCGCGCGCGAGGGTCAGGATCGAGGCCGCGAGCAGCATCGCGGACGCCAACAGCCGGCGCCGGCGGGCTGGTTTGGAAGGCGCTGGATTGCGCAACACCGCGGCGCCTACCGGTAGGCCGGCGAGAGCATCTCGTCCATTCCCAAGGGTGAGGGAACAGCCGGCGGTTCCTCGCATGGTACGGTGGTTTCGTAACCGGCGGTGGCGATGACGGGCGCGGCCTTGGGGTTAAGTGGATTGCTGACCTCGACCCGCCCCTTTAAGACTCCCACGTCGGTATAGCGCAGGCAGTTGGGAAATCCGGGACACGGCTTGCCCGCGATGTAGGCGATTTTGAAGTCGGTGCCGCGCACGCCCGCCATCGCGTTGGGCGTGTGCACTTCGTAGCTGCCGCCGCTCGCGCGCAGACCCGCGTTGATGATTGAATGCAGCTGCCCGGCTAGCAGCCCGACCCTGGTGATTGCGGATGGGGTCGCGCCGGTGACGCCCTCATTGATGACGATCGACGTGGACGGACCGAGCGCCAGGCTGCTGTTGTCGCCGAATGTGACGGTGACACGGCCGTCGCCTGCGGTGATGAGCTTGTCGTTGGTCTCCAGCGCCATCGCCTGCGTTACTTTGATATTGCGCCCGTTGCGCACAACGGTGGCATCGCCTTCGATAGCGCTGACCAGCCCGACGCCCGTCCCGCCCTGCCCTATCGCCGCGCCCCGCAGGCACATCGCAACAATCAGCGCAAAGAGCAGGTTTCGTCCAAGGGCGATCGGCGCTGAACGTTCACGTCGTCCCACCCTGGCATCCGATTCCACTTATTTCCTCGCCTCCGGCGCGGCGGCCGCAGCAGCCTTCCAATTATGCCAGATATTCAATAGTGATGCGGCCATAAAAGCCGGCGGGCACGGAGGCCCGCGCCACTGCTAGCCCAGCACACCCTGCTGGCGGAAGCGATCGATTTCCTGGCTCGAATAGCCGAGCAGGCCGCTGAGCACCTCGTCGGTATGTTCACCGAGTGCGGGGGCACCCCGGTACACGGGCGCGAAGCCGCTGAAATAGGTTGGCAGACCTGGAACAAGCCGCTCGCCGGCCTCCTTGTGCATCAGCCTGAGCCCCACGTTTGACGCGGCAAAGGCGGGATCGGCTATCACCTCGGCCGTGTTATAGACCGGTCCTGCCGCCAAGTTGCGGGCGCGCAGCCGCGCGACCAGTTCGTCGCGTTCGAAGCGGCAGGTGAGCGCGGCCAGCTCTCGCTCAAGCGCGTCGACGTTTTGCAGCCGCTCGCGCATCCCGCGATAGCGTCCGTCGTGAACCATCGCCGCGGCTCCGAGTGCCTCGCACAAGACGGCGAACTCATCGTCCGAAACCGCGGCGAAAGCAATCCACCGATCGTCGCCCGCGCAGGGAAAGACGCCGTGCGGCGCGATTTCCGGATCGCGGTTTCCGATCGCACCCTGCACCGTGGCGTTCATGAAGTAATCCATCATCGCTTCCGGAAGAGTCGCGGTCATGGCTTCGGCGATCGACAGATCGATGTATTGGCCCTCGCCCGTACGCTCGCGATAGTGCAGCGCGGTGAGGATCGCCACGACCATCAGCACGCCGACCTCGAAATCGGGCCAGGCGCCGCCCACGCCGCATGGATGCCCGCCCGGATAGCCGGTCAGCTCACAAATTCCGGAGAACGCCTGCGTATGCGGGCCGTAGCCGACCGCCGCCGCAAACGGCCCGGTCTGTCCCAGCGGCGTAGCCGACAACATGATGAGATCGGGTCTGACGGCGCGCAGCGATTCGTAATCCAGGCCGAAGCGGCGCATCGTGCCGGTGGCGAAATTCTCCACCGCGATGTCGCTCAGCGCCACCAGCCGCCGCGCGATTTCGGCGCCCGCGGCGGTGCTCAAATCCAGCGCGATGCTGCGCTTGGAGAAATTGATCGCGTGAAAGCCGCCGCCCCGGTTGATGCCCATCCTGCCGTCGGTGCCCCCCAGGAAGCGCGCGATATCGACGTGGCGCGGATTTTCGATTCGTATCACGTCGGCGCCCAATGCACCCAGCCATGCGGTTGCGTGCGGCGCCGCCAGGATCCATCCGAAATCCGCCACCCGGATGCCGGTCAGGGGCAACCCACTGTCGCCGGGCAAGTCGTTCATTTCAGATCACTTCCTCCCGGATCAAGCGGTCGAATTGATCGGCGTCAAGTGCCAGCCGGTCGCAATACACGGCGCGGTTGTGCTCTCCGAGGGTCGGCGCGGCATGTCTGACCGCGGCCGGCGCGCGGCTTGAGCGGTAAGGCGGCCCCGGCATCCGCACGCGCCCGGCCAGCGGATGGTCGCAATCGACGAAAAAGCCGCGCGCCTGATACTGCTCGTTGTGCACGACCTCGCGCGGGTTGTACACCGGAAAAACCGGTATCCGCTGCGCGAACGCCTTGTGGAAAATCTCCTGCTTGTCGTGCTCCGCAAGCCAGCTCATCATCCCCGCCTCGACCCCGTCGGAGTTCTCCAGGCGCGCCTGCTCGGTGGCGAACAACTCGCCCTCAGCCCATTGCGGATGATCCATCATTCTCATCGTCCCGGCCCAGAACTTGTCCGTGGTCGGCCGCATCGCAACCCACCCGTCGCGGCATGGATAGACCCACTGCAAGTTCACCTTGGTGCGCGACATGATTCGCTGATACGCGGGCGCGTCCGGCGCCTCGTGCGACAGCATGCCAATGTTGTGCCGGATCATGCTGACCATCGCCATCCACTGGCAGATATCGACATGCTGGCCCCTGCCGGTCCTTTTGCGCGCCGCCACCGCCGCCATCGCGGAGGCCGCCGCGGTATAGCCGGTCAGATAGTCGGACTGGCGGCCGCCCAGCTTAAGCGGAGGCTCGTTGGCGGGATCGGTCACCTGGTTGTAGGGCGTTTCATAGCTGACACCGCTCATGTGGCTGGCGATAAGGTCGCCGCCGCGCAGATTGCGATAGGGCGAATCGAAAGGGAAAAAGCCCATCGAGACCGCCACCAGGCGGGGAAAACGGCGAGTCAGCGAAGCGCCGTCCAAGCCGATTGTCTGGTTGAAGTATTCAGCGTTGGGATTGAACACCACGTCGGTTTGAGCCAACAGATCGAACAGCAGTTCCCGCCCACGCGCGTGCTTCAGATCAAGCGTCACCCCGAGCTTGTTGGCGTTGAGGAACAGATGCAAGGCGCCGGTTTCAGGATTCGGATAGTCCCCGGCAAATGGGCCCCGGCGGCGCTCCTGCGCGCCGATGCCGGGCGGCTCGACCTTGATCACCTCGGCGCCAAACTCCGCCAGCGTCTTGCCCGCCATCGCCGCGGCGAAGTACGGCATCTGATCGAAGCACGGCAGCTCGATGATCCGGAGGTCATCCAGCGCGAGCATGGCCCGGGTTGATTGGGGATCCGCGTCAGCCATCTTCTTCCTCGACTCCGCGCCGGCGTGATGAGAAGCCGCCTTTGGTTTGCCCCGCCCTGCGTTACAGTTCCCACAGACACACGCCTGCTCGGCACTAACGTTACCAGTTAGTGGCAGAAGCGCGGAATCACAAGACGCCGTGTTTGAGTTGACGCGATCAGCCGAAAGGAGGGTCGTCTCGAGGCGCCGGTTGAGGTTACTTAAGCGGCATTTCCTGAACACCCGAAGGCGGAATCAGGCGCCGGGTTCTTCGGCATCGTGCGCATGCCGAATGGCGGCCTTGAGACGCGGCTCGAGTTGAGCGTAATGGAGGATGACCTTTTGGAACTGCACGGCCTTCACGGCGTCGGGCGATACGACAAAATCGCCCGCGTTCTCCACATAAATCACCAACTCACCGCGACCGCCGGATGGCGCCTGGCGCACAGCACCGATTTCCTCCGGCTTATCGTCGATAAACACCTGGTAGCCGATTTCGATCTTTTCGTGCATAACCGATGCTATCATGGAATTTTGCGCCCGCAACAATTTTTTGTCGCTCGAAAGGCGCTGGCCGGCCGCTCTTTACAGCACGCCGCGCCGGGCGCTACACCCCAGGTTGAGGTCACGTTGAGTAACGGCGCGCGTGCCGCCTTGGGTGATCAGTGATGACAGAGCGGTTTACTGACAAACATTTCGACGAACACGACTGGCATTCGCGCGAGTATGTCCGGCAATGGATCGAAAGCGACGTGACGCGCGATGAGGAGCGGCGCCCGGTGCTGCGGCAGATGCTCGCTCTGGCGCCGTTTGCAAGCGACGCGCAAATCACCGTGCTGGACGTGGGCGCTGGATATGGGCTGGTTAGCGAGGAAGTGCTGCGGGCCTTTCCGCGCGCCCACCTGACGCTTCAGGACTACTCCGAACTGATGTTCGAACACGCCCTCAAACGCCTGGCTCCCCTCTCACCCTTCACATCCTATGTGCTGGCCGATTTGTCCGATCCGGCCTGGGCCGCGAAGCTGCGCGGGCCTTTTGACCTCATCGTGTCGGGATTGGCGATCCACAATCTGAATCTCGAATCGCTCATGACGCGCTGTTATCGATCGATTCGCGGCCTGCTGCGGCCCGGTGGGCTCTTTCTCGACTATGATCTTTTCGGCTTGGTGCCTGGTGGCGTGAAGACACATTCCGACTGGCTTCGCGAAGCCGGCTTCGAACGGGTTGAGTGCACCTGGGAGCATGCTCCGGTAGCGGTCATCGCGGCATGGAAAGAAGGAGTGAGGGGAGAAGAGGAAGGAGTGAGGGGAGAGGAGTGAGAAGTGAGAGAAGGATAATACTTCTGAGTTCTGTTCTGCCTCTCACTCCTCACTTCTCTCCCCTCACTCCTTCTTAAAGCGGACCGGCATGTGCTTGATGCCGGCTACGAAGTGGGAGCGCAGGCGCGAAACCTGGCCCGCCAGTTCAATGTCCGGCAGGCGCGCCATCACTTCTTCGATCATGACCTTCAGTTCGAGGCGCGCCAGGTTGGCGCCCAGGCAGAAATGCTCGCCATGGCCGAAGGCCAGATGGTCGTTGGGCGTGCGGCCGACGTCGAAGCGATCGGCGTCGGGAAAAATCTGCTCATCGCGATTGGCCGACGCGTTCCAGATAACCACCCGTTCGCCGGCACGGATTTTTTGCCCATGCATTTCCACCTCGTGCTTGGCGGTACGCATGATATGCGTCACGGGCGAAACGTAGCGCAGCATTTCTTCGACCGCCGTCGGCATCAGTGAGTGGTCCCGCATCAGGCGCCCGTACTCGGCGCGATTGCGCAGCAGCGCCAACATGCCGCCGGAGATAGCGTTGCGGGTGGTCTCCTGCCCCGCCACCACGAACAAAAAAGTGTTGAACGCAACTTCGGAGGCGCTGAGGCGCTGCCCCTCCACTTCGCCAGCGATAATCGCGCTGACCAGGTCATGGCCCAGATGGTTGCGGCGTTCCTCTACCAGCGCACCCAGGTAATCGAAATACTCCTTATGCGCGCGCTTGCTGGTCTGGCGGCCGTCGCTGCCCTCGATCTGATACTCGGGGTCCTGGCTGCCGATCGACATGTTGGCCAGCGAGAACATCAGCTCGCGGTCGGCCTTGGGGATTCCCATCATTTCGCAAATGACCGCGGTAGGCAGCTTGGCCGCGACCTCGGTCACGAAGTCGCACTGGCCCAACGGCCCTATCGCGTCGATAATCTCCGTGGCGATTTGCCTTACCTGCTGCTCCAACGGCGCCAGCGCGCGCGGAGTGAAGCGCCGGTTGACGAGCTGGCGCATCCGGTTATGCCGCGGCGGGTCATTGAAGATCAGCATCTTGCGATAGCCCATCGAGGCCGCCAGATCGTCCTGTCTGTCTGTCATGATAGCGACGACGCCATTTTCGGAACTGAAATCGAACGGATTGCGGTAAACGGCCAATGCGTCATTGAAGCGGCTGATCGACCAGAAACCGCTATTGCGATGCTGATTCCAGTGAAGCGGGGCGCGCGCCCGCAGCTCTCTCCATGCCGCGTGCGGGTCACCCTCAGCGTACAGGTCCAGGTCAGCGAGATCTATTTGTTCCAGCTCCATGGCAGCACCGGTCCTTCTGTCTATCAAGTCTAACCATCTGCGCCAACATGAATCGATGATCTGTTCGGGGATTTGCCGCGCGAACCGGCCGCGGCTCCGGTATCGGGCAGCCTTGCAGGACGGCGAATTCCGTACCACACTGGGCCCGGGAAAACATGCCTTTGGATGACTGCGCGGCGCTGCGCCGCAACGCTTGACCGCGGGCGCCGCATCAAAGCCGCGCTGCAACTCGCAACGCGCCTGACGGGGAGCATGATTATGGCTTCGATCGATGGATCAGCGTCGGCGGCGGTCCGCGCGCGCCTGAATCATCCGGTGATCGACTCGGACGGCCACACCATGGAGTTCACTCCGCTGCTTTCCGACTTCATCAAGGAAGCCGCGGGGCCGCGGGTGCTGGAACGATTCAGGCACTCGCTGCCGGAGGATTTGTCACCCATTCCGTTCGAGGAGCGGCATCGGCGCGCAATCGCCCGCGGTCCATGGTGGGTGCTGCCGGCGGAGAACACCCGCGACCTCGCCACCGCGATGTTTCCCAAGCTGCTCTACGAGCGGCTGGACGAGATGGGGATGGATTTCACCGTGCTCTATCCGAGCATCAGCCTGTTCTTCCCCCACATGGAGGACGAGGAGGTGCGCCGCGCCGCCTGCCGCGCGGCCAATCGATATGCTGCCGAGGTTTTTGCCGAGTACAGCGATCGGATCGCACCAGTGGCCGTCATACCAATGCATACGCCGCAGGAAGCGATCGAAGAACTGGAGTATGCGGTGGGCCAATACCGGCTTCGGGCGATGGTGATGGCGGGCTATGTGCGGCGTCCGATCCCGGCCGTCGCCGCCCAATACTCCGAGGCGGCGCCTTATGCATACCGGCTCGATCATTTTGGCCTTGAAAGCGAGTATGACTACGACCCGCTGTGGGCCAAGTGCATGGAACTGGGCGTGGCGCCAACCTTTCATTCAACCGGCATGGGCCTGGGCAGCCGCACCTCGTTGGCCAATTATATGTACAATCATATCGGGCATTTTGCTGCCGCCGGCGAGGCGATCTGCAAAGCGCTGTTCATTGGCGGCGTCACGCGGCGATTCCCAAACCTCCGCTTTGCCTTTCTGGAGGGTGGAGTGGGTTGGGCCGCCAGCCTCTATGCCGACCTGATGGGCCATTGGGACAAGCGCAACGCGCAGGCGGTCGAGAAGTACAATCCCGCGCGTATCGACCTCGAGCAGTTTGCCGAGTTGTGCCGCCAGTACGGTGGACGGCTTCTCGAGGGCAGGAGCGAACGCCTCAACCAACCGGCGCGCCTGGTCCCCGGCCGCGACAACAGCACGGAGCTCTCCACCCATGACGACTGGTCGCGATGCGGTATCGGATGCCGCCAGGATATCGCGGACCTGTTCGTGCCAAACTTCTATTTCGGCTGCGAAGCCGACGATCCGATGAACGCGGCGGCATTCGACACCAGGCGCAATCCGTTGCGCGCGCGGCTCAACGCGATTTTCGGCTCCGACATCGGCCATTGGGACGTGCCCGATATGCGCGACGTCACCAGCGAAGCATATGAATTGATCGAACACGGCCTGATAACAGAAGCGGACTTCCGCGATTTTGTGTTCGCCAATCCCGCCCGCCTGTGGACAGGGATGAATCCCGACTTCTTCAAGGGGACCAGGGTCGAGGCAGCCGTCGCGTCGCTGGCAGCCACTTGATGAGCAAGACGGAATCCGAATACATAGCGTGCAACGCAACTGCGCTGGATCCGAACTCAGCGTCGTAATGGAGGCTAAGATGGAAGGGATCGAGGGAATCTTTCACGTCAACATCAATTGTTCCAACCTGGAGCGCTCGCTGGCGTTCTATAAGATGCTGGGTTTTCGCGTGGTGCAGGACATGCCCAGCGGCGGAGGCCCAAAACTCGACAAGGGAATGGGCATGTCCAACATACGCGCCAAGGGCGCTCTGATGGCGATCGGCAAGGACCCGAAATCCACAGTCCTTGACCTGATCGAGTGGGAAGCCCCGAAAACCGAAGGCAAGCCCTATCCGCATCTGGCCCACATGGGCACCGCCAGGGTCGCGCTGCGCACGCCCAACGTGCCCAAGGTGTACGAAGAGCTGAAGGCCAAAGGCGTCGAGTTCGTGTCCGAGCCGCAGGTGTTCCCGGGCGGAGTGGCTTTCGTATGCTTCAAAGATCCTGACGGAACGTTCCTGGAGCTGATCAGTCTGCCCGACCCGCCGAGATAAGAAGAAAATGAGAAAATAGAAAAGAGAAATGAGAGGAGAGAAAAAGCAGGTCGCCGGTCTCTCTTCTTTCGCTTCTATTTTCTCGTTTTCTGATTGTGGGGGAACGGAGGTTAGCGATGCCTAGGTACGCCGAACGCGTATGGCTGCTGTGGCCGTCTGCCTTGGTATGTTTGTTCTTGGTCCTGTTTGCCTCGCCGACCAACGTGTATTCCGGGGAGGCGGCCTCGGCGCGTCCAATTCTGATCGTGACCGCGGTGGACAACGAGTTTAACGGAGTCCACCCGGACCTCAGCGACCCCAGGGACGAAGTGCTCGGCGGTCGGCAAGTCTCCGTGGGCAAAATCGGCTCCGCAAATGTGGTGCTGATTCGCAGCGGCTGGGGCAAGGCGCATGCGGGCGGCGCCACGGCGGAGGCGATCGCGCGCTTTTCCCCTCGCATCGTGATTATGGCGGGGACGGCCGGGAGCCTCGACTCACACAGCGTACTGACCGGCGACGTGATCGTTACGGACGCAACCTTCCAATACGACCTGGGAAGGTTGGATGGGACGAAGCTGGTCGTGTGGCCCCCGGAGAACCCGGTCGAACAGCCATATCCGGACCGGCATTTCCGGGCGGACGAAGACGCCTTGAACAAGGTGGTCAATGCGCTAAATGGCATCCAGTTTTCGCCCTGGACCCTGCGCAAGGGCTGTAGTTGCGAAAGAGATGGCAGCCTGAAACCGGGATGCGCTGGCGCATCGTATCGCATTGACCGCGAGCAACCGCGGGTATGCGTCGGTACAACCGCCACTGGAGATTCCTTTGATATGGATAACGCGTCCGCAGCCGAATTGTCCTCGAAACACGCCGCCGTCGGCGTCGATATGGAAACCGCAGCGGTTGCCGAGGAGGCGGCGGACCATAGGCTGCCCTTTATAGGAATCAGGGTCATTACCGATGTCGTCGGAGAACAGGGCGGCGTTAATCTGTACTACTGCCTCAAGCCCCTGTCCGGCCAGCGGTTGGGCATGGTGATGAAAAAGGTCATTGCGGCATTGGCGTCACCTTTCTCCGGCGGCGTTTCATCGGCGAAGGCGCAAACGAAATGCAAAAGTGCGCCGGCCCCGGGGAAACCCTGAAGACGCGCAGCCGCAGGCAAATGGCCCGTCCTGCCCCCAAGCGCCGATTGTCCGTGACAGCAAGGCTTGCTGCTGATAGGCTCGCATTAACCAATTACCAGAAAATGGAGGCACGGCCATGAGCGTCGAGCAGAATAAGGAAGTTGCCCGCAAGACCTGGGAGGCGGCCGTCAAGGGCGATATAGACACGGCCACCGCCAACATTTCCGATGAAGTAAGCTGGCTGCTACCCGCCAGCGTGAGCCCAGGCGGACCGCTAAAGGGCAAGCAGGCGGTGGCGGGATTCTTCAAGAGCCTGGGCACCGCGTTCCCCAGCGGCATGAAAACCGAGATCCGCCGCGTGTATGGCGACGGCGACACGGTGCTGATGGAACTGACCAACCGCGGGCAGACGGCCAAGGGTAAGCAGTACGAAAACGAATATTGTTTCGTGCTCGAGTTCGAAGGCGGCAAGATCAGGCGCGTGCGGGAATACACCGACACCGCCAAGGTCAAGGAGGTTTTCTCCTGACCAAAGCCAAATAAGGTGGGGGCGGCCGCGATTGACACTGTCGGCACACGGGTCCTATGGTCATAACAGAAGTAAAAATATATGGAGCATACGAGGTATAAGCGATGAATCGCGATTTTGAGTTCCGTCAGCTTTTGCGCGCCTATCGCAAGGGAATCATCAGCGAGGCGACCTTCGAGCAGGAAATGGGCAAGCTTGAGAACGCATCGGGTGAAGGTGCGACCAACGGCGGCGGCTTCTGTGCGATGGGCAAGATGTATCCGTCCGAGCGCGCCGCGGTCGTCGCCTACCTGGACCGGGTACGCGCCGGCGAAACCATGGGCGCCCAGGCCTTCAACAAATGGCTCGAGGTCTGCAAGACCGAATGCATTCGCAGCGGCTTGCGCATGATCGCCGAACGCGAGGCCTACCATGTGCGGGTCATGGAAGCCCGCCTGCGCGACCTTGGTGTACAACCCAGCGCCTCCGCCAGCGAGGACACCGTGAAGTTCGTGCAATTCGTCGGGAATCCGGAAGTACCCGACAACAAGAAGCTGCTGAAGCTCACCACCTCCTACGATTCCGACGCGCTGTGGAAACCGGTGCTTGAGTTCGCCGACCAGATCAAGGACGACCTGGAAAGCAAGGAGCTAATCCGGCTCTACGTCGAGGATGAGACTTCCAGCGGCAACTTTTTACGCACTGCGTGCGCGGCCCTGAATCCCGCCGCCGTTCAGGAAACCGCGGCGCCGTCCCGGATGAATTAGAGCAACAAGAGGGAGGCTGTCATGGCATTTGAATACAAGCGCATCGACGTCGACAGTCACTGCCAGGAAAAAGCGGACACCTGGACCAGCCGGATGTCCAAAGCCAAATGGGGTGACCGCATCCCGCAGATCCGCGAAAAGGACGGCAAGGAACTTTGGATCTGCGACAGCCGCGTCATGATGAATGGATGGTTGTCGCTGTGCCACGGCGTCATCCCCGATCGGATGAGTCTGCCCACCCACTGGCGCGACGTGCCGTCGATGGTTTACACCGCTGACGGGCGGATGCGGGCGATGGACCGCGATGGCGTCTCCGCGCAGGTGTTGTTTCCCAACACGGCGGGAGTCAGCGGCGGGGCTTTCATGAAAAAGGAACCCGCCTTCGAGCAGGACTGCGTGCGGGCCTACAACGATTACCTGGCCGAAGAGTTCTACGACGTCGCGCCCGACAGGTTTATCACCCTGGCCCAGCTGCCGCTGTCCAGCGTGGAAGCGGCGGTCGCCGAGCTGAAGCATGCGGCGCAGCGGGGTCATCGCGGATTCATCATGATTGGCGCCACCGAGCAGTATCGGCTGCCGGCGTTTGCCGATCGCTATTGGGATCCATTGTGGGAGACGGCCCAGGACATCGACATCCCGGTGCATTTCCACAATACCGCCGGCGCCAACAAGCTGCTTCTCGGCTCGGAGCCGGGCGCCAGCGACGCCAAAATGCTCGCTATCGGTAGCGCCAATTCCTTCGCCCTGTCTTCGCAGATATTCGCCAACTTCCTGCTCAGCGGAGTGCTGGAGCGGTTCCCCAAACTGACCTTTGTCGGCGCCGAGAGCGGCATCGGATGGGTGCCCTACGTGCTGGAAGCCTGCGACTACGAATGGGAGCGCAACCAGCTCCACAAACAAGGCCTCAAGCGCAAGCCCAGCGACGTGTTCCGCCAGCAGTGCTACGTGGACTTCTGGTATGAGCAGGCGGGGGTCCAGTTGCGGGACTTTATCGGCGTGGACCGCATCCTGTGGGAGACGGACTTCCCGCATCCGACCTCGATCTGGCCCGAAGCGGACAAGTGGCTTAAGTGGAGCTTCGAGGGAGTGCCCGAGAAAGAGCAACATCAGATCCTGGTTGATAATCCCAAGCGGGTCTACAAGCTGCAGTAGGCAGCCCATTTGATGATGAGCCGCGCCGGAGCTGTCCGCATGGCTTAGAAGGGGATTGTTGTGGCTTTGCAGTTTGGCGTTATATCGGTTGATGATCATGTCCAGGAACCGCCGGACCTGTGGACCAGATGCATGTCCGGCGCGAAATGGGGCGAGCGGATTCCGCAGGTGGTGCGTCAGGCCGACGGCACCGAGCGCTGGGTAATTGACGGCCAGGTCCGGGCGGGCAGTTCGTTGGCGCTCACCGGCGCATTGTCGAAGGACAGGAGCTCCGAGCCTCAGACCTGGAGCGAGGTCCCGCAAGCCGTGTACGACCCGCGCGCGCGCATTGCCGCGATGGATTCGGATCACATTGATTACTCCGTGCTGTATCCCACCGCCGCGGGTGTCAGCGGTGAGGCGATCGGCGCCATCAAGGACCTCGACCTTCAGATCGAGTGCGCCCGCGTATACAACGACTGGATAATGGATGTATGGGCGGCCGCCGGTCCGCGGTTTATTCCGCAGGCGATAATTCCCATCGGCTCCGTCGAGGCCGCCGCGGCGGAGGCCAGGCGCGCGGTAGGCCGGGGACATAAGGGTCTTATCATGCCCGGTCAGCCGTCGCAGACCAATTCCGCCGCTCCCCACCTCTACAAACAGGAGTGGGACCCGCTTTGGGCGGCGGTCGAGGAATTGGATGTCCCGGTATGTTTCCATGCCGGCAGCGCGCCCAGTGTGATGTTCGACATCAGTCCGACCTATGACGCCATAACCGCGAAGGCGTTTGATAACGTCAGGCAGGCGGCTGGCAGCGCCGCGCTTATCAATGGCATGGTGCTGTCGGGCATTTTGTATCGCTTTACGAAACTCCAGGCGGTGTTTCCCGGCAGCGCTATCGACTACGTACCGTTCGCACTCGAAGCGCTGGACCATCAATGGGAGCGGCAACTTCTGGCAAAGAACGAAGGCTTGACGCAACGGCCGTCGGAGATCTTCCACCGCCAATGCTACGTCACCACCTGGAAGGAAAAGGTCGGGCTGCGCAACCGCAGGTATATCGGGTCAGACCGCATCCTGTGGGAATCCGAATTCCCCAGGTCAAGCTCGACCTATCCTGAATCATCGCGCCTGATCGAGCACAACTTCAGCGACGTGCCAAAAGAGGAACGGGAGCAAATCCTGTGGCGCAACGCCGCCAGGCTGTACAAGCTGGCGGTCTGACGGATTAAGCAACTTTTTACGTAGAATTTATAAATCTTTAAATAGTGGGACAGGCATCCCTGCCTGTCCCACTATTTTAAACCAAATAATTTTTTCTTATCCAACCAATATTGCTACCCGGCCAACCCGTACAGCTTCGCCGCATTCCCCGCCACGATCTTGTGACGATCCTCGGCCGGCACGCCTTCGAAGGTCTCCTCGATGTATTTGCGCGAATTGGGAAAGGTGGTGTCGGTGTGGGGATAGTCCGATGACCACATCAGGTTATCCACGCCGATCACGTGGCGGATCATCATGCCGACTTTGTCTTCGATAAAAGTGGCGTAAACCTGTCGATGGAAATATTCGCTGGGCGGCTTGGGCAGGTCGAGCCGGGTCCAATGGCGATGGCGCTTGTAGGTGCGATCGGATTTTTCCAGGAAATAGCCGATCCAGCCGATATTACCCTCCACCGATACGAACTTGAGCCGGGGAAAACGCTCCAGCACGCCGCCAAAGATGATCTTTGACAGCGCCTCGTAATTGGCCAGCGACGCCACGTTGAGTAGGGCCGGCACGTCGCCATGCAGATGCTCCTGGTTGGCCTGGAACAGCCCCGCCGTTCGGCGGTCGCCGGTGCGCAGATGGATATGGACCGGAATCCCCAGGTCCTGCGCCGCCGCCCACATCGGATCGTACAGATCGCTGTTAAGCGGTTCGCCCCGCGGGTAGGTGGGCAGCATCGCGCCGCGCAATCCCGGCAGCTTGGCGATGCGTTTGATTTCCTCCACGCCAACCGCGATGTCGTCGGTCGGCACCAGCCCGATACCGACCAGCCGCGTGGGGTCGGTACTGGCAAACTCGGACAGGAAATCATTGTAGGCGCGCAGGCAGGCCAACTGCAGCTCCAGGTCGTCCATCATGAAACCCATCGAGCCGCTGTTGGGATACAGCACCTGCGCGTCGACGCCGTCCAGATCCATGTCTTTGAGCCGTTCGTTCGGATCCCAGGCCCCTTTGCGGATGGTCTCGTAGGTCTCGCCAGAGGACCGATAGTCCTCGAACTTCTTGCCGCCCTGCGCCTCCATCCCGATGGTGCGGCCGCGTTTGCCGTCGATCACCCAGGCGTCGCCGTCGGGTCCGCGCTCCATCCGCGGTGCGCGGTCGCGCAGTTTGGCCGGCACCCGTTTGACCCAGGTGTCGCCCGGTTCCTGTACATGGTCGTCCGCTGAAATCACGTTGTAGGCTTTCATTTTGCCCTCCGAGAATGTCTCGTTCCGACTACGCGGCCGCCTCGGCGCCCGCCGCGGAACGCGCGATGAACTGTTTTTCCACCGGCACCAGCTTCTTTAACTCCGGCATCACCTCGCGCGCGAACATGCGCATGTTGCGCTCGGCCAAATCATGGGGCATGCCGCCGTAGCTGAACACCGCGGTGAACGCCTCGGCCCCGGTGCGCTTTTTAAATTCCAGGATCCGCTCGTAGCACTGTTCGGGAGTTCCCCACACCTGAAGCTTCAGGAAGAACTCTGTCATCTTGTCGACCATCTCGGGGCCTGCGTCTTTTACCTGCTTGTAGGATTCATAGCCCCTTAGCTTGCTGAGATAGTCGTCGAGCAATTCATAGTGCTTTAGAATGGTCTGGTAATAGGCGCCGATATACTTGCGGGCGCCTTCCCGCGCCTGGTCCGGATCAGGATCGCAAAATACCCAGCCAGCCATCGCCGGGGGCGGCGCCTCGGCACCGTTGGTCTCGCGGTAAACCCGGGTGTAGGTATCGAGGTCTTTGGCCACCTCGTCCCATGGCTTCTGCGGAATGATCAACAACCCCACCCCGAGCTTGGCCATGATCGGCATCGACTCGGGCGACACGGCGGCAGCGTAGCTGCGGCCACGGAACGATTTGAACGGAGCGGGACGAATGTTACGCCGCTCCTGCTTGATCATCTTGCCGTCGAACTCGCAGTAACCGCGCTCCAGCCCCTCCAGGAGCATGCGGCCGAATTCCACGAACATGTCGCGGCTGTTGTTCTGGTCCAGGCCGAACCCGCCGAATTCAACCCGCGCAACACCGCGGCCGATTCCCAGGATGACGCGCCCGTTGGACATGTGGTCGAGCATCGCGACCTGCTCCGCCACGCGCATCGGATGATGCCAGGGCAGCACCACTACCATCGAGCCGAGCCGGATATGCTGTGTGCGACCGGCAAAGTAAGTCAGGTACTGTAGTACGTCGGGGCACATCGTATAGTTGGTGAAATGGTGCTCGACGCCCCATAGCGAGTCGAAGCCCAACGGTTCGGCGAGGTCGCCCAGATGCAGGTCGTTGCGATAGACCTCGCGATCGGTTCGCGCGTCGTTTTGGCCCTGAAAGATTACGGTGGTTCCTACATGCATGGGGATTCCTCTCCCTCGCGAGGATTTGCGCGCGGCCGTCAGGGCACGGGCGCATCATGGCGGACTATTGATAACACCTTATTATCGCAAACAGCGCGAAAGAGAAAACGCCCAGCGCGGGCTAAAAGCCGCAACCCAAACGCGATACCTGCCCCTTCTGACACCCTCTCCCATTCATCTATGGGAGAGGGTGTCAGGAAGTGAATGCCCGCATGTACGCGGCGCAAGCGAGCCCTTCGGGACGCAAAATCTTTACGCCGCGCAACTAAATCCGCAGGCTGGTAGCCTGTGCCAGTGGGGTGTCAGCGGCCCTTGGCCGGGGGGATGCCCTTCCCGTTTAGAAATTCGTTGCGTGCCGCCATCGGATCCTTGGCCACCGCCGCGTTGTAGGCGCCCATCAGGTTGCGCGCATCCTCAGAGATGATCACGCCCGCCATCTCGTTGCGCTCGACATAAAGGCCGGTCTCCAAATCGCGGTCGCCGCCCAGGTACACGGCGCGCTTGATCGCCGCTACCGAGCGCGGCGGCCGCTTCGCCAGCGTCTCGGCCCATTCCATCGCGGTGGACATAAGCTTTTCGGGCGGCACGACCCGGTTGACCATCCCGATTCGATGGGCCTCAACGGGACTGTATGCGGTGCCAAACAGCAGGGCTTCCAGCGCGGGACCGCGTCCGATTAGCCGCGTCAGCCGCTGCGTGCCGCCGCCGCCCGGCAGCAGTCCCAGCAAAATCTCGATCAAGCCGATTTGGTACGGCCCGTCCGCCGCCAGGCGGAAATCGCAGGCCAAGGCGAGTTCGTAGCCGCCCCCCATGCAGTCGCCGTTGATCGCGGCGATCACCGCCTGCGGCAGCAGCATCACTCGGTTGAGCGTGCGATGGGACGCGGCGAAAAACCGCGGCATCACGCGCGCGCACTCGGCCGGATCGGCGGCTTGGGCGGCCAATTCGTCGACGCTGAAATGGGTTATGAATTTGCCTTCGACCCCGCCGGTGATGATCAGGACGCGGGTGGTGTCGTCGCCTTCAAGCTTACCGATCAGTTGAACCAGTTCGCGGCTCAGCGGACCGGTCATGTAGTTCATCGGCGGGTTGTTGATCTTCCAGATCTGAATCGGCCCGCGCTGCTCGACTTCGAAATATTGCATGTTAATCCTCCGGCTGGTGCTGAAGCGAATAAAAATTCAGTAGAAAACTATTGGAAATGCTTAGCAGTTGGGGATTGCGACATTCCCTGCACCCTCACCCGCGCGTCACGGCTGTTGCCAAAACAAATCGCAACAGCCCCGCCGCTTGACCTCTCCCTGGTCAGGGAGAGGGGGGAGAATTGGGCGCCGATTTTTTCCTGCGTGCGGAGTGGGTCAAAGGCCCATTCCAGACTCCCGCAACTAAGCGGGCGAGGGAGTTGAGAGCAGCCGCCAGCCATGGGAACCCAAGATTACTTTCGCTTCAGGATTAGCGGACCTGCAGCGAGGTTACGTCCGGATGCGCCAGGACCGCCAGGGCGCGATTTATCGCGAAATCGAAGTCGGGGACCGCAAGTGCGCAGCCGCTGTTGTTTAACGCGTTGTGCAATGGTGTGATCAGGGCTCCGGCAACCGCGGGATCCGCCTTCACCGCCGCCAGCCGCGCCTTTTCGTTTTCCTGACCCCGTTGCGCGCGCGCCCGATCGATTTCCTTGAGCAGCGATTGCAGCTTGCCAATCGCTTTGGGCTCGCCGCCTTCGACGTTGATAACGAGGTCGGGCTCGCCGGATACATCCAGAGTGACCGTCACTTTCTCATTGTCGCGGACTGCGGCCGGCGGATTCTTGACGTTCATGTGAAAGCCCAGTTCATGCCAGGATCGCCAGGTATCCGCCTTTTCGGCGCGCGCCTGATCGTCGGTCAGCAGCAGCGCATAGTAAAGATTCTCGACTCCGGCCAGCAGGCGGAACATCTTGGTGCTGGTCGCCATGGTCGTGGTTTTTATTTCCACCGAAAGGCTGCGCATACGAGTCTCCATAAAAGGCGCGCCCGCCGGAAATCGGCAGGCGCGCGTTCTACATCACAACAATTACTTTGCCACCACCGTGTCAGGGAGTCGGGGTGAGTTCGCGATTAGGATCCAGACCATAGAACTTCACCATATTGTCCACCAGCACTTTTTTACGATCGATCTCCGAAGCTCCTTCGAACATGTCATCGAGCATTTCGTGGCTGACCGGATAGGTGCCCATGCTGTGCGGAAAATCCGACCCCCATGCCATCATGTCTGTGCCGATGTAGTCGCGCAGCTTCATCGCAGTGTGGTCGATGATGAAGCCAAACATGCAGTGCTCGCGCCAGTACTCGCTGGGCAGCTTCCTGAGCTTCAGATCATAAAACTTGTGCCAGCGCAAATATACTTCATCCAAACGGTTGTTGAGCGCGTGAATCAGCCATGAGCACTGCGTTTCGGCAAAGTACATCCGCAGCTTGGGAAACCGGTCCAGGGTGCCATGCAGAATTAGCCGACCGATGGTGCCGCCGGTCATGGTAGTGGCGCCCGAGCCCGATACCGCCATCTCGGCGGTGGGCGACTCGGCGGCGTGAATCGGTCCGCCGAAATTGACGTGGGGCGACAGCTTCATGTCCGTGTCGAGCAAAGCGGCCCAGAAGCGATCATCCAACTCCGGCTTGGGGTCGGGGCCGCCGTTGGGCCACATCGTCAGGCTCACCGCGCGCAGACCCATCTTGCGACAACGTTCCATCTCCGCGATAGCGTCGTCCACGCCGCATTCGGGCATCATCGCGTTGCCGATCAGGCGGTCGGGCGCAACCGCGCAGTATTCCTGGCCCAGGAACGTATTGTAGGCCTGCACGCACGCCAGGTAGGCGTCCTTGTTTTTGGGCAGCAACTTGCGCAAAAAGGCCGGACCGAAAATCGGGAAGAACAGGACCTCGGCGTCAATCCCGTCCTTGTCCTGCTCGCGCAGCCGCTGCACGGCGTCCCCGGTTCCGGGGCGGCAGGTGCCGTCATTGAAATGATAGCGCTGGGTGGCATTGGGCGTGAACTTGTCGAAAGTCAAATCGCAGTAGAGGTTGCCGATGTTCTCGCGCGAGTACTCGCCCATCTGCCAGTACTCGGTGCCGTCTTCGCGACGGATCAGTTTGGGCACCACATCCTTGAACCTGGCCGGGACGCGGCTGGAAAAATCGATCGGAACTTCAACGTGGCCATCGCCCGAGATCACTATGTATTTGCTCATGGGGTTCTCCTCCCTGAAGCGCAACCTCAAATTAACCCGATCGACTTTTCCTGTCCAATGGCCCAAAAGGGCCGCTATCATCACCGTGGCCAGATCAACAAATGCTCCTGGGCCCACAATGTGGTGACCGAGGAGACAAACTGTTCACCGTCCGCCCAGGTGCCTTTGATGAATTCATCCGACTCCAGGAACCGCCTGGCCGCCTGGACATCGTCGAACCACAGTTGCGCCACGCCGTCCCATCGCGGTTCGGCCAACTGGTAAAGCTCGTCCAAGGTCTCGCTGCGCTCGTAGCGGCGCAGTCCCGGCAGCTTCAGCGCCATCGGCGCGTGCACCTCGGCCCAATACTTGCGAAATTCAGCAACCGACATTCCGGCTTTGCGCTTGTTGGGCCACACCCCTTTGACCATCCCCGGCGTGCGCGGTCCGTCCAGCACCACGATGTCTTTTGTGGTCAGGTACTCGACGTGTTCGCGGTCGATGAAGTTGAGTTCGTCCCGGATCAGGGTTTCCATCTGCGGCGAGCGAAGCAGCGACCGCAGATCATCGAGGGTCTCCATCCACAGCTCGGCGATTCCCTCGTATGGCGAGTCGCCGGGCGGATTGAGCAGGCCGTGACTTTGTATATAGCGCCTGATCTGCGGAATCGGTTCGGAAACGGCCCGCGGATGGCGCTTGCGCCAATAGGTAAAGAACTGATCGCGGTTCAGATCGGGCCTGCGGCTGATGAAATATCGCCAGTGAATCATAGACGGCTCCGTTCGCGCACGGCGCGGCCCGCGCGAGTTAGATTTCGCGTTGCGTTCCTGCTAAGCGGCTGACGCGCGCCGGGTCGTGAACTTCACCGGCATCCGCTTGTTGCCGCCGATCAGATTGGAGGCTACTCGCTCCACGGGGCCGGTGAGCTCGAGGTCGGGCATCCGGTCGAGCACCTCATTGAGCATCAACCGCATCTGCAGGCGCGCCAGATGAGCGCCCAGACAGAAATGCGGACCGTAGCCGAAGCCGACGTGATCATTGGGCCAGCGGGTGATATCGAAGCGATAGGGATCTTCGAAGACTTCCTCATCGCGGTTGGCCGAGGCATTCCAAACCACCACCCAGTCTCCCTGTTTGATCTTGCGGCCGCGCAATTCGGAATCGCGGGTCGCCACGCGCATCAGCTGGACGATTGGGCTGGTCCAGCGAACGATCTCTTCGATAGCACTCCTCATCAGCGAACGATTCTCCCGCAGCATCCGCATCTGATCGGGATTCCTGATCAGTTCCGCCACACCGCCCGAAGTCGAGTTGCGGGTGGTTTCCAACCCGCCGATCACGAACATGAAACCGTTGTGGCCGATTTCCTCCTCGGTCAGCAGCCGCCCCATGACCTCGACGTTGGAGATCAGGCTGAGCAGGTCATTGCCGGGATTGCCGCGGCGCTTGAGCGCCAGTTGCAGACAGTAGCCGAAGATCCCCTTATAGCCGGCGTCCTTGGTCGGGATAGCGCCGCCTTCGATCTGATATTCGGGATCTTCGGCGGCCATCGCCATGTTGGCCCAGCGGAACATCTGCGCCCAGTCGGAGCGCGGGATCTGCATCATGTCGCAGATGATCGCCATCGGCAGGCGGGCCGCGACGTCCATCACGAAATCGCACTCGCCGCGCGGCAGGACGTCGTCGACGATTTCGGCCACCAGCCTGCGTCCCGGTTCCTCGTAGCTGGTGATCGCGCGCTGCAAAAAAGGTCCGACGAACGCCTTGCGCAAAGGGGTATGGATCGGCGGGTTGCTCGACACCAGCGACTTGTCCCGCGCGCCCTTTTGCGGATCCGCCTCGAACTGCTCCATTTCCGGACTGCTGGGCAGGCCGGAACCGGACCGGAAGCCAAGGTTGTCGCGGTAAACCGCCTGCACGTCCTCCAGTTTGGTCACCGACCAGAAGCCGCGGCTTAGGTTGCTTACCGTCCAATGCACCGGATCTTCGCGCCGCAGCCGCTTCCAGATCATGTCCGGATTGCCTTGGGCGAAGAACTGCTGATTAGTGAGATTGAAATCGTCCTGGCTCATTTGATCCATAGCCATCCCCGAATGTACGAATAGGCCCGCCGCAAAAGCTGATCTATTGACGCACCTGCGGCGTAAAATCAGCGTACTTCAACTTCGGATGGTCGGTCAAAGGCGCAACGCCCTGTGGCAGGGAAAGATCGACGGAGCTGGCTGCGGAAAGCATTTTCCGGCAGCCTGAATGGGACCGTGCCGGCCTTTCGTGACCGGCACGGTCCGTGGTCTCAGAAGCCGGGCGCGAGCCACGGCTTGGTGGCAAGGTTATTCTGTACGTTCTGGATATAAGAAATAGCTCCACTGTCGTACCAATTTCCGCTGAACCAATCGCCGATACAGCCCCACACGCGCGCATCACCCGTCGCTTTCGCGTAGGTCGGATATCCGGCAGTGGGTGTCTGCGAGTTCAGATAGGCAACGCTGCCGTCCATGCAGGCGCGCTGGTAAGCCAACTTATAGTCGGCCGCGAAAGCAGTGTAATTATACGACAGGCAGGATGGGTTGGTGACCAAACTGATGTCGCCGCCAGCGAGCGAGACCGGATCGCACGTTCCCGTATCATCGGCAGACTTGATCTGCAGGATTCCGAGGCTGACACCGTTGCCCACGTCGCCAATGTCGTACTGGTGCCAGTGCGTCTCCGTCACCGCGTTGGCGCGGGTTATATCGGGGTCGAAACCCCACTTGTACGCGGCCCATTGGAGTATCTCGTCGGTGGTGCCGGTGTAATTGCCGGTGGCCTGGTTCAGCAGGGTATTACCGTGACTGTCGAGAAAGCCCAGGCTTCCGACGAGTGCCAGCTGGGCTACGGTGGGAACACTGTGGTTGGCGTGGTAATTTTCCGGACGAGGCTCAAAACCGGGATTGAGGACGACCTTCGCAGCCGCGGCGGCGTCGGGAAGTGGGTACGAGGTCACTCCCGGCGAAGCTGCTGTCGGCAACGGGGTCGGGCCGATCAGTTTCGGCGAGACAGTCGGGATACCCGGTGTGGGTGACGGGATCGGGGGAGGCAAGCCCCCACTATTTTGGACCGTAACCGCGATTGAAGCTGCGGCCACCATCGCCCCCGTGAGACCATAGCCCGCCACACCAATCGCGTGGCGGCCATCGGGCACCGTAGCCGAATTCCAGGTCACTACAGATACTGGAGCGCCCATATTCCAGCTCCAACCTACCACCGTTGTGTCGACAAAAACCGTGACCCACCCGACGTCCGGAGTTTGGGAAGTGACGATCGTCGCCGCCCCGCGCACCGTCGCACCATTAGCGGGTGTCGTAATCGCGATCGAACTGGCGGCGGCGCGGCGCCCACCCGCCAGGACCAGGCCCAGAACACACAGGCAGGTAATCATGACCTTGCCAGCCATGTTCAAACGCAGCGCGCGTCGTCCGCCAACCTGGCGGCAATATGTCCGCGAGGTGACCACTGGTCCGCGGTTCCCGCGATCCTCAGGTCGGCGGTCTCCGAAGCCGTCTCCGGCACGCACCGGCGCGGTCAGGTAATTCGAACCTTTGCAGCGGGCGGAAACGAAAAAGTTTGGTCCCTTCATACACCCGTCACTCGTTTGCTTGACGAGCCACGAGTCGAAAGAGACAATCGATCTGTAACCCTCGATCGTGTCCTCCGTACTCGGGCACATCAGGTAAGCCTGGTGCGGGCGTTTCAGCGCCCGCACTGGGAAATCCGGCGTCCCTATCGATGCTGTGACGATTCCTAATCGGAATCAGACGCTGCGCATTGTGTATGGTCCGTCCCGGCGAAACTGCATCAATCCAGCCTTCCTGTTCTGACTCCGGCTATTGGATTTCCAGTGTCTGAAGCGGCGCCAGCCAATGGCACCTTTAACAAAACTCGTGATTTTTTAACTAAACGGCGACTGCCACATCGCCAGGTGAAAAACCAAGAACTGGCCCTGGGGTCAGTCTACGCCCACGATCGGCCATGATCTGACGCGCCGGCCACAATCGTCACTGTTCGGCTCCAACGAGGGCAAACCAGAGTCCATCTTGCCGTCGTGTTCGAACCAACACTGGCTTATCGCCTCCATCAAACTTTCACCACGTCGCCTAAGCAACAGTGCAGCAAATCAGACTAGAACCAGACTCTTTCAAGTAACGGTCAAGATCAATAAAAGGAACAAGCCGGAACACCTTCGGGACGCTGCTCTTCTCCAGCAAGCGAGGCTTAGAATGCAGAAATGTCAGCACGAATGCAAGGGGACAAAATAAACTTTTATCAACCTTACCGGGGACAACCGCACGAACAGACGCTATGTTGCATAGTCTTGTCAAATGTACCTATTTTGTAGCATTGATGTCAGGATTTCGATGTACCAGCTTACGTGGTTCGTCCTATCACCGTTTGGTTGATTTGAATTTTTCGGTTCTATTAGTAATTACTAACTAAATCGTGTCGAATGCGGATTGAACATTGCAATTCACCCGAAACGCGACCGCCCGCTATCCATTGTGAGATTAACCTGTTCTTGACGGTTTTCGGATCTAAGAGATTGTCCGTGTTTTGGAACCGGAGCCCCCGCGATCTGAGCGCCATCTGAACTAAACGTTCCCGGCTTCACAAAGCCGGCGGGCTCTCCGGAATCTTGAGTTCCCCTGGAAAAGCTTGCGGACCGGAGACTCACTCCTATTTCCTTGCTCTCACTACTCACTTCTTATCTATCACTCCTCTTCTTTTTGGCGCGCACCCTGTACCATCAGTTACTATTGTTCGCTGAGGCGCTTGCGGCAAAAATGAGTGCACCGGTCAGCGCCGCTGCGCGCGGGGGCGTTCGTAATGGCCCGCGATGGCGCCGCCGTCGACCACCATGTTGATGCCGGTAATCCACTCCGCGCCGTCGCTGCACAAAAAGGCCGCAATCCCGGCCACATCCGAGGGCCGTCCGATTCTGGGAATCGGCTGCGCGTTGGCGAATAGCCGCTCAGCCTCGGCCTCGCCGCCGGGAAGCCGGGTCCATACCGTGGGCGTATTGATAACACCCGGCGAGATGCAGTTGACGCGGATCCGATCCTTGGCCAACTGGATCGCGGCTGAAGCCGTCAAATTGACCATAGCAGCCTTGACCGCGCTGTAAGCGGGGCTGTTCGCTTCGGCGCGGATAGCGGCGACGGACGCGTCGTTGAGGATGGTACCGCCGCCCACCTTGCGCATCTGCGGAACCGAGTGCTTGATACCCAGGAACACGCTGCGAAGCCCCACTGCGAAACACCGGTCCCAGTCTTCGACCCTGGTCGCCTCCAGCGGACCTACGGGCTCAAACGCAGCTTCGTTGTTGAACATGATATCGAGGTGGCCGAATTCGCCCACCGCCCGTTCCACCAGCGCTTTGATTGCCTCTTCGCTGGATACGTCGGCGCTTTGAAATACCGCGCGCCCACCCGCGGCACGCAACGCCTTGGCCAATTCCTCGCCGGGCTCAACCCGCAGGTCCGAAATGACGACCGCGGCCCCTTCCTTGACGAAGCGCTCCGCGCATCCGGCCCCGATACCCAGCGCCGCCCGTGTGATGATCGCAACCTTGTTGTCCAGCATGCCCATGAGCAATCCTCCCGCAATCTTTTTAGAAAAGAGAAACGAGAAAAGAGAAAATAGAGATCAGATCATCCCGGGCTGCTGCTTTCCTCTCTTTTCTCATTCTGTCCCCACATTCACAGGCGTCGAGAAAGGAACCTCGCCCTCACCCTAACCCTCTCCCTGACCAGACCCTGACCAGGGAGAGGGTTAGGGTGAGGGTTGCCTAATACCCTTCAAGCACAGCCGCTGCGCATTTTCATAGCACTTTCCAGGCTCGCCCGAGTAATACATAGTAGGCGCCATGGGACCTCTATCCGGTTACAAAATAGTTGAGATGGCGGGCATCGGGCCGGCGCCGATGTGCGCGATGCTGCTGGCTGACATGGGCGCCGACGTGCTGTGTATCGACCGGACCGCAGATTCGGGTCTGGGGATACCGGTCAACGCGAAATTTGACTTGCTTCGGCGCGGGCGGCGCTCCGTGGCGCTGGATCTGAAACGGCCCGAGGCCGTGGAAACGGTGCTCCGCCTGGTGCAACAGGCCGACGCTCTGATCGAAGGTTTCCGTCCCGGCGTGATGGAACGCCTTGGCCTTGGTCCCGACGTCTGCCTGGCGCGCAACCGGCGTCTGGTATACGGCCGCATGACCGGATGGGGTCAGGAGGGGCCGATGGCGCATGCTTCCGGCCACGACATCAATTATATCGCCCTGGTTGGCGTGCTCCACGCCATCGGACGCAAGGGCGAGGCGCCCCTGCCGCCGCTGAACCTGGTGGGCGACTTCGGCGGCGGCGCGCTGTACCTCGCGCTGGGGGTGGTCGCCGCCCTGCTGGAGAGAGAGAAGTCCGGGCAAGGTCAGGTGGTTGACGCCGCGATGATCGACGGCGCGGCGTCGTTGATGACCCTGATGTTTGGACTGCACGCGGCGGGAAGGTGGGTCGAGCGCAGGGGCGAGAACCTGCTCGACAGCGGCGCGCCCTTTTACGAAGTGTATGAAACCAGCGACGGCAAGTATGTCGCCATCGGATCGCTGGAGCCGAAGTTCTACCGCGAATTGTTGCGGCTGACCGGCCTCGAAAATGAAAAATTGCCCAAGCAGCACGACGCCTCGTCGTGGCCGATGATGAAGCAGCGGCTGGCCGCGACCTTCCGCAGCAAAACGCGCGAGGAATGGTGTCGAATTATGGAAGGGAGCGAGGTCTGCTTCGCCCCGGTGCTGACCATGTCCGAAGCGCCGGCGCATCCGCACAACCGCCATCGCGGCATACTGGTGGAAGAAGACGGCGTGGTGCAGCCGGCGCCGGCTCCCCGCTTCTCCCGCACCCCGGGCGCGATCCAGCGCCCGCCCACAGCGCCAGGCGCCGACACGGAGACCGCACTGCGCGATTGGGGCTTTTCCGCCCAAGAAGTGCAAAGCCTGCTCAAGGCCGGAGTAGCGGGAAAGCCCGTCAACTGATACTGAGCACTCGGTATCAGGAAAAAACCCCAATTCTCCAATGCCGGCGCCATCTGTTTAGCTGAATCAGAGTGGTTGCCGGCCAGGATTTCCAGACAAATCACAGGCTGGAAGCCTGTGCCTGGAGTTTCTACTTTCTAATTCTGGTAGCCCGGCCTTGACTGTCATACCGAACGAAGCGGGGTGGAGTTGGGGCGGTGTGGGTGAGCGATCGCCGCGCAGCGATTTGTCCGGGCTCGCCTCGACCCTGTCGATTAAGTCACGGCTCAGGTCTGACCATCGGGGGTTGTCTCTCTGTATCAGAGCGATTTTCTTGGAGCGGCGCCAACCTTTGAGTTCCTTCTCGCGCGCAA
>DASZGF010000133.1:0-1862 GCA_035939115.1 Binataceae bacterium (SeqCode)
TTTTCGCTGCCTCCGAGGCGCCGCCGAGGCCCGAATCGATGGAATTTTGGCATTTTCAGAGACGAGTTCGCAGCTGACTCCCCCCTCCAGGAGAGAGTCACGTGCGAACTCGGTCCTTCGCGGTCAGCTCGGGATTTGGCTTAGTGGACCGCGGCCCCCTCGCTACGACGGTCAATTGGGACGAGCGTCGGCAGCGCTGGTGCTGTGCACGACGTTGAATGCCGCGACCGGACGGCCGGCTTCACGACAACTGCATCTGATGTCGCTTCACCGCCTCCGCACCGCCTCCCCCATCCGCGTAACAATCTCCCTCAGTATCGCCGGCGGCGTCGCGAAATTCAGCCGCGCGAACCCCGCGTAATCCGCACCAAAGGCCTCGCCAAAGTTCAGCCCAACCCTGGCCTGATCCAGAAAGAACTGCCCGGCCGGGCACGGCAATTCCAGCGCCCGGCAATCGAGCCAGGCCAGATACGTCGCCTCCGGCACCCGCATCGTCACGCCCGGAAGCTCGCCGGCGAGCGTCGCCGCCAGCCAATCGCGGTTCGCCCGCAACTGCGCGAGAATCTCATCCAACCACGGCTGCCCGTCATCCCACGCCGCGACCGTGGCATCGACCCCGGACACCCCCGGCGAGCCAAGCAACCGCGACGGGATGCGCTTCTCAAACCGCTCCTTCAGAGCGGGCGCGCCAAAATGCATGACGGCGCAGCGCAAAGCCGGGATGTTGAAACTCTTGGTCGCCGAGGTGATGGTGATGGTGCGCGCCGCGATCTCCGGATGCAGCGACGCAAGCGGAATATGCGTGTTGCCAGGATAGACGATGTCCGCGTGGATCTCGTCGGATACCACCACCAGATCATGCCGGATCGCGAAGTCCGCAACCTCCTCCAGTTCTGCCTCGGTGAAGGCGCGCCCGGTGGGGTTCTGTGGATGGCAGAATATCAGCATGCGCAGGCGCGGATCACGGGCTGCCTCATAGGCGCCCAAGTCTAGCACCCACCGCGTGCCGTCATCGCGCATCAGGTTGGCGATCAGCCGGCGGCCCGTATCCTCGATGGCGCGCATGAAAGGCGGGTAGGAGGGGAGCTGCAACAGAATTGCGTCGCCCGGTTCGCTGAACGCCATGACCGAGGAGAAGCTGGCCTGCACCAGATCGCCGATCGCGATCGTGTCCGCGGGATCGGTCTGCCAGCCGAAGCGTCGCTCCATGCGGCGGGCGAAGGCCGCGGCCAGCACGCCGTCGCGCGCGGCGTAGCCGTATTCCTGATCTCGCGTCAGGCGCGCCAGCGCAGCGGTGATCGAAGGCGCGACGCCGAAGTCCATGTCCGCGACCCACGCCGGCAGCACATCGGGTGGAAACTTGTGCCACTTGTTAGTGCGCCGCGCCCGCAACCTGGCGATGTCGAAGTCGGTTGCTTCGGTCGTTGTCATGCCTCTTCTCTCCACTGTCCCGCGCGGCCCCTGAGGCGGCGAGGATCAGCGGACTTATCATCCGGCGGCGACGCCTACACCACATCAGGAATTCGATTGTAGAAGACCGATCTCTCACCGCGATACGAAAGGCCGGCATGATGATGGAGCGCCTTGACATTCAGAAGTGCGAGGTGGAGGCGTTCTTATGGAAGAATCCTTTTCGCGTTGACCCGCCGCCGTTCGATCACCGAAGTCGACTGCAGCGACGAGAGTATGTGACGCAGCACAAGCCCATGGTCGTTTGTCTGAGAGATCGAGGCGGTGACCGCCGCCCTATGGTACTGCCGGCGAGCGGAACTCTCTTGCTTGTCGATCTGGACGTGATGTGACGCTGTCTGCCATTCTCTCGTAATGACGGAGACCGAGCTGCGTCCGGGCGAGGCAGCTGT
>DASZGF010000134.1:0-3556 GCA_035939115.1 Binataceae bacterium (SeqCode)
GCGCAGTGCCACGAGCGCGCAACTCAAACAAGGTATGGTGACGCAACCTAATCGAGGCCCTGGGTTGGCCAAGCCGGCGCCGCCGGCGGCTTCCTCGGCCTCGTCGAGGCGATCCGCCAGCTCACCGGCCAGACCCTCGGCGCCCATGTGCGCGCGCCGCGCCTCGGCCTCGTCGCCGGCTACGGCATGGTCACCTACGACCGCGGCGTGTGCAGCGGGGCCGCGGTGGTGGGCGGCGATCAAAATAGCTAAAGTGAATCACTTAGGTCAGGCCATTCCGGTGCTTCACTATCTTCATCACCCTCTTCTTCGCTTTCTTCCCCGTAATCTGACCCAAAATCCTCAATCGCGTAATCGGGGCCGTCCGTCCCCCCATCGCCTCCTATACGCGGACCCTCACTGAAAACCTTCGGAGGAGCATCCCAGTCGATTATAGAAACTTTTGCATTGTGTAAGCTACGAAGCGACTCGGCGGCCGTGCTGCTGCTCCATTTTGAATCTTCCTCTGCCAAATGAGTCAACTCGAGCGTCAGGGGCCAGAATGCGCCTGCAAAGGGGTCGCCATCGACAATATCTCGCATCGAAGAATAAACATTCTTCCCACTCGCAAGTTTGTGCTTGGGAAAGTGCGCTAGGAGACTGAGAACCAAGCTGCTACTGTTCGCCAACAAGGTGTCAGAGAGCGTCTTTGGAATTCGCTGCTTCATCTCCTTTAGCAGCCAAATTGCCCAGACAACTTCCGAGTCCCGACCAAGCATGCCTGCTTGAGAGGCTAGAACTCTTGCAATTTCAATCCACAGGGCGCCGTCAAATTGCTTTTTAGTTCTGATTCGCCAAGCGATAACACGCGCAACATAATCAAAGGAGTGAGGAAATTGGACTGCGCATTGCGCCAAGAAATGCTCAAGGATATCCCACTTTGAAGACCAAAGCCGATTTTCGTCGATAACGTGAATGACCCGTTTTATGATGCCTTCATCATTGTCGCGGGTTGCGCGGTCTATAACCTTCCCGAACGTTGATATAGGGTCAAGTTTGGATAGTGTTCCGCCCCGTGTCAAACTCTGCCGGACTTCTTCCTCAAGCTCGGATGGCCAATTTTCCGCAAAAACGTACTTTGTTGATATGATTCTCGTTTTAGTTTCATTAATGTCCAGCTGGTAGTCCTTCAGAGCTAATCGCAAATTCTGCAGATGCTTTTCGCATTCATCCTGAGTATTTCCACCCACCCAATAGTCATCCACGTGCCTAACATAGACGACCGGTAGCTTCTTTCCACTGATCTTGATGAAACGCTTGTCGACGGCCGACATGAGAATTTCAGCGCTGATTTTTGACGCGTCTGGACCGACTGGAATGCCGGTCGTCTGCTTTGATTGTGCTTGTCGAATTATGAAATCAAGTTTATTACCGAATACGACAGCAGAATTTGGCTTTTGGTCTTTTTTCGACGCGCCCTTTCCGTTAATGGCCCAGGGGAACGAGTGCGTATATATGGACGGATAGAACCTCGAAACGTCCGCGATCAGGCAGTACTTAAAGCGAGACAGCCGCTTGAGGCGCAGTGCAGGCAGTTCTTGATGAGGCGTTATTCGGATATGACGGGGCCCGGCGTCATCAAGAATGGGGGAAGAGACAGAACCAGAAGCCGCATAGAAGAGGGGCTGCAAATCAGTCCAATGCTTCTCAAAAAATAGCCCTTGGTCTTTAATGAACAGAGGGTGTGGTATGCCGAACAAGCGACGCTGGCCGCCGCGTTTGCTGGCATTGTATATGCAGAGGTCCCCGACCATTTTGCTGGTAACACAGTAAGCGCTCTCCTGCGGAAACAAAGCAGCCCAGATATCTTTGGTAGTGTAGATCGGCGGCAGATTTTCGGGAAAAAGGCCTTTCGATACGAGCAATTCTGGGCTGAGGTTTACCATTTGCCTCTCGACCGGCTTCTCCAAACGTCACTTAAGGCAACCTTAGTGAATTTGAATGACAAAGTGAAGCCTTAGGATTGGAGCAGTTCAGCTCGCTAAGAGCTGATGGGCAGGACTTCCTCTACTTCCCGAACTCATTAGTCTTGAAGTTTTCCAATCTGATCGTTAGCCGCTCGTCGAAAACGCTTCGCACCGTGCAAAGCGAGAAAGAAAGCAAGAACTGTGGTAATGATGCTAGCCCAGCCCACGAATGTTATTTCCGCGACTGTATGGTGGCGCATCCAATCAAAGATCTCTCCGATCCCACGCACAAGGGCAAGATACGGAATTAGGCACCCTGCCAAGACCAATCCAACGGCAATGTTATTGTAGTACGTGGCTCTTAGCTTAATACGCTCGTTATCTGCTGTCTTGCCCATGGCGCTCTCCGCAAAGGTTCGTGCCAGTCACTTTAACGGGCCGCTACCGACTAGTCACATACTACCTTTAAGATAAGTTCTCGCCGCGCCGTTCACGGGAGACATCAAAGGTCTCGACGCGTGGGCACGCGGCGCTGCGCGCCGCTTTGCCCACCCTACAGTGCCGCGGCGCGCTTGGGCGAGCGTTGCGGCCGCGGCTCCGAGCGCAGAACCTCCATCAGCCGCCGCACCGAGGCGAGGTCTTCCAGCCGATCGACCGCGCGCACGACCTCCTCGATCGCCGCCGCGGAAATGCGGTCAGGGGCGTAGGTGCGCAGCTTCTGCTCGATCTCCGCGCGCGCGAGCGGATTCTCCGGCGAGCCGCGCGGGTGCTCGCAGCGCGCGGAGAGCTTGGAGCCGTCAGCGAGCTCGATCTCGGCGGTCGCCTGCACGCCGGTGAGCGCCGGGGCCGCCGTTATCTCGACCTGCTCGGCCGCGGCGCGCTTGAGCACGGGGTCGTCGTAGCGGCCGGGCTCGAACTGCGCCAACGTCAGCGCCCGGTCGTAGAGGATCACCGCCGCCGTGTAGTGCGCGGAGATCAGCGCTTCGAACTTCCCCTTGTAGCGGGCAAGCCCGCCGTGCAGGTCGAACGCCGGCTGGGCGAGCCCGATGCGCAGCTTCCTGACCCGCGCCGGATCGATGCGGTGCCGCTCGATCAGATCGAACAGCGCGGTGTTCATGCCCTGGATCGACGACGCCGACGGCCACGGCCGCAGCGCGATCTGCGCCAGCTCCCAGCGGGTGCCGAGGTCGGCGGTCGCCAGCGCGGGCTTCCCGCCGTCCGCATAGGCGTTGTAGAGGCCGCCGTCCTTGGCGGTGAGGAATTCGCGGGTGGCGATGAATTTCTGCTCGGCGAGCAGCGCGGCGATGAGCCCCGAGAGCGCGCCGCGGCACTGGTGGAACTTCACCGTGGGCGTGCCCCAGGCCGCGTAGGTCCCGGCCGCCTGGCTGCCGGCGAGCCCGAACGCCTTGGCCATGGTGTCGGCATCGAACCCGCGCAGGCGGCCGACCGCCGCCGCCGCGCCGAACGGCCCGAGCACGCCCGGGCCGTGCCAGCCGCGCGCCCGCGCCGCCGGCCAGTCCATGCCGATGCCGATGCGCGTCATCACCTCGAAGCCGGCGGCGAGCGCCACTAAAAGATCGCGGCCGGACAGCCCGTCGCGCTCGGCGATC
>DASZGF010000135.1:0-2406 GCA_035939115.1 Binataceae bacterium (SeqCode)
TCTCGCGCGTGTATTGTCCAGATCTGCCGGGCTGGTATTCGCACGCTGATACTTACATGGAGACCGCGTCAATCCACAATTCGGTGTCCGGCTATCCGAGAACGGGCGGGTACGATTCTAGGTAACGCGTGAATGCGGCCGGCGGCGGCGGTAGTGCGCCCGCGGGAAGCGCCCAGTGGAAGGTGCGCGGGATAGTAAGATCAACCAGCGGGATCGTGGCAACCCGGCCTTGCGCGAGTTCGTCCTGGATAGTCCAAAAGTGACACAAACGCGATGCCGAGGCCCGCCGCCACGGCGGCCTTTATCCCCTCCGTGCTGCCGATCACTTTTTCATGCGAGAGGTTCCTGGTGTTTACGCCGGCGGCCCGGAGCGCTCGCTCGGTGACAGCCCGAGTCCCTGAACCCGCTTCGCGCCAGATGATCGGCATCGCGGTGAGATCGCACGCCCGCCGAAGGGGTTTGGTTCGGCGGGCAATCTCGGCGGCCCGCTCGCCCACGCCCCTAATCAGCACGAGCTCGTCATCAACGAAAGGCTTCAGGCGCAGCTGTGGGGCGCGCGCCAAACCTTCGACCAACCCCAGAGGACAGAGGCCGGCGCGTACCTGTCGAAGCACCTCCTCGGTATTGGCCATGGTGAGTTCCAGGCCGATTCGGGGATTGAAGTGGCAAAAAGCGGTCAGCCCCGCGGGAAGCACATGGGACGCGATCGTTGTGCTGGCAGCGATCTTCAAGTGACCTGCCGATTCGTCACCCTCCGCGACCGCCGACTGCGCCTCGGCTAACAAGCGAGCAATTTCTCTCGCATACGCATACAGACGCACGCCCTTCGGCGTGAGGCACATGCCCTGAACGGAGCGGAGAAAGACGGAGGCGCCGAGGCCATCCTCCAGCCTTTTGATTTGCGCCGTCACAATATGATTTGAATGGTTGATGTCTTTTGCGCACGCATGAAGGAGAGGCAAGGACGTTATGCGGTTCGACAACAACGACAAAAACGCGCCTGGGCATCCACCAGGATTTAGCCGCCCGCACGTTCTTGAAGGCCACTGGCGCCATTGACGCGGGCTGCATACGAAGATCAAGCAATCAACCTTCAGCAGGAGGCATTATGAGCACACGGGAGCAATTGGGAGAGGTGTCGGCAATTCGGCAAGCGGAATGCCGGCACGTCCTCCCACAGAATCAATCGCTCACTACACGAATGTTTGCGGCCATTATCGCTTCTGCGCTGGTGCTGCCGGCCATCGGAGCGGTTATTGACGCCTCCAGTCTGGGCTCGCCGGCACTCTCTCTTCTAGGATTCGTTTTCCTGATCGGATTTGGAGTGCCGTACTACGTCTTCCTCCATTGGGCTCTGGAAGAGGACATCGCGAGCGAGACTGAAAGCGGACAAAACCTGCCGACAAGGATTATTGATGAACCACCTAAACGGACGGGCGGCTTGTTGGTAATGGTCTTGGAAGGCCAGCAGGCGCTGTTGGAGTTCGGCGAGGGAGGAGAAGTCATTGGGCGTGAGGACCTTACGTTGGACGATGGAGAAATAGATCTCAATTTGGTTGAGCCAGCTGGCGTGGACCGGGGTGTGGACCAGCACGATCGAGGGCCACGCCGCGCGCAGGCGGTTGGCAGCTTTTTCGCCGCGGTGGGAGGAACCGTTATCTGTAATCCAGAAGACGCGCCGCGCAGAGCGATAGGGTTCAACCGACATAACCTGGTCTACGAGGCGGTCAAATGGTTGGATGCCGGTGGTGTTCTCGCAGCGGCCGAAGAGCTTGGTGCGATGAACATCCCAGGCGGCCAGGTACGCGCACGCACCGCCGCGTTGGTATTCTTGTTCAATGCGGGCGCAGCGGCCCGGTGCTGCGGCCAACGAGGGATGTATGCGGATGCGCGCTTGGATGCTGGTTTTCTCGTCCGCCGACAAGACAAAGTCACGGCAGCCCAGCGGCGCACCTTCCCAGCGGCCTTGGTAAAGGTCAAGCACGCGACCGGCCTTCACGGCGAAATTGGGATCGCGCGGGAAGATCCAGCTGCGGTATCGCCACGGGCACAGCGCTTCGCGGCTGAGCCAGCGCCACAGGGTGGAGTCACTGATTTGCGCCACGATACCTTCGCCCACGACCTCACGCTCAATGTCGGCCAGCGACCAGCGCGACAAGGGCAGGCCGCAGCGATGGGGCAATTCGCACACCAGCGCCTTAACCGCGACGACGACGCCGGGGGGAAAAGCGGGCGGGGGCCCCGCCGCGGGGTTCCTCCTCCAGGCCCGGGAAGCCATGTTCATAGAAGCGCTTGCGCCATTTGCTCACGATCTGGCGCGGCGTATCCAGGTGCGACCCGATGACATCGTTGGGCAAACCCTGCGCGGCCATGAGGATGATTTTGGCCCGGATAACGTCTCGATAC
>DASZGF010000136.1:0-141587 GCA_035939115.1 Binataceae bacterium (SeqCode)
AGCAGATTATGTCACCGAGGAAGAACTGATGAGTGAACGGCCTCAACCCGTTGGCAACATCGTCTTTCTGATCGACGTGGACAACACCTTGCTGAACAACGATCGTGTTGCCGATGACCTCAAGCGTCATCTGACGCGCGAGGTCGGCGCGGAGCGCCAGGAGCGCTACTGGGCGATATTCGAGCAACTGCGCCAGGAACTTGGATATGCCGACTACCTGGGAGCCCTGCAGCGCTACCGTATCGAGCGTCCGCACGAGCCTCATCTGCTCGAGGTTGCCTACTACCTGATTAAATATCCATTCGCCAATCGGCTCTATCCCGGCTCGCTCGACGCGATCGAATACCTGTCAGCCTTCGGCACCACGGTCATCCTCACCGACGGGGACGCGGTCTTCCAACCGCGCAAGATCGAGCGTTCGGGACTGTTTGAGGCGGTGCAGGGACGCGTGCTGCTCTACATCCACAAGGAGCAGGAACTGCAGGAGGTTGAGCGGTTATATCCCGCCGGCCATTACGTGCTGATCGATGACAAGATTCGCATCCTGACAGTGGCCAAAAAGGTTTGGGGCAACCGGGTGACGACAGTATTTCCGCGCCAGGGCCATTACGCCATCGCGCCCGACGTTGCGGACTACCCAAAGGCGGACATCACCATTGATCGCATCGGCGATCTCGTCGGATACGACATTGGAGCGCTGAGCGGCGCTCGATGACAGGAGGTATTATGAAAGCAACGCAGAAGCTCCATGACGCGGGCCAGAGCCTGTGGCTGGACAACATCACGCGCAATCTTCTTACCAGCGGCGGCCTGCGGCGCTACATCAACGAGTGTTCGGTCACGGGCCTGACCTCCAACCCGACCATTTTCGACAACGCGATCAAGTCCGGTTCCGACTACGACACGGCCATTCGTCAGAAAAATTCGGCGGGCAGGAGCGGCGAAACCCTGTTCTTTGAACTGGCCCTGGAAGACTGCACCGCGGCCGCCGATCTGTTCCGTCCCATTCATGACCGCACCAACGGCGTGGACGGATGGGTATCTTTGGAGGTGTCGCCCAAGCTGGCTTACGACGCGTCCAGCACGGTTGCAGCCGCGAAGGAACTGCATGCTCGGGCGGCACGGCCCAACCTCTACATCAAGATACCGGGCACGCGCGAAGGAATCCCGGCGATTGAGGAGTCGATTTTCGCCGGCATCCCGATAAACGTGACGTTGCTCTTCTCGCGCGAGCAGTACCTGGCCGCGGCCAACGCCTACATGCGCGGCATCGAGCGGCGCCTCGCCGCCGGCCTCAACCCCTACGTTTCGTCGGTGGCGTCGCTGTTCATCAGCCGGTGGGACGTGGCGGTAGCCAAGAAGGTGCCCGAAGCGCTGCACGACCGGATTGGTCTCGCGATTGCCAAACGCACCTACAAGGCCTATCGCGACCTGCTCGATTCCGACCGCTGGCTGCGGCTGGTCAACAACGGTGCGCGTTCGCAGCGCCTGCTGATGGCCAGTACCGGCACCAAGGATCCGAAGGCTTCCGACGTGTTGTACGTCGTTTCGCTGGCCGCGCCGCATACGGTCAACACGATGCCGGAGAATACGCTCACGGCGTTGGCTGATCATGGCAACATCGGTTCGATGCTGCCGCGCGACGGCGGCAACGCGGAAGCGGAAGTGGCGGAATTCGCCAAAGCCGGAATCGATACCGATGCCTTGGCCGAGCAGTTGCAGCGCGAAGGCGCCGAATCCTTCGTCAAGTCCTGGGAGGACCTGATGTCGGTTATCGAACACAAGACCGCCCAGCTCAAAAAAGCCGGCTGAGCGTGAGGTGACAGGGATGGCAAAGACGCTCCCACTTACGCAGCGTCCAGCCTGGAAAGCGCTGGGCGAGCATAACCATAAGATTCGCGACGTCCATCTGCGTACGCTGTTTGCGGAGGATCCCCGGCGCGGCAAGCATTTCGCCGTCGAGGACGTCGGGCTGTACCTGGACTATTCCAAGCATCGCATCACCGAGGAGACCCTGCGCCTGCTGCTTCAGTTGGCGAACGAATCGGGCCTGCGCGCGAGGATCGACGCGATGTTCGCGGGCGAGAAGATCAACGTCACCGAGCAGCGCGCGGTCCTGCACGTGGCGCTGCGCGCCCCGCGCGGCAGCTCGATCATGGTCGACGGCGAGGACGTGGTGCCCAAGGTCCACGAGGTGCTCGACCGGATGTCGGATTTCTCCCGGCGGGTGCGCGACGGTTCATGGAAGGGCCACACCGGCAAGCGCATCCGCAACGTAATCAACATCGGAATCGGTGGTTCGGACCTGGGACCGGTGATGGCTTATGAGGCGCTGCGCCATTACGCCGACCCCCACTTGACGTTTCGCTTTGTGTCCAACGTGGACGGAACCGATTTCGCCGTCGCCACCGGGGATCTCGATCCGGCCGAAACCCTGTTCATCATATCGTCGAAGACCTTCACCACGCTGGAGACGATGACCAACGCGCAGACCGCCCGCCAGTGGAGTCTGGGCGCGCTGCGCGAGGAAAGCGCGATCGCCAAACACTTCGTCGCGGTTTCCACCAATGCCGCGGAGGTGGCCAAATTCGGCATCGACACGCGCAACATGTTCGGTTTCTGGGACTGGGTCGGCGGACGCTATTCGATGGACTCTGCGATCGGGCTTTCGACCATGATCGCGGTGGGACCGGAGAACTTTGGCGCGATGCTGGCCGGGTTCCACGCCATCGATGAGCATTTTCGCACCGCCCCGTTTGAGCGCAACCTGCCGGTGATCATGGGATTGCTGGCGGTGTGGTACAACGACTTTTTCGGCGCGCAGACCGTGGGCGTTTTTCCCTACGATCAGTATCTCAAGCGTTTTCCCGCCTATCTCCAGCAGCTCACCATGGAGTCCAATGGCAAGCACGTGACGCTGGAAGGCGAGCGCGTCGACTACGAGACCGGGCCGATCTTTTGGGGCGAACCGGGGACCAACGGACAGCATTCCTTCTACCAGTTGATTCACCAGGGGACCAAGCTGATTCCTGCTGACTTCATCGCCTTCTGCCGGCCGCTCAATCCGCTGGGCCGCCATCATGACCTGCTGATCGCAAACGTTCTCGCCCAGGCCGAGGCGCTCGCCTTTGGCAAGACGCCCGAACAGGTCAAGGCCGAAGGCACGCCGGATTGGCTCGTGCCCCACCGCGTATTCGAGGGCAACCGCCCCTCCTCCATGATCATGACCGACCAGCTCAACCCCGAGACGTTGGGCAAGCTGGTGGCGCTGTACGAGCATAGCGTGTTCACCCAGGGATGCGTGTGGGGAATCGATTCGTTCGATCAATGGGGCGTTGAGCTGGGCAAGGTGTTGGCGACAAAAATCATCCCCGAGCTGGAAAGCGCCGCCACCCCGGAGTTGCATCATGACAGCTCAACCAACATCCTGATCAGGCGCTATCGCGAGCGGAGGAAGGCGACCTGATCAGTCGCGTTGCTCCGCCGATCTTCTGATCCTCTCTCCTTATCCTAGGAGAGGGCTAGGAAGAGGTTCAGGATTGAGACGAGGACGAAACGTCGTGTATCAAGGGTCGGGCCGCTTAACCTCTCCCTCACCTTCTCCTAAGATAAGGAGAGGGGACAGAAACAGCCTCTGCGGCGAGGTTTTCCTGCACTAGGGGCGCGCCATGAGCAAACCAGTGCGCCCCGTTCAGATTACGCCTTCGATTCTTGCCGCCGATTTCAGCCGGCTGGGCGAACAGGTTGCTGAATCACTCCAGGCCGGTGTCCGGCGGATCCACATCGACGTGATGGACGGCCATTTCGTTCCCAACATCACGATGGGACCATTGGTGGTCGAAGCGCTACGGCCGCTGGCGCAGCGTTTTGGCGCGATGATGGAGGTCCATCTGATGATCGAGGAGCCCGACCGCTATCTGGGCGACTTCTCACGCGCCGGCGCCGATGCGATGACGGTTCATCTGGAAGCCTGCCCGCACCTGCATCGGACGGTCCACAATATCCGCACCCTCAAGGCGCAGCCCGGAGTGGCGCTCAATCCTGCCACGCCGCTAGTGCTGCTTGACGACATCCTGCCGGAAATCGACGTAGCGCTGCTGATGTCGGTGGATCCTGGCTTCGGCGGCCAGAAGTTCATTACTTCTACGATCGACAAGGTCGCGCGCCTGCGCAAAATCCTGATCGGCCGCGGACTGGAACGGATCGAGATCGAAGTGGACGGCGGCGTGGGCGAAAGCAATATCGCGGAGCTGGCGCGGGCCGGGATGACGATTGCGGTGGCGGGAACGTCGGTCTTCAACGGGCACAGCTCCGTCACCGAAAGCATCCGGGTTTTGCAAACGGCCTGCGCCGCCGCTTTTGTCTGAACACCCTCACTGAACAGTAGCGCGGGCCTCCGTGCCCGCGATTTTCCATTCCCCGTTCACGGCGAGTAGGGACGCGCGCCTGAATGGTCTCATCCTCCGGCGGGTTTTGCTTGCTAAAGCGCGCAGCTTGGCAGAAAAATAGTCGCGACCCGGCCGAGCACGCCGGCGTGAGGATACTTTTGCGCTTGGATGCCCCCATTGCAACCAGATGAACAGTTGACCCAGGACGGTCGGCTTTCCCTGGACCGGACGCGTAACGGCGAGCTGGTCGTTGAAATTTCGGGGTCGTGGCGGATGAGCCGCGGGATGCCCTCGATCGCGCAGATCGAGCGCGAGTTCAGCGCTGCACAACCGCCGCGGCTCGTGGTTCTGAAAGCACACGATCTGAAGGAATGGGACAGCAGCCTGCTGATGATCGTTGCCGGAATTGACGAGCTATGCCGGGAGCGCGACATTCCAATGGAGCGCTCCGGACTGCCTGAGGGGCTTACGCGGCTTGTCGATCTGGCCGAAACCGTCCAGGAAAACAAGGACGCCCGCACCCCCACGGCGCCTGACTCGTGGCTGGCGCGGGTCGGCATCGCGGCAATCGGTCTAAGTGATGCCGTCGGGGATTTCCTGGAATTCCTGGGTCAGGTGACGATCGCCTTCGTCAATCTCATCCGCCATCGGGCGCGCTTTCGCACCGTGGACCTGCTCGAAGCGATCCAGCAAAGCGGCGCGGACGCGTTGGCGATCGTGTCGCTGATCAGTTACCTGGTGGGCATCATCCTCGCCTTCATGGGCGCGGTGCAGCTCCAACAGTTCGGCGCCGCGCTTTATGTCGCCGATTTGGTCGGCATCGGAATCGTGCGCGAGATGGGCGCCATGATGACCGCGATCATCATGGCCGGCCGCACCGGGGCGGCTTTCGCGGCGCGGTTGGGTACGATGAAGGTGACGCAGGAAATCGACGCGCTTGCCACCATGGGAATCTCGCCGATGGAGTTCCTGGTGCTGCCGCGCGTGATGGCCCTGATCCTGATGATGCCGCTGCTGTGCCTTTACTCGGACCTGGTCGGGATTCTGGGCGGGGCCACGATCGGCGTCGGGATGCTGGGGCTTTCGTTTTCCACCTATTGGCACGAGACGATCCGTGCGGTCGGCCTCGGTGACCTGGCGGGCGGGCTGTTCAAAGCCACCGTGTACGGTGTCCTGATTGCCTACGCCGGCTGTTTGCGCGGCTTACAGTGCGGCAACAGTTCGTCGGCGGTGGGCGACGCGGCGACCTCGGCGGTGGTCACTGCAATTGTGATGATCGTCACCGCATGCGGGCTGTTTGCTTTTCTGTTCCACCTGCTTGGGATCTAGAAGGGAGGCGGCAAAGGACAAGATTATGAATCGTTCCAATCCAAAAATCATAGGCGCGTTCGTGGTGGGCGCCATCGCTCTGGCGGTGGCTGCCGTGGTGGTGTTGGGCTCCGGGCGCTTGTTTCGCAAGGAGCATAAATTCGTCCTGTGCTTCCCCGGCGATCTCAGCGGACTGGGCGTGGGGGCGGCGGTCAAGTTTCGCGGCGTGCCGATTGGTTCGGTTACGGCGATTCGGCTGAACCTTGGCAATACGCCCCCTCTGCTGACCAAGTCATCCGAGGAATCCCGTATCCCGGTGATCATAGCGCTGAGCGAAACGGAGATCAGCGCGCGCGGCGGCCAGGTCAATCTGACGGATCCCAACACGCTCAAAGAGGCGATCCGCAAAGGGCTGCGCGGCCAGCTGCGCCTGGAAAGTTTCGTGACTGGTATCTCCTACGTTTCGCTCGAAATTTTGCCTAAGACCCCATTGGTGCTGGTCTTGGCTCCGGACTCCGGCTACCAGGAGATTCCCACCATACCAACCACTCTCGAACAGGCGCAGGGCACGCTGCAGCGGCTGATTGCCAAGATGGAGGAGGCCGATTTGGCGGGAATGATGACCTCCGCCAGTTCGGCGATGAAGGGTATCGATCAGCTGGTCAGTTCGCCGGGCCTGCACTCCGCGATCAACTCGCTGGACGGAACCGAGCAGAACCTGAGCATTGCGGCGCAGAATTTCAGCCGCGCCACAATGAGTTTGCGCGTGTTGTCCGAGAGTCTTAATTCCCGTGTTCCGCCATTGATGACCACCTTGCAGGGAACCTCAATACGGGCCGAGGGCACGATGGACGCCACCGACAAGACGCTGGCGGCGCTGCGGACAACAGCGGAGCCCGGTTCGCCATTGATTTATCGGATGAACCGGACACTGGACAATGTCTCCGATGCGGCCCACTCGATCATGGAGTTGGCCGATTACCTTAAACGCAATCCCAGCGCTCTGCTGCGCGGCAAGTGATGCGCAGCAGCTCAACGGCTCTGGCTTTGAGCGGCTGCGCTAATAATTTGCGTTCGGCATCGCCTGGCCGCCGCCTCCTTGCGTTGGGTAGCGCCGCTTATGGCTCGGAGCCGATGTTGGGCGGAATCACCTTTACGCTTTGGATGTCCTGATTGGCGTCGTAGAGGACATCGTAGAGCGTGAGCTGATTTTGCTGGATCGTATTTTTCGCCGCTTTGACCGCCAGCGACATGCCGCTGCTGAAAACCGCCGCGGCAATCGTGCCGGCGGTTATCTGCGGATCAACGTATTTGGAACCGTCGGGAAAGAACGCGTAAATGTCTTCCTCCATGCCGTTTTGCATCTGAGTGCCGTTCGGCGGGCCCAGGAGATACACCACCTGTCTGCGTGGCGTGCCGGGTCTCAGAACGGAAGGGTTGTACTGGATCGAAGGATCCTTGTTGGTTATCTGGTTGCGCAGGTTCTCAAGGCGGGATCCGATTTCGCCCCCGAACAGTCCACCGCCCAGTATCCGACCTTCCTGGGCGCAAGGATTGCCTAAGGTAACGGCAAGAGTCAGGCCAGCAAGCGCGGCCAGCGTCACGATTTTTCTCATTATCAGCGAGTTCCTTTCAAAACTCACGAGTCGAAAATTTACTAGCACATTCGGCCAGAGATTGCTTCGGCAGTATTTTTCGCTGCGCGTATGCCAAGCCGCGCCGCTACGCGGCCATCAACCAGCAACTCGACCGCGATAATATAGGACGTGTCGTCGGAGAGCAGGAAGACGACCGCCCTGGCGACGGGAGAACTAGCACGCCCGATGCTTTGATCCCAAGCGCCGCGAACCGGCGTCGCGTGCCGCAGCCTTGCCAGACCTTCGGCCTTCGGTTATCGGGTGCGTTGGAACTCTTTAACCACAATTGCTGCACTGAGAGGGAGCGCATTTGTTTGGTATATCGATTCGCGAACTGCTTGCTTTTCCATTTCGGCGGCTGAGTCTGGAAACCTCACTTCCTGTGGCCGAGGTGCTCAAGCGGATGCAGGACGCCGTCGAACCCCGCCGCTTATGGCGCATTTCCGGATTGCATCGCGATTTTGAAGGGGTCCTCTCAATGACCGGTTTCAAGATTTGCCGGGTCATCAACTACCGCAATTCGTTCCTCCCGATAGTCGTGGGAAAAATGCTGCCGCGTCTTCAGGGTGGTACGCGCATCGAGGTCCAGATGCGCATGCAGTGGATAGTTACGGCGTTCATGCTCCTCTGGGCGGGCTTTCCCGTGTTGCTTCTGACAACAGCCCTGCTTCACATCGATATTGGCATCCTGGATTCGAGGGCACCGCAAGGTCTAAGGCCCCACCAGTTTGCCGCCGCAATCGCAATGGTGGTGTTCGGCTATGTTCTGTGCGCGGTCGCATTCAACATCGAAGCGAAGCGTGCGCAGGTACTGCTGCTGAAGATCCTGGATGTACGCTGACCGAGGCTTAGAAATCACCGGGACCTCTTGCACCGTCCAGGCAACCGTTGATAAAAAAAGGAATCTCAAGCCAAAAGCGTGAGGTGGTTGCCATTTTAGAACAAGCGGGGTCAGGCAGCGCGCGTTGGCGCTGCGCTGCGATGCCTCAGTCCCAGAAATGAACCAGTTGAGCACGACGAGAACTTCCCCATCGGTCCTGCGCCGCTGGTGGGGGCGCATCATCAGCAAGCCAGCAGGTAGGATCGCATTGGATCTGACCCTGTTCGTGCTGGGCGTGATGGTCATCTATGCGATCGATCTAACCGTCCTCTCACGCAGCGCGCCGATCGCGATTCAGTACATGATCGACCTCGTCATGTACCTTAATCGTCACGCAGTGGCCGCGGTGGAAATGCTCTACTGACGCGAGCCGGGCCGCCGCGCCTGCGAAAAAACGACGGGCCGGAAAGCTTGTTTCATGCTGGCGGTTGCAACCGTCGTCGGATCAATCTTTCCAGCCCGTTTCAGCTTCTTTCATTTTCCAGTGAAAGAGCGGCTGGTTAGCTCATTTGCTCTTGATCGCCTTGAGCAGGTGCGGAGGCGACATCGGCAGCTCCTTCATACGTACGCCAAGCGCGCGGTAAATCGCGTTGGCCACTGCTGCCGGTGGCGGCACGATTGATACTTCGCCGACGCCGCGAATGCCCAGCGGGTTGTCGGGACCCGGCACCTCGACGATCAATGGTTCGATCGGTGGCAGATCCAGGCAAGTCGGCATCCGATAGTCCAGAAAGCCGGCGTTTTTCAGATGGCCCTTGTCGTCGTAAATGTATTCTTCGTTGAGCGCCCAGCCGATTCCCTGCGCGGTGCCGCCCTGCATCTGGCCCTCGACGTAGCTCGGATGGATCGCGCGGCCGGCGTCCTGCGCCACCGTGGCGCGCAGAATTTGGACCTTGCCGGTTTCCGGATCCACTTCCACGTCAACGCAGCATCCGGCGAACGTGCCTACTCCGCCCCGCGCGCTGATCCCGGCCTGTCCACTGACCGGACCGCCGGTGCGGCCGAATTTCGTGGCCACCTCTTTAATCGTCATCGGCGGCACGCCGTTGTTTTTCGAAATCAGCTTACCGTCGATGAAATCGACATCTTCCGGCTTGATCTGCCAAAAACGGGCGGCGCGATCCTTGAGTTGACGCACCGCGTCCTGCGCCGCTTCGTACACCGCCGACCCGGTGGCGTGAGTGGTCCGGCTGCCGCCGGTCATCGCGGTAAAACCGATAGCGTCGGTGTCGGCGACTATCGGCCGGACCTGCGTGGGTTCCATTCCCAGCACCTCCGCCGCGATCATCGACATCGAGGCGCGGCTCCCCCCGATATCCACCGAACCGGTCAGCACGCTGGCGGTACCGTCGTTATGCACATTGACCACCGCCGAGGACTGTCCGCCGGCATGGAACCAGACGCCGAAGGCCACGCCGCGCCCCCGATGGCGACCCTCCAGCTTGGATTTGTAATGGGCGCTGTTCTTAATCGCCTGGCAGGTCTCAATGAATCCAATGCGCTTGTAAGGCGGTCCGAAGGAGCGGGCGCTGCCCTGCTTGACGCCGTTTTTGATGCGTAAATCGATCGGGTCGATGCCGCATTTTTCGGCCAGCTCGTCCAGCAGCGTTTCCACCGCGAAGGCCGCGTTGGTAGCGCCCGGAGCGCGGTAGGCGGCCGTCTTGGGCTTGTTCACCACCACGTCATAGCCGTCCACCAGGAAGTTGGGTACTTCGTAGCAGCTAATCGCGGTCATCGCGCCGGCGCCGACGGGAGAGCCGGGAAATCCGCCCGCCTCGTATGCCAGCCAGACCTCCGCGGCGGTCAGCTTACCGTCCTTGGTGGCGCCCATCTTGACCTTTATCAGGGAGCCCGACGTTGGCCCGGTGGCGCGCAGCACCTCGGCGCGGCTCATCACGAACTTCACCGGATGGCCGGTCTTTTTGGACAGCAACAGAGCCAGTGGCTCCATGTAAATCACCAGCTTGCCGCCGAAACCGCCGCCAATCTCGGCCGGCACCACCTTGAGTTCGCCCTCCGGCATCCCGGCCAGCAGCGCAATCAACTGGCGGAACTCAAATGGCGATTGGGTCGAGGTATAGACGGTGGCGTGACCGTCGGGACTGGAAACTGCCAACGCATTGTGGGGCTCGATATACCCCTGATGGACCATCTTGGTCTCGAACTGGCGCTCGACAATGTAATCGGCTTGCTTGAAGCCGGCTTCCAGGTCGCCGCCCTTGAACTGGACGTGGCTGGCGATATTGGTGGGCTTGTCGGGCGACTCCTTGGTGCGGCGCTCCGGATGCAAAATTGCGGCGTCCGGCGCCATCGCCTGCTGCACGCTCAGCACGGCGGGAAGCACCTCGTATTCGACGTCAATCAGACTCAGCGCCTCCTCCGCGATGTGCGGCGAGGTGGCGGCTACGGCGGCAATCGGATGGCCGTTGTAGAGCACTTTTTCGCGCGCCAGGACGTTGTTCGCGGCGTGACGCAGATTGGTCGGCACTTCGCCGATTGGTTCAGCCTTGTCGGGGAGTACCGGAAGGTCTTTGCCGGTGATAATCGCCTTGACTCCGGGCAGCGCCAGCGCCCAGTCAACCTTGATTGACTTGATAATCGCGTGAGCATGCGGGCTGCGCAGAATCTTGCCATGAAGCATATCGGGAAAAGCGTAATCCGCTCCGTACTTGGCGCGCCCCGTCACCTTGTCCATGCCGTCCTGGCGAACCGGACGCGTTCCAATAACTTTAAATTCCTGTCGCACTTCTTCAGCCATGGCACAGTTCTCCTCGGTGAGGCCAAGGTATCATCAATTTGGCAGTCACGCCACGAAGGTTTGGCGCCGTGAGGGAGAGGCTTTCAAAGCGCGGACCCATCAGCGGTTGCGCATCGTCGTGGCTCCGATCACAGACACGCAGAGTCCGTTGGCTGCGTGGGACTGGTTTTCCAACCTGTCATCTCCGATCTTCAGCAGAAGTCCAAAAAAAAGACGACAGGTTGGAAAACCTGTCCCACGCAGCCAGGCAGTCATAGGCTTTCCAACCTGTCGCAGGTGTATCCGTTCATCGCGACTTGAGCATTCGCCCGGCGGCGGGTTGCGTATGGCCGGCGATCGCGCGTGGTTGATAGGGCGCCTCCAGCGCGGCCGTTTCCTCGTCGGTCAGAACCAGGTCAACTGCATTGATCGCGTCTTCGAGATGGTTCAGCTGGGTCGAGCCAACAATGGGCGCGGTGACGCCGGGCGCGTTGACTACCCACGACAAGGCCACCTGGGCCGGGGTGACGCCGCGCGCCGCCGCCACCTTGGCCACCGCGTCGATCACGTGCGGATCGGCTTGCTCCGATGCGATCGCCTGTGCGCCGCTGGAACGAACGGTGCTCTGAGCGCCGCGCGCCAGTGCACCGGCGGCCAGCGGACCCCAGGGAATCACCCCGACTCCTTGGTCAACGCACAGCGGGATCATCTCGCGCTCCTCTTCGCGGTAGAGCAGGTTGTAGAAATTCTGCATCGACACGAATCGATGCCACCTGGCGGCGCGGGCCAGATGAAGCGCCTTGGAGAACAGCCACGCCGCCATGCTGCTGGCGCCGAGATAGCGTACCTTGCCGGCGCGCACCAAATCGTCGAGCGCTTCCAGCGTCTCTTCAATCGGGGTGTTAAAGTCCCATCGATGGATCTGGTACAGATCGATGTAATCCATCCCCAACCGGCGCAGCGAATCCTCGCATGACGCGATGATATGCTTGCGGCTGAGCCCGCTCTGATTGGGGCCCGGACCCATCACGCCCCACACCTTGGTGGCGACGACGAACTCGTCGCGTCGCCCCATCTCATCGAGGTAGCGGCCCGTGAGCCGTTCGCTCTCGCCGAGCGAATAGTTGTTCGATGTATCGAAGAAGTTGATTCCTGCTTCGATTGCGCGAGCATAATGCGCGCGCGCCTCCTCGGCCTCGATCACCCACGGCATCCAGCTCTTGCTGCCGTAGCTCATGCATCCGAAACAGATGCGCGACACGCGCATCCCGGTTTGCCCCAGGCTGATGTATTTCATCTCGTGACGATTAGAAACAACCGCTCGCTTACGCGCGCGGTCTGATAATCGAATTCGATAATCGTACCAGAGCCGCGAGCGCAAGCGAGCGGTTGTCTTTGGCTGATGCGCGCTGAGCCGCCGCGATGCGCTATCTGCGGTCGATCTCGGTCATGATGTCGAGCGTGGTGGAGTCGATCATATCGGCGAGCTTGCCGCGTAGTTCGGTCATGTGCGGGGTTTTGCCATGGAAATCCAGCGCTTCCTTGTCGGCGTAAACCTCGAAGAAGGCAAACTGGGTCGGATCCTTGAGCGCGCGATGCAGGATGTACTGCTGACAGCCCGGTTCGCTGCGGACCTTGGTGATCATCTCGCGAAACGCCTTTTCCAATTCCTGCTCGCGTCCCGCCTTGGCTTTCATTCTTGCAATGATAACAATTGCCATTACGCTTCCTCTTTTTGGCTGAGTTGCGCCGGCTTGAACGATCGCCGCCAGCGCCGGATCTGCGCCCGTTCTATCCGCTGCCTTGCCCTTTTGCAAGCCGCGGGTGATTGTTATCGCCATCAGATCAGGTCCGGCGGCAGCCGGGGGAAACGGAGGGTCCGGGCGATGCTGGGGTTCGACCTCACCGAGGAACAGAAAGAACTCAAGGGACTGGCGCGCAAATTCGCGGAGCAGGAAATCATCCCGCGTGCGCGGGCGTACGACGAACAGGCGACCTTTCCGCGGGATATCTGCGAAAAGGCGTTCGCGGCGGGGCTGATGAACTTCGCCGTGCCCAAAGAACTGGGCGGCCCCGGCCTCGGAGTGCTGGACGTCTGCCTGATAACCGAGGAGCTCAACTACGGATGCTCGGGGATCGCCAATGCAATCGCGGCCAACGACCTGGGCGTGCTGCCGCTGCTGATCGCCGGCAGCGAGGAGCAAAAGCGCATCTACCTGGAGCAGTTGATGGAACGCCTGACCTTTTGCGCCTTCGCGATCACCGAGCCGGGCGCCGGCTCGGACGTGGCCGCGATGGCTACAACTTTTCGGCGCGAGGGCGACAGCTACGTGATCAACGGGGTCAAACATTTCATCTCCAACGGCTCGGTGGCGAACTGGTACACGATGTTCGCGACCTCCGATCGGCGGCTGCGGCATAAGGGAATTTCCTGCTTCGTGCTGCCCGCGGATTTGCCCGGAATCAGAAAGACTCGGATGCATGGCAAACTGGGCCAGCGCGCGGCCGACACCGGCGAGATCGTGTTCGACAACGTGCGGCTGCCGGCCGATGCGCTGGTCGGCATCGAGGGGCAGGGCTTCGAATACGCGATGAAGACGTTTGAGCGCAGCCGGCCGCAAATCGGCGCGATAGCTACCGGCGTCGCGCAGCGGGCGCTGCACGAGTGCGTTAAATACGCCAGGCAGCGCACCGCGTTTGGCCAGCCGATAGCCAGCTTTCAGGCGCTCCAGTTCATGATGGCGGACATGGCGGTGGAGATTGAGGCGATGCGGCTGTTGACCTGCAAGGCGGCCTGGTCGGTTGACCAGGGCAATCCGCGCAACGTGATCTCCAGCTATGCCAAGGTCTTTGCAGGCGATGCCTGCATGAGGATCACCACCGACGCCGTACAGATCTTTGGCGGCTACGGTTACATGAACGAGTACCCGGTGGAGAAGCTGATGCGCGATGCGAAGCTACTGCAAATTTACGAAGGAACCCAGCAGATTCAGCGCGTAGTAATCGCGCGGGAGCTGCTAAAGGAGTGAGCGCCGCAGTTTGCCTCGCGGCAAGCACCTAATTTAATCAGTGGGACAGGCAGCGGCCTGTCCCACTGATAATTTTGCGATTGTTGCGCGGATTACGGCGTCTTTGTTGCGGTCGGGGTGCGAGAAGGCGTCTTGGTTGGAGTCCTCGTTGCCGTCCTGGTTGGCGTCCTGATCGGTGTGTGAGTTGGGGTGCGGACCGGCGTGTGGGTTGGCGTGGCGGTCCTTACTGGCGTGTGAGTTGGGGTCCTTACCGGCGTGTGGGTTGGGGTATGGGTTGGGGTATGGGTTGGCGTATGGGTTGCAGTCCTGGTTGGCGTGTGGGTTGGCGTCCTGACCGGCGTATGGGTCGGCGTGGCGGTCCTGACCGGTGTGTGAGTTGGGGTCCTTACCGGCGTGTGGGTTGGCGTCGGAGTCGCCGCCGGAGTCGGGAGACCGTTGAGGCTACAATCGCTACTTGTGGTATCAAATTCCGTTAGAAGAGCGTTGGTGTCACCGGTCGTTGAACTGTTGTTATTGGCCGCCTTGTTGACGCTCTGATACGCGGTAGACGTGACCGGCATGTCAGAGGAGGCGCTTAGACCAGTGATATAGACGTGATTAGTTGAGTCGAGTGCCAGCGCGGCCGGAATATCAATGCCGGATGGAGAGATAAAGCCAAAAGTGTTGGCGTCGACGTAAGGGCTGTCTTTACCCCCGAAATAGGTGAAAAACAATATCGGGTTGCCCGCGTGGCTGAGTTTCACGACGAAGGCCGAGCCCACTCCGGGCTTGGTGGTCCTGTAGCATCCGATATTGCCGGTCGCCGGGTGCGGAAAATCGCTGGAAGCGGTCGCGCCCGTCAAGTACACGTTCCCGGCCGGATCCAGACGGATACCGGTAGCGACATCGCCAGCCGAAACCGAGATAATGAAGTTAAAGGAAAATCCGGTGCCGCCGAGATAGCTGGAATACACCAATCCGGCAGCGCCAGAGGCGGTGGTGTCAAGTTCCGTCAGAAAGGCATTGGAAGCGTTGATGCCGGCGGCGTTGTTGTTGGCTTGCAGGGGATTTTTGGTCGGAAAGCCTGGAGCATGACCGGTTGAGGAAAACGTCAAACCGGTAAGCCATACCCGGCCGGCGGTTAAAGGGTCGAGCGTAAGCGCAGTGCCCACGTCAGAGGCGGCTCCGGAACCGTTACTGGCATTGCCCGCGCCGCCCAGATAAGTCAAGTACTTCAAGGTGGCAGCACCGGTAGTTTGACTTGGATCGATAACGGAAACGAAGGCGTTGGTCTGGCCGTTCGTGTTGGCGTTATTGACGTTCTGATAAGGCGTAGCGCTGAGCGGAAAATGGCCCGTCCCGGCCGAGAAGGTGAAGCCGGTCAGATAAATCAAACCGCTCGAGTCCACCGCAATCCCCGTCGCCCCATCACCACCGGTCGTAGGTGGGAGGCTCCTTCCCGTGCCCCCAGAAAGGTCGAATATATGTCGCCGCTGGTGCCCTTGTTCGGATCGAGGACGAATACATACGCCGCACTATTACCGACGGTATCGGGGTTGGTTCGCGCAAAAGCGTTCGTGGTGGTCGGGAAGTCCTGAGAGGTCTTGTTGGTGGTCGTCGTGCTCCCGTCAAAGTACATTACGCAGTTGGGCGTTCCGGTGCATCCGGGCTTAAAGGTGACGCGCGAGGGCGGCGCTCCTTCACTGCCATGGATGAAGCTCGAATAGAGAAGCTGGCTGCCGGTGGCTGAAAGGATCGAGGCAAAGCCGTTGTTAATGTCCTGGTTGGCGTGGTTATTGGTAGTCTCGAAAGCGTTGGCGGTGGTCGGAAAGTCGCCTGAATAGGCGATTCCCACGATGTACGGCTTGCCCAACGGATCCACGGCGATACCGGTCGCCTCGTCGCCGTTTTTGCTGCTGTCAGAGGAGCCGGTGCCGCCCAGGTAGGTGGAGAAGACCAGCGATGCCTTGGCGCTTTTGCTGGTATCAAACGCGGCCACGAAAGCGTTGGGAGTTGCATGCCCACTCCCCTTGTTAGCGATCTGGTAAGCGCCCAGCGTGGAGGGGAAGTCGGTCGAATACGCCAGCCCTGCAATGTAAGCGAGCTTGTTTGCACCCACTGCGACGTCCAGGGCGAGATCGGCCACATTAGGGATCGCTCCGCTCAAATTGGACGACAAGACCTGAAATGCGGCAAAGCCCTGCACCGTACCGCCGTGGCCGCCACCGCCACCGAGGTAGCTCGAATAGATGATCTGCGGATCGATCACGAGCCGCCGGCTGCGATCATGGTTGCCAATCGCGATAGCGATGTTGCGGATGTCCGCGCTTTTCGCGCTGCCGCTTTGCGGGAGAATCACGTAATGCCCTTCAATCTGGCGGCGGGCCGGTCCCGCGCCGTCTTCGTACAAAGAAGGCTTACGCATCGTGACCGCTCCGGCAGCCGTCGCCATCACGATGTCGCCGGCCTGGTTGAGCGTGACTTTCGAAGCGCCCTGCAGGCCGAACCTTATCGCCGCGGGATCGGCGCCCGGAGCGACGATCATGTCGTATTCAAGTGCTCCCGGCGCGCCGTGATAGACCAGGTCGACGCCCGGATATATCGACCGATAGCGAACTTCGGAGTAGGTGGGAATCTTGGTGTGCCATTTGGCGGGATCATTGCCGATAAAATAGTTGACCCGCCCCGGCAACGGATCGATTCCTTCCACCTGCGGATTGGGACGCGTTCCGACCAGGTTTATCCCTACCGCCGCGCCCGTTAAATTGCCTTTGTCATTTTGATTCCGAAGGCCTTTTTGATTCCGAATGCCTTTTGGTCCGGCGGATGCCGCCGCGGGGGAAACCGTGATCTTGCGCAGCGCTAACACCGCCTGCTGTGGGGTCAGAAAAATCGTGTAATTGGGGCCGCGCGACAGGAATCGCACCCGCGAATCTGTCTGCCCATGGTTTTCCTCAAAATAAGCCGCAAGGCCCTTGTAGTCGGGCGCCACTCCTTGCGATGCGCTCGGCTTCGAATTTGCCGTCCAGCCCACCTGTAGAGCAACAATCGCCACCAGGGCAGTAATCGCTGTTAGAACTATCGTCGTTTTGGAGATCGAGCTGATTCGTGCGAGTCGTCCGGAACCAAAGACCACTTGGCGCATATAAACCTTTTACCTCAATGAATGCCTTTACCGTTGGGGACCTTTCACCCGAGGCCGCGCAGCGGCTGGAGACCGAAGTCCGTTCGGTGGCAGTCAAGACATAACATTAATGATGATGCTGCGCAATAAAGGGTGCTAAATAGAAAACTTCGCCGAAACCAACGAAGGTAGACAGCCTCTGCAATAAGCTGATAGGGAAATTCACGTAAAACCATTTGCTGATGCTCGTAACCGACCGCTGTCCACTTCCATATTATATCAGGCAAAAAAAGGCAAAGCGGTGTCGGCATGATCTCCAGCCGATTTCACCGTTACCTGCGATGTGCTATTCGGGTTGGATTGCTGAACTGTCGCTCAGAATGGGAGAAGCAACCGATGCATGACCTGGTGATTCGCAATGCAACTATCGTGGACGGTACCGGCGCACCCGCGCGCAACGGCGACCTCGAGATCGACAGCGGCGTCATCGTCGGGGTCGGGGGCAAAGCGGGGGCGGGGCGCCGCGAGATCGACGCCACCGGCCTGCTGGCGGCTGCCGGCTGGGTCGATATCCATACCCATTACGACGGCCAGGCGGCATGGGACCCTTACCTTACACCGTCGAGTTGGAATGGCGTCACCACGGTGGTGATGGGCAACTGCGGCGTCGGCTTTGCCCCGGTCCGCCGCGGAAAGGAAGCCTACCTGATAAGCCTGATGGATGCCGTCGAGGACATCCCCACTGAAACGCTGGCGGCGGGAATTAGCTTCGAGTGGGAAACCTTTGGCGAGTACCTCGACGCGCTGGGCCGGGTCAGGCGGGCGATCGATATCGGCGCCCACGTGCCTCATTGCGCGGTGCGCCCATATGTGATGGGCGAGCGCGGCGCGCAGGACCAGGAAGCGACGCCCGATGATATCGCTCAGATGGCCGAAGTGGTGCGCCAGGCGCTGCGCGACGGCGCGCTGGGTTTCAGCACCTCGCGCACCGTGCTCCATCGCACCAAGGACAAGAGCTACGTGCCGGGGACCTTTGCGCCGGCGCTTGAAATCGAAACGCTCGCGCGCACCCTGGGCGAAGTCGGCCACGGCGTCTTCGAAATCGTCACGGACGTAACCGGCGAAGACGCGGATTTGGGATGGCTGGTCCGGATGGCGAAGCAAAGCGGCCGTCCGGTTTCGTTAGCCGCGTTGATCACCGGCCGGTCGGGGATGCGTAACCACCAGCTTTGGGACAGCGTCAATCAGTGGAACCGGGAAGGCGCACGTATCCTGACCCAGGTCCCGGCGCGGCCCACGGCGCTCCTGATGAGCCTGGAAAGCAGCCTGCATCCCTTTTCGACCCATCGCAGCTACAGGCCGCTGGCCGGGCTCAGCCCCATGGAGCGGGTGGCACGGATGCGCGATCGGCAGGTGCGCGCCGAGATCCTGGCCGATAAACCCGCGGTGCGCGAGCGCGACACGCTGCGCATGGTCACCATGTTCGACAGCTTCTTCCCGCTCGGCGACCCGCCCGATTACGAACCCACCGAGGACCAGAGTATCGGCGCGCGCGCTCGCCGCCTGGGAATATCACCGCAGGAACTGGCCTACGACACGATGCTTGAACGCGAGGGGCGCCAGGTGCTCTACGCGCCGCGCGCCTACAAGGGCTACAACCTCGACCCGTACCGCGAGATGCTGACCAAGCCCAACAGTATCCTGAGCTTGAGCGACGGCGGAGCGCATTGCGGAACGATCTGCGATGCCAGCATGCCGACCTACATCTTGTCGCATTGGGCGCGTGATCGCAGCCGCGGCGACAAGCTGCCGCTTGAATTCGCGGTCAAGCTGCAGACCAGCGAGACGGCGAAGCTCTATGGCTTGCACGATCGCGGTGAGCTCGCGCCGAGGAGGAAGGCAGACATCAACCTGATCGATTTTGCCAACCTGCGCCTGCACGCCCCGGAGATGGTGTACGATTTGCCCGCGCGCGGGCGGCGCTTCGTGCAGCGCGCAGAGGGTTACAAATACACTATTGTCAGCGGCGAAGTGGTGCTGGCCGACGGGGAGCCCACCGGCGCGCTGCCGGGCAAGGTCGTCAGGGGCGGCGCGGGACGCGCATGAAGGCCCATGGTGCGGAAAAAGAGACGACAGGCTGAAAAGCCTGTCCCACGCAGCCAGTGAGGTTTGAGCAATGGAAGTAGGCATCATGATCGCGGCGACGGCGGAGACCGGCGATATCGCCGAAATCGCGCGCGAGGTCGAGAACCTCGGTTACGCATCATTTTTCATTCCCGAACATCCGGTCATCCCGATCGGGTTTAAGACCAAGACGCCGCTGCCTGGGGGCCTACCTGAACATTACGGGCGCTGGATGGATCCGTTCGTCGCGCTGAGCGTGGCCGCCGCCGTCACCAAACGGGTTAAGCTGGGCACCGGGATTTGCCTTTTGCCCGAGCGCGAACCGATTCTCACCGCCAAAGTAATCGCCACCCTCGACGTCATATCCGGTGGGAGAGTTATGTTGGGCGTCGGCGCCGGATGGCTGCGGGAAGAGACCGAGGTGATGGGAACGCAGTTCGTAAAGCGTTGGAAGCGGCTGCGCGAGACCACCGAGGCGATGCGCGTGCTGTGGACTGAAAAGGAATCCGCTTACGAGGGTGAGCTGGTGCGGTTCCCGCCCATCAGGTGCGATCCCAAGCCGGTGCAAAAGCCGGGCCCGCCGATTTTGCTGGGCGCGCGGGGCCCCAAAGCGTTGGAGCGCGTGATCCGCACCTATGACGGATGGTGTCCAGTGGTGGGCAAGCCCGAATCCTTCACGCGCGATATCGCGGCGCTGCGCCAGCTCGCCGCCGAGCGCGGGCGCAATCCTGAGAGCCTGCGGTTTACCGGATTCGTCGCTCCCGGCCAGGATGGGCTTTCACTGGACCAACTGAAAGTCTTCAAAGACGGGGGCGCCCATCATCTGGTTATGTTTTCCCAAAAGGACGCGGTCGAGATGGCGGCGGGCAGGGCGATGGAGATCGTACGCAGGCTGGCGCCCACAGTGGAGCGCCTCCAGCACGCGTGAGAAGGCGGGGCGGCTTCCAGCCCGGCGGTCCGTTGATAGCACGAAAGGCCATCAACGTCCGGAATTTGAACAATCTTTCGCTGTAATCACTCAGCTGACAGGGGGCACGGGGACGAGCGCCGGGTGCGGCGCTCGATCAACGGAAGTTGCTCCCGCACGGGCGGTTCGCGAACCGCCCGTACAGGAGCACTCTCTGCTCATCGAATTAGGACCTGCGGCTCCACCGGGCTGCGCTATTAGGAGCCGAGGGCGGGCCAGTTCCGACAGCGAGTCGTGCAGATGCTGCGCTTCCTCCAGTTTGCGTTTGTCCGCGATGTATTCGTCAATCCGCCCGCAGTCTAATCGATTCGGTACAGCCGGGCGGCGTTGTCTCGCGCCATCTTGCGGCGCTCGTCGGGCGGCACTCCCGCCATCGTATCTTCGATATAGTTCATCGAATGCGGCCAGGTGGTGTCGGTGTGCGGATAGTCGGAGGACCACATCAGGTTGTCCACGCCAATCACGTCGCGCAGGCGCATCCCGATCTTGTCCTCAATGAAGGTCGCGTAGCATTGGCGATGGAAGTACTCGCTAGGCGGATTGGGCAGTTCCAGCCGGGTCCAATAGCGATGGCGCTTGTAGATGCGGTCGGCTCGCTCCAGGAAATACCCCAGCCAGCCGATATTGCCCTCCACCGATACGAACTTGAGCCTGGGAAATAGTTCGAACACGCCCCCGAACATCACCGTGACCAGCGCCTCGAAGTTTCCCAGCGAGTTCTTCATCACCAGCGCCGGCAGCGTGCCCCGCAGATGCTCGCTCAGGTAGAACTGCCGCGCGCGCGGATCGCCCAGACCCAGATGGACATGGACGGGGATCTCCAGATCCTGAGCCGTACCCCAGAAACGATCGTACACGTTGGAGTTGAGCGGCTCGCTGCGCGGAAAGGTCGGCAGCAGCACGCCGCGCAGCCCCAGGCTGGCGATGCGCCGGGTCTCGCGGATTCCCTCCTCGACGTCGTCGGTGGGCACCAGTCCGATACCGATCAGGCGGTGCGGGTTGACCTTGCAGAACTCGGCCAGGAAGTCGTTGTAGGCGCGGATACAGGCGAACTGCAGCTCCAGGTCGTCGATCGCGAACACCCAAAAGCCGCTGTTCGGATACAGCACCTGGGCCTCCAGTCCGTCGATATCCATGTCCTTGAGCCGTTCGTGCGGATCGTAGGAGCCCGGCCGAATGGTCTCGAAGGTTTCGCCCTCCAGCTTGTACTCCTCGAACTTCCTGCCCGCCTGGACCTGCAGGCCCATCTTGGTGACCACCTTGCCGTCCACGGTCCAGGCATCGCCGCCACCTTCGATCCGTTCGACTTTGGGCGCCCGATCGCGCAGCTTGGCCGGCACGCGCGATTGCCAGGTGTCGCGCGGTTCTTCGACGTGATCGTCAGCCGAAATTATCTTGAAGTTGCTCATTGGAACCTCGCTGCAAGATCGTACACTCGAAATGATCGCGCATTCAGGCTGCGCCGGCCACCCGCCACTGCACCAGCGTGAAGCCCTTGTCGGGATGGTCCTCAAAGACGGCCTCCACGTCGGCGTCGAAGGGGAAGTCCTGCATCGGGTCGCCCATCAGGTTGCCGACCATGCGGACGCCGCCGGCGTCGGGCAGTTCGATCACTCCCACGACGTAGGGGCAAGCGTTCTTGAGCGCCGGATGCACGGGATTCCATACCCGTATCCAGCTATAGAGGCGCCCGCGTCCGGAGACTTTCTGCCAGCCGAGGTCGGGAGACTGGCATTTGTGGCAAATTAACTCCGGCGCGAATTGAAACGTCTGGCATTTGTTGCAGCGCTGCACCGTCAGTTGATGGCGGCTGAGACCTTCGTAAAAACCTTTGTCCACGCCGTCGGGAGAGGGCGCCGGCGCGGCCAGCCCCGGCGGCAAGTATGATTTGGTTGTGCTCTCGGCCATGTGAATTCTCCTCGGCGCTAAAGTTAGTTGCGCACCAGCAGGTTGCTGACGCCGCGCGGCACCAGCGGTCCGGACACTACCAGCGCAATCTTCGCGTTCGGGACCTGGCTGGTTGAAGCGCCGCGCACCTGGCGCACCGCCTCGTTGACCAGTTCCATCCCATGCACGTAGCACTCGGCCAGGTTGCCGCCGCTGGTGTTGATCGGCAGCTTGCCCTTGGGCGCAGTCAGGTTTTCGAAAGTGCAGAATTCGTTGACCTCGTCAGGATGGCAGAAGCCGTGCTCGACGATGCACATCAGCGGTCCGCCGCTGAAATGCTCATAGAACTGCCCCACGTTGACATCCTTGGGCGTAATTCCCGCCATCTGGTACAGGCGCGGCGCCACAGTCTTGTAATTGGCCGAGGGATAATCGACCGAGTTCTCGGCCGCAACGTCGGTGCGATAGCCTGAACCCTGCGCCGCGGCCATTATGTAGGCCGGCTTTTGCTTTAAGTCGCGTGCCCGCTCGGCGCTGGTCAGAATCACGGCGGCGGCGCCATCGTTTTCCATGCAGCAGTCGAACAGATGAAACGGCTCGGCGATCCAGCGCGAGTTGTCGTAGGCCTCGCGCGTCAGTGGACGCCCATACATTACAGCGCGCGGATTGGACTGCGCGTGATGGTAGGACGCCATCGCGATCGCCGCCAGCGCGTCCTGTTTGATCTTGTGCTCGTGCATGAAGCGGCGCGTCCGCAGCGCGATCCAGTGCGCGGGGGCGAGCAATCCATAAGGCGCCGAATAGGCCGAAAAATTGGAGTAGCCGGGCGCCACCCCCGCGATTGTCGTGGCCGGGGAACTCTGGCCGAAGCGTCCGTATTGGCCCTGGGCCAGCGCTCGGAACACCACGACATAATTGGCGTAGCCGGCCGCGATGGCAGCCGCCGCGTTGCCCACCGCCGCCGCCACGCCGCCTCCACCGCCGCCCCAGACCATCATCGACAGCCTGACTTCGGGCAGGTCCAGCGCCGCCGCCAGCCGTGTCGCCTCGTTGCGGTCGTTGGAGTAGGAGGAAAACCCGTCGATGTCCTTGACGCTGATTCCCGCGTCCTCCGCCGCCTTGGTGATAGCCTCGCACGCCATCAGGAATTCGGGCAGCGGAGCCTGGCCGCGCTTGTAATACTTGGTTTCGCCGATTCCGACGATCGCGACCTTGTCCTTGACGTTGTACTCACTCATTGGGCGCACCTTCTTAAATGCTGTCGCTGGAGTCAGTTGATCTCACGCTGCCTTGGAAATGCGTTGCTTATAGTTTGAAATGAATCAGGCACCCTCACCCTAACGCTCTCCCTGGTCAGGGAGAGGGCGGAGAAAAAGATGCTTTCCTTAAAAAAACGCTCTCTTATACTGATCACGCGGGAGTCTTCGTCTGAACCTTCTCCAGTTTTTTATAGGAGTGTGACATTGGCCTACCGTCTCAACGCCTCGGCACAAAATTGCCAGCTCCCTTCTGCGCCCTCTCCCGCACCAGGGAGAGGGTAGGGTGAGGGTGCCCATAATGCGCTTCAAGCACCACCCCCTGCTTCATATCACTCCAACGCTTTGGCGACCTTGTTGGACGCCGCGTGTTTGCCTGCGTGATGGCCGAATACGACGCCAGGGCCAATCGTGGCGCCGCCCGCCGGATACATCGAGCCAAAGATGTTGGCCGTAGTGTTGCCCGCGGCGTATAGCCCCTCAATGATCCCGCCGCGCATCTTGCGCACGCGGCCGTCGACGTCGATGCGCAAGCCCCCGTTGGTGCCCAGCGCGCCCAGATAGATGGGCAGGGCATAGAACGGCGGGGTGTGTATCGGCGCGAGGTTGGCCGCCGGCGATGCTCCCCCGGCCAGGAAATTTTCCCAATACACCGTAGCGCGGTGAAAATCCGGATCGACACCACGCGATGCGTTGGCGTTAAAGCGCTCCACAGTCTCGACCAACGCACTGGGCGGCACTCCGATCAATTCCGCCAAACCGCGGATTGAGGTGGCACGGGTCACCCAGTCGGGCGCCGCCTGCCCGGGCATCATGTTGAGCAGTACCTGGCTGTCTTTGGTGTGCTGATCGAAGACCATCCACACCGGCGACTCGTTGGGAAAATCAACCGTGACCGGATCATAGGCCATCAGCGACTTGGGATAGTCCTGGTAGGTCGTACCTTCGTTGGCGAAGCGCCGCCCGTGTTTGTTGACGACGATCGTTCCGGCCACGTTGCGGCCCGCACCCAGATGGTACAGCGGCTTGCCTTCGTAGGTCATGGTGGGATCGCGCATCGCCGGAAACCACCACGCCGAGTTCATGTTGGCAAGCGCGGCGCCCGCCTCCATCCCCATAATAAGAGCGTCACCTTCATTAAACGGCGGGGTCAGCGGCGCAATGGACGGGAGCGCCAGGAAGGAGCGGACCAGTTCGGGATTCCATTCGTAGCCGCCGGCGGCCAGGACCACGCCGCGCCGCGCGCCGATAAGAACAGAGGCTCCATCGCTTTCGGCGCGCACTCCCACGACTCGCCCGTCGTCGTCGAAAACCAACTCGCGGCCGGGAGTTTTGGTCAGAACCACGGCGCCCCGATCCAGGCATCCCTTGAGCAGCATTGACACGAATGCTCCGCCGATGACCGCCGCACCGGAGCGCGTCCGTTCCTCGATTACCTCCTCGATCGCCCGGTCTTCGCGCAGGCGGCCGTTGAGGCCCAGGGAAAACTTCTCCTCCATCGTCAGCAGCGGTTCATAAGCACTGACCCGCACGTGCTGGGCCCAATCGCCAAGCTGGGCTCGCGCTTCGAACACGCGCGGTTCCAGCGAGCGGCCCTCGCGCTTGCCGCCCGGCATGTCGGCGTAATAATCCGCGAACCACTTGGTCGCGAACATTTTTACCGGCGTATTCGCTTCCAGCCACGCAACCGCGTCGGCGCCGGTGGCAACGAAATCCTCGATCAGAGCAGGGTCCGGCTCCCGGCCCATGGTCAGGCGGCGGATATAGCGCAGTCCTTCCTCCGGGGAGTCCTCGACGCCGACCTCCTTCATATGATGGTTCGCGATAATCCACAGGACGCCGCCGGAAATGCCCGTGGTGCCGCCGACCTTGTCGCTCTTCTCCAACACCGCGACCTTGGCGCCGCCGCCCGCCGCGGTAACCGCCGCCGTCAACGCTGCTCCGCCCGAGCCGACCACAGCCACATCGACGACGCGATCCCATTTCTTCACGTTGCGAACCAACATTGCCCGCCTCCCGGTTTTCGCAACCATCGCCGCTCGCGCAAGGTCCGCGCCGCACCGCAACGAGCGGCCGCGCCGGGGTCCAGGAACACGAAATTAGGGTTGCGATCTATCGCTTGTCTTAGCACGATGGGTGAGCGTCTTGGCAAACGCCCACAATCGCTTAATTGACAGGAGGTGGCGCCATGGATGAATCGGATAACGACATCCGGCTGGACAAGTCGGACGGCATCGCGACCATAACGCTCAACCGGCCCCATCGCCTCAACGCGCTGACTCCCAGGATGTGGCGCGAGCAGCTTCCGGAAATGTGGCAGGCCGCCGAGAAGGATCCCGCCGTCCGGGTGATTGTTTTCACTGGCGCGGGAGATCGGGCCTTCTGCTCCGGCGCGGATGTGCAGGCGCTGTCGGCGCTGGCGCAATCGGACCAGCAAAACGCCCCCCGCGACCAGGCGCTGCTGATCTCGGCCCGGCACAATAAGGTGAGCAAGCCGGTGATTACCGCGGTCAACGGGATGTGCGCCGGCGGAGGATTGATGTTCGTGGCAGACAGCGATGTCACGATCGCCGCCGAGCATGCGACCTTTTTCAATCCTGGAGTTTCGATCGGCCAACTTGCCTTCGTCGCCCCGACTACCTGGAGCCGTTGGGTTCCGTTCCCCGCCCTGATGCGAATGACGCTGATGGGCGCCAAGGAGCGCCTTGACGCGCGGCGCGCACTGGAGCTGGGAATCGTTACCGAAGTGGTAGCCGGCGCCTCGCTGGCTCAGCGCGCGCGCGAAGTCGCGACCCTGATTGCGTCCAACTCGCCCGCCGCGGTCAGAACCAGCAAGCGTATCCTGTGGGAGTCGCTGGAGCGCAACCTGAGCGACGCGCATTCCCTGGCGGAAAAAATCGGCGGGCAATACCGCGGCCATCCCGACAGCGTCGAAGGCCCCAAGGCCTTCGTGGAAAAGCGCCCGCCGCGCTGGAAGGACTAGACGCATCCAGTCTGATACTGTGGTGGAGACTGCCTGGACAGCGAGGCAAAAAGAGCTATTCCCATTTTGGGACCACCGGCATAAGGAGCCACTCGATGAAGGTCAGAAAGCCGTCTTATGATTACACCGCCTCGATGCCGCGATGGTGCCGGACCTATCCTGAGTATTCCCAGATAGTTAACGTCGCGTCGCTGACACTGCCTTACCTGGAGCCGTACCTGAACACGGTGATGCGCCGCGCGCAGACCAAGCTCGGCCCTGACCATCCGTTGAATGCGGATATCTCGCTGTTCTGCAAGCAGGAAGCGGCCCACTACCTGCAACATGACGCATACAACGAAGCCCTGCGCAAAGCCGGTTATGCGCGCCTGCCTGAATTCGAACAGCGGTTCCACGCACATTTCGATCGGCTGCTTGAAGAGCGGTCGCTTAAATTCAACTGCGCTTACTCGCTGGGGTTCGAAAGTATCGGCCCGATATACGCCGAATGGTGGTTCGAGCAGACCGATGATGTGATGGCGGGCGCCGATCCATCCGTCGTCAGCCTGTGGAAATGGCACCTGGCGGAGGAATTTGAGCATCGCAAGGTTGCTTACGACGTATATCAGGCGCTGTTTGGGAGTTACTTTTATCGGGTTTACGGTCTGCTCTCGTTCCTGCGCGACCTGCGCGTGGTCAACCGCGATGCCTTGAAATACGTGCTCAAAGAAGACGCCAGGCAGATGAGCGCCGAGGAGCAGGTGGCGTCGCGCAAGCGGTTCGCCGAGATTCGCAAACGCGAGTCATCCTTTGTGAGATCACGGCTGATCAGGGTGATGTCGCCGTTCTACACGCCTCACAAACTGCGCCAGCCCAGGGGAAGCGCCGAACTTCTGCAAAAGATCGACACCGCGGCCTGAGCGCTGATTTGGCGCCCGGCGCGGCCCGCATCGACTCCGCCCATCAGATCAGATAGTCACCGATGCGGGGTGTTTTTACGCCCCGGCCAGGAGACTTGGGCATGGAGTATAGCGACATCATCTATGAGGCGTCCGAGAGCGTGGGGTTAATCACGCTCAACCGGCCTCATCGCCTCAACGCGTTTACACTGACCACCACCGCTGAAATCTTCGACGCGCTGCACCGGGCCGACACCGACGACGCGGTCAGGGTGATTATCGTCACGGGAGCCGGCCGCGCGTTCTCGGCGGGCGCCGATATCGCCGTGCTGGAGAACGTGCGCGGACAGGCGGCGACGTCTGACGGCGACTTGATCCACAACATACGCACGGAAAACCATTCGTTCAGTGAGATACTCACGCTGCGCAAGCCGGTAATCGCGGCGATTAACGGCCCGTGTGTCGGGATGGCATTCAACCTGGCGGTATACTGCGACATCCGCATCGCCGCGGAGAGCGCACGCATAGGCCTGGCGTTTGTGCGGCGCGGCCTCACGCCAGAGGACGGCGTCAACTGGATTTTGCCGCGGCTGGTGGGAATCGGGAGGGCGATCGAGCTTCAAATCACCGGAAATCTGATTGACGCCCGCGAAGCATTGGCAATCGGATTGGTGAATCATCTAGTACCCGATGGCCAGGCGCTGACCAAGGCGCGCGAGATGGCGCTGGACATTGCGGTCAATTGCGCGCCATTTGCCGTGACCGAAGGCAAGCGCCTGGCTTACGAAGCGCTGAGCTCCGACCTTCCGACCGCCGTGGCGCGATGCGGTGAAAGCACCGACCGGATGCATTTGCGGGAAGACTTCAAGGAAGGCGTCAGATCATTCGCGGAGCGCCGCCCGCCGCGCTTCACCGGCCGTTAATCCTCGCCATATATTCGGTAGCGCGAGCAAAAAAAAGCTCGCGCGTCATCGACAGGCACGGAGGCCTGTCCCACTATTTTGGACTATTTAAGTCGCATCGGCGATGCTCCACCCGCTCGCATAGCACGGGTGGATTCCCACTGGACGCACACGTTCGGTTGGCGCAACCTTAAACTGGGCCGAAAATCATAAGGTCGGCTTTGCCGAAGGGAGCCAACGACATGACCGAGCAGGAAAGCCTCGAACTGAAGTGCGTCAACACGATTCGAACCCTCTCGATCGACGCGGTGCAGGCGGCCAACTCGGGCCATCCCGGGACGCCCATGGCGATGGCGCCGGTGGTCTATTGTTTATGGGACCGCTTCCTGCGCTTCGATCCGGAAGATCCGATCTGGCCCAACCGCGACCGCTTCGTGCTATCGGCAGGGCATGCCTCGATGCTGCTCTACTCGATGTTACATCTGACCGGAGTCAAGGCGGTCGATCCGCAGTACGAAGTCCTGGGGCAGCCGGCGGTGACGCTGGACGATATCAAGCACTTCCGCCAACTGGGCAGCAAATGCCCGGGGCATCCGGAATACCGGATGGTCTCCGGGATCGAGACCACCACCGGACCGCTGGGGCAGGGCGTGGCGACCAGCGTCGGGATGGCGATTGCGTCGCAATGGATGGGGGCGCATTTTAACCGGCCCGGTTTTGACATATTCGACTTCCGGGTTTATGCGTTGGCCGGCGACGGTTGCATGATGGAGGGTATTTCCAACGAGGCAGCTTCGCTCGCGGGCCATCTGGGACTGTCCAACCTGTGCTGGATTTACGACAACAACCACATCACCATCGAGGGCAACACGACGCTGGCCTTTAGCGACGACGTAGCCACCCGCTTCCTGGGCTACAACTGGAATGTGCTGCGGGTCGGCGACGCCAATTCGATGGAGTTCCTCAGTCGCGCGCTTACGACCGCGCGTGAGACCACCGGCCGGCCCACCCTGATTATCGTCGACAGCCACATCGCCTACGGCGCACCGCACAAACACGATACCAGCGCGGCGCATGGCGAGCCGTTGGGCGAAGAGGAAGTCCGCGGCGCCAAGCGCAGTTACGGATGGCCCGAGGACGCCCACTTTCTGGTTCCCGACGACGTCCGCCAGCATTTCGCCGAGGCGATGCGCAAGCGCGGGCGCGAGTTGCGCGAAGCCTGGCAGACACGCCTGGTCGAATACAAAAAGGCCCACCCGCAGCTTGCGGACCAGCTTGAGCGGATGCAGCGGCGCGAGTTGCCAGCCGGATGGGACGCGGAACTGCCCACCTTCAAAGCCGATCCCAAGGGGATTGCCAGCCGCGACTCCTCGGGTCAGGTGCTCAACGCGCTTGCGCGCCGCGTGCCATGGCTTATCGGCGGCGCCGCCGACCTGTTTCCCTCCACCAAGACGCGTTTAACTTTCGAGGGCGCGGGCGACTTCGAGGCCGATGATCGCATCGGACGCAACTTCCATTTCGGCATCCGCGAGCACGCGATGGCCGCGATTTGCAACGGTTTGTCGCTGAGCAAGATACGTCCATTCGGATCGGGATTTTTGATTTTCAGCGACTATCTCAAACCCTCGTTGCGGCTGTCGGCCCTGATGGAACTGCCGGTGATCTATGTTTTCACTCACGACTCGATCGGTTTGGGCGAGGACGGCCCCACCCATCAGCCAATCGAGCAACTGGCGGCGCTGCGCTCGATCCCCCATCTGATTACGATGCGGCCCGCCGACGCCAACGAAGTCCTGGAGGGCTGGCGGGCGGTGATGCCGCTTCAGCATCAGCCGGTCGCTTTCATCCTAAGCCGTCAAGCGCTGCCCACATTTGACCGCTCGAAATATGCTCCGGCTGCCGGGGTAAAACACGGCGCCTATGTGCTGGCCGACGCGCCCGGCGGCAAGCCGGACGTGATCCTAATGGCGAGCGGCAGCGAGGTTTCCATGTGCCTGGAGGCGTACGAGCGGCTGGGTAGGGAAAACGTGCACGCGCGCGTGGTCAGCATGCCTTCATGGGAGCTGTTCGAGTTGCAGAGCCAGGAGTATCGCGACAGCGTGCTGCCGTCCGCCGTGAGGGCGCGCGTGTCGGTGGAAGCGGCGGGCGTTTTCGGATGGTCGCGCTACGTCGGCCTGGACGGCGCGAGTATCGGGATGCGCACCTTCGGCGCCTCCGCACCAATCAAGGAATTGCTCACGCATTTCGGCTTCACCGTGGACCACATCCTAACGGCGGCCAGAGAGCAGTTGGCGAAAGCTGGAATGACCTCCGCCTAACGCCGCGCCGCTGGCGGGTAGATATTGCCGCGAAGAGGGTCCGCGCATGTCTCAGTATGATTATGACCTAATTACGATTGGGGCTGGTTCGGGTGGTGTGCGTGCCAGCCGGCTTGCGGCCGGTTATGGCGCGCGGGTGGCGGTGGTGGAGGAACGTTACCTGGGCGGCACTTGTGTCAATGTCGGCTGTATCCCCAAGAAGCTGCTGATGTACGCGTCGGAATATGGGCCGGCGCTTGAAGAGGCGTCGGGCTTTGGCTGGAATATCCCGCGCGGCAGCTTTGACTGGGCGCGGCTGATCGCTAACAAAAATCACGAAATTCAGCGGCTCAATGGAGTTTACGGCGAGGTCCTGACCTCAGCCGGTGCGACAATCATCGACGGGCGCGGCGTGCTGCTCGATCCGCAGACGGTGGCGGTGGGTGAGCGGCGACTGCGCGCCGAATATGTGCTGATTGCTACCGGGGGGTGGCCGATGGTGCCGGCGGTTCCTGGAGCCGAGCATGCGATCACCTCCAACGAGGCGTTCTTTCTAAAGGATTTGCCCTCCTCCGTAATTCTGGTCGGCGGGGGCTATATCGCCGCCGAATTCGCGGGAATATTTCACGGACTGGGGGCCAAGGTAACGCTGCTCTATCGCGGGGATCTGTTCATGCGCGGCTTCGACGATGACCTCCGTCTAACCCTGGCCGAAGAGATGCGCAAACGTGGTGTGGACCTGCGTTTCAATACTGACGTGATGAAGATTGAAACGCCAGGCACCGGTGTCCGCGCCACGCTTAACGACGGGTCAGTCCTTGGCGCCGATCTAATCATGTACGCTACCGGGCGCGCTCCCAACACTCGCGGCATCGGGCTGGAGCACGCCGGAGTGGAGCTGGACGCCGTGGGTGCCGTGGCTGTGGATCGCTACTCGCGCACCTCGCAGGCCAACATCTACGCGGTGGGCGACTGTACCAATCGGGCGATGCTTACGCCGGTGGCAATCGCAGAAGGGCAGGCGGTGGCCGAAACTCTGTTCAACCACAAGCCCTCCGCAGTGGACTATGCGCTGGTGCCCTCGGCGGTGTTCAGTCAGCCGAGCCTGGCCACCGTTGGACTGACCGAAGCCGAGGCGCGCAGCCGGCTCGGCGAAATCGACGTCTACAAGTCGCACTTCCGGCCGCTGCGCCATACTATCAGTGGGCGCGATGAGCGTACGTTCATGAAACTGGTGGTGGAGCGCGGAACCGATCGGGTGGTCGGATGCCACATGGTCGGGGCCGAGGCCGGAGAAATCATCCAGGGATTCGCGGTCGCGCTGAAGTGCAAGGCGACCAAGGCGGATTTTGATGCCACGATCGCGGTCCATCCCACCGCCGCGGAGGAGTTCGTGACCATGAGGAAGAAAGCCGGATAGGTTTTGAACGCCGCGTCCCGGTGCCGGCGCTGCGTTTTGCCTTGCGACTGGCGGCGGATGAGAGTTATGGTGGTGCCGTAGCTCGCCAAAAGAGCCCAATCAGAACGGTGGAGGGGAGCATCATGGCTCCGAAACAAACCTCCCAGGGCAGCCCCAAGCCAGCGCTGCATCATCGCTACCACGCGCTGCTCGACCCGCCTCAAACCCTCACCAGCGAACAGCACCTGATGCTGGCCCTGCTTGCCGACGCGGTGGACCTTACGCTGCGCAATGATCCCGCCGAGCATCAAGCAGCCGTTCAGGCATGGGATTGGATCCTCGGCTTCGGGCCCGCGAGCATTTCCTTCGAGGACGCCTGCGACGCGGTGGGGCTGGATCATTGCGCATTACGCAAGTACCTGCGGCGTTTGCGAAGCAATTGGACCCGCAACGGACGCCGGCACTGAATTGTCGCCGCAGGACGGTGCGAGCCTTAGTCCCTCGTTTCATTATCTGACACTCGCGCGATGGACTGGACCAATCAAATTTGACAGACATTCGCATCGTAAATACCTGCGATTCTTTAATTTTCGACAATTCGTCCAAAAAAATATTTAAATACTTGACAGAACCTATTTAATTGCTGCATACAAGGGAACGGAGCGGGATTGGTTAGTCTGAAAGGCTGATGGCTCAAGGGGGAGGACTCGCCCGTGTGCGCGGCACCGTCCCGCGCCTTGGGTTGTGCAAGACCGTAAGTCACACGGGCGAGTTTGCCGTCGGCGCAATCCGGCGCAGCCGAGCTGGCGGGCGCGGTTGGGCTAGTGCGATTTGACCGCGGGAAAACGAATCAGAAGTTCGGCTCGCCGGCGGAGCAGCCGCAGCCGGTATTGCCGGCATCGCCATTGGTACTCACGAATCCGCCACAGGTTCCCTTTGAATAGATAGTTCGCTGACGCGTTTGTCGAAGTTACGTCGTCCACCGTCTTCTCGGGCATCATAAATGCTGTCCAATTCCGCGATGGTCGTCCCTGCAAGCTGAAAGATCCCATCGCGATTAATCACCAAAGCGTCGGTCATCTTGCCCACGCCACCGGCGGCTTCGGAGCGCTTTTTGGCTTCGAATGCGACCCATAACGCTTCGTTCAATCGAAACGCCTGAGTATAGCGGTACCAGGCGAAAACCCCTTCGACATGCCGGTTGCCCATACCGGCGTAGGCATGAGCAACCATGTCCCAACTGGTCCATATCCCGGGATCCTCGATCACGATTACATGGCCCTGGCCGTCGTAGCCAGCCAGCAGCAGGGTCAGACCCAGCGAGAACTCGGCAATGCGGGCGTTCATTTCCATGAGCACGCCCTCGTGCAGCGAAGACTGCTTTTGATGGTATTCGGCAAAGGACCTGATGCCGGCCAGCGGTCGCAGTAGTTCGTCCTCGATGCGGCGCTCGCGCAGTGTTTGGTACTGCTCCTTAAGCACGTCGGCGATGTCACGGATGCGATCCTTGCCGCGAATCAATTGCCGCGCGTCATCGATCAGATCGGGTTCGTGCATGGTACCCGAAGTGAGCAGCACCGCATTGTAGGCGATTGGAATCGCTTTGCTGCGGTCGGGCTCGAAGGTGAGCGTCATGTCTCCGGTCGAAATCATGCGATCGGAGACTGTAACCACGGTCTGACCTCCGTCGCAGATGGCCGCTATCAGTTGAGTCATTCGCCTCCAGGGTGCGCGGCATAGTCCAGCTCCGCGCGCTCAAAGTCCGGTTCGTATTATCGCATTAGTTCCGCATCGATCGAAGCCGGCACCGGCGGCGCGCGCACCGGCGCAGCGCCGGATTGGATTCGATAAGGTCCGCAAAATGTCGGAGATGGAGATGCATCCGCCGCGCGCGCCAACTCACTGGCCGCGGCCTTTTACTGAAGCCTGGAAGAGGACCAGCTATTTTGTCCCTGCGCCTTGAATATAAGGTTGGGCGCGGCGCAGTCCCACGCCCATCCATTGGTTTTCTTACCAGCGGCCAGAGCCGCGGCGATTAAAGCCGCCGCCGCGATTGGCGCCGCCACCACCACCGCCGCCTCCGCCTTCGCGCGGGCGGGCCTGGTCGACCCTGATGTTGCGTCCCTTCAGTTCGGTCTCGTTGAACTGTTCGATTGCCTTGGTCGCCTCTTCGGGACTGGCCATTTCAACGAACCCGAAGCCCTTGGATTGACCCGAGAACTTGTCTGTGACGACGGCGGCGCTCTCAACCTTTCCCGCCTGTGAGAAAAGCGCTTCGAGGTCCGAACTGGTGACCGAGTAGGAAAGGTTGCCGATATATAACTTGCTGGGCATTAAATGCCCTCCTGACATTAGATTCTGCCGGAAGCATCAGACAGAAGACCCGGTCCAGGGCCTAAAGGAGGGTGCGTTCCAAGCTTTAGTTGACCTTAACCGCCGCTGAAGGGAAAGTAAACCAAAAAGTTGCGGTCGCCGCGCGCCGCTTTGATGGCGCGCTTTGCGGCCGCAAGAGGTTTTCCAACTTATCTATAAACCACCGTGCCGCTGCGCGAGCAGCATCTTACAACCGCGTCCGAACCGACGGTTGCGCCCCGCCACCCGGTCGGTTCGATGATGGAAAACCCACCACCTGCGCAACGATTGGTTTCCACGATGATAAAGAAAGCGGTTAACATTTTGCTCATCCTGGTTGGGGCTGGTGTGATTCTCGGCGCTATTGTCGTGCTGGTGGTTTTGCCGCGGTTGGACTGGAGCGCGACCGCAAAACCGCCAGTGATTGAAAAGCGGCTCGCGGGCCTGATCATGGACCGATGGGTGAGGCTCAGCGCCCCGGTTGAAAACAACCCGATGGCCGCCAGCGCGGAGAATTTAAAGCTTGGCCAGCAGGAGTTCGAAGAACATTGCGCCGTCTGCCACGCCGCCGATGGCAGCGCGCAGAATCTTCTGGGCGCCGACTTCTATCCACCGATTCCGCGGCTGGAGCGTGGCTCATCAGGATCGTCCGACGGAGAGCTGTATTTCATAATCGCCAATGGCATCCGCTACACCGGGATGCCGGGTTTCGGCACCCATCACGATCCTGACGACATCTGGCGGATGATTCTATGGATACGCCATCTGCCGCATCTGAGCGCCGCGGAGAAGGCGGAATTGCTCAAGCACAGCGCGGGCTTGATCGAGCACGAGGAACACGAAGAGGGCGCGGAGCATTGAAGTAAATCGAAAGAAAGCATGGGCAATCAGTAGGGCGGGCGCCGGTTTCGTGTTATCTCGCAAGGCATGAAGTTCGGACTATTTGGAATCAATATGCGTCCGTGCAACGATCCGGGCACGGCTGCCTGCGTTGCTCGCGCCGCCGAGCAAGCGGGCTTCGATAGTGTATGGACCGGCGAGCATATTGTGCTCGCCGACCCGCAGGCGCCGCCGTCGCCGATGCCGCCGGACGTGCCGTTTGTCGATTCCGCCGTGGCGCTGGCCTTCGTCGCCGGCCATACGCAGAGCATCAAGCTCGCCACCGGCATCATAATTTTGCCGCAGCGCAATCCGGTGGTGCTGGCCAAGGAATTGGCTTCGGTTGACGTGGTCTCGGGCGGGCGTCTGATATGCGGCTTTGGGATTGGTTCTCTGGCGGTGGAATATGCGGCGCTGGGCGTGCCATTCGATCACAAGGGCAAGCGGGCCGAGGAGTACGTCGGTGCGATTAAGGCGCTGTGGACGATGGAGATGCCGGAGTTCCATGGACGCTTCGTGTCATTTTCCGGCGTGCGCGCGGAGCCGCGTCCGGTGCAGCAGCCTTGTCCGCCGATCATCTTTGGCGGCAATTCGCCATACGCCTTCAGCCGCACCGCGCGGCTGGGCGACGGCTGGTTCGGTTTTGGATTGGACCGTGATCGCACCGCCGGCTGCATCGACGGGATCCGCAAGGCATGCGAGCGCTTTGGCCGGCGCTTCGACGAGATCGAAATCAGCCTGACGCCACGCGCCCGGGTGGATTCCGACGTGGCGAAGCAATATGCCGAACTCGGCGTGCATCGCATCGTCCTGTACACATGCGCCCGCGACGAGTCCGGCGTGCTGGAGTTCATCCGCGCCTCGGAGCGTGAGTTGATCGGCCGGCTGTGACGCGATGGCCCTGTGTAGAGACCGGCTTCTCCCCTATTTCGGGCCTTTACTCAAGCAGTCCATATCCATAATGGAGATAAATGATACGTTAAGACATGAATTTCCCTGCTTAGCTGGAAACAGACACGTGTAGCGCAGGTTAAGTCGATGTGTTAATTAATTCGATTGTTGAGTGTAGTTCGCATTAATTGACAGCGATCATGAGTTCCAAGGTGCCGGTGGATTATTGAAGCAAAGCCGCAGCGCTTCGTTCAAAAGGATAAGCTTCACGCAATCTTATGAAGAAGATTTGATCGCCGAGGCCTTCGCCTGGAGGATCCGGTAGGTTTCAATGAAGAGAACTCCGCCTGTAAATCCCTTCGATCCCGGCCGCAATATCGGTACCGTTTCGGAGGTTGGACCAAGCTACGCCAAGGCGATTGTTTCGGAGCGCGGTTCCGATTCCGCTGAGGTAGGCGCCTTTGTGGCGATAGACTGTGGGGAATGGGTGCTGTTCGGCCGCCTTACCAGCGTCGAGTCGGCGCGACAGGTTATCGAGCACCCCGCCTACGAGCGCGGATTGGCCGCCCAACCCATGGGCACGATTGAGCTTTTGACTACGGTCGCCCTGGAGGGCGCCAGCGCGGTTCGCGGAATCGCCCGGTTTCCACATTTGGGAAGCCGAATCTACCTCGCACCTCCCGAACTCTTAAGATGGGTCTTCGACTGCAGTCAGGCCGGCCACAGCGATTTCGAACCCATTACGCTCAATTTGGCGTCACTCGTTGATGGCACCGAGATTGGTTTGGTACCAGAGCGTCTGTTTGGCCGCCACTGTGCCATCCTCGGTGCGACGGGCACGGGCAAGAGTTGGACCCTCGCCCGGCTTATCGAGGAGTCGGCTCGATACTCCGCCAAGATCGTGCTGTTCGATAGTACCGGCGAATTTCATACCCTGAACTCAGGCGTGCGCCACGTTCATATCGGAACCGATCCTTTGGGACAGGAACCGTCCGACGAGCGGCGATGCCTTATCAGTCGCTGACCGAATCAGACCTCTTTGCGCTGTTCAGACCGACCGGGTCAACTCAGCCCGCCCAAACTGCGCGCAGCGATCAAGAGTCTCAAATTGGTGAAGGTTCCGCACCTCGCTACCGGGGATGTGATTCTCAAAGCCGGCAGGCTCAAGCTTCCGTACGAGATGGCCGCAGCGGCTCGAGCCCGCGAACTCGAGGATCCGCGGGTGACTTTCGATATCACGAAATTGCCTGCTCAAATTGACGCCGAATGCGTGTTTCCGACCGGTGGGTTTTCTTCCAGTCCCGATCCACGTCGTTGGGGCACGAGATAGAGCGCAACAACTGCGTTAATCTGATCACACGAATCGAAGACATGTTGAATGCAACCGAGCTGGCCTGTGTATTCCGGCCGGGGAAGACGAAAGCGATCTTTGACGAAATGGAGTCCTTTATCGCCGACCGCGATACGCGCGCGCTCCGCATCTCATTGAAGTATCTACCGTTCGTCCATGATGTACGCGAGATTATAGCGAACGCCGCTGGAAGGCACGCGCTGGGGCTGGCCCGCAGCGGGAAGCTTGGTAACCGGCCTCTGCTTCTGTTTTTGGACGAGGCGCACAACTTTCTCAACAAGCGCCTGGCCGATGAAGATACCGGGTATCGGCTGGACTCCTTCGAACAGATCGCCAAAGAGGGAAGAAAGGTGTCGCTCAACATCTGCATTGCGACGCAGCGCCCGCGTGACATCCCCGAAGGCGTCCTCAGTCAGATTGGCACCTTCATCGTTCATCGCCTAAACAATCACAAGGATAGGGAAGCCGTGGAGAGCGCCTCCGGCGAGGCGGACCGCACGGTGATGGCGTTTGTTCCCGCCTTGCGTGAAGGGCAAGCCGTAGTAATCGGTGCGGACGTTCCGATCCCCTTAGCCGTCCAGATCACCAAACCCACTCAGGAGCCTGACTCACGGGGGCCCGATTACCAAACGCAATGGAGGTAGCGATTAAGGCCCGCGCCAATCCAAGCCGGCGTGGGAAGAGGGTATCTCACACCCGCCAGGACGATCTTCGAACCTGAAGGAAGGCGGAGCAGTAGGCAGCAGGAAAGTCTATTGCAGTCAGCGCCAGTGGACCTTTATCGTGTCCTTGCCACCGGTCTGGTTGTTAACCACCACCATTTCCAAATCCGTGTATGAGCCTTTTGGAAAAAAGACAAAGCCGCTGACCGTGAAGTTCTTTCGAAGTTCCGTGTCATTCAGCGTTAGTCCCGGGATCTGAGCGTCGGGCTGGCCCTGTACTTTTTTGGGATGTTCCGGCGAGATAACCTTGGCTGCGCTGGCCGAGCCGTTCCGAGCCTCGTCGGGTACGACTCCGGCAGGCGAAGCGGGAGTTACGCCTACAACTCCCGCATCAGCGCCCCCGATCACGCCGCTTTTCACGGCGGCCTCCAGCTTTTGTACGCCGCCCGCCTTGCGCGCCGCTTCGGGCGACGGAATTGGCGCGATTCTTTCACCGTAATGGTCCAGGGCGAAAACCTGGCTGGGATGAATAGTCCTGTCCTCGTCGGTGCCGTTGGCGATAGCGATGTAAACGGGAATCAGGTTCCCGATAGGCTCCTCTGACTGCGCGACCACCGAGAGCTGGCCTTCTATCGGCTTCGGTACAGCCATCGGCTCCTTTTGGGGCGACGGCGGCGTTTGGAGCGGCGTCTGCGTTTGAAGCGGCGGTTCGATTTGAAGCGATGGCGATGACGAGGTGGTACAAGCGGACAAGATCAGGGCGGCGCCAACGATTAGCCATTTGCGCAAACGTTCAGCGCCCATCGCCATTCCTATCCTCGCGCCGGAAACGTCCCGCGATCATCGACAGCCATCGTCGGTCCTTACAATGGTTGGAGCAGCGAGGGCCTGGCAATCAGGGGCAGGGTGTAGCGCACGCAAGATCCCGGCATGCGATCGCCTGAGGGTACGGCCGCGCGCTCATGCTCGAATCACAGACGTACGAACTGAGCGCGCGGTCAATACAGCCTAATAATAATCCACCGGATCGACGCGGCGTTTGGCGCCGATGTAAAACAGCATGTTTTCGGTCAGGCCCTGCCAGGTGAAGGGTCCGGGCGGCATCAACAGCCGCTTGAACATCGACTTGAGCGAATAGAACTCGGTGGTGCAGCGCCACACTCCCTCTTCGACTTCCTGGGGCGAAAGATTCTTGGGCACGAACATGCAGCGGAAATTGTTGGTGTACATATCCGCGTCGGGAATGATCACGCGCCCCTCGTCTTCCAACTGGGTGCGCATCGGGGTGCCCTTGCGCGGGGTCACGGTGTTGAAGAACGCCTCGGGCGCTTTGACTTCGTGGAGGAACTTGAGCGTATCGTCGAAGATCCGCGGGTGGTCGTTCTCCAGTCCGAACAGGAAGTTGAGCGAGTAGTAGATGCCGTACTTGCGCATCTTCTCGAGCAGTTTCTTGTACTGGTTGGCGTGGTTCTGGATCTTGTTCATCGACAGCAGGCTGTCCTGGCTGATCGACTCGACCCCGATATTGACGTGGAAAATCCCGGCCTTGGCCGCCAGGTCCAACAGTTCGTCGTCGTGGTTGGAGTTGATCGTCCACAAACAGGCGAAGCGGATGTTGAGCGGCTCCAGGGCGCGGAACAACTCGCGCGCGAACTTGTGCTTGCCGGTGATCTGGTCGTCGATGAACTGGAAGCGGCGGACGCCGGTGATTTTGACGACCTGCTTGATCTCCTCGACGATATCCCCGATCGGGCGCGTGCGGTAAGCGCCTTCGTAAAAGACCGGAATCTCACAAAAGGAGCATCGATAGGGACATCCGCGGCTGGCCTGGATTGGAGCCGCCTTGAACAGGTAGCGATTGAGCTTTAGCAATTCGTGGCGCGGGCGCGGCAGATTCTTGAGGTCATGCAGTTTGTCGGCCTTGTAAACCTGCTTGAGCTTGCCATCCTGCCAGTCGCGCAGCAGCGGTTCCCATACCAGGTCAGCTTCGCCCTGGATGACGGAGTCGCAATGCTTGAGCGCCTCCTCGGTCTGCAGTGTGGCGTGAAAGCCGCCGAATACCACGGGAACGCCGCGCTTGCGGAATTCGTCGCCCAACTGGTAGGCGCGCAGCGAGGCGCCAATCGTGGTGGTCATCCCGACCAGGTCCCAGCCGGCGTCAAAATCGACGTCCTCCAGGCGTTCGTCGCACAGAGTCACGTCGAAATCGTCGGGCGTAAGTCCCGCCACCAGCGGGATCATCAGGCCCATAATCAGGCGCCAACGGGTCTTGTGCGGGGTGCCGTCGAGATGAACCGTCGTTGGTTGAATGAGAAGGATTCGTGGTTTCTTCATATACCCTCCGCAAGCCGATCCCCACCGGTTTGAGGCGCCGCGCCGGACCGTGTCCATTTGTCGGTCATCCACCACAACCCCACCGCGAACATGTAGGTGCCGATCGCCGCGCCGATAATGAAATAGTTCAGCCGATTTATCAGAGCCAAGGCAAAAACCAGATAGGCAAAATCACGTCCCGTCAGGCGGTCAACTTTGCGGATGAAAGCCTCCGCGCCGGTGCTGGAAATGTTCATCGCCCGATGTACCGAAATCGCGCACATGCCGAATCCGACCAGCAGCGCCCCCAGCACATACAGATACGCGGTGCTGTGCGCGGCGCGATAGCATCCGATGCTGATGCCGAAAAAGATCGCGATGTGAACCAGGTTGTCGGTAATCGCATCCAGCCGCCCGCCCGCCGGCGTTTCCGACATTGTGAGCCGGGCCAACTCGCCGTCCACGCCGTCGATCGTAATCGAGATTACGAACAGCAAGGACGCCACCAGACGCACCCAATAGCCGGGCTGGGCGAACATCCAGGCGACGGTCATCCCCAGCGCCGTGTTGGCCAGCGTCACCTGGTTGGGTGTGATCCGCGTGTACGCCAGCAGATAGCTGAGCCGCCAGGAAAACTTGCGGTCGAAAACACGCGCCATGAAGCCGTCGGTATGGGCCGTATCGTGGCGCAGGGTGCGCGCGATGACCCGCTCGGCCACGTCGCGGTCCTCCGGATGCCCGTCCAGAGCGAAAGGCATTCCGGGAATATCACTCACCACCCTGGCCACGGCCGGGTTGCCGTTGCCAACAAAATCACTCAGCCGGCCGACCGATAGCCACGCAGCGGGGTCGCCGTTGGCGCTCCCAAGCCGGACCATTTCGCCGCTGTTGGAGGCCTGCCATGCCATCAGATCGCGCAGTTGAGAGACCGAGAAAACGATATTGCCGTTGACGGCGACGCATTGGCTGGTGTCATGCAAATCGCTGGGGGCTTGCTTGATCTCGTCGAACGAACCGACCATGCGAATCCGCGGGTCATGTGAAAACCGGCCTAACGCCTGCGCGAACCTGGCCCGCTCCTGTGTTGGGCAGCGGACGAAAAAATGGGCTATGCCGGCCCGCTCGCAAATTCTTATCAACCGCTCCAGCAACGGGTGGCCGAAAATCAGTTCGGCGCCGCGGCTGGGTGCGTCGACAAGCGCCACGGCCGGGGCGTTCTCTTGACTGGTTGAACGAAGTTCCAAAGCTCTTAATTTTCCCGTAGGTCAGAGGAATCAATAAACCAATCGGTCAGGCAAGGCAAGATACCCCTGAATTCTCTTTTTAAAACGGGCGATTTTAGGATCCGTCAGGCGGCGCCCAAAGGCGGATGACAGGACGCGTGCCGACCGGATGACGCTCTGTCATAAAACAGTTTTAAAATCGAGGCTGGCTTCGGTTGCCTCTGATCCGTACATTTTAGGCTCATCTTTTGCCGTGGGACACTGAATAGTTAAGCCGAATATTTAAGCCGTTGGAAACCTGGTGGAAACAAATCCGCACCCTGCTGTTGGATTTCGGCGGGACCCTCGACCTGCCCGCCGCCCACTGGCTCGACCGCTTTGTGCGCCATTACCAGGAGGCGGGTATCAGCCTCACCCGCTCGGAGCTCGACCTTGCCTATGCCTACGCTACCCAATGTGGCTACCAGGCCGGCGAGCGGATTTACAGCTATGGCTTGGGCCAGCTCCTTGACCAACTGGTGAACTGGCAAATGGACTACCTGTTGGAGCATCTTCCGCAACGCGTGCCGCCGTCGATTCGCGATAGCGCGGGCCAAATCGCCGCGCGGTTTTGTGCCGAGAGCGCGGGCGGCTACGAGCAAAGCCGGGCGGCGCTGGCCGCGCTTGCGCCCCGCTTTGCAATTGGGGTCGTGTCGAACTTTTACGGCAACCTCGAAGCGGTGCTGCAAGAGGCCGGGCTGATGCCTTTTGTATCCGTGGCGGTTGATTCTTCCCGCGTTGGTGCCTTCAAGCCTGAGCCGGCAATCTATGAGGTGGCGCTGGCCAGACTCCATGCGCGTCCCGAACAGACCGCGATGGTGGGCGATTCGCTATCCAAGGATTGCGCGCCCGCCCGCCGGCTCGGGCTCAAGACCGTATGGTTGGTGCCCGCCGCGGTGGAGTACACTCATCCCGGCGAGGAACGCGCCGATTTGGTGGTGCGCAACCTCCATGAGCTGGTCGAGAACTGCCTTGGAGCTGATTGAAGGCGCGATTCTAGCGGCGGGACGCGGTGAGCGGCTGCGAGCCGAGGGTCCCGATCTGCCCAAGCCGCTGGTCAAGCTGGACGGAGAAACGCTCCTTGGGCGCCAGGCTCGCATCCTGCTCGAGGCCGGGGTGAGCAGGGTAGTGGCGGTGGTCAACTCCGAGACCGCTGCGCTTATCGACCGCGCCGCGATTGCGCTTCCCGGCCTCCTGCGTGTAGTCGTGCGCGACACCCCCAATACGATGGAGACCCTGTTCGAACTGGGCGAGCATCTGACTGGCGGACGGTTCCTGGCGGCGACCGTGGACGCTATCGTTGGCCCCGATGAAATGATGCGCTTTGTGCAACGAGCGATGGCGCTGACACGCGGTGGCCCGGCGGCATCCGCCGACGGTGTGTTGGGGGTGGTGCGATGGCGTGGCGATGAACGTCCGCTCTTTGTCGAGGTGGACGATGGCGGAGCGATCCGCAAGGTGGGCGCCGCCGCCGGCACAATGGTGACCGCGGGCGTCTATTTCCTGCCCACCTCGATTTTCGATTTCCGTGCCCGGGCCCGCGCAGCCGGGCATCGCGCGCTGCGCGAATTTCTGGGTGGCCTGGTGGAATGGGGCGTGCGGCTCCATGCGGTCGAGTTCGGCGAGGTTATCGATATTGACGTGGCACAGGACCTTGAAGCGGCGAGCGTCATGCTCGCGCAAAAGCCGGAAAACCGCCGTCCGGTCGGGAAGGCGTGATGGTCCGCGCTGTCGGAGTCTATCGCGAACGCGAATTCTCGCCGGGGAAGGTTGGGGCGGACGCCGCGATTTTGGATGCGGTTCTGGCCCATCTCGCCGCACAGGGCGTCGTCACGTCGGCGGTCACTGCGGCGAATTTTATCCACGGGCAGGTCCCCGACTGCGAGCTGATCCTGGCGATGTGTCAAAGCGAGCCCGCGCTGGAGCGTTTGGCCGCCGTGCAGAAGGGCGGTGTGCTGGTAATCAATTCCCCACAGGCAATCCGATCATGTTATCGAGATCGTCTGGGCCAGGTGCTCAAGCAGGCGGGGGCACCGGTGCCGGAGGGAATGTTGGTTGAAACCTCCGGCGTGGGGCAGGCCGCGATGGGCGCGCTTGACCCGCGCCGCGGTATCTATGTGAAACGGGGCGACCTGCACGCGCTGTTCACCGGCGACGTGCGGCGCGTCGACGACGAATTGGCGCTCGACCTTGCGCTTAGGGATTTCGCCGCCCGCGGCATTGCGCTGGCCTACCTTCAAGCCGCGGTCGAGGGTAGGGTAGTGAAGTTTTACGGTGTGACTGGCACCAGTTATTTCAGCGTTGCCGAAGCCGCGCCGAGCGGTCCGCTTGGTGCGCGGCTCGATCAGGCGGCAAAAGACGTGGCCGTGGCGCTGGGGTTGGAGGTATGGGGCGGCGATGCAATCGTGGACTGCGAACAATTCAAAATAGTTGACTTCAACGACTGGCCGAGCTTTGAGCGGGTCAGGGCGCAGGCGGCGCAGGCAATCGCTGGGCGGATGCTGCAATTGTTGCGGAGCGAGAAAAGAGAAATGAGAAATGAGAGTAAGAACTGAAAACGCAATCCCCTATGGCGGCCTCTCATTTCTGTTTCCTCTGCCTGTCTCTCTTTTCTCATTTCTATTTTCTCTACGAAGCGATGAAAGAAAATAAAAGCAAACTTCCTTCCACCACGACACCGATTCCGGGACCAAAGTCGCGGACCCTGTTCGAAACCGAGGAGCGCTACCTGGCTCCCGGCCGCCAGCGTATTTCCTCGCTGGCCGGCATCGCCTTCGACCACGGCGAGGGCGCTACGCTCACCGATGTCGATGGCAACGTTTACCTGGATTTCTTTGCCGGAGTGGCGGTGGCCAGCCTCGGCCATGGGCATCCGGGGATGTCCAAAGCCCTGGCCGAACAGGCCTCGCGCCTGATGGTAGGAACTTTTGCCACTCCCGAGCGCGCCGACGCCTTCAAGGCGTTGGCGGAGGCCGCGCCGGCCCCGCTTAAGCGGTTTCATCTTTACAGCGGCGGCGCCGAAGCGGTCGAGGCCGCGCTGCGCGCCGCGCGCTCCTACACCGGCAAATACGAAGTGGTCGGCTTTTGGGGCGGCTTTCACGGCAAAACCGGCGGCGTGATCGGCCTTATCGGTGACGAGTCCAAGCAGGGTTACGGTCCGCTCCCGGGCGGCCAGCATCTGGTCCCTTACGCGGACTGTTATCGCTGTCCCTTCAAGCTGGAATATCCGGAATGCGGCATGTTCTGTGTCGAGTTCGCGCGCAAGCAGATCAGGAACAGTTCGGCGGGCGCGATCGCCGCGGTGCTGGTGGAACCGTTCCAAGGCACCGCGGGCAACGTGATCCCGCCCGATGAGTTCCTGCCCGCGGTAAAGGAGATCGCGCGGGAGAACGGCGCCATGCTGATCGCCGACGAAATGATCACGGGCTTTGGACGCACGGGAAAAATGTGGGGCGTGGAACATACCGGCGTGCATCCCGACATCATGACCGTCGGCAAGGGGATGGGCTCGGGCTTCCCGGTATCGGGCGTGCTGATGACCGAGGAGGTGGCGCAGGCCAAACCGTTTGCCAAACCCAGCGCGTCGTCTTCCAGCTATGGGGGCAATCCACTGGCGGCGGTGGCGGTGGGTCAGACGCTGCGCGCTATCAAGGAGGAACACCTGATCGAGAACTCACGCCAGGTGGGCGCCACGCTGCTGGCGCGTTTGCGGGGATTGCAGGAAAAATTCGAATTCGTTGGTGACGTGCGCGGCCGCGGCCTGATGATTGGTATCGACCTGGTGCGGGATCGCCGCACCAAGGAAGATCTGAGCCGTAAGGTGACCGAAGTGATCTTCAAGGAGGCGCTTAAGCGCGGCTTGCTGATAATGGGCTACTTTCCGCGCATCCGCATCAACCCGCCGCTGGTGATTACGCAGGAGCAGGCGGAGGCGGGCGCGGCTATCCTGGAGGAGGTCTTCACCTACGTGCGCGACCGTTTGGATTGGCGAGAGGCTTGAGCGTCGGATGGCGGAGAATGCTGGAAACCGGGGGCTGTTCTGCGACCTGGGCGGTACCCTGATCGAGCTGGATGAAAATCGCGACCTGCCCGCCGACGCGCGCGGCAATGTCAGCGTCAAACTGCTACCGGGCGTCGCGCAGGCCCTGCGCCCGATTCGCGATCACCTGATCTTCATCGTGACCAACCAGCGCGGAATCAAGCGCGGCCGCTTCACCCGCGAGCAGGTCGAAGCGGCGATCGCGGAACTGGATCGGCAATTGGGCGGAATCCTGACCGCGTGGGAGATTTGCCCCCACGGTCCCGAAGACGGCTGCGGATGCCGCAAGCCGGCACCCGCGATGGTTACCGAACTGGCGGCGACCTACGGCGTCGATCTGGCGACATCCACGATGGTGGGCGATCAGGAGGTCGACGAGCAATGCGCCAAGGCAGCGGGCGTCGGCCGGTTCGTTTACGCCGCGGAGTTCTTCAAGACGAGCTGATTGCGGGCAGTTCCTGTTTGCCCGTGGCATTGGCGCAGTTCACAAAGGAGCGGCAGTTCTAATTACCGGTCCCGCGCCGAATGGAGCTCGAAGCGCACGCCCTCCTTTTGTTGAAGATAAGCGACAATCTGGAAGAAGTTACGAGCTTGTGGATTGCCGTTGGGGCCGAGCATACGCATCAGGCTCTTGGGTGACCGCTGCGTGACGGCGCCAAGTTCGGCGAAGCCGACAGTGGCGTTTATATAATCACGCAGAATGGTTTTGCCGGTTTCGATGTCGCCGGTCAGCATCGCTTCAATCCCTTCGCGCAGCAGTTCCTTGCGAAAGGCCACATCACGCTTGACGCGAGCCCGGATCGTCTCTTTAAAATCCCGAGTGAGTGCCATCGTCATTGCCCCAATTTTTTGCGCCTTTTGTAATCACGCCACAGAACCACGGCTCGGTTGATATCTTCTCGTTGGCGTTTCTTTGTGCCGCCACCCGGTAGGATGATCAGCTGTTCTCCATCGCGGCCGCGTCGGAGCTGGTGTTTGGGAATTCAGAATCGACTTCGGACCCGGCTACCGCATCTATTTCGCTTTTGCCGTTGGAAAAATTACCCTGACCAATCCGCGTGACTGCCGTCGCTACCTTAGCGGCCGCTGCCGCGTCGAGTACGTCGAACCAGTTGGCATAAGGCCTTTGCCCATCGTTGTCGAGATATTCACGGACTGCGATCATATGGTAACGTTTACGTAACCATTATTCAACTCGAAGAATTCAAATGCCAGATGAAGTACGGTCTGATCAAACCTTCACCACGCGCAGTCCGAGGTGGAGCTCGAAAGGATCGAAGTCCCGGTCGCAATGAAGAAGCTCATGGCCCTGAATGATACAGAAGGTTGCGATGATGGCGTCGATAGTCGTGGGCACCGTCACTCCGCGGGCTCGGAGCGCTCGAAAGTTGCGCGCCGCGGCGATCGCAGTTTCATGGCCGACCATCGGGCGAAATTCGAGCGCGGCGAAAACCCGCTGCGCGTAACGAAAGTCAGCTTGCGCCGCGAAACCCTGAAGAACCTCGGCCATGATTAGGTCGCCGACCAGGAGCCGCGCACCGGCAAGCTGGTCAAGGACGTCGGTCTGCGCAGTGGTGCGGCCGTTGAAATAGTCGATCCAGACCGAGGAATCGACCACGATCATTCTTTTTGCAGGCGGTCGCGGTGCATTGCAGCGAGGTCGCCTTCCCAATGTAGTTTGCCGCGCGCCCAGCGGATCAACTTTTCCTGTTCCGCTAGCCGTACCATCAGCTTGAGACTGCGCTCGACCGCCTCGCGCTTGGTCGACGCGCCGCAGGCCCGCATTGCCTGCTTCATCAGGAGGTCATCAATGACGATATTGGTTCGCATCGTGCTCATCCGATGTGTATACTAGCTCCCAATCGTACACATCACAAGCGGGCGGGCCTGGGAACGTCGAAAAGGAGTCACTCGCTCAATTACTTTCGCGCGCGAGGCGTTGGTCTCATCGGTGATCTTTGCGCTATGACAACGGGGCAGTACTGATGACGACTGGAGGAAGATGAGATGAAAATCGGCGTATCGCTGTTCGTTAACGAACGGACCGGGAAGCCCGACCTTATGTTTCGCAGGGTGGAGGAGCTTGGCTTCGATGCCTTGATCGTTCCTGAACACGCCATCATTCCGGTCAAGCACAAAACGCCTTATCCCGCCGGCGGCGGTGAAATCCCCGATTGGTATTCCCATATGCCCGACCCGTTCGTGCTGCTGGGAATTGCCGCGGCGGTTACCAGCCGGATCAAGCTGATGACCGGCATCTGCCTGGTTCCCGAGCACAATCCGATGGTGCTGGCCAAGGAAGTGGCCACGGTGGACTACTTCTCCGGCGGCAGGATGTGGTTCGGGATCGGTGCGGGATGGCTGGCCGACGAAACCGAGATCATGGGTGTGGAATTCGCCAAGCGATGGCCGGTTACGCGCGAATGCATCCGCGCGATGAAGGAGCTATGGACCAAGCCTGAGGCCGGCTTCGAGGGCAAGTATGTAAAGTTCCCCGCGGTCAGAAGCTATCCCAAGCCCGTGCAGAAGCCTCATCCGCCCGTGCTGATCGGCGCCAACGGGGGAGCCAAGGGACCCGCGCGCGTGCTGCGCGACGTGGTTGAGATCGGCGATGGATGGATGCCGTTGCGGCTTAAGCCGGACAAGCTGGCGGAGAACCTGGCCACGCTGAAAAAGATGTGCGCTGATGCGGGCCGCGATTTCAGCAAACTGGACGTCACCATGTTCCGCCCGTTTGAGCAGGACGACCTCAAGCGGACCTTCGAGGAATACGAGGCCGCCGGATGCCATCGTTTCGTGGTTGGCACCGAGGCGCTATATCGCAAGGGCGTCGCGCTGGAACCCGCCACCTGGGAAAAGGAACTGGAGGAACTGGCGCGCAGGTATCTGATTTAAGAATTCTAAAAGGTGTTTCCGTGGCACCGGCTCCAGCCTATGACTCGGAAAAATCAAGCGGGAGCTGAATCCAACTGAAACTGCGCGGGGCAATTTCCGGCTTTGGACAGGTCGCCGAGTTGGGCCATCTGCCGGGATGGCGCCAGCGTCCTGACGTTGAGATCGTTGCGATTCACGAACCCGTGGCGGCGCGCCGGCACGCTGCTCTGCGCGCAATCAGGAACGTCCGCATCTACGAGGACCTCGACTTGCTGCTGGCGGGTGAAGCCCCGGACTTCGTCGATATCGCCAGTCCGCCCGCCTATCACGCCGGCGCGATGCGCGCTGCGCTTGAGGCCGGCGCCCACGTGCTGGTCGAGAAACCGTTGTGTCTGGATAGCAAGGACCTGGAGGATCTGCGCTCGCGGGCGGCGTCCGCGGGACGGCTGCTATTCTGCGTTCACAACTGGAAGCATTCGCCGGTCTATCATCGTGCCTTCGAAGCGGTCAGCGCCGGCGCACTGGGCGAGTTACGCTACTGCGCGTTTTCGCGGCTGCGGACTCAGCAGGCGGGCGGCGCGCTATGGCGGATAGACCCGTTAATCGGAGGCGGCGGCATCCTGATCGATCACGGATGGCACGTCTTTTATCTGTTGCAATGGCTGATGGGCGGGCTGGCGCCCTCGTCGATCGCGGCGCGGCTGGGAGTTTTTCCGCCGGGCGTGGTTGACGAAGTCGCCGATATTACGGCCACCTTTCCGAGCGGCGCGCTGGGGTACATCCATCTGTCCTGGCGAGCCGCCACCCGCCGCACCTCGGCGCTGCTGTACGGCAGTGAAGGGATGGTGGAAATCGAAGACAGCAGCGTGCGTCTAACCAGCCGCTCCGGCACCATCAAAGATTTGCCTGTAATCGAGGAGCCGGACAACTCCTATCATCCGGCCTGGTTCGCCGCGCTGGCGCAGGAGTTCGAAGCGGCGATTTCGCAGGGACCGAACGGTGCAATCGCGCGGCAAAACCTGCGCGAAGCCGCCACCGCATTGGCGATGCTAAACGCCGCTAAAGCCTCTGAGGCCGCCGGCGGCAGCCCGATTTCCCTAAGCCGTCTAAAATCATGAGTGGAATAGTCTATCGAGCCTGAGGCGTCGACCATCCAAAAAAGTAGCCGCAGTCATTGCTTACGTGCGACCCTGTCGAACTCACCAACCGGGAAGCGAGCCTTGTAGCCTCGCAATCGACGGTGTAAGGGTGCTGCGTGGCGCAGCGATCCAGTCGCGCTCGCGATGTGATCGGAGGAGAACTCTTATGGATCCGAAGGGAAAAGTTGCCGTTGTAACCGGAGCCAGCCGCGGCATCGGCAAACAGATGGCGATGCGGCTTGCGCGCCAGGGCGTGAACCTGGTGCTCGCCGCGCGAACCGTGGAGCAGTCGGAGAGCGAGTTTCCCGGGTCATTGAAGCAAACCGAGCAGGAGATCAGGGCGCTGGGCGTGGATTGCACGCCGGTCAAATGCGATCTGACGCGGCGGGCCGATGTCGAAAACCTGTGCAACACGGCGCTTAAGAAATATGGCCGCGTTGACATTCTTCTCAACAACGCGCGCTACGTGGGGCCGGGCCATTTCAGTCCTTTCCTCGATCTCGATACCGACACCTGGGAGAAGAACGTAAACACCAACCTGATGGCGCCGATTATCGCGACCTGGATGTGTATGCCCAGCATGATTCAGAACAAGGGCGGAATCATCGTCTGCACCACTTCGAGCTACGCCACCATTGACTTCGGGCTGCCGGGCAAGGGCGGGGCGTCCGCTCATTATCCGGTGACCAAGGCCGCGCTCAATCGATTCGTCCAGGCCGTGAGCAAGGAGCTGCGCGAGTACAACATCGCGCTGATCGCGCTCGATCCGGGCGGAGTTTTAACCGAGCGCATCGAGATGGAATTCAAGCAGCGCAGCGGGCCGGCCGCGGCAGGCTTTGACCCCAACATTTTCAAGTCGATGAATATCCCGGCGGCGGCGCTGGAATACCTATGCTGCGCCTGCCCCGATCCGATGCAATACACCGGGCAGGTCGTGGTGTCTGAGGATCTGGTCAAGGAGCATGGACTGAAGTGAGAAAAGAACGAGAAAAGAGAAATGAGATGAGAGAAAAACAGGAACACGGATTTTCCCGTCTCTCTGACTAGGGAGGGTTAGGGTGAGGGTTTTCTCCTCTCTTTTTCTCCTTTCTATTTTCTCTTTTCTCCTCCGCCCCTTCATCTATTGACTTGATGCGGCGGGCGCGTAACAGTTTCATTGACCGACGGGTTAGGGATGGGCGGGTGGCTGGCTCCCGGCAGCGGGAGGTCAACACAAAGGTTCGGCGAGATCTTCGCCGGCATTCCGCCAATGAACAAGGAGGCCCGGCCAAGTTAAATCCGGCGCCGGCAGATAAGCGCCGTCCGGGCTAATGGTAGGCAATGGTTACGGCGGGAGGGCAAGCTCAGTCTCAGGATTCGCGCGACGAAATTCTAAAGGCGGCCATACGGTTGTTCGCCACCCGCGGCTTTCACGAGACCTCGATGTCTGAGGTGGCGCGAGAGGCCAAGGTCAGCAAGGCGCTGATCTTCTGGCATTTCAAGACCAAGGAGGAGCTCTTCCTGGCGGTTCTTAACAAGCTGCTGGAGCCTTATGTTATCGACTTCGCCGAGGAATCGGAGAAACTCGACGCGCGCGAGCAAATCAAGAAGCTGATTGGCGGCTACGTGAATTTCGTCCGTGAGAACGCCAGTTCGGTCAGCTTCTTCCTGCGCCGGTTCATGAGCGGTGAGGAGATGCCTCAAGCGTTTACGGAACAAATCCGCCGGCTGTACGATTTATACCACGGAATGCTGACGGACCGGATTGCCCTGGCGCAGGAAAAGGGACTGTGTTTGCGCTCCGACCAGGCCCAGGTGATGGCGAATTTCGTGCTGGCGGCGCTTAACGGACTTTTGATCAATCTGCTGTTCATGAGTCAGGCGCCGTCCAATCTCGACAGCTCTTTGGCGATGCTCTACGGACTGCTGTTTGGTGAACCCTCGGGCTCGGCGCCAGGCGCCAAACCCGCAGCTAGCTGATACGGAGAATTATCCGCCATGCGCATGCGGTTCAAACTGATGACCGATCTGGCGCGCTACATGTCGCGGCAAAAGCGCGCCGGCAATAAGTACTTCCCCATCGTCCTGATGCTCGAGCCGCTGCACGCGTGCAACCTTGCCTGCGTGGGCTGCGGCCGTATCGTCGAGTACAAGGACACTATTCGCGACCAGATGACGCTGGAAGAGGCGCTGGGCGCGGCCGAGGAAGCCAACGCACCGATAGTCTCGATCTGCGGTGGCGAGCCCCTCATTTACAAGCATATCGTTCCCCTGACCAAGGGACTCCTCGAACGCGGGCGGCATACGATGATCTGCACCAACGCCTTGTTGATCGAGCGTTTTATCAAGCAGGTCCCGCCCAGTCCCTACCTGAGCTTCAACGTCCATCTGGACGGCATGCGCGAGACCCACGACCGGGTGGTGGATCGCGACGGCGTTTTCGACACGTGCATCCGGATGATCAAGCTGCTCAAGGAGAAGGGCTACTGGGTACAGACCAACACCACCGTGTTCCGCGAAACCAGCGCGGATGAGATCGAGCAGTTGGTCACGATGCTGGGCACGCTCGGCGTCGACGGGATGTTGCTCAGCCCCGGCTATCACTACCAGGTGCTGACTAACGACATCTACCTGAAGTCGGACGAGACGCCCGAGAAGTTCCGGCGCGTCAAGAAGCTCGCCGACGATTATAAGATCATCAACACCCCGATTTACCTGGAGTACCTCACCGGAGAGCGCGACCTGCTGTGCAGTCCCTGGACCACGGTGACGCGCAATCCGCGCGGATGGAAAGGGCCTTGCTACCTGATCACCAACGGCCATTACCAGACCTTTGAGGAGCTTCACCAGGCGATCGACTGGGAATTCTACCGGACCAAGCAGGACATCCGGTGCCGGGACTGCAAGATGCATTCGGGCTTCGAAGGGACCGTGGCCATGGATTTCGGCAAGAACCTCAAGGATTCGTGGAAGATGGTGCGCTATTACATGTCCTGATCTTCCCTTTGCCCGCCGCGTCGGTCGCGGCGCGGGGAAGTCCGCCGCTGAGATAACCGATGCCAAGTTCCAGTTCAGGTCCGCGCGATACGACCAAGGCGCATATTGAAACCTTCCTGGGCATCGGCCCGCCCGATTTTGATATCAAGGGCTACCTCAAGCAACGCGCCGAGTTCGTGGAAGGCGCGCTTGATCGCGCTGTTGCCGATCACAGCGAGCCCGGTGCGCAACTCCTTGAGGCGATGCGCTACAGCCTGCTTGCGGGCGGCAAGCGGCTGCGTCCCATCCTGGCGATCGCCGCGTGCGAGGCGGTGGGCGGCGAGGCCTCCGACGCGCTGGGATTGGCCTGCGCCCTGGAGATGATTCATACCTACTCGTTGATCCACGACGATCTGCCGTGCATGGACGATGACGATTTGCGCCGCGGCCGCCCGACCAACCATAAGGTTTATGGCGAAGCGATGGCGACCTTGGCAGGCGACGCCCTGCTGACCGACGCCTTCGCCGTGCTGGCGCGTTCACCCAGCAACCGCGCGTCGGCGGCGGTGGTGCTCGAAGTGGTCGCGGAACTGGCCCAGGCCGCGGGCTCGCCCGGAATGGTGATCGGGCAGGCGCTCGATATGCTCTCGGAAGGCAAGGCGACCGAGGTGGCTACGCTGGAATACCTCCATGCCCGCAAGACCGGTGCGCTCTTCCTTGCGGCGGTGCGCGGCGGGGGTCTGCTGGGCGGTGGCGATGGCGGCCAAATCGAAGCGCTGACCCGCTATGGACGGGCGCTGGGTCTGGCCTTTCAGGTGATTGATGATCTGCTGGACGTGGAGGCTTCCACCGAGCAGATGGGTAAGCGCACGCACAAGGACGACGCGCATGGCAAGGCCACTTATCCCGCGTTGCTTGGAATCGAGCAGTCGCGCCAGTTTGCACACGAACTCAAACGGCGCGCCCTCGAGGCGCTGACCGTGTTTGACGGCCGCGCCGAACCGCTGCGCCAGATTGCAGATTTTGTCGTGGAGCGTTCGCTGTGAGCGCCGCCCCAATAGCGGCCGCGCCGCGCCAGGCGCTGCTGGTCGAGCCGCGGCATTTTGAATTGCGTGATACCGCGGTGCAGCACCCGGGGCCGGGCGAAGTCCTGCTTCAGGTCAAATGCGCGCTCAGTTGCGGCACCGATTTAAAGTTCTACCGCCGCGGCCATCCGCTGTTTAGCTTTCCGATACCTTTTGGCCACGAGTTCTCCGGGGTAGTGGCCGAAGTGGGTCCTGGCGTCGAGGCCTTCAGGCCCGGCGACGAATTGATGGCGGCGCCAACCGCCCCGTGCGGCAAATGTTTTTACTGTGGGCGCGGCCAGGAAAACCTTTGCGTCCAGGTGATCGACACGATGGTGATGGGCGCCTACGCCGACTTCCTGCTGCTGCCAGCCCACGTCGTGGCCCGCAATGCGTTCAAGAAGCCCGCCGACCTGCCGTTCGAGGAGGCGGCCCTGCTCGAACCATTGGCCTGCGTGGTCCATGCGCAGGCGATTGCGCGGCCACAGCGATTCGAAACCTGCATGGTTCTGGGCGCGGGAGCCTTCGGACTGCTGCACCTGATCCTGCTCAAGGCGGCAGGCGCCAGCACAGTAGTGGTTGCGGGGCGGGGCGATTCCAGGCTGCGATGGGCGGCGGAAATGGGTGCCGATCAGGTGATCGATGTCCGGCGCGAGGACGTGGCGAGCAAAGCCGCCGCGCTTAATGGCGGCTATGGTCCCGACCTGGTGATCGAGGCGACCGGGCAGGTTTCCGGGTGGGAAAGCGCCCTGCGCTGCGTGCGCCGCGGCGGGCGCGTGGTGTTTTTCGGCGGGTGCGCAGCGGACACTTCGGTGCAACTGGATACCCGCCGGATGCATTACGACAGCCTGACGCTGCTGGCCCCGTTCCATTTCCGTCCCGCCGACGTCAGACGCGCTCGCGACCTGCTAGCCGAACGCAAGATAGGCGCGGGCAGAATAATCAATGAGCGGCGCCGGCTCAGCGAGTTGCCGCAAGTCTTCGACCTGCTGGAGCGGGGGGATGTCTTGAAGTGCGCGATCATACCTTGACCCTCACCCTAGCCCTCTCCCTGGTCAGGTAGAGGGAATAAGAAGGTCAAGCAGAGGAAATAGGCACCGCGTCACGGGGAGATTGGGCTGGGAAAAGCAGAAAGAGTCTGCGAGAGTTAATTTTGTTATGAGCGAAACGATTCAGATTGAAAGCGTAGTGCCGCAGCCGGAAGTTACCAACGGCCAACTCGGCCTGCGCCTTGACCAGGTTATCAGCCGCGCCCAACAGTCGCTGCTCAAGCTGCAGAAGCCCGAAGGCTACTGGCACGCTCCACTGGAAGCCAACGCGGAGATGAATTCTGAGTACATCATCTTCACTCACTTCATGGATTGCGTGGACCCGCAGGAGGAAACCAAGCTCAAGAAGTTGCTGCTCGAACTCCAGCAGCCTGACGGCAGTTGGAACCTGTTCCCTGGCGGCGAGGGCTATCTTTCCACCAGTATCGAGGCTTACTTCGCGCTGAAGCTGGCCGGGATGCGCGCGGGCGATGAGGAAATGTCACAGGCGCGGCGCTGGATTCTCTCCCGCGGCGGGGTCGCCAAGTGCGGCTCGCTGGCGCGCTTTTACCTGGCCGCGATGGGGCAGCTTCCGTGGGAGGCGACCAGTGCGGTGCCGATTGAATTTTGTCTTTTGCCCAACTGGTTTCCGGTCAACGTCTATGAGCTGTCGTCGTGGGCGCGCGGGACGGTATTCGGGCTGATGCTGCTGCAGGCGACCCGGCCGTCGGTCAAAGTCAGCTATGAGGCCGGCGTGCTCGAACTTTACATCGAGCCGCCCCACTTTACGCGGTTTCGTCCACCGGCGGCGAAAAGCCGCTGGTCGCTGCGTGGATTATTCAATCTGGCCGATCCATTGCTGCGGGCTTATAACCGCCATCCGATCCAGGGGTTGCACGCACGGGCGTTGAGTGCCGCCGAGAACTGGCTCCTTGAACATCAGGAGGCCAATGGTTCGTGGGGCGGAATCGAGCCCTGCTACCTGCTGAGCGCGATGGCGCTCAAGGCGCTGGGCTACCGCGCCGATCATCCGGTGCTGAAGAAGGCGCTCGAAGCCAGCCGCGAGTTGATGTGGTATATGGGCGACAAGACGCTCTATATGCCCTGTGTGTCGACCAACTGGGACACGGCGTTGGCGGCCAAGGCGCTGCTGGAGTCGGGCCTGAGCCCGGCGGACCCGGCGCTGGGCGCGGCCGCCCGTTGGCTTATCGAGCATCAGATTTTCAAGCGCGGCGACTGGTCGGTTAAGCGGCCCAAACTGGAACCCGGTGGATGGGCCTTTGAGTTCTACAACGATTGGTATCCCGACGTTGACGATTCCGCGGTTATACTGTGCGACTTGGCCGCGATACCGTACGGCGACGCGGCGGCCCGGGAGAAGGCGATCAAGGCCGGTTCCAACTGGGTGATGGGGATGCAGTCGGGCGACGGCGGGTTCGCCGCCTTCGACGCCGATAACCATTCCACCTGGCTCAACCATCTGCCCTTCGCCGACGTTGAGGCGGTGACGGATCCGAGCTGTCCCGATTTGACCGGACGGGCGCTGGAAATGATGGCGGCGGTCGGCTATCGCGCCGATCATCCGGTGGCGCGCCGTGCGATCGCTTGGCTCAAGAACGCCCAGGATGCCGACGGCTCATGGTGGGGCAGATGGGGCGTCAACTACATTTACGGCACCTTCTCGGTGCTGGCCGGCCTGCGCGCGATTGGCATCGACCCGTCGCAAGACTGGATTCGGCGCGCCCTGCAGTGGCTCAAGGAACATCAGAATCCGGACGGCGGATGGGGCGAGAGTCCGCTGAGCGACAAGGATCGCGCATGGCGCGGACGCGGCACCAGCACGGCGAGCCAAACCGCCTGGGCGCTGATCGGACTGCTTGCCGGCGAGGACGCAGTCAGCGATAACGTTACTCGCGGAGTCGACTGGCTGGCGGAGCGCCAGAGCGAGGACGGAACCTGGGAGGAGACTGAATTTACCGGCACCGGGTTCCCCAATCATTTCTATCTGCGCTACTACATGTACCCCCATTATTTCCCCCTGATGGCGCTGGGCAGGTTCAGAGCGCGGCTGAGGGAGAAATCAGCGGGGTAATTGCGCGATGAAGACGATCTCGGTTTTGGGATCCACCGGTTCGGTCGGAGTGACCACGCTGGATGTTGTCGGCCGCTTCGGCGATCGCTTCCGCGTGGGCGCCATGGCCGCGGGGCGCAACGTCGAACTGCTGGCCGAGCAGGTTCGTCGTTTCGGTCCCGACCTGGTTTCGGTGGCCGACGGCGAAGCGGCCTGCCGGCTCAAAGAGCTGCTGAACGGCCATAAGGTTGATATCGTGACCGGACTGGAGGGGGCGACCGCGGTGGCAACCTGGCCCGCCGCGCAGTTGGTGGTATCAGCCATGGTGGGCGCGTTGGGGCTGCGGCCGACGCTGCGCGCGATCGAGACGGGCAAGGATATCGCGTTTGCCAACAAAGAGGTCCTGGTGATCGCCGGCGAAGTCGTAACCCGCGCCGCCGAGCGCAATCAGGTCCGCTTGCTGCCGGTGGACAGCGAGCATAACGCGCTGTTCCAATGCATGGAGGGGCGCAAGCGCTCCGCCGTCAAACGAGTCATCCTGACCGCTTCGGGCGGTCCGTTTCGCACCCTGCCCATCGAGCGCTTCGAAAATGTCACCATCGCCGACGCGCTCAAGCATCCGACCTGGCAGATGGGCGCGAAAATCACCATCGATTCGGCCACGCTGATGAACAAGGGGCTGGAGGTAATCGAGGCGCGCTGGCTGTTCGGTCTGGACGCGCCGCAGATTTCCGTGATTATCCATCCGCAAAGCATCATCCATTCGATGGTCGAGATGATCGACGGGTCGGTGCTGGCTGAGATGGCGATACCCGACATGGCGATCCCGGTCGCCTACGCGCTGGCTTTCCCCGAACGGTTGCCGATGGACCATCTACGGCCGCTGTCTCTGTTGGATTCCGGTACGCTGACTTTTGAGCAGCCCGACTTCGGGCGCTTCCCGTGCTTGCGCCTGGCCTACGAGGCGCTGGTGGCGGGCGGCACGATGCCGGCCTGCCTCAACGCGGCTAATGAGGAACTGGTAGCGGGATTCCTGGCCGGGAAGATCCGCTTCGTGGAGATTCCGCGCCATATCGAAACTGTGATGGGGCGTCATCATGGACGTCCGGCGCACAGCCTGGAAGACGTGCTGGAAACCGATAGCTGGGCGCGTGCCGCGACCCGGGAATTGATGGGATGAGGAATAGAAATGAGAAAAGAGAGTTAGATCCAAAGAATAAGATTGAGAAAGAGAAGTGAGAAACGAGAGTTAATCTAACGTCAATGTCTGCCTCTCGTTTCTCATTTCTCTTTTCTCGTTTCTCGGCGATGCATCTACAGACAAATGACAGCCCCCAAGCCGTCGCCCCGGCGACTCTGGAGCAGGCCTACGAGTACTGCGCGCGGCTGGCGCGCTCACATTACGAAAACTTCACCATCGCATCATGGCTGATGCCGCGCGAGATGCGCCGGCACATGTACGCGATTTACGCCTACGCGCGCATGGCCGACGACTTCGCCGACGAGGAGCATGACCTGGCCAAGCTGGACGGCTGGGAGCATGAGCTGGACCTGGCCTACACCGGTACGCCGCGCCATCCGGTCTTCGTGGCACTGGCCGATACCGTGCGCCGCTTTGATATTCCGCGGCAGCCCTTTGCCGACTTGTTACAGGCTTTCCGCTCCGACGTGAATTTCAAGGGCTTCGAAACGATGGACGATCTGCTTGGCTACGCGCGCTATTCGGCCAATCCGGTGGGGCGGCTGGTTCTGTATCTGTTCGGCTTTGGCGACGCGAGGCGCCAGGAGCTGTCCGACCGCATCTGCAGCGGGTTGCAGCTGGCCAACTTCTGGCAGGATATCGCGGTCGATCTGACCAAGGGGCGAGTCTATCTGCCTCGCCAGGATATCGCGCGGTTTGGCTATTCAACAGACGAGCTGCGCGCCGGCGTGGTCAACGCGCAGTTCATCGTGCTGATGCACCACGAGCTCGAGTTCGCGCGTGGTCTGCTCAGTTCGGGAGCCGCGCTGCATGAGCTGGCCGATGCGCGGCTGGGGCGTGATATCTTAATGTTCGCGGGCGGCGGACTGGCGATCCTGCGCGCGATCGAGGCTGCCGGTTACGACGTGTTTCGCCGCCGCCCTGAACTTCACAAGCTGGACTACCTGCGTTTGGGATGGCATGCGTTAAGAGGCAGAGTCAGTGTCTGAGCGGGTGGATGAGATGGGAGCGCTGGCGGACTATCAGGGTAGTCTGGCGGCGGATTTCGCCCGCTGCGCGAGTATAACCCGCAAGTCCTCCTCCAATTTCTATTACGCTTTCAAACTGCTTCCCGCTCAGCGCCGCCGCGCGTTGTGCGCGACTTACGCGTTCTGCCGCTTTATCGACGATATCGCCGACGATGAGCACGTGCGCGAGCCGTCGCTTCTGCTCGAGCGCTGGCGCGAGGAGCTGGAACGGGTTTACGGCGGCAATCCCACGCGCGCGATCTCGCGTGCGCTGGCCGACAGTGTGCGGCGTTTTTCCATCCCACAGCGCTACTTCGAGGAAATCATCGACGGCGTCGAGATGGACTTGGAGCGCAAGCGCTATGGCACTTTTGAGGACCTTCGGCTTTACTGCTACCGGGTCGCATCCGCGGTCGGGCTTATCTGTATCGAGATCTTCGGCTACCGCAATCCCCAGGCTCGCACTTACGCCGAGAACCTGGGCATCGCCTTTCAGCTCACCAACATTATCCGCGACGTGCGCGAAGATGCGCAACGCGGGCGCATCTATCTGCCGCTGGAGGACCTGGAGCGTTTCGACGTCAGGCAAGAGGAGGTGCTTGGCGGTCAGCACAGCGAGCGGTTTGAACGGCTGATGGAACTTGAGGCGCAGCGGGCGCGGGAATTCTACCGGCTGGCCGAGGGCGCGCTGCCGCCGGAGGATCGCATCAGTCTGCTGGCGGCGGAGGCGATGCGCCTGATCTATAGCGCTTTGCTGCGCCGGATTGAGAGATCGCGCTATCGTGTGATGGATGGGAAGCTCAGGCTGTCGGCACCGCATAAACTCTTGTTGGTCGGACAAGCGTGGGCCACGGGGAGGTTGAGGCGTGCCCGAACTTGATCGCACGGTAATGCCCGATCCGCGCGACGTCGTGGTGATCGGCGGCGGTTTCGCGGGACTCAGCGCCGGTGTCGCGCTGGCGGAGGCGGGTTTCAGGGTCGCGGTGCTCGAACGCAAGCCCAAGCTGGGCGGCCGCGCTTACTCTTTCCAGGACCCCGAAGGAGGTGACTGGGTCGACAACGGCCAGCACGTGTTGATGGGTTGCTACACACAGACGCTGGATTTCTTGAAAAAAATCGGCACCTACGACCAGCTCGTCTTCCGCGACCGGATCGAGATGGAGATGGTCGCGTCCAACGGCGAGCGCGGGCGGCTTAAGGCCGGACGGCTGCCGGGACCGCTCCACATGGTATCGGCGCTGATGGGCTATTCGATGCTGAGCATGGGCGAGCGGGTGTCGGTGCTGATGGCAGGGGCGCGGATGATGGCGCTGGGCCGCTTTGGCCGCAAACGGCTGGAGAATACCACGGTCGCCGCGATGCTCAAGCGGCTGGGTCAGTCCGATCATGCCTGCCAGTGCTTTTGGTTCCCGCTTGCAATCGCCACGCTCAACGAGGAGCCGGACAAAGCCTCCGCGGCGCTGCTGGCCGAGGTGTGGAAGCGCGCCTTTTTCAGCCGCCGCAGCGACTCGGCGTTTGTTTACTCCAAGGTGGGGTTGAGCGATCTGTACTGCGGGGCGGCCGAACAATTCATCGAGCAGCGCGGCGGAATGGTCGCGTCGCACACCGGAGTCGAGACGCTGGAAATGGACGGCGACCACACCGTCGGATGCGTGCGATTGCGCGATGGCAAGAAGCTCGAAGCGGCCAACTTCATCGCCGCCGTTCCCGCCGGCCCGCTGTTGGCGATGCTGTCGGCGCCGATGCAGGAAGACCCGTTCTTCGCGCGCCTGGCGCAGCTCAGGCCCTCCCCGATCATTTGCGTTCATGTCTGGCTTGACCGCGATGTTATTGATTGCGCCTTCGTCGGCTTTATCGGCTCGACCACGCAATGGCTCTTCAACAAGCGGGCGATCTTCGCCCAGCGCGGCGAGGAGCAGGGCGGCTACCTGAGCTTTGTGATCAGCGGCGCTCGCGCCCTGGTCGATCGCTCCAACGAGGAATTGCTCGACCTGGTGCTCGACGACTTGCATCGAATGATCCCCGCCTCGCGCGAGGCCAAGCTGATCAAGGCTCTGGTGATCAAAGAAAAGCAGGCGACCATCGCGCCCGACTGCGAGTCGCATCAATTGCGTCCGGGCGCCGACACCCCGATCGACAACCTGTTCCTGGCCGGCGACTGGATCCAAACCGGTCTGCCAGCGACGATCGAAAGCGCCGTGATTTCCGGGCGCGCCGCTGCAGCGGCAGTGCAAAAGCGGGTCGGACGCATTTCGCCTGTGCCGGTGCTGGAGTGAATTGACGTATGGCCAGGACGTCGCTGGTTACTGGGGGCAACGGTTTCGTGGGATGCCACGTGGTGCGCGCCCTCGTTCAGCGCGGCGACCACGTGCGCGTCCTGGTCAGGGCCGGCGCGGACGTGCGCGCGCTTGAGGGAGTTGATTGCGAGCATGTGATCGGTGACTTGCGCGACCCCGAGGCGGTGGCGCAAGCGGCTCGTGGATGCGACCAGATCTATAACGTCGCCGCCGACTACCGCTTGTGGGTGCTGGATGAGACGCCGATGTATGCGACCAACGTCCAGGGCACGCTGAACGTGCTGGCCGCCGCCCGCCGCCATCGCGTGGGGCGCGTGATTCACACCAGCACCGTCGGCGCGCTGGGAGTGGTCAAGGGAGCGCATGGAACCGAGGATACGCCGGTCACCTTGGGTGACATGGTCGGCCCCTATAAGCGCTCTAAATTTCTGGCCGAGCAGGCGGCGCTGGCTGCCGCACGCGAGGGCCTGCCGGTGGTGGTGGTGAATCCTTCCACTCCGATCGGCCCGCTGGATTACAAGCCCACGCCGACCGGCCGCATCATCGTGGATTTTCTTAACGGGCGCATGCCGGCGTATCTCGACACCGGACTCAACCTGGTCGATGTGAGCCATTGCGCGCAGGGGCATCTGCTGGCGGCCGAAGGTGGTCAGCCAGGACACAAATACATTTTGGGCGGCGAGAACCTGACCCTGCGGGAGATGTTCGAGCGGCTCGCCTCGATTTCCGGCGTACCGGCGCCCCGGGTCAGAATTCCCTACGGCGTCGCCCTGGGATTCGCGCTGGGAGCCGATTTCGTGTCGCGCCGCATTACCCGGCGGCCGCCGCGCGCCAGCCTGACCGAAGTAAGAATGGCGCGCAAGAAAATGTTCTTCGACCACAGCAAGGCCGAGCGCGAATTGGGCTACAAGCCCGGGCCCATCAACACCGCCTTAAGCGACGCCATCAGCTATTACAGAATGACCGGCGCCGCCCGGAAGTAGGAAGAAAAGAGAAATGAGAAAAGAGAAAAGAGAGGAAGAAGGAAGAATTTTGGAAGGCGAGAAATGTGCCTCTTCACTCTCTTTTCTATTTTCTCTTTTCTCTTTTCTCTGAACCCCATGCATCTCCTGTTCTTGACCATCGCGCTGCGGCCTTATGTGTTTGTCTTCCTGGCCGTGTATCTGTTCGTGTCGATCGTGAACTTCGGGCTGCGCACCACGGCGATCTTTACGGTCCTGACCTACGCGGTAGCGGTCGGGTGCGAATGGAGCTCGGTGCATAACGGCTTTCCGTTCGGTCTGTATCATTACATACCGGCCACGATGGGGCGGGAAATATGGGTGTTCGGCGTGCCGTTCATGGATTCGCTGTCGTTCACCTTCCTGTCCTTCGCCAGTTACACGGTTGCCCTCATGGTGGCGGCGCCGATCAGGTGGCGTGGCCTGGACCTGCGGCTTTACGACACCCGCGCGATCCGCCGCTCGCCGCGGGTTTGGCTGATGGCGGCGTTGTTCATGATGATGATCGACCTCGCGCTCGATCCGCTGTGCGTACTGGGCGATCGATGGTTTTTGGGCAGGATTTTCTGGTACGACCCGGCGGGTCCGCATTTCGGGGTGCCGATCGCCAATTATCTGGGATGGTTCTTTGTGGCCGCGGTGTCGGTGGCGCTCTTCCAATTCCTGGACGCGCGGCTGGCGGCGGGCAAAGGCAAGCCCCTCGGCGTGGTTCCGAACCTGCCATTGCGCTGGCTGCTGGGGCCGGGGCTTTACCTGGGAATTGTAGGCTTCGCGATCACGATGCTGTTCGTGGTCGGCGCGGCGACTATCGCGTGGTCGGCGATTTTCATCTTCCTGCCGTTCCTGGCGCTGATTGCCAATACGCTGAGCCACCCTGCCAGCCAGGCCACCGCGGCCGACATCGCGCGCCATCTGGAGGACTTCCCCTACGATAACGAGCCTACCGCGGCCCGCCCCCTGCCGGCAGTTATCGCGCAGCGCCGCACCTCCGCGCAGGACTGATTGGCGCGCCGCGCTTGCACCGGTCCACCTGCCGGCCGCCAAGTCCTTGCATTTAATAGACGGCGAGACAATATATTCACATGCTGCTGATGTATTTTACCGAGCGGACCTATTATCACGCCCCGGAAGAAGAAATCGTCAGGAATCGCGGCTTTTTTGGGCTGCCCAACCGCTTTCACGACGCCCACAAGGCCGCCGACCTCTACAACATGTACCTGGACGAGGCGGTTTACGCGGAAGAGATGGGCTTCGACGCAATCATGCTCAACGAGCATCATGGCACGCCCTATTGCATGGGCTCGGTGATGGACGTCGAGGCGGCGATCCTGGCCCGTATCACCAACCGGGTCAAAATCGTGTTGCTGGGCAATCCGCTGCCGGTGGTGCGCAATCCGATCAGGCTGGCCGAGGAGTTGGCGGAAATCGATATGATTTCGCGCGGCCGGCTGGTCGCCGGATGGGTGCGGGGCGCGGGCAGCGAGCAGCTTTTCAACAACGTCAGTCCCGCGCTCAATCGCGAGCTGTTCAACGAGGCGCACGACCTCGTGATCAAATGCTGGACGGAGCCGGGTCCGTTTCGTTTTGAGGGCAAACATTTCCACTTCCGCTTCGTTAATCCATGGGCGCTGCCCTACCAGAAGCCCCATCCTCAGGTCTGGATTCCGGGACTGCTCAGCCCCGAATCGGTGTTGTGGGCGGCGGAGCATCGCTATCCTTACTTCGGCTTCGGCGGAGGGCTGGATAAAACCGCCGAGCTGCAGGAAATCTACGCCGACAAGGCGGCCGAACTTGGCTATCAGGCGGGTCCGGAGAACTTCGGTTATCTGCAAAGCGTGCTGGTGGCCGAAACCGACGAGAAGGCCGTGGAACTGGGCCGGAATTTTCTGTGGGCCGGCGGTGGGGCGAATTTTGCGCGTCCCGAATGGACCCTGCCCCCGGGTTATAACTCCAAAGATGCGACGCGCCGTCTGGCCCGAGCACAGCAACGTACCGCAGTGTTAGGGATCGGCGCCAATCCCGAGCAGTCAGGAACTGAGGCGGGCGGCGCCCGCACGCGTCTGGCGCGCGGCGAGATCGATATGGAGGAGGCACGAAAGGCGCTCTACGCAGGATACGATGACGCGTGCAAGAGTTTCCAAATCGTAGTCGGCAGCCCCAGGACTGTGATCGAAAAATGCCGCAAGACTCTGGAGGTGTTGCGTCCCGGCCTTTACTCAATATCCCAGGCCAGCGGACCGCTGACTCACGATCAGCGCCAGACCAGTATCCGGCTGTTCGGCCAAGAGGTTGCCCCGCTCTTGCGCGAGATCGGCAAGAGCCTGGGCCTGGTCAATTCCTACCAGGTCAAGCCCGGCTCGCGGCCGTTGCCGGCGTCGGGCAAGCGCGACCCGGCCAGCAACCCCGCCGCGCTGGCTTTGTGACCGCGCATCCCCAACGGGATCAAGCCAGCGCAACGAGAGTCCAACCTGAGCTATTGTCCTGACGGGCCATCCATCTTGACTGTCATAGATACCTCCTCGCTGTTTACGCACTACCAACGAATGGAACTGCGGACCGAAACGAGATAGATCGCCATTGCCAGTCCGACCAATGCCAGAAAGAAAGCAATCGCGACAGCCTGGACCAAAGAACGGGAGCGTACGGTTTCACCGAGATCCAGTTCTCGGACCAATCGCAGGTGGTGCCATCCGGCAAAAACGTTCACGACTACTCCAACTGCGATAAGGGCGGTGCCGAACCACAGGGAAAATCCGTACGGCTGCTCTGAGGGTGCACGCTGCATGACCTGGAGTTGCTGCAGGAACAGTCCGAAGCGCGCCACCACAAAACCGAACCCCATCAGGGCCAGGCCCGTGCGAATCCACGCAAGAAGAGTCCGCTCAGCCGCCAAATAATCGCTGAGGCTGGCCTTCTGCCGAGCTCCTGCCGGGATATCCATATCCTTTGCCTGCTTCGAATCGGTTGTGCGATCACAGGTCGCCGTTGGCACGGAGGATACGGTGCTCAAGGGTCATACAAATGCCGGGTTTGTACAGCGCGATTCCAGAGGTTTAGTCAGCACCCGGTGAAGCCCACGGCCCGATCCCGGAAAAGCGTGCCGGCGCGATTCGGGTGATGTAACCCGGAATGTTCCTCATCGAGGCCGGTGGAAAGTCAGCCTTGGGCCCGAGGTAAATCGGCGCGAGGCGTTGCAAAAGCTCCACTGCGCCGCCTTCGGTCACCCGCGCGTTGCCGTAAACCACCACGTATTCCCGCAATCCTTGCGCGTTGGTCTTGTCGCTAAGCCAGGACAAAGCAACTCTCGGATCGCGTCGGATGTTCTTGACCTTCTGGTGCACAGCCAGGTGGCCGATCACGAATTCTTCGTCTTGAATCCCGACCCACACCACGGTGACCTGCGGGCCGCCGCGTGAATTGAGCGTGGTCAAATGAGTCAGCGGTCCCTCTTCGATCAGTTCCCGTAACGATTGTGGAATCTTCATTGGCGTTTCTCCTTAACGGTGGTAGCAAACATGCCGGCTCGTCCGGCGACAAAGTCGCGGATGCTCGTCGCGGGCCTTCCGGTAATCGCCTCGATATCATGGGTTGCGCGATCATAGCGGTTCGCGGCGTGGAGACGAGCCATTGTGAGTATGTGCTTAAAGACGTGCTCAGGTAGCTTGAGGCTTCGCAGCTCGGAGTCGCGCCACTGCTCCAGAGGCACGTCCACGTAAGTGATCTTCCGGCCCAGCGCGCTCGAATATTCCGCCGCAACGCCCGTCATGTCCTGCGATTTCGGCCCGGTCAACTCATAGACTTTGCCGACATGGACGGCCGGGTTCGCCAGAATCGTCGCGATAACCTCGGCCACATCCTGCGCCGCAACCGGCGAGGTCCGCCCTGCGCCGAATGGCAGCCGGATCGTATCGTCCCTTGCTATCGACTGGGCGGCCAACTCCCTGAAGAAAGGATTTTCCAGGAACACTGTCGGGCGGACGTGCACCACGGGGAGCCCCGACCAGTTCAACACCTGCTCGGCCAGCCAGTGCTGCCGATGCTGCGGGGAGTCCGTCATATTGGTCAGGCTCATTTGCGAGACGGTCATTTGTGAGATGTTGACGAACGCTTCGAGGTCACCGACCTCACGCGCAACGGCGGCCGCGATAACGGTCGCCTCCAGGTCCACCGCCGACACGCTCATGCCAAAGTAGATGCGCCGGCGACCCTCCATAGCTCGGGCAACATCGGTGGGAACCGTCAGGTCGCCGACCACAACTTCGGCGCCAGTCGCGCGCAACGCCGCGGCGCGTTCGTCTTCGCGATGAACCAGAGCGCGCACCGGCAGCTCGCGATTATGCAGCAGCTCTACGACAGCGCGTCCGATGCCGCCGACGCGACCGGCGGCGCCAGTGACAAGGATTGGGCTCAAAGTCGGCACGCTATCATTCCTCCTTATAGGCGAGTCAGCTTGATAGGCGAGTCAGCTTGGCATCAAGGCGGCGGCTTTTCGGCGGCGCTCTGGGTCGCGGTTTGCACCCTTTCGCCCGTGCGTGCCTGTACATCAGGGGCACAAATCGCTCCTACCCTGCCGGCAGCTTAATGAAGGTTATTCCACCTAATTCATCAACTTCAAGCACGTGATTCACCATGAGGTCCATAGGCCTGCCTCGACCTTCGAGAAAGGAGAGAGCGGTCTGAAGCAGAGTCCATGTCCCCTCGCGGTCTATCGCGGGCACAATGATGAGCCCGGGGTGAAGTTCGGCGCTACCGACCAGACGTCGAAAGTCGCGCGCATTCTGGGTGACGATCACACGGTCTTCGGTAATAGACCATGCGAGGACACGGTGGTCCGGCTTACCCCGGCGGCCAACGTGCAACGGATGGACCGCGTCGTGACGGCCCGTAGCGTTGAGCCGCGCCGCCAATTGGGGAGACAGGCACTCATCAATGAACAGCTTCACGCAGCATGCGCCCAGGGACGTCCACCCGGGCGTCCCATGAGCGGATGCGTGCGGGCATAGATAATGGCGGCCTCGATCGCCTCGCGTGATACATCAGGATTATCGCCAATGATATCGTCGATCGTATCTCCGTGCTCGATTCGGCCTAGCACGGAATAGACCGTCATGCGTGTACCGTGAATGACCGCAGTCCCGCCCTTGATTTCTTCATCGATGACGATCCAGGCGTCACGCGTGACAACATACCGCTCAGTCCGGTCCATGACGTCTCCGATGAGCCTGCCAACATTGATCTCCACTGCGGGCGCCAGCTCCACCCGAGCCCTGCGGATTTCGCCGGGTCTGATGCGCGCCAGTTTACTTAGCAACCGCTTTTTGTGTGCAGTAGTCAGTTTCAAGTCCAATTTCGTGATGAGCGCCGCATACGCCACCGCGTGCGCCGGAAGCATGCGTCGAGCGTTGCGCGCCGGGCCGCGGGCTGTTCTGAAGCGGACCCGTAAAATCCGCTCCTCGATGGCCTTCTCAATGACCCACTTTGGGGCGCCGGATAGCACCGCGACTTCGCGGGGTGTCAGTGTTGCCGTGGCAGGCATAAATCATTCCTTACAAGGAACCATATAGGCCATGGTCAACCAAAGGCAAGGCCCATGGTCCGCCTTGGCAACATGTGATAAGCCGCTGTTAGTTATCGGGTATTGCAGGCAGGAGAGATTAAATGAAGCGCAGCACCCAGCGGATATTGACCACTCATACCGGCAGTCTGACGCGGCCTAAGAAACTGTTGGAGATGATCGAGGCCGGCAATATGCGGGCGCGCAAGGATGATGCGGCGTTTCAAGCCGAAGTCCGGTCCGCGGTGGCCGAGGTCGTGATGCTGCAGGCGCGGACGGGGATCGACATCGTCAACGACGGCGAGCAGGGCAGAGTCAGCTATGCGACCTACGTCAAGCAGCGGTTGAGCGGCTTTGGCGGGATTGGAACGCCGATTACCTGCTCGGACCTGGAGGCGGTGCCGGAGTATCGCGACCGGGTTATGGGCAGCGGGGTGAGGATCCCTCAGGGCGGCTGCAACGGTCCGGTGTCGTATACCGGCCAGGCTGAATTAGAGCGCGATATCGACAACCTAAAGCAGGCATTTGTGCAGCAGTCCTGCCAGGAAGCCTTCATGAGCGCCGCGTCGCCGGGAGTAATCGCCCATTTTCTCGACAATGAATACTATCCGACCGAAGACGCTTACCTGATGGCGCTGGCGGATGCGATGAAGGTCGAATACGAGCGGCTTCATCAGGCTGGATTGCTGCTGCAAATCGACTGTCCGGACCTGGCGATGGCGCGCGGCCAGAAAGGATTCGCCCAACTGACCACGCGGCAATTCTGCGAGGCGGCGGAGCTGCGCGTGGAGGCGCTCAATCGCGCTGTGGCCGGCATCCCGGCCGAGGCGATGCGGATGCATCTGTGCTGGGGCAACTACGAGGGTCCGCATCATCACGATATCGAGCTGCGGGAGATCATCAACATCGTGCTAAAGGCGCGTCCGGCGGGCATCGTTTTGGAGGCGTGCAATCCGCGCCATGAGCATGAATGGCAGGTCTTTGAGAAGGTGAAGCTGCCGCCCGGCAAGGTGTTGATTCCCGGCGTAATCGACACGGTCACGAACTTTGTTGAACATCCTGAACTGGTGGCGCAGCGTATCGAGCGTTGGGCGAAGGTCGTGGGCAAGGAAAACGTCATCGCCGGTAACGACTGCGGATTCGCCAGCGGCGCCAGCTTCATGGCGGTGCATCCGGATATCGTTTGGATGAAGCTTCAGTCGCTGGTCGACGGCGCGCGGATAGCAAGCGAGCGGCTGTGGCGAGGATAGAAACGAGAAAATAGAAAAGAGAAATGAGAGCCAGCGATGGAGACCAGTAAAAATGCGGCCGCCCAAGTACCCGCTCCGGAGCATGCCGCTTTTGGGGTGAGACATTCAGCCGTGCAAGGAGACTAACACGATGCGAGTAGGATTTATCGGGCTGGGCAATATCGGCGGACCGATGGCGTTGCGGGTGGTCAAGGGCGGCTACGACACCGCCGTATTCGACATCAAACGCGAATCCGCCGAACCTCATCTGAAAGCCGGCGCGGCGTGGGCCGAGAGCGCGGCGGCGCTCGCCGCGCGCAGCGACGTCATCCTGGTTTCGGTGCCGGGGCCGGCCGAGATTGACGAGGTGGTGTTCGGCCGCCAAGGCATCCTGGAAACCATCGCCGCCGGTTGCGTTTATATCGAGCTGAGCACCACGCTGCCCTCTAACATGCGCAGGATCCACGACGCGCTCAAGGGCAAGGGCGCCGACGCGATCGACGCGCCCGTAAGCGGTGGTGCGGGACGCGCGGCAACCGGCGAGTTAGCCGTGTGGATCGGTGGCGACGGGCAGACCTATGAGCGGGTCAAACCGATCCTTTCCACCTTCGGCAACAAGCTGACGCACATGGGTGGTGTCGGTATGGGGCTTACGGCGAAGCTGGTGCACAACCAGATGCTGTATTCCACGCTCCAGGTTATTTCCGAAAGCTTCGCGATGGGGGTCAAGGCGGGGCTTTCACCTGAAATCCTGTTGAAGGTCGCGCGCGACGGTGCCTACAGCAACCTGCTCAACATGCTGCCCAGGGCGGTCACCGGCGGTGACTTCAAATGGGCGTACTTCGGGATGGGTCATATCACGCGCAAGGACCAGATGGTCGCCAACCAGTATGGCCGTGAGCTCGACGTGCCGCAGCCGCTGGCCAATCTGGTCGAGCAGAAGATGATCGAAACGATTCATTTCGCCAAAAAATAGGGGCGCGCGGAGGGTACCCGCCCGGTCCGGACGTTACTCAGATCCGCCTGCGGCAATTGGAAATCAGGTGCAAACCAGAGTAATTAGGTGCTCGGAACGCCGGCTGTTGGCGAGAACTCAGCGAGGGATTTATGGCAGGTAATGGCAAAGCCCTGGTGATCGATGGCGATGGGCACGTGATGGAGCCGCCCACGTTATGGGCTGAGCGGATGGACCAAAAGAAATGGGGTGACTTGATTCCACATCTGGTGTCGCAGGAAGACGGGGTCTACGTCGGCAACATCTGCCGCGGCGGCGGACTGAAAGCGATGAAAAAGCTCGCCGATGACCGCGGCATGACGGTCGAAGAGATCATGGCCCCTACCGCCAAAATGATAGCCGAGCCCGGCGGTTTCGATCCTCACGAGCGGATCAAGGTGATGGATCGCGACGGGATGGACGCCGCAATCATTTATCCTTCCACGGCGTTGTTTTTCGGTCCGCTCGATCATATCGAGGCGTTTCACAGCCACGAATTCGTGCTGGACTGCCAGCGCGCCTATAACGAATGGCTGAGCGACTTCTGCAAGGTCGCTCCCAAGCGCCTCTTTGGGTTGGCCGCCGTTCCGCTCCAGAATATTGACATGGCGATCGCGGAAGCCGAGCGCGCGGTGAACAAGCTCGGGCTCAAGGGGGTATTCATCCGGCCCTCGGCCTACATCGACGAACTGCCTTTCAGCCACAATGTCTACGACCGCTTCTGGGCCGCCTGTCAGGACCTTGATATTCCTATAGCACTCCATCCCGGAGTCCATAACGACACGCCGGGAGCCTGCCGCCTTTTTCGCCTGGTGCGGGAAAGCGCCTGTGTCACCGACACGAACTCCAACGTTGACCCGATCTATGGTGGCTCCGGCCTGGGCCAGGCGGTGGGCAACGCCGTGGACATGATAGTGTCGATGGGCCGCCTGCTGATGGGTGGAGTGTGCGAGCGCTTTCCGCGGCTTAACTTCATCTTTCTGGAGTCGGGCGGCGGATGGTGTCCGACGCAGCTTGAGCGGATGGACGAGCAGGTCGAAACATTCTGGCTGGAGCGGCGATGGCTCAAGCTGCTCCCCAGCGAATATTTCAAGCGCCAGTGCTACGTCAGCTTCGATCCGGGCGAATGGAACCTGGTGGCTTGCGCCGAGTTTCTGGGTCCGGACCGGGTCATCTGGGCGTCGGACTTTCCGCATCCGGAGTATCGGACCGATGTGATCAGCAAGTTGAAGTCGAAAATTGACGGCCTGTCGGAGGAGGCGCAGCGGTTGATCCTGGGCCGCAATGCGGCGAAGGTCTATCGGCTGCCGCTGTGAAAAAGTCGGTGGTTTTGCTTTAAGTGTATCAGGCACGTTCACTTGGAAAATGAGAAAAGAGTAAAAAGAAAAGAGTAAAGAGAAACGAGAGAAGAGAAAAAGAGGCCAGGAACCGGGAGTGTCGGACTCTCATTGCTCGTTTCTATTTTTTCTTTTCTACACTCTGAAGGAGGAGACATGTTTGCTCCGGAAAAATTGCTGCACATGACTCATGTTGCCGCGGACCAATCCGCTCGGCACGCACTGGAAAGCTTTTACCTGGACGTGTTCGGAGCACAGACCTACTACGAGGCGCGTCCGGTAGAGGGCCTGGATCGGGACGAAACGTTGATCCTGATCGGGGAACTGTGCCTGATTCCGCAGTGCTCGACCAACCTGAACTCCGAGCAGGGCAAGCTGCGCGCTTCCTACGCCGGGCGCTTTGCCCAGATGGCGATAAAGATTCCGGATACGGAGACCAGTGACGCGCATTTTCGCCAACACGGCTTAAATCCCATCTGCATGCATCCGGTCTACAAGAAAATCTTCTTCATGACCGATCCCAAGGAGACGCTCAACATTCGTTTCGAGTTGTGCGCGGTGGATATGCCCAACGATTTGCGGCTGCGTTCTGGATGGTCGGCGAATTGGTGGCGCGACAGCCATCCGCTGGGAATCGAGAAGGTGGCCAGCATCGCGACCGCCACTGACGATCTGGGCAAGGCAACGCGTTTTTACAAGGAAACTTTCGGCTTGCAAGACCTGGGACGGCGCGAGGTGCCCGAAGAGAGCGCCAAGGCCGCGGCCTTCCGGATCGGAAGCAAATCCCCGTTCGTGATCGAAGTATGGGAACCGGCGGGCAAGGGCACGCCGCTGGCCGAGTACGTTGCGAAATATGGGGGCGGAATCTATGCGGTCAATTTCAAGGTCAAATCCCTGGGCGCGGCGTCAGAATATCTGAAGTCCAAGAAGCTGCGGCTGATCGGCGATTCCAAACGTCGTATTACAATTGACCCGCGCGATGCGTTCGGCGTTACCTACACGATGGTGGAGCAGGATCTGGCTTGATCCGGAGGCCAACAATTCAGATTAAACAATGAGGTGACAAGCACATGGCGCTCACATTCAAGCCTATATCCGCGGACTCCCACGTGGTTGAGCCGCCCGATCTATGGACCAAGCGCATCGACCGCAAATACCTCGACCGCGCGCCGCGGGTCGTCGAGGAAGAGGATCAGGACTACTTCGTCTGTCCGGGAGCGCTGATGGGCGGCAAGCGCGGTATCGGCACCTCGTCCACGATTTTGAAGAAGTCCGAAGATATCAGCATGAAGGAGCGCTTCGCCAACGTGCTGCCGGGCGCCTATGACCCGCTGGCGCGGATCGCGGACCAGGACCGCGACGGCGTGAACGCCGAAGTGCTGTACACTACCTTCGGCTCGTGCATGTACGCGATCGATGAGCTGGATTTCCAGTTCGCCTGCATGCAGGCGTTCAACGACTGGCTGGCGAATTTCTGCGCCAGCGTTCCAAAGCGGCTTTACGGCGCGGCGATGATCCCGACCGAGCCGATCGAACGAGCGATTGGCGAGATGGCGCGCTGCGCGAAGACCGGGGTCCTCAAGACCGCTCATATCAGCATCAGCCACGATACCGGCCAGGGCTACGAGAATCCGAAGTGAGATCCGCTGTGGTCGGCGTCGGTGGATTTGGACATGCCAATCAGCCTGCATGTCGCCGGCAGCAAGAAGCATTTTGGCCTGACCAGCAACATGCTGACCGACTTCACGCTCGCGTTCACGCCCGCGATGTACACGATTACGGCGATGATCTTGTCGGGCGTGTTCGACCGCCATCGCAAGCTCAAGGTGTTGTCGGTCGAGAACGACGTGGCCTGGGCAGCGGCGGTGCTGGAGCGGATGGACTATCGCTTCGAGCGCGACCGTGGATGGGCGGGCACGGGCGGCATTACCTCGGGGCGCAAGCCCAGCGAGATTTTCCACGAGCATGTGATCTGCACCTTCATGCGCGATCACACAGCGGTCAAAAACCGCGATATCATCGGCGTTAAGAACATGATGTGGGGATCGGACTTCCCGCATTTCGACGGCACGTGGCCGCATTCGATCGAGGTGCTGGAAGGCCATTTCGGGGGAGTATCGCTGGAGGACCAAAAGCGCATCGCGCGCCAGAACGTGATCGAACTGTATCATCTGCCGCACGCCGCGTAGTGCCCTGATCAGACAAATCGCTCAGCGCGCAACGCGCTGGGCTAGATCCTTCGCCCGTGGCTCAGGATGGCATTGACAGCCTTACGGCTCTCAAGCGCATCTCCAGCCTGTCATGTGCAGGTTCCGGCTGTTCAAATGTTTCAAACCGCCGCTGGCGCTGCGATTGACGGAGGGTTAACATGATTGGAGGGAGTACTTGATTGATTCTCTGTGCTGCTGCGGGGAGGAGGTGGGACCTTCATGCGTAGCAACCTGTTGCCCAGCGGAGATGCGGCGGGCGGTATTGAACAGCCTGCTATTGGCGCGGCGCTGCGTAAACGTGGGTTTCTTCCGGAGCCGGATCCGCTTTGCGCTTTTCCTTCAAATTCGGAATTCGCCGTGCTGGATGAAATCGGGCGCGATCTTCCCAGTCTGTTGCATGACCGCGGATTTCGGCAATACGCGCGAATGCTAAAGATCCCTCTTTGGCCGGAGGATCGGGCGCGATCCAGCGACCTGCCGCAGCTCCGGCTTTATTACGTCCGGGTGGGTTTTCTGGCTTCGGCTTACGTCAACCAGGTTGGCGAGGAAGCGGCCAAGGTATTGCCCGCGAACCTTGCCGCGCCGCTATACCGCGCCTGCAGGCTGCTCAAACGCCCGCCGATCCTGAGCTACGACGGGTACGCGTTGTATAACTGGAAACGCTTTCGCAAGGACGGACCGATCGCGCTGGGCAATATCGACACGATCCAGAACTTCGTGCACTTCTACGACGAGCACTGGTTTATCCTGGTGCATGTTGAGATCGAGTCGATCGCGGCGCGCATTCTGGATGCGACAGCCAGAGTGCAGGCGGCGATAGATAGCCGTGATGCCGCGGTCGTGAATGAATCATTGTGGGCTATCGCCGGCGCCGTCAACGACCAGATCCGGGTGCTGCGCCGGATACCGGAAAAAATGGATCCGGCGCTGTATTACAAAACCTTCCGGCCCTACATCCAGTTTTTCGAAAACGTTTCCTATGAAGGGGTGGAACAAAGTAGCGACGCTGACGGCGGCGCGCCTGTGCAAATGAACTTCCGCGGCGAAACCGGCGCCCAGAGCAGCATCATGCCGACCCTGGTGGCGTTCATGAAGATCCCGCACAAGCCGTCGATGCTAACCAACCATCTGGCCGATATGCGCAACTACATGCCGGCCGAGCATCGCCAGGTGATCGAGTTCGTTGCGGCAATGCCGAGTGTTCGGGAGCAGGCGGACAAACACGCCTTCAACGCAATCCTGGACGCGATGGCGGAGTTCCGCTCGGTACATTACGGATGGGCGCAGGAGTATATCAATCGCCGTACTGACGATCCGCGCGGAACGGGCGGCACGCCGTATATGCAATGGCTCCAGCAGCTAATCGACGAGACCCTCGCGTTCAAGATCGTCTGATTCAGTTCCCGCTATAAAGTAGGCATCTCTTGACATCCGGTAATGGACCAGTGTCAGGATAACGGCGCGAGGGACGGCCCAACGCCATTGTTGAACACAACGCGGTATTCGATCCGCGCCATCGCTTTGCTGGCGGTGCTGCTGGCGATGACCGGGATGTCGGACACGGGGGTATCGGGTCCGCAGGCACCGGTGGCGGACGCGATGGAGCGCTTGCCGCCCGTGATGCTGTGGGCGTGGGAGCGGCGCGAGGACTTAAGCTTCATCGACCCGGGCGCGGTCGGCGTCGCGGTCCTGGCCGGCACTGTGTACCTCTATGGCGGCGAGGTAGCCGCGCGGCCCCGTTTTCAGCCGTTAATCGTGCCAGCGGGCACCCTGCTGCTTGCCGTTGTCCGCATCCAGGCCAATCATGCGCGCCCGCCAAGCCTTTCGCCGGATCAGCGTGCCGCAGCGGTACGCGCGATAGACCATCTGGCGCGGGGAAGATTCGCTGGCCTGCAAATTGACTTCGACGCGACGCGCTCGCAGCGCGGGTTTTACCGCGACCTGCTTTTTGACCTTCGCCGCAGCCTGCCGCGTTCGCTCCCGCTGTCGATTACCGCGATTGCCTCCTGGTGTACCTACGACGATTGGCTGGCAACCCTGCCGATCGACGAGGCGGTACCAATGCTGTTCCGGATGGGTCCTGACAGCGACCGCGTGCGCGAATTTTTTGCCCACGGCGGCGATTGTCGCGCCAGCGTGGCACGGCGCAGCCTGGGAATTGCCTCCGACGAGAAGCTGGTTAACCTGCCGCTCGGCCGGCGGGTTTATATTTTTTCTTCGCACGCATGGTCGCGCCAGCAGGAACTGACGGCGATTGAAGGGATGAAACCTTGGCGATGAAATTTCGCGGTGGACTGATTGCTGTGGCGATGCTGGCGATGGTGCTCTGTGCGGCGCGCCCGATCCTGGGCTGCGGCCCGTTCTTTAACATGGCGATCTACAGCTTCGCCTACCATCCGGACCTGCCCCTGGACAACTACGCGGCCGGGCAGCTAGGTATCGTCCAGTCGGGCTGGGCCCGCTCCTATCTTTACGTCGCCTATCGCTACCTGGCGGGAGGGGGCTTTGACGCCGACGAGCGCAAGGCGCTGATGTCGTTGTGGATGGACCGCCTCAACGCGTTTCAGGCGCCCACCTTCCTCCGACGCGCTCAAGCAATGGTTGGATGCGCGAGGCAAGGTGCCGGGCGCCGGCGCCGCCCCGGACATCGACGTCGACCGCTCGTCTCCCGACCAGTCGTTCTCCTACCTCAACTGCACTGACGGGGCATTCGTCGCCGCGGCCGCCACCCTGAATGAAATGACGACGAAGTTTGGCGCGGACAGTTCGCAGGTCAAGGACTGGCTGGAGGCGCAGGACCAGGTCTTCAGCGATTGTAGCGGTGGATCGGCCATCCCGGCGGCGGGGCCAGCCTCAATGACGCCGTTTGAAAAAGCGCAGCGCGATTATCAAATCGCCTGCGCCAATTTCTATTCGGGCAATTTCGATGTTGCGCAGCAGCAGTTTAGCGCCATTGCGAAGGACGCGGCGTCGCCATGGCGCCAGATTGCCCCGTACCTGGCAGCCCGCGCGCTGATTCGCAAGGGGACGCTCGCGGCCAAGGTCGACAACGCGGCAATGACCGAGGCGCAATCCCGTCTCAACAAGATCGCCGGCGATTCCGCCGATGCCAGCCTTCGTCCGAGCGCGTTGGGACTGGTGGACTTTATCGATTTCAGGCTCCATCCGTCCGAGCGCTTCGCCGCACTCACGCAGGCGCTGGCAAAGCCCGAAGCCGGCGCGACGCTGCGGCGCGACCTGTGGGATTACACCTTGTTTCTGGACGGCGCCCCGCCGCAAAACCCAAATGATATGACCGACTGGATAATAAATTTTCAGTCCGGCGACGCCAAGTCGGGCGATTACGCGGTCAAGAAATGGCAGGAAACTAAAACGCTCCCGTGGATGCTGGCGGCGCTGTCGAAGCTTGACCCGGCCAATCCCGCCGGCGCGGCATTGATGGACGCGGCGGCACGGGTGAAACCTGATTCGCCGGCTTATACCTGGCTGACGTATTACCGGGCCCGCCTGCTGGTCGAGTCGGGAAAGGCGGAGCCCGCGCGTGCGCTGCTGGATCAGGTGCTGGTCAAGAGTGACGCTCTGCCGGTTTCGGCCCGCAATCCGCTGCTGTCGCTGCGGATGCAGGTGGCAGCCAACCTGGCCGAGCTACTCAAGTATGCGCAGCGCAAGCCCGCCGGCATCATCACGCTTGGCGGCGACAACGGCCAGATTCCAATTGATTTCGGTGGTCCAGCCCAGTTCGCGGATTTTTCCACGCACCCAAGCTTCGGGCCGGATTCGACCGCCGTACTCAACAACAAGCTGCCGCTGGCGACGCTCGTCGCCGCCGCAGCCAGTCCCGATCTGCCGTTTAACTTGCGCAAACAACTTCAAGTTGCGGCCTGGGTCCGCGCGGTTATGCTGAACGACGGTGCGGCGGCCGGTGCCCTGGCGCCGATGGCCCGGGACGCTGCGCCTCAGCTGAAAGCGTACCTGCAGGCATATATCTCGGCGAAAACGACTGCGCAAAAACATTACGAGGCAATCTACGCGATGCTCAAACTGCCGGGTCTGAGGCCGTTCTTGGACCCGGGTCTGGGCCGCACAACTCCGATCGACAAGCTCGACGATTATCGAGACAACTGGTGGTGCGCAACCGCGTCAGCGGGTGGCAGCGCGTTCCTATACGCCAATTCCAACGATCATCCGGTGCTGACTGTGGCCGGGTTTGACCAGGCCTATCCGGGGTTTCTCAGCGCGGCCGAGCGCGGAGCGGCGGTAGAGCAGGGCAAGCAGATCGGATCGCAGCCGGCTGCCGACTACCTGGCGGCGCAAACCGTCGCGTGGGTGAACTACGCGCCCAAAGATCCGCGTGCACCCGAGGCGCTGCATCTGGCAGTCAACGCCAACCGCTACGGATGCACCGGCAAGCAGACCGGGCAGCTTTCCAAGCAAGCCTTCGATCTGCTCCATCGCCGGTATCCGGCGAGCCCCTGGGCCGCAAAAACAAAATTTTGGTACAAGTGAAATGCCGACAGCGTCAGCCTCAAAGCGAGAATAATTCTGAGTTGGTTTTTTGCGGAAGGCCGCTCGCTGAGGGAGAAAGATGTATTAAGAGCCGACGCGTGTAACCTCTCCCTCGCCTTCTCCTAAGATAGGAGAGGGGACAGAAAGAACCTCTGCTCCAAGCCTCTGCTCCAATGCTTTTCTGCGCTCGAACAGCAGAATTATTCATGCATCTGGTTCGGTCTGCCGCGCGGGGCTATTCCGACAGCGGGCCGTGGCCGAGCCGGGTTATCACTTCGCAGCCGTCGGCTGTGATCGCGACGGTTTCCTTGCCCAGGTAGCTGCCGATGCCTTCTTGCCAGACGTAGCCCTGCACCGTCAGAACCATGCCCGGCTCCAGGATGGCGCGGGAATCCGCCTGCGCGCCCAGCGCGGTTCCGATTAGCGGCGGCTCCCAGCCCATTCCGATGCCGTTGGCGATCGGAAATGGCGGCAGTGGTTCGCCGGTATCTTCATAGGCCTTGCGTAGCGCGGCGCCGCTGTTGCCCGGGCGCAGTTGCGATCGCAGTGCTTCCCACAACCGGCTCCATCGTTGGAACAACGCGCGCTGAGCGGGTTTAATCTCGCTGCCGGTTCCCATGCAGGGCCACGTACGGCCTACGCTGCCTTCGTATCCCGCGTACAGCACGCCGCTGCTGAGCGCTACCAGGTCGCCTTCGTTGATTGAGCGATCGCCGGACAACTGGCGCAGGGGTGCCCCGCGCGAGCCCGAGGCGGAGCGTGGGGTGGCGCAAAACGTTCCTTCGACGGCCGGAGCGGTGACGTTGAACGCCGTCATGCGCTGCTCGAACGTGGCCAGCAGGTCGGCTTCGCGCACGCCCGGGCGCAACGCATCGATCGATGCACACAGCGCGGCTTCGGCGATAGCACAGGCGGTGCGGATGCATTGGATTTCGTCGGCGGTCTTGATGCGGCGCGCGGCGCGAATCGCCGTTTCGCCGTCAACCAGCACTGCGTTGGGGGCGGCGGCCTTGATTAAGCCCTCGAACAGCGGACTGATCGCATCGACGCCGATGCGCCGCGCCTTGGCCAGCGGCGTAATCTGTCTGATCCGCTCGATCGTCGCCATCGGGTTGAAGGAAAGGGCGTAGAGGTGATCGACGGGAATCTCGGCCGGAATCCCGTCATCCCAGGTCGAAAGCAGAAATAACTCCCGCGTTTCCCGCACCAACACACAGGAAGGGCCGAAGCCGTGTCCGCCGCCCATCCACAGCCGGCGCGCGCCGCACAGATAGCGTCCGTTGCCGTCGCGCCCGCATATCAGTAAATCCAATTGATGGCGTTCCATCTCGGCCAGGCATCGTTCGCGCCGCTCCCGGCGCATCCGCTCGAAGTCAATCGTGCCGCCAAACTCATGCGCCATCGTGCCCGGGTTTCGCGCGGTGTACAGTTCGCTCATATCGCTCACTCGTAAGGAAAGTAGGAATAGTCTGTCAGTTCCCGATAGCCGTTTTCGCTCACGGCGATCATCACTTCGGCACGGTAGCCGGCATGGCCGTCTTCCCAGATGGCCGGCTCCATCATCATCACCATTCCGGGTCCGAGAACGATGGATTCATCGAATTCCTCGCCGAGGTTCGATCCGATGAGCGGCATTTCCGCGCTGTCGGCTCCGATCCCGTGAATTAGGTATAGGTGCTTCATCCAGGGCTTTTGGCCGCCGGCCGCGGCGGTTGCGGCTTTGGTCAATGAACGGCCGGTCGCGCCGGGTTTTACCAGTTCCAGGACCGCGTCCCGGACATCACGCCAACGGGCGTACTGATCGCGCTGACGGGGGGTTGGGCGCCGGCGATGGCTGACCAGCCAGGTGTGGCCGTAGTCTGACGCATAACCCTGGTAGATGATCCCGGTATCGACCCACAGCACGTCGCCGTCGCGCAGGATGCGGTCGGTCGAGGTCAGGGGGAACCCGATATCGCCGTTGGTCATATGAGGACCCCAGGCCAGCGCGGGCGCCATCGGCTGCCAGATGGGGTCAACGACGTTGGCCATGGCGCCCAGCTCGAAGATGCGGCGGAGGAACAGACCCATCAGCTCATTCTGCCGCACGCCCGGGCGCGCCTGCGCCTGAACGTCGTACATCGCGAGTTCGTTGATCCGCTGCGCCCGCTTGATGCATTCGATTTCGTCCGCGGTTTTGCATATGCGCACCGCGTGAAGCATCGGGGTGGCGTCGGCAATCCGCACGCCGGAAAGCATGGGGAGCAGGGCGCTGTACATCGCGGCGGTATATTCGTCGATGGCTAGACCATCGCTCAGTCGTGCTCCGGCGATGTCGCGCACGGTTTCGGCCATCGCGCGGACACCCTCTTCGAGGTCGGGATAAAGCGGCGGATGGACGTGATCGGCGGGGATCTCGGGCGGCGCACCTTCCGGATAGGCGGTGAACAGATGAGGTGCGGACTGCCCTTTAACGGCGAGCGCGACGGTGCGCTCGAATCCGGCCCGATCGCCGTCGGCCATCGCGCCGCGCGCTCCACCCGTATACGCCACATTGCTGGGGACGATCAGCAGGGCAGCACCTACGCCCCGTCGATCCATTTCGGCGAGCAGCTTGGCGTAGCGCTCCCGCCGCATCCGCGGAAGATTCAGAACGTCGTCGGTTTCCATCGGGCGCAACTTACAACAAAAGATGGTTGCGCGTATATATCCTGGCGGAGGTAATCATTGGATTGGGCTGCAAATAGTAGGGCAGGCGTGCCTGCCTGCCGTCGATACGCGAGATTTTTTCCCTCGCGCCACCTTACAAATTGTTCGGTGGCGCGAGCGAAAAAATGCTCGCGCGTCATCGACAGGCGGGGACGCCTTGTCCCACGATTTTAGAAATTAAATCAAATTATAATCTTGGCGCCCCTGGCCCTGCCGATGCCGAGCCATTAATCAGCCGATGGTGATTGGATGCTACAGCGGGCGCCAGGTGCGGCCGGCGTCGGTGGTGGCAAATTGTTTGCCGTCGGCGGCGGTGACGGTTGCGTCGGAGGGGTCGGTAGCGAAAATCGCGATCAGGTCCTGGGGAGTGGGGGAGTCGATTCTTTGCCAATGCTCGCCGTCGATGGTGCGCAGGATGGTGCCGGCGCTGCCTACGATCCAGCATGTGGTGGGGGAGGGCGCTGCGGCCGCTCGCAGAGCGGAACTGACCCCGCTGCTTTGTTGCTGCCAGAAGCCGTTGGGCTCACGATGCTGAATCGTTCCGTTGGGGCCGAACCGCCAGCGTTCGACATTGTCGGCAGTGCGCACGGAGATCATTCTCGACGTGGAGCCCAGGCTCGAGGCCGAGCCGAGACCTCCGATTGCGGCGGCAGCGGGCGCGGACTCAACAACAGCGTTCGAGCTGGCGAAGGGTGCGCCTGCCGCGCCGCCTGACGGAACTCGAGGGGCAAATTCGCGTCTGGCCATTTCGTGCGGCGGCGGAGGAGCGCCCAAGCGCGAGGGCGGGGCCATTGGTTCCGATTCGGGCTCCGGCGGTTTTTGTGGCAAAATAGATCGGGCCCGAGCTGAAAATTCACTCTTGCGTTTCAAGTAGCGAAGCTGGAAGTCGCCTGCCCGCAGTTTAACGCTTCCAGGGAACTCCTTTCCACTGACATCGGATGACGGCCTTTCGACCGGTGGAACAGGAGATCTTTTTTCCTGATTGGCGGAGTCGTTGAGGGCAATTTGTGGCCCCGCCTGCTGCATCATGGCTGGTCCCTGGGGGACTTGGGCCGGGGCATTTGAGGCGTTGAAAGAATAGAGCGCGTTGGGACCGGATCGATTCCCGCTTCGCATCAAGCCCACTGCGATCGATATTCCGGCCACGGCGGCGGCAATCGCCGCGTACAGTTCCCATCGCCGCCCAAGCGATCGGCCGCCGGAAGATGAATCGCTGGCGGTATGCGCGCGTGCCATCGCGGCGAGCATTGCCTGGCATCTGGCGCAGTTGGAGAAATGTTCCTCCCAGCGCGCGGCTTGCGAGGAGGGCAGGGAGCGGTCGCGGTAAGCCGCCAGGGTGGCCTCGTCGGGACATGCGTTGACATCAGATTCGCGCCGGACGTCCAGTCCGCGCTTCAGGATAGAGTCGAACAGGCGGCGCTGTGTGTTGGGTGGTTGCAACAGATAATCTCTCTCAAACTTGGAACGATTGGGCGGCGGTTTGTTGCATTTTTATTCAGCTCCGCTCAGGTTCGGAGAGCGCCTGCGTGAGATCAAAGGGCCATTCCTGGATGGCATAATCATAACACAGCCGGATTTGCTCATCGCTCAGGCGCTGTTCGCGGCGCAAGGCGCGTTCCACCTGGCGGCGCAAGTCTTTGCGGGAGCGGTTGAGGCGGCGCGAAACACTTGATTCGTGCTCGCCCAGAAGCTGACCAATCTGTTTAAGCGTCAGGTTTTCCAGGTAGTAGTAGCCCAGCCGCAGGCGGTCGCGGGGTTTAAGGGCGTGCAAGGCCGCTTCCAGGACATCGCGCAGCAGGCCCAGATAGCGGGCGCGGTCTGGGTCGGGCGGGTCGGCTGGAGAACTTGCCTCGGGCAACGAGCCGGGCGGGCAAGTCTCGATCGACGTCGTGCGGCGTTCCTGCCGATACCCGTCGATATGTCGGCGCGCCAGCACCGCGTGCAGCCAGGTCGCCAGGGAACTGCGGCCGTCGAAGTATTGCAGCAGTGAGCGGCGCTTACCGGCGCGAATTTCCAGGCCGTAGAGGTCGGCGTAGAGTGAATCCGCCAGCTCTGCACCGCGGACGTCGTCGCGGACAATCGCGCGCGCCGCCTGGTAGAGCACGGGGCGATAGCGAGCGATGAAATCATCCCACGCGGGCGCCATCCCGAGGCGGCAGGCGGCCGCCAGCGCGAGATCGTGGGCGTGCAGGGAGGTGAGGAAATTTTCGACCGCGGGTGCGGCCGGGTCGGGGCGCCGATGCTGCAGGCTTTGATCCACGGCCTGCGCAAATTGCTCGAGCGATAATCCCCAACGGGCCGACTGCGAGGATTGGTACAGGCGCGCGATCGCGGCCTGATATTGAGTCAGGAAATCCGTGGGCGATTCAGGCGGCATCGCGGGAAGGAAATTTGCCGAGGTTGTGCTTTGCGTGCGGCAGACGCCCTCTCCCATGACTAAATGGGAGAGGGGACCAAATAAAGGCGCGCAAGCGCTGGTTCACATTTTGGTGGCGGCACTAAAGTATGCCTGCCAGTCGTTGATGGAGGCGCGATCGACGCGGTCGGGCTTGGGGATCTTGAGGAACTCCTCGGCCTCGACGTAATTCATGACCTCGCCATATTTCTTGTGCGCGGCATAACGCTTGTCGCTCCAGTCCTTCAGTGCCGCGCCAATCGCTTTGCCGTTGGCCCATCGATCCAGCCGTAACACATCGAGTACCGAAGGAATCTCGTCAGGATTCCAATGTTTCCAGTTTTTTAGCACAGAGGCGTCACCCGTCTGGTGAATGAGTTGGTTGACCTTGTCTTCAGCGTCGAGCAGATTCTCACAGGTCGCAACGTATTCGGTAACCAATTCTACATCTATCATCGCATCACTCCTTGGGGTCTTCGGCTATCTTAGGCCGAACGGATAGTGGCGTGAAGGGTGGATGGGCGCGGCGCGCCGGTAGCCAATCTCAGGCGAAATGTGTTAGCGCTCAAACGATGGACGCGAGAATCAAAGTTGGTGTTGGCTTCGGCCTGTGGAGCATGGGGGTGCCGAAACCGGATACGATAATCCGGGTCGCCGAGCGGGCGGAAGAATGGGGGGTCGACTCGTTCTGGCTCACCGACCAGATCATGCCGCGCACTCCGGATCTGGACGTGGTCGCGGTGCTGTCGCTGCTGGCTTCGCGGACGAGCAAAATCAAACTTGGCCCCAGCGTGCTGTTGCTCAACCTGCGCCATCCGCTGCTGGTCGCCAAGGCGTTCGCGACCCTGGATTATCTGTCCCACGGGCGCATCGTGATGGCGGTGGGAACGGGCGCAAATCTGGCCGAATATGCAGCCTGCGGTATTCCCACGGAATCTCGCGGCGCGCGGCTGGATGAAGCGATCCAGGTGCTGCGTACGGTCTGGCGCGAACCGCGGGCGAGCTTCCACGGGCGCTTTTACAACTTCGACAACGTCACTATCGAGCCGCGCCCGCAGGCGCGGCACAACAACGATTTCGGCACTATCGACCTGTGGGTCGGAGGTACCGCGGACGGGGCGCTCAAGCGGACAGCGCGCTTTGCCGACGGTTATTTCCCCTCGCTCCAGACGCCCGAGGAATACGCGAAATGCTGGTCCACCATCGGGCGCTACGCCGAGCAGTTTGGCTGCGCCAACAGCCGCATCGAATCCGGTATTATCATCTTCTGCCGCCTGGCATCGTCGCGCCAGCAGGCGCTGGAAGAGCTACCGAGGTACCTGCGTCCCTTTGGCGGACTGGGGGAGCAATTCATCAGCCGGGGCGCCTTCGGCACGCCCGACGACATCCGCGAGTGTCTCGAGGGCTACATCAAGGTGGGGCTCAACAAGTTCGTGCTATCGCCGCTGGCCGGTCCGGATGAGTATGCGCAGCAGGTGGAAATGATCGGCAAGGAGATTGCGACTCCTTACCTGAAGTACGGCCCCAGCGACCCGGCCTGAGCGCGGCGCCCCGGGGCATCGGACCGCCCATGCAAAACCCTGCCCGCCGTCCCTTGCAGGCGTTCACTTTATTGTAAAGCCACCGCCCGGATCGCTGTCCGAACTGTAAACAGTACGAAAGGCGGATTCAGCGCCTGCACGTAGGTGGGGCCCGGCACCGCGTCCGCGGGTCTGGTGAAGGTGAACCGCGTTGAATTGATCACGGTAAGCGGAATCCTGGGCTTACCATCGGGCTGGAGTCCGCCCAGATTGACGTTGGTTGTTCCCTGCGTGTTGTAGAGGTTGATTACCGTCAGCGTGGAAAAGCCGGTTCCATTGACCGTTATTGTCGAGCCGCTCTGAGTCACGGATATCACTGAAAGCCGCTGTCCGAGCGGTACCGAAACAGCATTGCTTTGCTTGTTGAAGGTTCCCGCGCTGCCCTTGTTGGAAACCCTGAAGGACCCGGGACCGGTCGTGGGTGCATTGGAGCCAGTGGCCGGCACCAGGACGCTGATTGATGTTGCGCTAAGTCCGGGTTGGCCGGGGTTGAGGAAAAACGGGCCGACTTTGCCTCCGCTACAGGCGCAGAACAGATCCACCGCCACTCCGTTAACGGTGTCGAAGCCGTTGCCGTTGAGAACCACCGTCTTGCCCTGGGGCACGACCGTCTCGACGTTGTCGGTCGAGACGCCCGGTTCGGTGCTGGTGGCGGCCAGCCCTACGCCATTGATTCCGGTCAAATTGGGGAATCCGAAGGCAGGATTGCCGAAGAGCTGTGCCGACATGGAGTTGGATGTGGCGAAACCCTGATCGGTGTTCACCACCGCAACCACGGCCACTCCCTCTCCCAGGGAAATGGTGGACGGGACCGGCACTATCAGGGCCGTGGCGCTCAAATCCGACGGAGTCAGCGGACCGAAATTCACCGGCCCGGAAGCCATAGCGACGAAGAAGTTGACTCTGGATCCATGGGTAAAGCGCAAGCCGTTAATCTGGAAGCTGTCGCCGGCGCTGATCGTCTTGGGAATCGAACTGATTAACGGACCGCTGGGGGTCGGCGTTTCGGTCGGGGTTCGGCTTGGGGTTGGGGTGCGCGTAGGTGTTTGAGTTTGCGACGGGGAAGGCGTGGATGTCGGGGTGCGCGTAGGTGTTTGAGTTCGCGATGGGGAAGGCGTGGACGTCGGAGTGCGCGTATTGGTCGGTGTCGCAGTATGGGTCCGGGTCGGGCTTGGGGTTGAGGTGCGTGTAGGTGTTCGAGTCCGCGATGGCGAAGGTGTGGGTGTCTGAGTACGCGTATTCGTTGGCGTCTCAGTAGGGGTGCGGGTTGGGCTTGGAGATGCGGTCGGCGTGGGGGAGTGGGTCGCAGTGTGAATTGGAGTTTGTTTCGGGGTACGAGATGCGGTGGGGGTCGGGGTTTGGGTTATCTTTGGCGTCCGGGTGGGAACGGGCGTGCGAGTAGCCTTGCGGGTGGGCGTGCGAGTCGGTGTCCTGGTCGGGGTGTGAGTCGGAGTCGGAGTTGGGGTGGCCGTACGGATTGGGCTTGGGGTCGAGGTCGGAAAGGGTCCGCTGAATTCAAGCACTCGGTTGTTGCCATTGTCGGCGACGTAAAGATTATCCGATTGGTCTATCGCGAGACCTCCCCCGCCCAGACCATAGGGTAGAGGGCTCGGACTAAGAAGAACCACGAACCACAGGCTGGCCGCGCTCAATCCGCCCTGGTTGGGTGCATTGGTGGAGAAGTTGCCGCCTTGGCCAAAGATCCGGGTTGGGGTCGAATTGGTCAGCGGGTCCTCATATTCAAGCACCCGGCTATTGTTGCTATCGGCCACGAAAAGCTGCCCGTGGGAGTTAACTACAACGCTGGTTGGTGCGCAAAGTGAATTCAGTCCGATGCCGCACACCGCCGTGGTGAAGCTGCCGTTTTGACCGTACACGCGCTTTGCGGTGGCGCCCGCGGCCAGCGGATGATCGAATTCCAGCACCCGGTTGTTGCCCAGGTCGGCAACGTAGAGGTTGCCCAATTGGTCGGTGACGGCAGAGTGGGGCCCGCACAGGGTGTTAATGGCTGGTCCGGGGCATTTGCCGCCGATGATCAAACCGGCCGGCATGCCACTGATGACCGGGGCGTTGAATTCAAGGACACGCTGATCGCTCATATCGGAGACGAAGAGGTTTCCGCTCGCATCGGTCGCGACGCCCGCGGGTCTGCACATGTTTTGCGGGCCGGGACTGCCAACGCAGGAGCCACCGCCAAGGACGATGTCGGCAGTGATATCGGTAGTGAATGGACTGATGTACCCGAGGACCCGGTTGTTAAGGGTATCGGCGACCCAAAGGGTCCCCGCGGGGTCAACGGCGACCGCCTCGGGATTACATAATGTGGCCCCGCTGCCGCATAGGGTGGAAACGCTGTCGGCCTGACCAATTACCAGGTCGGCGGGCGAATGGCCGAAAGCGGAGGCGATGTTGGCCCACGCAAAGATGCGGTTGTTGGGAGTGTCAGCGATGTAGAGATGGGGCGGCGTGACGCTTTGATCGAGCGCAACACTGGAGGCTGCGGCCAGACCGCGCGCATCGACGCGATTTGGGATACCGTGGGTGAAGTCGGGCTGGCCTGCTTCGCGGACGGCGGTCGGGATGGCCGGGAAGGGGGGTTTGAATTCCAGCACACGGCTGTTTCCCGTGTCGCTGGCGAACAAATCGCCGGCGGCGTCCAGCGCCACACCCACGGCGCCGCACAGGGTGGCGCCGCTGAGCTTTCGAGGACACTGAGAAGAAGTGAAGAGGCCGGCCTGGCCGAATACAACGTTCGCGGCCTGCGCGGATGTGAGTGGGGCATTGTACTCCAGCACGCGCGAGTTGCCGGCATCCGCGACAAAGACGTTCCCGCTTAAGCCCGCCGCAACGTCCGTCGGCTGGCAGAGACCGGCGGCGGTTACGCTCCCGCCAGGGTTACAAGTATTGCTGGTGAAGTCACTCTGGCCCAGTACCAGGTCGGCGCTTGTACTTCGGGTGACCGGCGGGTTGTTATAACGTAGCACGCGGCTATTGGCGGTATCGGCCAGGAAGAGATTGCCCGCCGAATCGACGGCGAGGCCGCTGGGCGAGCATACCGTGGCGGCGCCGATCCCGCCCCTGTTGCATACCCCGGTGATAAAGCTGCCAAGTTGACCGAAGACCAGGTCGGCGGTGGCGTCGCTGGTCAGTGGAGTGTCGTATTCGAGCACGCGGTTGTTACCTGTGTCGCTTACGTAGAGATTGTCCGACGGGTCGAGCGCGACTCTGACCGGTCCGCATAGGGAATCGGCCGCGATGAGATCGCGGTTGCAATCGGCGCCGGTGAAGTTGCCGCCTTGGCCAAAAACACGGTCCGCTGTCGTTCCGCTGGTAAACGGGGTGTTGTGTTGTATTCCAGTACGCGATTATTGGAGGTATCGGCGACGTAGAGATTGCCATGACTGTCGACGGCGACGCCGCGGGGGAAGCACAGGTTGGTTGCGCTGGCAGCCGGACATGGCCTGTGATTGCTGGCAACGGCAGGCACGACGGTGAAGAAATCGGGCTCGCCGATGACCAAATCTGCGGGCGCGCCGTTGGCGAATGCCTGCGCGTTGAGCCATCCCAGCACGCGATTATTGTTTTGATCGGCGGAGTAGAGGTGAGGTGGTGTGGCACTGTTGTCGATCGCCAGCGCAGCCGGAAAAAGCAGCCCTAATGCGTCGGTGAAGTTGGGCATGTTCAGGGCGAAGTTGAGCTGACCGGCGACCATATCCGCCGTAAGGTCACCCGGTGCCGTGGACGGCGATGAGGGCGAAAAAACTATAGCTGCGAGCGCTATCAACAGCGCCGCGGCTGGCCACGGTGTTCTTCGAGTCGGAATCGAGCGGAGGCCCCCCTTCGCAGTGGTCGAGCGCACAGCTCGCCCGCCGCATCGGGGTATAGAACAAAGCGCGGCCGGCCTGCCATCAGAAAGGCACGGACATGGTCATTCGCTGAGTGCAAAATTCCGGAAGGGCTGATTCTAACTTGCCCTTGATTTTCTACGTTTCTCCGGAATTCTTCCGCCGGCAGCGGGCACGGGGACGAGCGCCGCTTGGGACGCTGGACCAGCGTTATTGCTCACGTACGGGCGGTTCGCGAACCGCCCGTTCCGGGACCTCGTGGACCCTACGCGCCGACCACTGCGCCCGATCGTTTATTTTCTTCTCTCGACCTCTGCGGGCGGTTCGTGAACCGCCCCTACGAACAGCGGCATCGATTAGGATTATCGCGTGAACGTGATTTGGCATGACAAATCTATTCGTCTATAGCCCATTTGCTTCAACGGCAGATGGCTGATTTGCCGATGCAGCGCTGCTATTTCGCGGACCTCACTGTCAGGGTTACGTCGCACGTACCGCCATCGGAGCTGTAGCAGAGGTCCGCGATTGTACCGGGGGCGCGTTCGTCGTGCGCGGGTCCGGGACAGATCCAACGACCGCCGGAGTTATAGAGCGCCACGGCAAAGAATCGGCCGGCCGACACATTGGCGCTGGATTGCCGGCTGCCGGGCCCCAGGCTGTAAGAATCCGTGATGGTGAACCCGTCGTGGCCGCCTGAGGGATCGAATTGCATCAGAAAGACCTGCCAGCGGCGGCTGTCATGGCTGGCCAGATCCATCCGCGACGCGCCGGAGGTGGAAAACACGGGCTTATCGCGGCATAGCCAGGGGCGCGGCTCAGCGGCGCGGGCTATCCCGGCGGCTGCCAGGAGGAGGATAAGAGCGGTCAGCCCGGGTATTGTTTTGCAGGTTAATGCTTGTGGTTGAAGTGCAGCAGGCACCCTCTCCCTAACCCTCTCCCATAACTGAATGGGAGAGGGGAAAGAAAAGAGTCTCTCCCAGGACCGAATGGGAGAGGGGAAAGAGAAGAGCCTTTGCAATAACTTATTGTGTGAGTGAGAAGAGAATTCGTGCATCTCACCGTCCTTCCTGGGTTCCGGCCATTGCCAGTAGTTGCGACACGATGTCGTGCAGCATCGAATCGCGCGGGGTGAAGATCGCCTGGACGCCCAGTTGAGTCAGGGCCGCGCGGTCGCGCTCGGGTATAATCCCACCCATTATCAGGCTGACGTGTTCGGCGTTGCGTTGGCGCAGCAGGTCCATGATCTCAGCGGCGATCGTCATGTGCGCGCCCGCCATGCTGCTGACGCCGAGAATTTCGGCGTCCTCCTGCAACGCCACCTCAACCAGTTGGGCCGCGGTCTGCTTGAAGCCGGCGATGATCACCTCCATTCCGGCCTGGCGGCAGGCATGGGCCAGCAGCTTGATCGCGTTGACATGGCCATCCAGCCCGGCTTTGCCCAGCGCGATTCGAATCGGGCGATGCGCCCTGGGCACGCGAAATAGTTGGACCGCTCCGGCGCTGTCCAGCACCGGCGGCGTGTAGCGTCCCCTGGTTGAGCGTTCCAACGACTGCGTCCATTCCCCCACCGTGCCGCCGGCGCGCGCGAGTTCCAGCGTGGGCGGCATGATATCGGAGCCGGTGCCACTGGCGCGCTCGAGCATTTCGCGCGCCGACCCCACGGCCGCCGGCTCCCGTTGCGAGCGCCATCGCTCCAGGTCCTTGATTCTGGCCGACTCAGCGGCCGCCTGCGCGGCGGCGTCCTCATGAACCGGTTCGCCGCTGACCAGCCCGATTTCGCCGGTGAATGCGTTGACGCCGACCTGCACGATTTCGCCCGCTTCGAGCATCGCCTGGCGCTCTGTCAAACGCCGCGTGAGCTGGCCGCTGATGATTTCGATCGCGCGCTTGTAGCCGGCCTGGCGCAGTTCCATGGCGATGGCGCGAGCGCGCGTGGCGATCTCTTCGGTCAGCGACTCGATCACGCGGCTGCCCTCGAAGATGTCGCCATAGCGGGCCAGCTCGGTTTCATGCATGAGGATTTGCTGCGTGCGCAGGCTTAAGAGCTGCTCGGCCTGATCGGGCAGTCCCATCGCCTCGCGGAAACCGGGAAGCTGGAGCGCATTGACCCGGGCGTCGGCCGAAAGCACTACCGGCAGGGCTTCGTATGCGATGCGCACGATGTTGAGTTCGGGCTGCTGCTCGGTGAGCGTGAGCGAGCGCACCTGGCATCCGGCGCGGAAGGCGACGTCCGCGATTCCATACTCGGTGGCGCACAACTCGCGCCATAACTTGAAGTAGGCCCGCACCTTGCAAATTTCGGGGACCAGCTCGATGCCGCTGTTGATGAAGAACGAGATGCGGCGCACAGTTTGCTCGAACGCTGCGGGTTCAAGGCGTGGGCGCAGCGCGTCGAGGATCATCAGGGCGTTGCCGAAGGCGTCGCCGATTTCCTCGGCCGGGCCGGCGCCACTTTCCATGTAATGGTAGCCGCAGCAGTTGATCGGGTTCCAATTGGGAACCTGCTCGACGCAAAAACGGATCAGCTCGGTTGACAAACGCAGCGAGACTTCGGGCTGAAAAATCGAAGTGCCGCGCGCGACGTATTCCTTGAGCAGATCGTTCTGCGTGGTGCCGCGCAGCTTGTCCCAGGGTACCCCGCGTTTTTCCGCAATCACCAGGTACAACGCCAGGAGCCACGGCGCGGTGGCGTTGATCGTCATCGAGGTGTTGATCGCGCCCAGGTCGATTCCTTCGAACAGCGCGTCCATGTCCTGCCAATGGGAAATCGATACTCCCGCCTTGCCCACCTCGCCGCGCGCAATCGGCGCATCGCAATCGAAGCCGTTTTGCGTGGGCAGGTCGAAGGCGATCGACAGTCCGCGCTGGCCCTGTTTGAGGTTCTCATGGAACCGGCGGTTGGCTTGTTGGGCGTGGCCGAAGCCGGCATAGGTGCGGATGATCCAAGGCTCGCGCGGCGGCTTTTTGCGATCGGCGCCGGGAACCTGTCCTGGATTGGGATTGGACATGATGGGTCAAAGCTCCTATTCGCCGGTCGCGTGGACGGCTGCCCCAAGCCTAACCGAGTCTGATTTGGTGAAACAATCGGAATTTATGGGATTCGCGTACCTGGGCTCTCTGCGGCCGGAGAAAAAGAACCGGCACGGAGGCCGGCGCTCGGAAGATGCAGAAGCCCGCACTATGTCGCGACTGAAGCGTCGCGGGGTTCGCTGCCTAACTCGGCGGCGATGCGGGCCATAAGGGCGGCGCCGGAAAAATTGCTGAAGTCGGCTAGCGGGACGATGGGGCATTTCACCTTTGACTGTAGCAGGCGTAGCGCGCGGCGGGTTTCCGCTTCCTGAGCGAGGCCGGCGGAGGCTACGGCGCCCAGGTATTGGGCATGGGCGCGGCGGCTGCGTAGGGCGGCGGAATTCTTAAGCCGCGTTACGTCGGCAGCCGAGAAGTAGGTGGGATTGTGGCGATTGAGGATAACAGCGGCCAGGGGAAGTTTGAGCTTGCTGAGTTCCGCGCAGGTCTCGACCGTCTCGGCGATCGCCATCGGTTCGGGCGTAGTGACCGCGATCAAGCCGCATCGCTGCGGGTCGCGCAACAGGGCGCCGATGTTACTGGCCTCGCGCCCCACCAGGCTTTCGCCGAAGGTTTCGCGGGTGGCAAAAGGCATCCGCAACAGGCTCAGCGCATTGCCGCTTGAGGGCGCGTCAAAAATAACAGTGTCCCAGTGCGGCTTGCCGCCCTTGCCGATCGCGGCCTCGTAATAGATCTTGCCCAGCATCATCAGCTCGCGTACCCCGGGCGCTGCCTGCACGAAGTATTGATAGAGCTTGCTGGAAGCGACTGCGTGGAAGATCGCGCGCGCCGGGATTACCAGGCGCAGATATTCCTCCAGCGCATGTCCTCCCTCCAGCACCATCACGGAAAGGCCGGGCGAGACGACAATGGGTGAGAAGGAAGCCCGCGACCCCAGCAGCGCCGCCAGCGGAGCGCGCTCGTCGCATTCCATCGCCAGGGTGGAACCATTGCGCCGGGCGGCCAGCCAGGCGATGGCGGCGCTAAGCGTGGTTTTGCCCACTCCGCCTTTGCCAAGCAGGATCAGGATACGATGGCGCAGGAGTTGGTCGAGCATTTGGAGATAGAAAAGAGAAAATAGAAAGGAGAAATGAGAGGGCAGAACAGAAAGAAAAGAGAAAGAAGAAAAGGGAAATGAGAGAAGAGAAGAGGCAAACCGCCTGACTCTCGTTTCTCTTTTCTCATTTCCCTTTTCTCAATCCTTACCAACGCAGCAAACTGGCGCCCCAGGTCAGGCCGCCGCCGCAGGCGTTGAGCAGCACCAGGTCGTTGTCGGAGAAGCGGCCTGCCTCCCAGGCTTCGTCAAGCGCAATTGGTACCGAGGCGGCGGAGGTGTTGCCGTAACGTTCGAGGTTGATGAAGACCTTTTCGGGGGGAAGACCCAGGCGGTCTGCAACCGCGTTGAGAATGCGAATATTGGCCTGATGGGGAATGACCACGCGCACGTCGGCCAAGGTGACGCCGGCGCGCTCGACCACCTGGCGGGTGATGTCAGCCATGCTCTTGACCGCGATTTTGAACAATTCCGGGCCGCGCATTTTGAGCGTGTCGAGCGACTCGCGACGCAATTCGGAGTCGGCGCTGGCGCGAGTTCCGGTGGCGCGCAGCGACAACAGCTCCCAGAACTCGCCCGCCGATCGCAGTAGCGTTTCCAGAACGCCGCGCGGACCCGGTTCGCTGATCATTACAGCAGCGCCGGCGCCGTCGCCAAAGAGCACCGCCGTGCGGCGGTCACCCCAGTCCACCATGGTCGAGAGGGCGTCCGCACCGACCACCAGGACCTTTTTCCAGACCGCCGCCCGCATCGAGTTGTCGGCCACTGACAGCGCGAAGACAAAACCCGAGCAGGCCGCGGCCACGTCGAAGGCGGGAATCGAGGTGACCCCGAGCATGCGCTGGACCTGGCAGGCGAAAGAGGGAAAGGCATATTCGGAAGACACCGTGCCGACCACGATTGCGTCAAGCTCGTTGGCCTTGAGCCCGGCCTTGTCCAGCGCGCGGCGGCTGGCTTCATGGGTGATGTCGAGCAGCGATTCTCCGGTGCGCATCAGGTAGCGGCTGGCGATGCCGGTGCGCGAGCGGATCCATTCGTCGGAGGTGTCGAGTTGGCGTTCCAAATCCTGATTGGTGAAAGCGGCGGGCGGAACGGCCCGTCCCGTGCCGATAATTCGTGAACCCATAAGCCGTCCTCTCAGTCCGCGGTGTGGGGCCGGAAGGCCAGCGTGGTATTGGTGCCGCCAAAGCCGAAGGAATTGTTCAGTGCCAGCCGGATGCGCTGGGGCCGCGGATGGTTGGGCACGTAGTCCAGGTCACATTCGGGGTCGGGATAGTCGTAATTGATGGTGGGTGGAATCACGCTGCGCTGCACCGCCAGCGCCGTGTAAACCGACTCCACCGCGCCCGCCGCGCCCAACAGGTGACCGGTCATTGATTTGGTTGAGCTGACCGCGATCCTCGCCGCATGCTCGCCGAACACCTGGTTGATCGCCTGGGTCTCGGCCAGGTCGCCTTGCGGGGTCGAAGTGCCGTGGGCGTTGATGTAATCGACCTCTGCCGGATCGAGGTCATCGTCAACCAGGCACATCCGCATGCAGCGGGCCGCGCCTTCGCCGTTGGGTGCGGGCGAAGTGATATGATGGGCGTCGCCGTTGGCGCCGTATCCCACGATCTCGGCCAGAATCGGCACGCCTCTTTTCAAGGCGCGCTCGCGTTCCTCGAGCACCAGCGCGGCGGCGCCGTCGGACATGACGAAACCGTCGCGTTCGCGATCGAAGGGGCGGCTGGCGCGCTCCGGCTCGTCGTTGCGCGTGGACAGCGCGCGCATCACGGCGAATCCGCCCAGGCCCAGCGGCGTCATGGCCGCTTCGGTGCCGCCGGTGATGGCGGCGTTGAGATAACCCTGGCGAATCATCCGGTAAGCCTCGCCGATGGCATGACTGCCTGATGCGCAGGCGCTGGTAGTGGCGAGATTGATGCCTTTGGCCCCGTAGCGGATCGCGATGTTGCCCGGTGCCAGGTTGCTGATCAGCTTCGGGATAAAAAATGGCGTGACCTTTCTAAGTCCGGTGGCCAGAAAGGTCTTGTGAATGTCCTCGATCGTGATCAGGCCGCCGATGCCGACCCCGACGATCACCCCGATCAGCGGGGCCTCCTCTTCGTCGAACTCCAGTCCTGATTGCTCCATCGCCTGCTGGGCGGTAGCCATCGCGTACTGGATGAAGGGATCCATCCGTTTGATTTCTTTCTTCTCGATCCAATCCTCGGGATTGAAATCGCGCACTTCACCGGCAATTTTGGTCGGAAAGTCGGAGGGGTCGAAACTCTGGATCAGTCCTATGCCGGAGCGCCCGGCCATCAGGGCTTCCCAGTTTTTCTCAACTCCGGTACCCAGCGGAGTTACCAGCCCGACCCCTGTTACCACCACCCGGCGATCCAAAATTCGTCTCATCGAGGAAGATTCCCCTTCAACTTAAGCCTTGTAATTGTCTAGCATTCATCGCGGTGCGTCGATATACCCATCGGCGCGCCGGAGCCGCGTCCCCTCACTGCCGGCCTTGATGCGAGACCGTTACAAATGAAAGGATTAAGCGTGGCCATAGTATCACAGTCTGACCCCTTCCTTCAGCTTATCGACCGCCTGGGCGAACTGGAGGTCGTCATCGGTCCACAGGCGCGTCCGGTGGTGGCGGAGGTTCAAAGCCGTTTGCGAGAGGCGGCTGCGGCCCGCGAGCGCGGCGACGTGCCCGGGGCGCTGGCGATTATCGGTCAGGCGATGGAACGGTTGGCCGGTCTGGCGAGCAGCCTGGACACCGCCGAAGGAGCCTTGATGCGTGCTATCGCGGGCAGTTTCGCCCAGGCCCTGACCGCTGGCGACAGGGGTGGTGCCAAGCAGGCCGTGGACGTGATGCGGAGCAAGGCGGGGGACAGCTCCAAGGACAAAGATAAGGACAAGGATTCGGACTGGTAGCAGGGAAGAGTAGAAAAGAGAAAAGAGAGGCAATCAGATCCGATTACTGGTATTTTCTCTTTTGTCGTTTCTCTTTTCTAAGAATTATGGCAAAGCCCCAAATTATTGTTTTGGATGATTCGCAAGCGCTGTTCGTGCGCGCGGCGGAGGAAATCGTTCACGTATCCGGCGAGGCTATCTGCACGCATGGTCAATTCGCGCTGGCGCTGACCGGCGGCAATACTCCCGCCGATGTTTACAGCCTTATCGCTACACGTTTTCATTTGAGCGTGGATTGGAACGCGGTCCATTTGTTTTGGGGAGACGAGCGATGCGTGCCGCCAGACGATCCGGACAGCAACTATGGGATGGCCAATCGCATTATGCTGTCGAAGCTGAGCCTTGATCCGGGCCAGATTCATCGAATGCGGGGCGAAGCCGATCCGGAAATCGCGGCGAGCGAGTACGAAAATGAACTCCGGAACTTCTTCTCGCTGAATGAGGGCGAGTTTCCCCGTTTCGACCTGATTTTGCTTGGCTTGGGAGACAACGTGCATATCGCTTCGTTATTTCCCGGCAGTCCTGCTCTTCACGAAACGCGGCGACTGGCCGTAGCGGTCGAGGTGGACGCGCCGCAGCGAAAACGCATCACGCTGACACCGCCAGTGCTCAACAATGCCGCCCGGGTGATGTTCATCGTGTCGGGTAAGAACAAGGCCGAGGCGGTAAAGCTGGCGTTGGAGGGACCGCGCAATCCGGACAAGTATCCGGCCCAGATCATCGACGCGAATCAGGGCGAGGTAATGTGGCTGCTCGACCGCCCCGCCGCCAGTTTGCTGTCGTCCTCCGTCGCCGAGTGAGATAGCACCAGACGCGCCCATCTGCGAGATGGATGAGCCCTTCTTCGGGTTCGGGTCCAGTGCGAACGAAGTGATGTAGCGTAGTAGGGCGGGCGGCTATGTCTTGCTGGTGGTAATCGGCGAGCCGCTGCCGAAAACGTCGCGATTAATGTAGCGAGTAATAATGGTACAGTAGATGGACGGGCTGCAGAACGTGGGCGTCTGCCGGGCTAATTGGCGGGCGTGTCGGTGGACCAGTGCCATTCGTGGTCGAGGTTGCCGATGACGTCGGCCTTGCCGTTGGGATCGAGCAGCACCAGATCGTGCCAATGAATCGCGTCAGGGACTGCGGCCGCGCCCACCAATTCGACGTGCGCCAGTTCAGAGGTCTCGACGAAGTTGCATCGCATCGCGCTGTAATAGACCAGGGTCGGCAGGGACACGCCGGCGAAAAACAGCTCGCCCCCCGGATCCGCGCCGTTGGCGTTGCGCGCCTTGATGCCCAGCACATAGCTGGGCATGCTTAGCGCGCGCTGGCGTTGCGCGGTCTGGTTAATCGTGTGCCAGCGCTTGGGCGCGTGCAGCGCAATCAGCACCAGGGCGGCAACCGCCAAGACTACCGAGGCGGTGCGAATGTTGGGGCCGCGCAGCGCGTAGGCCGGAACGGCCGCGGCCAGCAGGGCGGTGGGAACCAGTGCCGGCAGCACGTACCAGGGCAACCGCGTTTGAACGGCACAGGAGGCTGCCAGCGTCACTGCGAGCCACCACAGCCACAGCCATACAGCGGATGGCACGCGGCGCAGGCTGGCCATCAGTCCATTGCGCAAAGCGCCGACGGTATAAGCCGCGAGAGGCAAAATCAGCGGCCAGAGGTGTTCAATTTCCGAACCGAACGTCACCAGCGCGAAGTCGGCGCCCAACTGATCGTCTTCCAGATGGGTGGTGACACGGCGCAGCGTTTCGTAGCCGACGAAGTTTGCCAGGAAAACCGGATAATTGAACAGGGCCTCATAGATGCACCACGGCCCGGCGACTGCCGCTGCCCCAGTGATGATCCAAATCATCCCGCCCAGGCCCGCGCCGGAAAAGCCGGGGATGAACCAAAAGGCGCCGGCGGCCACGATCAGGGGCAGCACGCCGGCCAGCCCCTTGCTCAGGATGGCCAGACCACAGGCGACACCCGACAAGCTGAGCCAAAGGCGTTTTTGCGGACCGCGGGCCAAGGCATAGATCGCCAGCGTGCTGAAAAAGATCAGCGGCGCGTCAGTGGCGCATTCGCGTCCTCCACGCGCGATGAAAAAGTAAAATCCCAGGGGGACGATGCCCGCCAACAGGCCGCCCAACCTGCCCAGGACGGGCGCGGCAAAAAGATAGATCAGAATCAGCGTACCGATTCCGACGATTACCGAGGGCAGCCGCGCCGAGAGTTCGCTTTCGCCCAGTAGCCGGAACGAGACTGTAACCATCCAGAACAGCAAGGGCGGCTTTTTCACATACGGGGCGCCGTTCCAGGACAAATCGAGAATCTGGTGGCGGGCAAGCGCTTCATGCGCAACCTGCGCGTAGGTGGCTTCGTCCCAGTCGACCAGCGGCCGCTGGCCGATGTTGACCGTCAGAGCCAACGTACCGAGCAAGGCCACGAACACAATTTCAAGCGGCAGCCGAAAGCGCCCGAAGCTGAGAGTCAGGGGCGGATGAACCTGGTTGGCCGGCGGTTGGGTTTGCTGCATGTACCTGTAATGAGATTACCGGCGCATTAAGGCCGACGCTATCGCGATGGGGTAGTTCGATTACGCCGCGAATCATGTTAAGCATAATGGTGCCGGCGCCCGGGAGGCGCTCAGCCGGATCGAATTCAAAGCAGTTCACAGTCAAAAACTATGGGACGTTTCTTGTTGCGTCATTGGACGGCAGTCCTGCTTCTGGTCCTGGTGGCCGGGTGGGCCGTTTTTTATCTGCCCGGCACGCCCAGCTTCGCGGTGCTGCAAATGAAGCTGGCGATCGATGCCCGCGACGGCGATCGGGCGGCCCGCTTCGTGGACTTTCAAAGCGTCGTCAGCAAAGCCGGTATGCAGATGGTCCAAAACCAAGCCGGCTCGGGTGATCCGCTGGCCGATTTTATCAGCAAGGGCGCCGTTCAACTGTTCTCCGCTCCCGCCGCCAGACTGGTTGAGTCGTGGGCGAAGCAGAAGGTGGACGACGGCGCCAAAGAGGTGCAGATGCCGGCCGCAGCGGTGGCGGGAGCTATGGTTCTGCTTCATAACAACGGCAGCACGGCCTATACGCAATTCCGCGACCGCAAAGGACAGGATTGGGACATCCGCATGGCGCGCAATCCCGACGGTCAATGGCAGGTGGTAGAGGTCAAGAACATCCAGCAATTGCTGGATCAGCTTGAAAAGCGGCAACGCCAGCGATTCGGCACCAATTAGGGCCGCTCAACTCAGGGCCCTTTCACGACTCTTTACTGGGGAGAGCAGCAGGCTAAAGTGAGGCGCTGCGCGATTTAGGGCGGCACAGGAGGCGAACCGATGCGCAGCGCGACCAATGGTCTGACCATAGACCCCGCCGCATAGAAACAAGTTCGAGTCACGGGTTGTTATTTGGCATTTTGATGCTGGGAACGGGGTATAGGCGCTACGGCGTCAATGAACGACCAGAGGACCGCAGGTTTTGCTAGCTCGCATACACAAGCTGTTGTTGGTCCTGATTGGCGTCTTGATAGCCGGAACGCTGGCCGCGTGCCTGGTGGCGTGGAGCGCTATCAAGCGGCTCGGTCCCGAAGAGATCAGCAAACGAATCACCGCGGCGGTCAAGGCCGAGACCGGTCTTGACCTGATCACCGACCGGCTGACCACCACAGTTTCCTATCATGTCGTCATCACGCTGAATTCCGCGCGCCTGCTGGACGGCAATCACACCGTCGCACGCTTTGGGCAGATCAGGCTGATCTGCGGCTACCGGACCTTGCTGTTTCACGGCGGCCTGCCATTTCTTGCGGTGTCGTTAAACCAGCCCAAAGTGGTGCTGCCGCTGTATTCGGTGACGCCCGGACCGATGCCGGTGCTGGACAGCGCCGCGGTCAGGGACATGCGGCAGGTTCTGGTGCGGCTTTCAAATGTCACCCATCAAATCATCATGTCCTCGGCTACGGTCGAAGATCGAGAGGGCCGGGTACTATTCGACGACGCGGCCGTCCGCGCCACCCATAGCAGATCGGCTGGGGCCTGGCGGTTGCGCTTGATGGGTCTGTTCAAGGGCGTGGATCTGCCGAATTTCAAGCTGGGAGCGAGCCTGGTGATGGCGCCCGAGATCGATGGAGCCGACGTTCCATTCGCCCGCGGTTCGCTTTGGTTTTGGAATGCGCATCTCCAGGACTTCACCACCAGGGGTCTTAGCTTGAAGGGCAGTCTGAAGAGCAACCTGACATTCCTGGTACGCACCGACGGTACGGTTGTGGGACAGGCGTTGACCCATACCACCGATTTCCAAATGGGCGGACCCTTCCTGGCTGAGCCAGTTCACCTGACTGACCTGACCTTGAGCGCCCGCCTGATCCAGTCTTTCGGCGGTCTTGAGTTGACCCAGTTGATGATGCGCACCGGGGGCAAAGAACTGCTGTCAGGATCGGCCAGCGTAACGCCGTTGCCACCGGACAACCTGCACATCCGGGCCCATCTCTCGCCCTTCAACCTTGGCGCGGAACAGCTAAAGTCGTTGCTGCAACGGATTCGAGGAATGCCGGTTTGGGCCTCCGACTATACGCGGATGGTGTCGGCCGGCCGGGTTAGCATCGATCAACTGGGCCTCGATACCACCCTCAAAGAGTTGGAGGCGCCGTCGGCGAAGATTCTGCTTCATCAGACAGCAGTCAAGGCAACCCTTGATGGACTGGCTTTCACCGCGCCGGACATTCCGCCGGTGGCGGAACTCGATGGCAGGCTCGATTATGCCGGCGGCCTGGCGCGACTGACGCAAAGCCATGCCAGTTTCGGTACTTCGACGCTAAACGAAATCATGGCCAGCTGCGACCTGGGCGGCAGAGGAGGCGAAATACCGTACCGGGTCAAACTGGCAGGGGATCTGGATATGGGGGAGATCTTTGCGGCTTTGCGCCAACGGATATCCAGCGTCGAGGTTGAGCCGCTAAGACGCATCCAGAGCCTGCAGGGCAGGACCGGGGCAGAGGTCGAGCTACACGGAGAGCTGACCAGATTTGGCCTTGGCAAGCCACCCGAGTATGTGGCCGTGCTGCGTCCGCACAGCGTGATCGTGGGGGTGGTCTCGGCGCCCTCGGAGTTCAGGCTCTATGGCGGGACGATTGTCGTTTCGCCAGACAAGATTGCAATCGACAAGCTCGAGCTCGCCCTGAGGCACGGCAGCATGAGGGCCAGCGCCAGGATTGAAAGGATCGGACCGGGGTCTTATGACGTCGTCAATCTCGCCATCGCGTTGAGTCAGATCAACGCGGAAGAATGGCTCCCGCGGCTGATGACCACAGACACGATCAACATTCACGCGCGGGCCAACGGCAATATTACGATTAGCCGGGTGAAGGATGGCGGCGCGCGGCCCTACCGGGTCGATGGCAATTTGGCGCTGGGCCCGGGCGAAATCAAGTTCGCCTTTCTGCGCTCGCCCGTGATCCTGACCGATCCGGCAACGGTGACGATGGAGGGGCAGGGCGGCAAGTTGGCGATTAAGGCGGCGCACTTCGAGGGTTCGCCGATGGATATGACGGTTTCGGTCGCGGACGCGGCCAAGCCGGTTATAAGAATCGAGGCGCGGGCGCAGCGGCTTGACCTCGAAGCGATTACGGCGGTGCGCCTGCCGTGGACGCCCAAAACCCCGGTCAAGATCGACAACAGCGCCTTTGAGGGCCATATCGAGGCGGATGAGGCGAACCTGGCGCGCCTTGAGATGAAGGGTCTCAAAGCGAACTTCCAGCGCGACCCGGACAGTTGGCGGGTGTTCGACATCAGCGCCGGCGCGATGGGCGGCCATCTCACGATGGACCTGGCCGGGCATCGGCGCGACGACTGGGTACACATCGTCACCGGCGCGCAGGATGTCGACGTGATTGCGCTGCAGGCGTTGGCCGGCAATCAAATGGTGATGACGGGCCGGTTCTCAGCCGACGCGGACCTGTGGGCCGATACCAACGACGACTTTTTCCAAACCCTGACCGGTAGGCTGTCGACCAAAGTTGAAAACGGCGTGCTGCTCAAGTTCAAGCTGCTTTCGCGCATGCTCTCGCTGGTGGCGGTCAGCGAGTGGCTTAACGCCGAGGTTCCCGACCCGCTGGTCAACGGAGTCCCTTTCAGAACCCTGACCGCGCACTTTATCGGCGAACGGGGTAGCTTTGAAACGGATGACTTTATGCTCGATGGGCCGGTAATGAAGATCACCGCCGCCGGTAAGGTCGACGTCAAGCAAAGCACTTTAAACATGATGGTAGGAATGCGCCCCTTCCAACTGCTGGACACAGTCTTTAACAAGATTCCCCTAATTGGAACGCGGCTGGCCCAAAGTCAATCTGGTATTGTCGCGGCATACTTCCATGTGGAGGGCCCGATTGGCGATCCCTCGGTGGTGCCGGCGCCAATCAAGTCGATTAGCCATCTGTTGATCAAGACCCTGGCGATTCCGATCAATCTGCTTGTCCCTGAAACGATTAAATAGCGGCGTGCGCCCGGTGCGCCGCAGGCACGCAGAGCGGGTTGCACCCACCCTGATTGTTTTTGCGCGCGAGCCCATTGCCGGCAGGGTCAAGACCCGGCTGATTCCGCGCCTTGGCGGCGCGGTCGCCGCCCGGCTGGCCGACGCCTTTATCGTTGACGCGCTTACAAAAGCGGCCGCCGTCGGCCGTTGCAAGCTGGTGATCGTGGGCAGCTCGCCGGGCCCGGTGCATGTGAGCAAATACTTCGTGGGGCTGGCGCGGCGCTTTGGCGCCGAGCTGGTGGACCAGGGACAGGGCGACCTTGGCCGGCGCATGGCACGGGTGCTGGAACCGTATGCGGATCCGCCTGGGGCGGTGCTCTTCGGCACCGACACGCCTTCGCTGCCGCGTGGCTTCATCCGCCAGAGCATCGAGGACCTGCGTCACGCCGCCGTAGTTATCGCCCCGGCGCTGGACGGCGGCTACTACCTGGTTGGAGTTTGCGGGGCGATTCCTGACATCTTTGGCGCGATTGGGTGGGGTGGCGGGGCAGTCCTGGAGCAGACGCTACGGCGCCTGCGCCGGCTGCGTATTTCCTATCGGCTGGGGCGCTGGTGGTATGATATTGACCGCGTCGCGGACCTCGACTTTCTAATCGCGGACCTGACGCGTGGTGCGGGCAGCGCCGGTCGCCGGTCCGCCTGCCCGGCGACTGTTCGTTTGCTCCGCGAACTGGGGCTGCTTGGTTAAAGTCAGTTCGTTTCGGTACGACGAAAAAGAACCGGCACGGAGGCCGGCGCTACGAATAAAGAGCGCCCGCTCAATAGCGCTGAGGTCAGCCTTGGGTTTGACTGAGATCTTGGTCAAAGTGTGTTGAACGATGATCGAACTTACCCTCTACGGCCGTGCGGATTGCGAGTTGTGCCGCGAGATGGAGGATGTAATCACGCGGGAACTCGCTGGCTTCCAGGCCCGCCTGGAGAAAATTGACATCGGCGGAAATCCGGAGCTGGAAGGGCGTTTCGGGTTGGAGGTTCCAGTGCTTTTCGTTAATGGCCGCAAGGCTTTCAAATATCGCTGCACGGCGCGGGAGCTGCGCAAGCGCCTGTCCCGGGAGGTGAGTCCCCGATGGCCATTTCGAAGGACTCCTACGCCATAGTTTTCGTAACCACCGCCAGTGAAGAGGAGGCTGCCGCCATTGGGCGGGCGCTGGTGGAGGAGCGACTGGCGGCGTGTGCCAACCTGGTGGGCCCAATCCGGTCAATCTACCGCTGGCGTGAGGCGGTGGAGGATGCGTCCGAACATTTACTATTGATAAAGACGCGGGCCAGCCTTTTCGCGGCCTTGCAGGCGCGGGTCAAACAACTGCATTCCTACGAGGTGCCCGAGATCATAGCGGTCGAGATTAAGCAGGGTTCGCCGCAGTACCTGGATTGGATAGGCGAATCGACCGCGCAGACGCGCGCAAAGCTCGCTGGCAGGTCCGGAGCGGTACAGCCCAGGCGCTCGCGAGCCGGGGGCTGACCGGCGATCTTTTTTATCCGCCCGAGGCCGGTTGACTCCAGACCTATGGTTGACTGCAAATCTGATCACGGCACTGTGGATCATCCTTGAATAGCGGCGGCATTGATGAAATGCTATGAAACGCTGGGAAGGTCACGTCAGGGGCATCTGCAGAGTTCGGGAACCCGGTCCGCCTTGTATTGCATCGTTAGCGCATGAACGAGGCCCGAAACATTGGACTTCAGCCGGGGAAAATGTCAAAAGATAATGCCTTCGGGATTTTTGAGGCTGACATATCCGTGGCAAGCCGCGGCGCCAAAGTGTGCTCCCGGCTTGGCCTCCGGACTCAAATCATGCTTGGGCTTGGAATTTTTATTGAATCACGCTAAGCAAGCCTTCGTCACGACCAGGTCTGCGGCGCAGGTGTAGTAAGCGCGATACATGGAGGACAGCGTTGGCATCCGAAACTGACGACAGAATGAAGTCCGTCAACGAGGCAGTGGGCGAGACCCGATGGCGCGATTCGTTGCGCATGCGCCTGCCTGCCGGAGTGATGGAAAGAGTTGAAGGCCGGGCGACCGAGGGCTTGGGCGGAATCGGCAAATTCGTCTTGCGCTGGCGGCTGCCCATTGGCCTGCTGCTGGTAGGGATCAGCCTGTTCATGATCCTCGGCGTGACCAAGGTGAGGATCGCGACCGAATTTGCGGACTTTTTCCCCAAGGGCCATCGTAACGTCGAGCTCTATCGCAAGTATCATAACTACGGCGGCGCCCAAACCTTGATCCTGATGCTCAAGGTGAAAGACGGCGACATCTTTAACGTTCCGACCCTAAAGAAGATCCAGGACATCACCAGCGACGTTGACCGCCTGCCGGGCGTAAACCACCAGGAAGTGAAGTCGCTTTCCTCCTACCGCCTTGCGTTTGCCGAAGCGGTGCCCGGCGGATTGGATACCAAGCCCTACATGTATCCCGATATCCCCACGACTCCGGCCGCGATCGACGAGCTCAAGAAGCACATTTTCGCCCATCGTGAAGATCTGCGGCAGTTCATCAGCGATGACCACAAAGCCGCAAGCATTATGGCGTCGTTCAACGAGGAATCGCTCGACTACCGGGAGTTATTCGACGGCATCGAGGGGATCGTAAAAAAATACGAGGACCCCGAGCACTTAATTTATGTGGCTGGTGAACCGATCGTCCGCGGCTACGGCTATCATTATCTGCGAGCCATCGCGCTGTGTTTCGCGACCGCAGTATTATTGATGGTCATCCTGCTGTACATCAGCCTGGGGCATCGTAGCCGCTGGTGGGCGCCGATCGTCACCGGGACCTTGTCAGCGGTATGGGGGCTCGGGTTCGTTGGCTGGATGGGTTACAACTTCGACCCAGTCATGCTCGTCATCCCCTTTATTCTGACCGCGCGCGACTTAAGCCACGGCATCCAGTGGCAGGGGCGATATTACAACGAGCTTGATTCCTGTCAGGACAAGTACATCGCGATCGTGGCGACCACCAACTACATGCTGCCGCCGGGATTCCTGTCGATCATCGCGGACATCGCGGGGATCATCTTCGTGTCGCTGGGCGGCATCCCAGTACTCCATCATATCGGCCTGGCCGGCGCGGTGTGGCTGGCGTCGAGCTTGACGATGGTGTTCGTGTTCGAGCCGATCTTCCTGAGCTTCTCGCCGGTTCCGCGGCTCAAGGGCGGCGCGTTTGGCGAGAAACTGTGGAGCGACTACACGCCGAATTTCCTTAAGAACGGTCTGTCGGCCCTGGTTGAGATACCGGTTACGCCGGGCAAGGTGCGCGGCGCGCTGCTGCTGTTCGCGGGCGCGATAATGATTTGGGGCCTGGCGGCGGGCGAACGGGCGAAGATCGGTTACTCGACCCCGGGCACCCCACTGTATCGAGCCAACTCCAAAGTCAACCAGGACATCAAGGCAATTGCCAATTATTTTCCCGCCGATGAGGGCTGGGTGATCCTGACCACGCCGGCCTATCCGGACGCGCAGTCGGTGCTGGGTCCGGAAGTGCTGCGGATGGCGGACGATATGCGCGATTACCTTTTAACCGACCCGCGCGTGAGGCAGGTAATTTCGTTCGGGTCCACCATCATCCGGCCCTTCGACCAGATGTTTCACTACGCGCATCCGAAGTTCTTCGCGATTCCGCGTAACCCGCAGCAGTCCGGTAATCTGTGGTACCTCTTCCTGGGTGGCACGGCGCCGGGCGAAATGGAGCAGTTCATTTCCAGCACCGCGGCGCAGGACACCTGTATCCGCATCCTGATGTCGGACCACACCTACGGCACCCTGGCCGATGTGACCAAGGGACTGGAGGACTTCGTAGCCAAGTATGTGGCCAAGAATCCGAACCTGAGCAAGGTCAACGTGCTCTACATGGGCGGCATCGCCGGTCTGTACGCGGCGGCCAACGATGTGTTGTTCAAGCTCGATCTGATTAACATCACTTTCGTGTTGTTGGTCATCTTCGTATTCTCGGTGCTGGCTTTCCGCTCCGTGGTGGCTGGTATTCTGTTCGTGCTGTCGTGCGTGCTGGCCAACTTCGCGGCCTTCATCTACATGCGGATACGCGACATCGGCCTGACCATCGACACTCTGCCAGTGATTTCGCTGGGTATCGGGCTGGGCGTGGACTACGGCATTTACGTTGTCGCGCGTATCCAGGACGAGGTAATGCGCGGGGAGAGCGTGAGGGACGCCATCACCACCGGTATTTCCGCGACCGGCGCGGCGGTCTTCTCGACCTTCTCGGTTATGGTAGGCGGCATCGTGCCGTGGGCGTTTTCACCGCTGCTGTTCCATAACCAGATGAGCGTGCTGCTGACCTTCCTGATGTTCACCAACATGTTCGCCGGCGTTCTGGTTCTGCCGGCGTTCATCGCGTGGTCGCGCAGCGGCTTCATCTGCAAGTACGAGGTCGAGGCGGCCAAGCAGGCGCAAGGTCAACTCGCGGCGAGCTAGCAGGTTGGTCAGTGTGATTGGCGAATCCCCGGTTGCGCCGTGCCGCGCAACCGGGGATTTTTTTATCCTGGTGCTTGGAGCATGAAGATACGGCAATTGTGGAAAGCCTGCGCGCATCTGGCGCTGGCCTGCATGCTGGCAGCTGTGGCGGCGGCGCAGGAGCGTGACCTGGGCCTGGATGGGTACGTAGGTAAATCGCCGGACAAGCAGTTCCTGGCGCTGCCCGAGGTCCACGACCCGTTGGCGAGGCTACTGGGGGACCGCCTGGAGCCATTTCTGAGCCGCTTTCAGGTGCTCAGGCCGATCGATCGGGTGTCGCGAGACATCGTGGCTCAGGGCTGCGTGCGCAACAATTGCGCGGACGAGCAGGCGGCTTTCGCGATTGACCTTGACACCGGTACGGCGACCGCGGCCAGCCTGACGCAAGGCAGGTATATGGACATCTACAGCAAAAGCACCAGGAGCTACGACGATCTGCCGCCCGGTCTGCGCCACTGGATCAGCAGCCGCACTTCACAGAGCTCGCGTTTCAGGCATCTGAAGTTCAGGTTCTTTAAATAGGGGGCTGGGAACATGCGCCCTTCGCCGCTACTAGTCTTCCGAAAAATATTTGGAATTTCTCAAGAGCAGATGTGCTCTCTCGCTCGGATCCTGTGACTTGGTATCCGTGCCTCGCGCGTGAGCGAGCGGTCTGTGTCGGGTTTTGCCAGCGGTACCGCTCCCCAACGGTCGCGGCTCTGATTTTTTCTCTGCTCGGCTCACACGCGTGGCCGTGCGGTCCGGCGGCGCTGCGTTGCCAGTTCGTGCTCGTAAAGCACCCCTTCGCGCAGCAACCCGTCCACTTTTTCGGGCGGATAGTTTAGATACCTGGCGAGGACTTTGTGATTGTCCTCACCGATGACAGCGCACTTTGGATCGATTTCGACGGCTGCATTGGAGAAGCGAAAGGGTAGGACTGGAAGTGATATGCGGCCGAAGGGCGATACTTCCATGGTTGCGAATGAGCCGCGGGTGGCGAGATGGGGATGATTGGCCACTTCGTCGACGCGGTAAAGCGGCATCGCGGCGATGCCGGCCTGGTGCAGTAGGTCGACCGCCTCGTCGCGCGAGGCACGACTTTTGAGCCACCCTTCGATAGCAGCCTTCAGTTCATGGCGGCGCTCATGACGTTTGACGGAGTCGCCATAGGACGGGTCATCTGCCATTCCGGCTTTTCCTATCAGGTCGGCAAGCCGGCGCCATTGATCGTTGTTAGCGACCGTCATCGTTATGTAGCCGTCGACGGTCTCAAACATCCCTGATGGACTGAAGCCATGCCCGTGCGTGCCCTCGGGTTGGGCCACCGTCTTGCCATGGCTGAAGAGATATTGAATCAAAGGCACGTCGTGCAGGTGGAACAGGCATTCGGTTAGTGCCAGGTCGATATGCTGGCCCATGCCGGTCCGCTCGCGCGCGAAAAGCGCGGTCATCACGCTGGCAAAGCCGTTGATCGCACCGCTCATGTCGGCCAGGTAGATGCCGCTGTAGACGGGGGAGCCGTCCTCGTTGCCGGTTAGCTGAATCAGGCCGGCCATGGCTTGGGAGCAGGTATCGTTGCCGGGGAGGCGGGCATAGGGACCGTCCTGACCATAGCCTGAAATCGAGCACATGATGATGCGCGGATTGACGGCCTTGAACGCCTGATAGCCAAGCCCGTGCTTGTCCAGCGCGCCGGGGGTGAGGTTTTGCACCACGATGTCGAAATGGGACGCCAGCTCAAGGACGATTTTTGCCCCGTCGGGACGTTTTAAGTCGATGGCGACGGAGGATTTGCCGCGGTTAAACCAGGCGTAGCCGGCGCTCATTCCTTCCTTGGCATAGTACTGGCGACGCATGTAGTCGCCAATTGGCGGAATCTCCACTTTGACGACTTCGGCCCCGAGATCGGCCATGATACGCGCGCAGGTCGGTCCGGCCAGGTAATTGGTGATTTCCAGTACTTTGACGCCGGCCAAGATTTTTGGCTTGGCCGCGCTCGCCTCATTTGGTTGCGCCGCGACAGTTGCGTGAGGATCCACGCCATAGGAATTTGGCTCGGTGGGGGTGTGGGGTGTGCCGGCGAAGACGCCACTGCGCGTCAAAGCCGCAATCTTTTCCTTGCTCCAGCCCAGGTATTTCTGCGCGACAGCGGCATTGTCTTCACCGAAGCGGGCGATCCGAGAGGCGGTCTGGACCGTGGCATCGGAAAAACGGTAAGGCACCGGCATCAGGCGGACGCTGCCGAACTCCGGCACTTCGACCGGCTGTAGCCAGCCGCGCTGTTGAATCTGCGGATGGTTGGCGGCTTCATCCAGCGTCAGCACCGAGCCGGCGAGCAGGTGGCGCTCCAGCAGCAGCCGCACGGGCTCATCGCGCCCGGGAAAAGTCTGCAACCATTGCTCTATTATCGGGATGATTTCGTAGCGGTCTTCGAAGCGGTTATCGGCGTTGCTCCAGCGGGGATCGTTCACCTTGTCAGGCCGGCCAATGCGCGCGATGAACCATTCCCAATCCTGCGGCTGGAGGATGGTGAAGACGATGTATCCGTCGCTGGCGCGGAACATCCCGCACGGCATCGTGCCGGGGCGATGGGCTCCGGTCGGAAAGGCAATCTCATGGCCGTCGGTGAAGACGTATTGCATCAGCGAGGTGTCATGGACGTACAGCAGGCCTTCGTAGAGCGCCAGGTCAATGTATTGACCCTGACCGGTACGGTCGCGATAACGCAGGGCTGCCGCGACAGCGCCCAGCGCGTAAACCGCACCCACGCCCTCGGCATAGCGTTGGCCAATCACAGCCGGCGAGCCGTCCTCATTGCCGGTTAACTGCGCGAGTGCGCACAAGGCCTGCGCCGTGCCGTCATCCCCGGGGCTGGAGGCGAGCGGGCCGGTCTGACCATGCGGAGAAATTGCGCACATGATGAGGCGCGGGTTTTTAGCTTTTAAGGATGCGTAATCCAGCCCGAATCTGGCGAGGGCACCCACCGGAAGATTCTCGATTACCACGTCGAAGCGTGCGGCCAGATCCAGAACGGCCTGGACGCCTTCAGGACGAGCGACATCGATGGCCACGTTGCTCTTGCCACGGTTGTAGTAAACCCAGGCCGGGCTGACGCCGTTAACCGGGGGAGGAAACATCCACTGGCGGGTGCTATCTCCGCCGGGCGGGATCTCCAGCTTGACCACCTCCGCGCCGAGGTCGGCCATGATCCGGCCGCATAGGGGCGCGGCGATGCCGTCGCCGATCTCGAGTACGGCAACGCCGTCGAGCAGTCTGGACTTATTCGCCATCGCGCATCTATCCTTCGGAGCTTCCGAACCGACCTATGTTATCTGCGAGCGCAGCGGTTTTCTATGGGCGAGCGATTCGAGAAAAGAGAAACGAGAAAATAGAAAAGAGAAAGAAGAAGAAAAAAGTGTGTGCGGTGAAAAGTGGAGAAAATGTCCTTTCTGCCTCCCTTTTCTCAGTTCTCTTTTCTCGTTTCTGGCCTGTCTCCTTGCATCTGACTGCGCGGTCAGGCAGCTTAGGTTAGGTTAGCTGAGGGGAGGAGATGAGAGTATTATTCGTACACCCCAGCCCGCTGATGTACAGCGAGCTGTATTTGCGGCTGGAGCCCCTGGGGTTGGAACGGGTGGCGGCTGCGGTCCTTGAGGTCGGTCATGACGTCCGGATGATCGACCTTCAAATCTTCAACCATCGCGACTATTTCCGCGAGCTGGAGGACTTCAAGCCCCAGGCGATCGGGTTTTCGCTTAACTATCTGGCCAACGTGCCTGAAGTCGTCGATCTGGCCAAGGCGACCAGGGAACTGCGGCGCGACTGTTTCATTTTCGCAGGCGGCCATAGCGGATCCTTCGTGGCGTCCGACGTGCTTGAGCATGCGCAGGGCGCGATCGATTGCATTGTCCGGGGAGAAGGAGAAACCGTCACCCAGCAGCTGCTGGAAGCGATTGGCGGCGGCAACATCGACAAGCTGCCCGGCATAGTGACGGCGCAAGGGGCGGGCGCTCCGCCCAAACTGATCGACGACCTTGACCGCTTCATGCCCGCGCGGCATCTGGGGCGGCGGCGCAACAAATACTTTATCGGCGAGCTCGACCCGTGCGCTTCGATCGAGTTCACGCGCGGATGTCCCTGGGATTGTTCGTTCTGCTCAGCGTGGACCTTTTACGGGCGCAGCTACCGCAAGTCTACGGCGGAAGCAGCGGCGGAGGACATGGCTTCGATCAAGGAGCCGAACGTCTTCATTGTTGATGACGTCGCTTTCATCCATCCCGAGCACGGCTTCGCTATCGGGCACGAGCTGGAAAAGCGCAACATCAAAAAACGGTATTATCTGGAAACCCGCTCCGACGTGCTGTGCCGCAACGAAGAGGTTTTCGCCTACTGGCGGCGGCTGGGGCTGGAATACATGTTCCTGGGACTGGAAGCGATCGACGAGGAGGGGCTCAAGGCCCATCGCAAACGCTCGTCCACCGGGGTCAACTCCAAGGCGCTGGAGGTGGCCCGAAAGATCGGCGTTACGGTAGCGATCAACCTGATCGCCGATCCGGATTGGGACGAGCGGCGCTTCGAAGTGGTGCGCGAATGGGCGTTGAGTATCCCGGAGATCGTACATCTGACGGTCGCGACGCCTTATCCCGGCACGGAGACCTGGTTTACGGAATCGCGCAAGCTCACCACGCGCGATTACCGCCTGTTCGATATCCAGCACGCGGTGCTGCCCACGCGGCTGCCGCTGGACAAATACTACGAGGAGCTGGTCAAAACGCAGTCGATTATCAATCGCAAGCATATGGGCCTGGGGATCATCAAGGACGTGGCGTTTTTGGTGGCCAAGCTGGCGCTCCAGGGGCAGACGAATTTCGCCAAAATGCTGTGGAAGTTTAACAAAGTCTACAACCCCAAGCGTCAGTACAGCGACCACTTTCAGGAAATCAAATATCAGATCAGGCTTCCCGAGCAGACCGGCCGAAGGCCGCCGGGCGACGCGATGTATATCCATGCGCCAAAGGTCGGACGGGCGGGGGCGGCAAGCGCCACCGCGGCACAGGAGTGAGCCCTTCGATCAATGCGTCCGCAGCATAATCGCGGCTGCCGCCGCGCATCTCGGCCACGGATTCCAGGCGCAACCCTGTTGCCTCGATTGGAGGGGTTATGTAGCGCTGAAACGTCATGCGTAATCGAAAGTTTGCCGGAGCCAGGCTTGAAATCAACTGTGTGGACTATGGTGGAGAGGGGCGAAAGCCGCTGCTGTTTATCCACGGCGGCTCGGCCTGCGGTCATTGGTGGGACTTCGTCGCGCCATCGTTTACCGGATCATTCCACACGCTCGCGATGGATTTGCGCGGGCATGGCGAAAGCGCCTGGTCTTCGGGCGGTTACGCCATGGCGGATTATACCGCTGACGTGGCCGCGATGGTGGAGAGTTGGGGTCTGGGCGACCCGGTGCTGGTGGGACATTCGCGAGGCGGACTGGTCGCACTCACCTTCGCCGCCGCAAAGGGCAGCAAAGTGCGCGCCCTCGCCATAATCGACAGTTTGCCCCAAACTACCGAAGACATGCTGAGTTGGTCGCAATCGATGAAAAGCTGGCGACCTCGCCGATACGCGACGCTGGAGCAGGCATGCGCGAGTTTCCGCCTACTGCCGGCGGAAACCCGCGCTGCACCGGCGATGTTACAACAGATCGCTCGCTTCTGTTACAGACAAGAGGAAGACGGCGGCTGGGTGGTGCGAATCGATCCGCGATCTCGCGCGCGAGATGCGGTCGACGTGTTTGATCATTTAGGCGCGGTCACCTGTCCGATCCTGATTGTGAAAGGCACACTCAGCCCAATGATCACTCCTGAGGTGGCGAAGCGAATGGCTGCGGCAGCGCCGCAGGGATCGACGGCCGAGATCGAGGATGCCTACCACCACGTGATGCTGGATAATCCAAAGGCGCTGGCGCGCACACTGAATGAGTTCTTAGCGCCGCTTATATGAAGCTTGCGCCGGCCTACGAACCGGCTTAACGGTTGTGGCGGCAACCACAATCGAAACTATCACGCATATAAGGGCCGGTATTATCGCCATGTCAGGGGCCCTCCTATAATCATTTTGTTGCTCAAGTCACGTTTCCACGGACTATAAGTCAGTAATCGCCGTAATAATCGTGATGGCGGTACTCTTCGTTTTGTAGATGGTTTCCGACCGCATAACCGGTTCCCGCACCGACTACGCCGCCGATGACGGCGCCGGCAGCAGGGGCTCCTACAGCGGACCCGACCAATGCTCCGCCGCCAGCGCCGACGGCGCCACCCAGCAGCGTACCTTTTTCGCGCGTGGTGAGAGGTGCGCCAGAGCATCCGGCCAGCAGCATCGCGGCGCCCAAAACAGCTGCGATGATTGAATTGCGCATTACACAGAACCTCCGTTTGCGGGGTGGCAAAAAGCGACGGGATATTTTGTGAAATTCCGCCTGTTTTGCATGAAGGTCAGGTAACGCAATTATCTTGCCATCGTCCAACTCGTAAAAAACGTATTACTTTGCAAAGGCATCCCCGCGAAGGGTGCACGAGCGCCCTTTGAAGCGTGTAAGAAGGAACGTATCGCGCTCGGACTTGGAGTGTGGAGGTGAGAACGTTCAAACTCGGCTGGGAAAAAAGCTCAGCTGGCAGGGAGAGCACCTGACAGTGCGTTGCCAATGGCAGCAAAGGGTTTCCGCAGTGCCGACGTAAATTACAGGCACGGCAGAACTGCAAGAGCTTCACGCAAGAGCTGGATGGGCCGTTTATGGGTGGGGTGCGGGGAAACGCGGAACAATACCGGCGCACGCAGGTTTGGGTCGGAGCTTGCCCGAAAAAGCCGGGCGGTGTTGTGTGTGAACAATCTGTGAAGAATCCGTACGATAAGTTAACCAAATTACCCTTTGCGAAACAAAAGAGAGCTGGCGCCTGATTGTTCCTTGATACATGGTCTAAAAAGTTTGAAAGATGGCGGGGTCTCGGTATAGTGATGGCGGTCGCCGTGGTAGAGCGGCTCATGGAAGAGGGAAGTGATCAATAGGAGGAGAAAGGAAGCGATGAGTAATAAGGGCAACAAGCGCGGTTATTTAACGGGGGTGTGCTTTTTCGCTGTGGCCGGCGCGGTGATGGCCCTGGTGGCGGTCGGGGCGCTGGGGGGCTGCGGCGGCGGCAACACCGGTGTCATACCATTTGCCGGGGTCTGGGTCGCGAACAGTGGGACCCCGAGGGCACAGCATTACGCAGGGATTGATTTTCGCGTGGCCGGCACCTTTAATGTTCCGCCGCAGCCGCGGCTCACTACCGCGTTTGTGTCTCCACAGGATACGTTGTTCGATGCGGGCAACAATCTGTGGTTGGTTGACGGTGGCGCGGCGGGCGTGGGCGCCGCGGTGTACAAGTTTCTGTTCAACCAGGTCGCCAGCCTGAACACGACGCCGAACCCGGTTCCAAACCTCGTAGTCAAGGCCACGGGTGCGACGACGTTTCAATTCCCGCAATTCGCTGCCTTCGATACCAACGGAAACCTGTGGGTCAGCGACTCGGCGGCCAATGCGATTTTCAAATTCAGCGCGTTGCAATTGACTGCCACCGGTGGAATCCTCATAACGCCGGCGGCAGTGCTCACTAACAGCGTGCCCCCAGCGATTCCGGCTTTCAATGGACCCTTGGGAATCGCATTCGACGGCAGCGGCAACCTATGGGTGGATAACAACGGTGGCACCACCATCGTTGAGCTAACGGCGGCGACGCTTGCGGCAGCCAGCGGCCTGACGGGGGTTTTAGCGACCACCGTTCTGAACAGCGGCGCCGTCCCCGGCGGGCTCCCAACGATCAACAATCCCTGGGGTATTCTTTTCGACGCCAGCGGCAACATGTGGATTACCAATGAGCAGAACACTCCCCCACCTGTGGGCTGTGCGGGTTCGGTGGTGGAATTTGCGAAGGGAACGTTCTCGGGACCGGGTTCCGTGACGCCGGCGGCTAACGTGGCAATCGGCCCAACCCCCATCAGCGGGACGTTCAGCCTGTGCGATCCCAATGGGATCACCATGGACAAGGCGGGTAACATCGTGGTGGCTAACGCCGTGGGCAACTCGCTTGCTCAGTTCACCGCTTCCCAGATCACCGCGAGCGGTAACACGCTTCCGCACACGTTCATTGCTGGAGCGGCGACCTTGTTAAACGCTCCAACTGGTCTGACCTTTGGACCGTTGACACTGCAGTAAGTGCGTATCGGGATCATACCGCTGGCGGCCGCTTCATTTGCGGCTGCCAGCGGGTAAATCGAAGGGCGCGCGGTCGGTGGGTTTTCGTGCGCCCGAATTAATCCGACAATTGACTCCCGGAATTGGAGAAAGACGGCGGCGCGATGCTATACTGGCGCTAACCGATCATATTTTCCTTTCTTTACGGCGCAGTATCCGGGGACGAGGCTGGTTGCTGAGGATGGGCGCGCAGAGAAGGGCGGTGAAGGGGGATGGTCGCGCCAGTGAGACTGCTTAGCTGTATCTTTCTTCTGGTCAGCATGGGATTTCTGTGCGCGTCGTTCGTGGCCGGCATGGAGTACGGGCGATGGACGGTCGCGGCGGTGTTGGGGTTATGGTCGCTGTGCACCGGCCTTTACGCCGCGGACGCGGCGGCGAGAGCGGAGGATCGAGGTGGGGTTTCATGACGCCCCGCAGAGACCGCTCTTTGCTCGTATAATCAGTCCCGCAGTGCCATCTCCTGTCCAACGTATTCTCACTTTGAAACCCGCCTGTGAGGAACGGCGCGGGTGAACTATCAGGCATCTTGGGCCTGGCCCTCATTAATCGAAGAATGACCCTCACCCTGGTCCTCTCCCTGGTCGGGGAGAGCGGACAGGAAGGGAGTTTTTCCTGTGCGTTAGGTGGAGCGCAAACTGATGCAAACACTTCCATACAAGAATGAAAGAGGAAAAAAGGCCGCGGCGATGTTTTCATAAAGAGGGATAAGACTGGCGCCGCGCCTTTCGAACATGTTATTTTAATTGATACTCAGTTCTAATTAGCATTCGATAATAATACCTTTACCAGCGCAGGTAATTGCGCCCTGGTGCGCAAGGATGCCGGCGATTGGCGGGCCGCGGGTCATGAGAGCGGCCGATGGAGTTAGCGTGGAGGCGGGTGAGCGGGGCGGGGAGGTGGGGCTGGCGATCGGCAGTGAGCTTGCCGCGCGGGTGACGCGAGACCTCGGCACGGCGGCGGCAACGGTGGTGCGATGGCGGCGGGAGGCACGCGAGGCGGATCGCTTCCTTTCGGGCCGTCAATGGCATCCGGCGGATGAGGCCCGCCTCAACGAGGAGGACCGGCCCACGGCGGTCTTCAACTTCGCGCAGAAATACATCCGAATCGTCGCCGGCACCGAAAAAAACAACCGTCAGGACGTGGTGTTCGTGCCGCGCATGCCACAGATGGAAATGGCCAATGCGGCGGGCGAACTGAGCTCCGCCATCTACAGCTCGGTTATCGATGGCTGCAACGGTCCGGAGGAGCGCTCGCAGGCTTTCGAGGACATGGTCGTGCGGGGCATGGGTTGGACCAACTGCCGGCTCGATATGGAACTGTCGGCCGATGGCAGGATCGTGCTGGAGCGCGTCGATGGCGTCAAGATGCACTGGGACCCGGCTGCGCGCAAGCAGAACCTGGAGGATGCGCGCTGGGTGGCGTGCGAAGAGGAAATCCCCCTGCGCGACGCCTGCCGGCGCTGGCCGGGAACGGAACGCGAGCTGAAAGTCGCCGAATTCCTGCGTCAGGATCGTCCGCAGGACGAGCCCGATGTGGTCGAGCACGTGACTCCCATCGAGTATCAGCCTGAAAACGAAACGGTGATTGCCGGCGGCCCACCGGCGGGTTACGTGCGGGTGGTCGAATATCAGTATTACGAGGTCGAGCCGATTTATCGGGTGGCCGATCCGCAGAGCAACCAGGTCAGGGAGCTTGACGAACGCCAGTTCGACACGCTGCGCCGGCGCCTGGAGTCCGCGGGCGTGACGTTCGTGGACCGCGAGGCGGTAGCGGCGCACGGCGGGCCGCAGGCCGCCGGCGCGGTGATCCCGTACGTGAGGCAGGAGCGGCGGGTGTACAAGCGATGCTTCAGCGCCGGTCCGATCGAGCTGGAATCCGGCCCGCTTCCTGTACAGGGAGTCGGTTTCACCTACAAGGCGATGACCGGCAGCTTCGACGCGCACGACAAGGTGTGGCGGGGCCTGCTGCATGTCCTGATGGATCCGCAGCGCTTTGCCAACAAGTTTTTCAGTCAGACGCTCCATATCATCAACAGCAACGCAAAAGGGGGCCTGCTGGCTGAAGCGACCGCGTTCGCCGATCCGGTCAAGGCCGAGCAGGACTGGGCGAATCCCAGCGCGCTGATCCTGCTGGAAGATGGGGCGCTGTCGGGCGACAAGCCGCGCATCCAGGAACGCAGCCGGCCGACCCTGCCCGACGGCACGTTCGTGATGCTCAAATGGTGTATCGACGCGCTGGGCGGGGTGTCGGGAATCAATCCCGAGCTTTTGGGGGCGACCACGGGCGACGTGCCGGGCGTGGCACAGCGCCAGCGTCAGATTCAGGGAATGACGATCAATGCCGGTTACTTCAACGCGCTGACCCGCTATTTGCGCGAGGAAGCGCGCTGCGTATTCGAGTTTATCCGCAACTATGTTGCCGACGGGCGGATGGTGCGTCTGGGTGGGCCGTTCAACGCGCGCGCAATCCCGCTGCTGCGCGAGCATCTGCCGCTTGACTATGACCTGGTGATTGACGAGCCGGCCAAGTCGCCCAATGCCAAGGAAGTGTTCTGGGAGAAGATGGCGCCGATCATTCCGATGCTGATCAAGGCCAACGCGTTCCTGCCGGAAATACTGGACTACAGCCCGTTTCCAGCGTCGATCGCGGCCAAGCTCAAACAGCAGCTCAACGCCCGCACGTCGGCCGTGGCGCAGCAGCCGCCGCCGGCGCTATCTCAGGGCGCGAAGGATCCTGCCGAGGTGCGGGCGTCGGTAGTCCAAAAGACTGCGGCTGCGGATTTGTCGCGCGCGCGGGCGCGGGCGATCGATAGCGAATCGCGCATGAAGCAGCTCGGGGCGGCTTTGAGCGCGCTGGGCGCCGCGTCAAGGGGGCGCGGCCGCACGGAAAGCGATATCTAGCTCGAAACTCCACCTGCGTCAGGCGCTTCGCCTGCATGTCGGGGTCGAAGATGCCCGGCAAGGCTGCTTGAAGTGTATCAGGCGCCCTCACCCTAACCGTCTCCCTGGTCGGGGAGAGGGCGGAGAAATGCACCCGCTGGGTTTCAGGCTTTAGCAGCAGCTCAAGACTTCCACGTATCAGTGGAAAGAGCAGAAAAGGAAAAACGAATGAGCGCAAATGCCTGTACGATGTGTGGATCGGCTCATCATTTGGCGGCGGTGCATAGTCATCTGCCTTTGGCCGCGCTGTGGTTTCCGCCTTACGGCAATCTGGGCGCGCAGCAACCGTCCGCGCCCGCCGCCAAACCCGATACGAACAGCTTCGCCGCCGCGCTTAAGGCGCACGAGGACAAGGTGGCGGACCTGATCGGAAACCTGGGCGAGGCAGAGCAGGCGATCGCATACAAGTATCTGTATGCCAGCGGATTGCGAATCGACAGCGTCGATGCGGATCTGCGCAAGGCGATCCGCAGGGAGATCGGGAAAGGTAACTGAGCGCATCCGGCAGCGCCGGCTGAATCCAGCCGGCGACCTTGGCTGGATAACGCGTGATGGTGGGGTGGAGGTCGAAGATGGATGCAAGCATGCTCCATGTGGTTACCGTAGTGGCCAATCCGGTCCGGTGGAAAAGCCGGATGCAGCTGTTCGATGTTTTTTTGCGCGGGATGAAGGAAGCGGGCGTGAAGCTGACTGTGGTGGAATGTCAATACGGCGAGCGCCCCTTTGAGCTTGGCGGCGTGGCTGGAATCAATCATGTCGGCGTCCGCGCCAAAACGCTGCTGTGGAACAAGGAGTGCTTAATCAATTTGGGCGTGCGTGACATGGCGCGCAATTTTCCGGACTGGCGTTACGTAGCCTGGTGCGATGGCGATATCAGGTTCCGAAAACCCGATTGGGCCATCGAGACTCTGCATGCGCTACAACAGTACGAGGTGGTGCAGCCATGGGTTGACGCCTATGACCTCGGCCCCCACGACGAGCACATACAGGCGCACAAATCGTTTTGTCACGAATGGTGGACAAATGGGACGCGCAGCGTGTGCCCGCGCGGCCCGATGTGGTGGAAGTTTGCCGGCGGTCCCTACGATTACCCTCATTCGGGATATGCGTGGGCCGCCACCCGCCACGCCTATGAATGGCTGGGCGGACTATTCGAGTTGGCGGTGATGGGCTCCGGCGACCATCATATGGCCTACGCGATGATCGGCCGGGCGGAATACTCAGTTCCGGGACTGCCGGGAACCAAAAGCGGAGTGACGCCCTCTTACTGGAAGCATCTCAAGCGCTGGCAGGATCGCGCGGTCCATCACGTGAATTTCAATATCGGTTTCGTGCCCGGTACGATCGAGCATTATTTCCACGGCAAAAAGACCGACCGCAAATACATGGATCGCTGGCAGATGATCATCGAGCACCAGTTCGATCCCGACATGGACATCAAGCCCAATGCCTGGGGAGTTCTAGAGCTGGCCGGCAACAAGCCCGGACTGCAGCATGACCTGGACGCTTATTTCCGGTTGCGCAACGAGGACGTTAATTCGCTGCAATAGCGCGGCGCGCGAAACACTGGCGTCGAGCCGTTCCAGGGAATGACATGATGGATCTCTCCAATCAGACCGTACTGGTTATCGACCAGGGACTGTACGTCCATATCGCCGAGAAACTCGCCGAATCATTCGGCCGCGTGCTCTATTATTGCAACGGATGGCGCTCCGCTTTTCCGGTCTCGGAGCGATTCAATATCGGCGCGGGGATCGACGGTATCGAGCGTATCGCCAATCCCTGGGAATACGTCGACGGCGCAGATCTGATCGTTTTTCCCGATACTATTTCTCCGGCGAGCAGGATTACCTGCGCCGTCAGGGCAAGCGGGTGTGGGGGTCGGGACACGCCGAAATACTGGAATTGTATCGCGACGAGCTCAAGACAGTGATGAAGAGCGCCGGTCTGCCGGTGGGACCGCATCAAATAGCCACTGGAATTGAGGCGCTGCGCGAGTATCTAAAGGACAACCCCGGCGTTTACGTCAAGGGCAACGTCTTTCGCGGCGACATCGAAACCTTTCGCAACAAGAACTGGGTTGTGACCCAACCGCTGCTCGACGATCTGGCCAGCCGGTTGGGCCCGCGTCAGTCGTCCACGATGTTCGTGGTCGAAGACCCAATCGAAGGGGTCGAGGTCGGGTATGACGGCGCTTGTATCGACGGGCGCTTTCCCACCGTCGCATGTTTCGGTTACGAGGCCAAAGATGCCGGATATCTCGGCAAAGTTGTCAAGTACGAAGACCTGCCGCAGGCCCTGCGCGAGGTTAACGCCAGGTTGGCCCCGGCGATGGCGGCGCTGGGATGCCGCAGCTTCTATTCCACCGAGGTCAGGGTGGGTCCCGACCGCAAACCTTACCTAATGGATCCGGCCATGCGCGCGGGGTCGCCGCCGTCGGAGGCTTATATCGAGCTGTTCGCCAACTGGGATGAGGTGATCTGGGCCGGCGCCGAGGGCGAGATGGCCGAACTCAGACCGGCAGCGGCCTACGCGGCGGAGATCATTTTGCGCTCGGAATGGGCGCGGGAGCATTTCCTGGCCCTGGACATTCCGCCTTCCCTGCGCCGGTTCATCAAGGTCCACGGCCATTGCCGTATCGAGGGGCGCGATTACGCGGCGCCGCTGGGAATCAGCGAGATCGGCGCCGCGATCGGCCTGGGCGATTCGCTGCAAGACGCGGTTGGAGCCGCACTCGAGCATGCGCAAGCCGTTGAAGGATTGGAACTGGAATTCGATCGCGACGCGCTCAACTCCGCGATGGCATCGATCGAGCAGGGGCGCGAGTTCGGGATCGAATGGTAACTGCGTGGGCCGCGAAGCTGTCCAAAAGAGGGGGCGCGCCATGCTGAACGTGCGGATTAGGACCATTCCCCATCATTTCCAGCAGTACGACACGGTGGGCAATTACTGGCGTGATGTGGACGGCTGCGGTGCCGAACTGCTGGAAATCCGGGTATCGCATATGCGCGACCGCCGCCACGAATTCCTGGTGGCGCTGCATGAGCTGATCGAGGCGTTTCTGTGCGACTGGCGGCGCATTTCGTTCGCCAAAATCACCCGCTTCGATATCGAATACGAGAGCCAGCGGCGCAAGGGCGAACCCACCGAGCCGGGCGCGTCGACACGCGCGCCCTACCGCCGTGAGCATCAGTTCGCCGAGCGCGTGGAGCGAATCGTCGCGCGCGAGCTGGAGGTTGATTGGCCGCAATATAATCGCGCCGTCGAGCGACTGTGAGAAATCCGCCGGCGGAGCGCATGCTATCCGGGCGGCAGGCTTATGAGTTCCGCCCGGCACGAAAAGAGGTGTGGACGATGGCGATGAGGAAAAAGGGTGCCGAACGGGCGGCGATGGATCAGCTCGAGGTCGAGGATGTTACTTCGTTCGGAGAGGACCCGGAGCTGCTGGACCCCGCAGAGGAGGCCGCGCTGGCGGCCGGCAACGCGGATGGTCCGCAAACGCAGAGGCGGCAGGAATCGTCGCAGACCGATGAACCCGCACAGGAAAGTCCTGCGGGCGCCGAGCGACAGCCGCAGGCTGAATACGGCGCGGAGCGCGCCGAGGAGGAGCGCGAGACGCTGTCCGACGAGCAGGTCCATACGATGGGCCCCAACGACAGGGTCCCGGCCTGGTCGCTGGTCAAGGAGCGGCAGGAAAACCGTGCACTCAAGCGCAACCTCGACGAACTGACGCGCAAGCTGGCCGAGCATGAGGAGAAATGGAACCGGGCCAGTGATCGGTTGCGCCAGTTCCAGGATCGCGCAGGGATCGCCGCCGCCGCGGCGACACGTCCCGCGCCAGACCCCGAGCCCGACGTCAAAGCTGACCCCGAAGCGCATTATCAGTGGGAGCTGCGCCAGCATCGGCAGGCGCTGGAGGCGCTGCATCAGCAGCAGCAAGTCAGCACTGCGCAAGCTCAGGCCGCGCAGCATCAAGCGGTGCTCACCGGGCTGGAGCAACAGTTCATCCTGGCGGGCCATCCTGACTACTATGAACGCGTCAGCTTTCTGCGCGAGCGGCGCAATCGCGAACTGGAGCTGATGGGCTACACCGACACGGCCGAGCGCGCGCAGATAATAGCCAATGAGGCGGCGATGCTGGTGAGCGGGGCGATCCGGCAGGGGCGCAACCCGGCGATCGTGGCGCATGAGCTGTCACAGCAATGGGGCTACAAGCCAGCGGTGACTGCGAGCGTCGAGGCCGCGCAACCCGGCAACGGGGCGGGCGTCAGCGCGGCGGACCGGATCCGGGATTTGCAACGCAAGAAGGCCGCGTCCACGAGCCTGCAGGCGATAGCGTCGCGTCCTGCCGACGGACCGCTGACGCTCGAGGACATCGCGGAGATGGACGACGAGGCGTACGAGCGCTACGTCGACAAGAACGGCGGGGATTTGGCCGGCTTGTTCAGGTCCGGCCGCTAGCGGACGCGGAATCGGCTGCGGCGGGCGACAGTTCGATCACGTAACCGTCGGGGTCAGCAACGTAGGCGTACAACACGCCTGGCGCGTGGGCACCCTTGCTGAGGAACTTGCCGCCGGCCGCAACCGCCGCAGCCACCGCGTCATCGAGATCGCCGCCCTCGATCTGAAAGCCGAAATGGGCCACGCCGAGCGGGCCGACGGGTTCGGTCTGATGCAGCGTGATCACGTCGTCTGTGCCTTGAGGGCTGAGGAAAACCATCCGCGGCCCCTGGCGGAAGTCCTCCGCCAAACCGAAGGCCTGCTGGTAAAAGCGCACTGAGCGTTCGATATCGCTGACGTTCAAATTGATGTGATAGAGCTTGCGTGCCTTTACCATCACGGGCGGCTCCCTTTCGAGTGATGTAACCATAATCCTGCCGGGCGACGCTCCGCTCAAGAGGACCGTCATGGAAGCCAATTCCGACGGAAAAAAAGTTGCGCTGCCTGGTCGCCTTCAGGCGCCGTCGCGGCTGCGGAAGCCTCCGCTCGGATCGAGCGGCAGGTTGAGGACGTCCTTGCTGAAGAAGTCGGTCAGATAGTCGATTAGGTCGCGCATCGAAACCATCCCGGTCGGACGCCCCTGCTCGTCGACCAGCGGGACGTGGCGGAATCCTTCGACCACCATTTTGTTGAGCGCAAAGGCGACGCTGGAATCGGCCGGCAGGGTGTGCGGTTCCGGTGTCATATGCTCGCCCACCGCGGCGTGATGGACATCGAGCGGAAAGCCGGCCACGCGCAGCAGCACGTCGCGCTCTGTGAAGATGCCCGCCAATCTGCCGTCCTTGACGACTAGAACTGCGCCGCGTCCGGCCTCGCGCATCTTAGCCAACACCTCGGACAGTGTGGTCGCGGCGTCGACTACGATGGCGGGATGGTGGGCGGCGTTGCGGATGGGGTCGTGGACCAGGACCGATCCGAGGTCCACCGGACCGGGGCATTCCTCGTCGAACAGGCGCTCAGTATCCTCATCGGCAGGTGCCATATCTGCGTCTCCTTTCCCGAGGATGCCGGGGATCAGCAGCAAATATCTTAAGCCCGAATCAAGGCGCGCCGCAAACCGCGGTGGGCGTCGCGTCCGGGCAATCGGTGCCGGCGGTGGGCGCCAAAATGGAGACAAGCGATTTGGATTCTGCTATGTGTGTTCAAATTGTAACCGGGCAAATCCGCTCAAAGGATTGCCACGGCAGGGCCGCAAGGCGGTCCTATTGAGGAGGCGCAACGATGCATTTGATGTATTTCACCGAGCAACCGATGTCGACCTATCCACCGGTGGAAGGCGACCGCTACGGTTACACCGCTTTGCTGTTCCCCAACAAGTTCTTTGATCCGATCTCGGGCAGCCGACTGTACAACGAGCGCCTCGAAGAATACCAGTACGTCGAGGAATGCGGCTGGGATGGCATCATGCTTAACGAGCATCATAACGCGCCGTTCTGCATGCAGGCCAAGTGCAACATCTTCGCCACCGCCATCGTGGCGACCACCAAGCGGGTCAAGGTTGTGTTGCTGGGCAATCCCCTGCCGGTGGCCGACAACCCGGTGCGTCTGGCCGAAGAACTGGCAATGATCGATCTGCTTTCCAAGGGCCGCCTGGTCCCGGGAATCGTGCGCGGCGGTGGCGTCGAGGCGTTTGCCAGCAACACCAATCCGGCGTTCAACCGCGAGCGTTTCGAGGAAGCCCACGACCTCATCATCAAGACCTGGACCCAGCCGGGGCCATGGCGCTGGGAGGGCAATCATTATCAGTTCCGGGTGGTCAACCCGTGGGTCCTCCCGATGCAGAAGCCGCATCCGCGTATCTGGGTGCCGGGCGTGTCAAGCCGCGAGACCATCGTCTGGTGCGCCGAGCACGGCTATCCCTACATCGCGCTCAACCTGCCAATCGCGGCGGGCAAGGAGGTATGGCGGCTTTACGATGAGACCGCGGAAAAGAGCGGCTACCAGGCTGGTCCCGAATACCGCGGCTACCTGCTGCGGGTGCGCGTCGATGAAACAGAGGAAAAGGCGCTGCGCAACGCGCGTCAGTTCATGTGGATGCAGGGTGAATTCACCGGCCTGACCCATCCGGTGTGGGCCGCACCCTCGGGCTACCTGGGCGAATGGGCGCGCAAGCCAATGGCCGAGTTGCGTGCCGGCTACCGCACCAAGGCCAAGCATGAGCGGGTAACCCTGGAAGACCAGCTCAAGAACCTCACGCTCATCGCCGGCACTCCCAAGCAGGTGATCGAAAAATTGCGCATCTATCTGGAAGAGACTCGGCCCTCGATCGTGTCTTTGTGGGGCAACGACGGGCAAATCAGCCACGAGGATTCGATGAGCTACATCCGTCTGATGGGCCAGGAGGTGCTGCCCGCGCTGCGCGAGATGGGTAAGGAACTGGGGCTCAACAGCCCGTTTGAGCTGAACACACCGGTCAGCCGTAAGTACGCCAACGTAAAGCCGGAAACTCCCACCAAGGAGGCGCGCTGGGCGTCATAGAATGCGGTGATAGACGGCGGCGCCGCGGGCGCTTGGGAACGGCGTGGCCGCGCAAGAATGCCGCTGGCGAAGCCCGCTTCCGAGTCAGGGGGCGGGTTTCTTTTTGTAGTTGAACTATACTTTGGGGTTTGAAACTCGCGGTCGGTGTTTTCCGCATTGCGATGGCGCCGCGGCATCGGCGAGCGGAGGCGGCCGATCCATAGCGTCAGAAATGTGGCAGCGCGGACAGGATTAAGTCGCCGATTCGGATTGCTGACTATGCGCCGCTGCGAGTTCCGGTATCCACGCCGGGCGTGAGATTGGCTGCGCAACGACGACGTGCGCCAGCGCGATGGGGACGGTGGCGGCGCCATCGCGGCGTAAGAGACGCGGGAGACTTCAACAGGCGGCTGCGCTTCGCCATCGTCGACCGCCGCGATTTGCACGCGGCCCACGCCTTTGCAGGTCAGGCCGATGCGCTGCGCCGTCGCGTGTGACAGGTCAATGCTGCGCCCTTGACGAAGGGCCCACGGTCGTTGATTCGGACCACCACTGCGCGGCCGTTGGAAACATTGGTTACCTTGACACGCGAACCGATTGGCAGCGAGCGCGAAGCGGCGGTCAGTTCATTGGGGTTTTACAATTCACCGCTGCTGGTGGGCCGCCCGCTCAGCTCGGCCCGTACCACGACGCCGTAACGACGTGGGCCGGAGGAGCGGCGCTAAATGGCGCGGCGGCGGGTGCCGGAGCAGGCACAGGGCGCGTCATCGTCGAACATCCGGAGAGCAAAAGGAGCGACGCGACAACCCCCAGCACCACGCGCCCTATCATCGAGGCGTGTACGTGCTGCACGCTCCACATGAATGCGCATGCTGTGCATCCTTGCTCCATGCAGAACGCTGAGCCCATCGCAAACCTATATCCCGCATCGCTTCACCGCAACATTTGGGCGGGAAGGGTCGGTCTTATCTATGCGGAGGATTTTGATCTTCCAGACAATCCAGCCTTGTTTTACAGGTGGCGCGAAGCGGCCACGGACAGTTCGCACCACACCCGTACACCGGGTATGTCCAGCGCGCTTTTGTGCGCCCGGGCAAGATGGCCGAGCGCGGTCAAATTGGGATCGACCAGATTAGCCAGTTCGGGCCTGGCGGCAATCGCGTTCACGAAGGCGACCTTGTCGATCACCTCAGTGCGCCAATTCTCGCGGAAGGTGACCCCTTCAACGCGCGGTGCGCACTCCGCTGCGAATGCGGACTCAGTGCCCGAGTGCGAATCGGTCGGCGGTTCATCGGCCGCGACTAAACCATGTACCTGCGCCTCCTGCCAGGCGGCCAACTTGGTATTGATTACGCGTCGCGCTTCGCGGTACTACGCCAGCGCGTCTTTTTCCTGTCTGCAGATCGCGGCGTGAGCCTTGAAGGCCGCCTGCTTGGCTGGGGCGAACCATTCGACCACTTTGCGCTCCTGAGCGTCGATCTCCTGGCGCCATCGCCCGGCCAGATCGGCCGTGGCGGGATCGGTCAGTTCGAAGCTCCTTATTTTCGCGGCCAAGCTTCGCGCCGCCAGCGCCAGGCCTTTTGACCCGCGCGCCAGCCCCCGGGCTGTTGCCGGGCACTGCGTTTGCGTTCGGCCGGCCGAGAAGCTGGGACCATCGATTTCGTTCGTGAGCTTTTCACTATACGAATAACCCTCCGACATAGTCGCCGGCGGGCCCGGTGGAACATGCGATGGCCCCGCCCGGCGCGATGTGCCTTTTGAGCTTCGGGAGCGTAAAAAGAACGCCACCGCAGGGCGACGGGGCATCCTATGACTCGCGCCGACGGCCTTGCAATCTTTGGCCACAAAAGGAGACCGAATTTCAGTCCGCCACGTCAGCGGGGCGAGGGGTTGTCATTCCCATCCCGACCACCACCACTCCACCCCCCGCGCCCGCCGCGCAGCCGTCTGCCTGGGCGCGGCGGTGTCTTCGCTCCGTTACTTCACTGCTCTCCGCCGTTTCCTACCGCCAGTTCCATTCTGTATAGGGTTTCGGATGCGCCCCCCGTTCTGTCAGACATATTAGATGGCGCCTCGGGTCTCTGTCAAATCTGACTGACATCTTTCCATACCAGGAGTTAGTTAAATAATGCGACAAATCGTAAAATCATTAAAATAACTGTGCAATAAGGTGATAGAGGGCTTGATCGTGGCTACGCGTTTGGCGTATTGTTCGGGAACGACAGTCGCTTGACTGTCAAATTTGAAAGGAAGTTGTCTTGACCGGACCGCAAGTTAAGGCTTAAAGTGAAGAACCTGATGTAGATTGCCCTCTAAGGTTGCCAGGCGACAGTCTAATGAATTCAGCACCAGTGGAAGATAACCGCAAGCTGACGGCCGCGTTGCACAAGCGCAAGCCGCTTCAGCAGACCCCGGAACTAACCAACATCGTCAAGGTCGTGATCCGGATCATCGCCGGGTCGGAACCGGGAGAGGTGGTCCGTGCGGCGCGATTTATTGGGGTGAGCGAGCCAACGCTCTACCGATGGCGGCGGGCAGGAAACATGCTTGAGGCGCGCGGCGCCGAGGTATTGCGCGTCCACGAGTTGACCGCCCTGCCGGTCGAACTTCTGCTCAGAGGCTGACGTGGAACCTCAGCGGCTGGTCGGTGGGCGCAAATAACGGTTTTGTAGCGCTGATTTGAGCGGGGGTGGCCCGCAGCAGGGGCGTAGGTGGTGGAATCTGTATCGGCTGACTCATAACGATGGCCTAGTGGCCAAAAGGCGTCGGGCCGCGAGTTGGCGCAGTCGTCAAATTTGACTGGCTGGCCGCGCGCGGACCGCTTGGGGGGAGCAAAGATGGACGCTGATATCATCACCGTCAAAGAAGCCGCCGCGCGCCTGCACGTCGCGGTCAACACCATCTACAACTGGATCACCGATGGCCGTCTGACCTATCAGGACGGTCTGTTTAGGGTACGGCGGCGCACACTTTTTCATTGGCCTACCCTGAAAGCACGGGCGCTCAGCGGCAGCCTGGACCCAAACCATAGCGAAGGGCGTTAGCGCGACGCTGCTCATCGCCCACCGGGGGAGAAGCAAATGGCCGGGGTGCATGCACAAAATGGGCGCCTGCTGCTGACCTTCCAGTTGGCCCATGACGGCACCAAACTAAGATGCCGGGAATTTTTGGGGCTCGCGGATACGCGCGAAAACCGCCGCCTGGCCGCCCGAATTGCCGCCCAGGTAGAGCGCGACCTCGCCACCGGCAGCTTTGAATACTCCGCGCGCTTTCCGGCCAGCCGCATGCCCAAGCGTCTGGGCTTGCGACCGGTACGGGGGGCCTCACCGGTATTGGCCGAGTACGCGCGCCAATGGCTCCAAATGCATCGGGCTCACCTGACGGCCGGCACCCTTTACGATTACGGACTGTTGATCAAGAAGCAGATCGCGGGCACCGCTTTAGGCAGCTTGGCGCTCGATCAGATCAGCCGCCGCGACCTCGACCGCTGGTTGGTGGAACTTCAGGAAGCGGGCACGGGTCCACGGCGCGCCAACATGGCGCTGGCACGGCTGAGGACGATCTTCCGCCTGGCCGAAGAGGAGGGCCTGATTGCGGACAATCCCGCGCGGCTGGTGCGCAGCCTGCGTGAGCCGCGCGCAGCGATCGATCCGCTCACAAGTCGTGAGACGGAAGCGCTGCTGCGCGCAGCTCGGCCGGGCACGGAGCGGGCATTTGTGGCGATACTGCTGCTTGCAGGGTTGCGTCCCAGCGAAGCGCTGGGCTTACAATGGCGTGATGTGGATTTACGCCGCAAGGTGATTAGTGTGCGCCGCGGGCGCACCCGTTGGGGCGATGGGATGACCAAGACCCAGGCTTCGGAGCGCGAGGTTGATGTGGTCGCGCGGCTGGCCCTCGAGCTCGACCAGCTATCGGACTTACGGCGCGCTGGTGATTACGTATTTACCGGCGTGCGCGGGGCCGGGTTGGACTGGAATAACTTTCGCCAGCGCAATTGGCGCCGCTTGCTGCGAGTGGCCGGCGTGCGGATGCGACCACCCTATCAGTGCCGTCACACCTATGCCGCCAGCTTGCTCGCGGACGGAGCCAACCCGCACTACGTTGCACATCAGATGGGACATTCAACGCTGGCGATGGTCATTCGGCACTACGCGCGCTGGGCGCACAAACCCGCGCGCGACGCCCGAGAAGCTGGTTTGGCGAGCCTCTGAGCACCCCAAATTGGTTCACTTTACGATGGCAGAATTGTGGCAGGATCAAGTGGCAAAATTGTGGCACAGGCGGCATTTGCATTGTAGGGCTTCGATGAGCCTGCCGCCTGCGCTTCTCGCAACTTTCCCGCGCACTTACCAGTTTTTTCCGCAGACTTTGACACCACCACCCTGGACGCTCGGCCAGCTTCCCAAGCTGGACGTCACGGGTTCGATCCCCGTCGCCCGCTCCATCGCTTTGGAAGGGTAATACTGTCGTGATTTCGCGGGTTTTCGGGGCTTCGTTTTGGGGTACATGGCGGTGAGCTGGATAGTGCGAATTGTCCGCCTGTCCAAAAGAAAAGAGCCTGTCAGGTGCCAGCACCGCTTGCTGATTGTTACTGGCTCCGGAAAGGTGATTTTGACTACGGCCTTTCGGATTTGGAAGTCGTAATGCCATGAAAGTGCGCCGTTAGGGTATGGCCGGAGCACTCAGGCGCACGGTTTGACTTTGGGCGGGTCCCTGGCGTAAAGCCTCGCACAGAGAAAGATCGAAGCGTACGGGCCTGAAGACCCTGAAGCGACAGTGGATGCTCACAAGCGCCAGGGCCGTTAGGCGCCGTGCTATGGAGGCAGATATGGCCAGCCTTCCGGAGGGTCTGGCGCCTTACTGTTACCAGGTGGTTTATGTGATTCCGATATATGGCCGCGGCGCAGGAATGGTACAGGCGCGTGTTTGGCGTTAAGCACTTCGGGACCTTGGAAGCCGAGATGGGGACGCCCGATGCGCCGTTCTTTTACCGCGCACAGCCGGCACGCGCATCAATCACGCTCGCGCTGGGCGACATGAATGGAACCGAAATCGAGTTGATCGAACCGCGCAGCGAGGGGAGCTTGTGGGCCGAGCATCTCAAAAACGCCGGTCCCGGACTGCATCATGTCTGTTTCATGGTGCCGGAGTTTGAGCCGGCGATGAACCTTTTCAAACCCAATGGTTTCGACCCCATAATCCAAGGGTCGAACAGGAACGGCGGGCTGCATGTTGAATTCGCTTATTTCGACTGCCGGCCGCAGCTTGCTTCCTACGTCGACTTGATCTGGGCAAACGAGGTCGGACTAGCCTTCATGCGCGAACTGCGAATGGGTAAATGATTCTAGCAGACTGCAAATGGGATTGCGCCGCGTGCCGCCCCTTATCTCACGCGGAGGGAAAAACGTTTATGCAGCGGTACAATCACGAAACTGTCCGATGACTATGAACTGTTTTTTCCGCACCCTCCGGGTTCGCTAGCGGGGCGGTGCTGGTAGCGCCTTGGGGCGCCGGACAATCCTATCGATATGTCGCCGGCTGGTCACAACGGAGGTTCGTATGGCGGGCTCGCTTAAAGATCAGTCATGCATCGTCGGAATCGGTGAGAGCAAGTACAGCCGGGGAACTCCATTCAGCGATCTCGAATTGGGATTGCAGGCGTCGATGACGGCAATCGAGGACGCCGGACTCAAACCGCGCGACATTGACGCGATTGTCATCCCCGGCGGCTTTGGCACGACCGCCGGAGATTACGCGGCGTGCTTCGGTATCGAGGATTTGCGGTTTACGGCCTCGCTGGAGGAGATGGGTGGAGCGATGACCGTCTGCGCGGTGGAAACGGCAGCGATGGCGCTGGTTGCGGGAGTCGCCAACTACGTGCTGATCCCGTTTGTCGCGCGATGGTACTCGGGAATGAAGGCGCGCGAGGGCACGGCCAACGAAGCCAGCAGAATACCGGCCGCGATCGCCGTGCGCGACTTCTATATGCCCTATGGAATGGGCGCGCCGCCGCAGTATTATTCGTGGATGTGCCAGCGGCATATGCTCGAATTCGGCACCACCCATGAGCATCTCGGCACCATCGCCGTAACTATGCGCCGCCACGCGCAACTCCATCCCAATGCAGTCATGCGCGACCGTCCCATGTCGCTTGACGACTACCTAAACTCGCGCTGGGTCACCTATCCATACCATCTGCTGGACTGCTGCCTGGAAACCGACGGAGCCGCCGCGGTTATCGTGACTACGCCGGAGAGGGCCCGAGATCTGAAGTCGCGGCCGGTTTATGTCGCGGGCATTTCAAGCGGCCATCCCTACCCGGCGCACGAGATTCCCAATCGCAAGGACATGTTTACTATCGGCCTGACCCATGCCGCGCCGCGCGCCATGGCAATGGCCGGTGTGACGCCGCGCGACTTGGACTTTGCGGAAATTTACGATTGCTTCACCTTTCAGACGCTGCAGCAAATCGAAGAAATGGGTCTGTGCAAGCGCGGCGAGGGTGGCCCATTTGTAATGGACGGACGGATTGAGGTCGGCGGCGAGATGCCGATCAACACTCATGGCGGACTACTGTCCCAGGCCCACGTTTGCGCGATGAACCACATCGTCGAAGCCGTTTGCCAATTGCGTCATGAAGCCGACTTGCGCCAGGTGAAGGACGCCGAACTGGGTGCGGTTTGCGCCTGGGGCGGTCATGGTCACGGATCGATCGCAGTGCTGAGGAGATAGTCGATGGCAGCCGAAGCAAGCGACTACAACAAGCCCCTGCCGTTGATGCGGGGATATACCAAGGAGTTCTACGATTTTTGCAAGAACCGTGAACTGCGCTTCCAGCAATGCACGAAATGCGGCGCCTGGCGTCACACGCCGCGGCCGATGTGCGGTGACTGTCAATCGCTGGAATGGAAATGGGAAAAGGTCACTGGCAAGGGCAAGGTATATACCTGGACGGTGACTTTTCAGCCACTTTATAAGCAGTTCAAGGAGGATGTGCCCTACGCGGGCGTCATTGTGGAACTCGATGAGGGTCCTAGAATGGTAAGTTGGGTGACCGGTATCGATCCGATGCAGTTGAAGCTCAACCTGCCGGTCGAGGTATGGTTTGACGACGTCACCCCGGAGGTAACCATTCCGAAATTTAAACCGATCAAGTCTTGAGTTGTACCAGCCGGAATTTGTTTGCGGCTTGGCCTGTAGGCTGTAGAGGTTTATGAAGTGTCCCATCTGCAAGAAACCGGCGGAAACCTCGCCGGCTAACCGATTCAGGCCTTTTTGTTCCGAGCGCTGTCAGCTAATCGACCTCGGAACATGGGCCGGTGAGGGTTACCGAGTGCCGGGCGCCAAAGTTCCCGACCGCGGCCATCCCGATGATCGCAGAAAGAAGCTGCTGAACTGACGGTCGGGACCTGTTTGATGGCGAGTGCCGAATCGATCCGGGGGGCGGAGAGGAATGGCTGGCGATGATCGCCCGACTCGGGGCGACCCGGTAGTGCATCCCAGCGCTGTTCTTGGGGATGACGTCGAACTGGACGACGGCGTCGAAATCGGACCGTTCTGCTTCCTGGACGGGCGCGTGCGGATTGGGGCTGGCACGCGCTTGCTAAGCCACATCACGATCCTGGGCGATACCGAGATCGGCCGCGACAATGTGCTCCATCCCAACGTTGTCATCGGCGACGAGCCGCAAGACATCAGCTACACCGGCGGTCCCCGGGCAGTGAGAATCGGTGACCGCAACATCTTTCGCGAGGGGGTAACGATCCATCGGGGCAGCGAAACCGGCGAAGTGACAATCGTCGGCGACGACAACTACTTCATGCAGAACTCGCATGCCGCGCACGATTGCCGGATCGGCAACTCGACCATTATTGCGGGCGGCGCGCTGCTGGCGGGTTGGGTCGAGGTGGGAGATCGGGCGATGATTTCCGGCAACTGCGTGGTGCATCAGTTCGTGCGGATAGGACGATTGTCGCTGATGCGAGGGCTCAGCCGCACCAGCCGGGACATCCCGCCCTTTTGTATCGCTGATGGCACGCACACAGTACACGGTATCAATACTCGCGGACTGCAACGGGCGGGGTGGGACAGCGCTCAGATCCGCGAGGTCCGCAAAGCGTTCCGGGCGCTGTTCACGGGCCGGCGAAATCTTAAAGCTGCAGTTGAGGATTTGCTGGGGCAGGGGCCGCTAATTCCGGAAGTCGCCGAACTTATTGAATTCATAAACGCTTCGCGGCGAGGCGTTGCATTTGGCCCCAGGGATCAGCATACCACGCCCGGCGAGTGAGGCTCTGCGCGAATCATTCAATCACCAGACGGGCCAACACGCCGAAATGATCGGACGCCCATAACCAGCCGCCGCCGGGCTCCGCGGATGGGCGGTCGAGAAACAAGTGCACCGACTCGATCGTGAACTTGCGGCCGTGGCCGGGCCGAAAGAATATGTAATCGATACGCTGGTTGGGGCTGGCCTGCGGCGCTTCAATATCCAGGTCATTGCGGTCATTGGTGTAGCCCAGCCCGCTGCCGGCGGTGGCGTGGAGGTCGATAAAGCCGTTCCCGGTCAGAGAGTGGATCGTGTCCGATTCGGGAACATCATTGAAATCGCCGCCGATCAAGACGGGGTTGCCGGGCCGACTGGTGCGCCGGACCCAATCCAGCAGCTCACGCGCCTGAAGCAGCCTTATTCCGACGCCGTCGGATTGCTCGGCGCGGTCGGTCAGATGGGTTACATAGGCGTCCAGCTCCACGCCCGGAGCGATTACGTAGCGGGCATGCATCACGACGCGGTCATCCGGCAGCCGGAATTCCTGACTCCCCACGGAAGCGGCAATTCGGACCTGCGACGCGTATTTCAGCACCGCGATATCTTGGGAGGCGCGTTCATGCCGGCTCATCAGCGCGATGCCCTCATCGAACTTCCATTCGCCTTCGCCCAAGCCGTCGGCCGGTGCGAAATGCAGTTCGTATTCAGCGCCGGCGCCATACCGATTGACCAGGTCGCAGAGCTTGCGGCCCATGTCGCCGCAGGCGGGTGAGCGCACAATCTCCTGCACTGCGACTATTCCCGGTCGCTCAGCGGCGATTGCGGCGGCCGCGATTTCCAGCCGCCGCTCCAGGTGGCGAAAGGCGGGGAGGTCGGAAAATAGATTGAATGTGATAAAGGAGCAAGTCGCAGCCTGATCACCCATAATCTTTGTCTGCGCGATCGGATGGCCTATCGTCAAGGCTGGGGAACAAAAAACGGGCTCGGCGCGTTGGCTCCGATAGGCCTAATGAGCTTCCTTGCGGCGGGTCGAGGGCTGCGGTAGAGATTAGGATCGATGCGAATAAAACCACGGTTCCTGATCGGCGGAGGCCTGATTGTTGCGGCGATTGCCTACCTGATCGTAATCGGAATCCGCAGCACATCGGAGTACTACCTGACGGTCGATGAGGCGGCGGCCCGTCAAACCGAGCTGATGGGGCAGCCGATTCGAGTGGCTGGCCGCGTCAAGGCCGGCACCATCAGTTGGGACCCTGCGCCGCTGACGTTAAGCTTCGCTATCGAGCCGCTTCCTCCGGAGGCTGGCGCCAAAGTGGAGCCGGTCAGCCTGCAAGCTGCGCAGCAAATAAATGTGGTCTGCAAGGGGCAGCCCAAGCCCGACATGTTCGCCCCAGGACGTGACGTGATTGTGGAAGGACGTCTAACGGCGCACAATTTTGTGACTGCTGACCAGGTGATGACCAGCTGCCCGTCGAAGTATCGGGCCAAGAAGGCAGGCTGATTCCCAATGACATTAATCGGACAACTGGCGCTGGCGCTCGCCCTGGTTCTGGCGCTGTATTCGATCGGCGCCAATATCTACGGACTGCGCAAGCGACGCGGCGACGTCCTGGCCAGCGCCCGTCATGCGCTGTGGGCGATGACCGCGATGGTGGCGCTGGCGGCGTTCGCTCTTTGGAATGGGCTGATCAGGAGCGATTTCTCGCTGGAGTATGTCGCGAGCTATTCCAGCACCACGCTGCCCACTATCTACAAGATCACCGCTCTGTGGGGCGGGCAACAGGGCTCGCTGCTGTTGTGGACTTTGCTGCTGTCGCTCTTTACCGCGGTGGTGGCGATACAAACCCGCGAGCGGAACTCGGAAATCGCGCCCTATGTGCTGATTGTGATGGCGGTGGTGGCGGTCTTCTTTTTGGGGATGCTGAACCTGGTAACGCGTCCCTTCGATCCGATGATACCGGCGCCCGCCCAGGGCACCGACCTTAACCCGCTGCTGCAAAACTATTGGATGGCGATCCATCCGCCGTCGCTTTACACCGGCTACGTCAGCACCACGGTACCCTTCGCGTTTGCCTGCGCGGCGTTGCTAAGCGGCCGGCTCGACGACGGATGGATTCGGAGCACGCGTCGCTGGGCGTTGTTCTCCTGGTTTTTCCTGACCTTGGGCAACATGTTTGGCGCGCGCTGGGCCTACGAGGTGCTGGGATGGGGCGGCTACTGGGCCTGGGACCCGGTGGAAAACGCAGCCTTCATGCCGTGGCTGGTGATGACCGCCTATCTCCATTCGGTGATGGTCCAGGAGCGCAAGGACATGCTCAAGGTGTGGAACCTGGCGCTGATTGGGCTGGCCTTCGCCCTGACCTTGTTCGGGACGTTCATTACCCGCAGCGGGGTTATTTCCTCGGTCCATTCGTTCACTCAATCGGGCCTGGGTCCGTATTTCCTGACGTTTTTGCTGATTGTGGTGGTCGGCTTCAGCGGTTTGCTGTTAAGCCGTCTGAGCGACTTGCGCGGCCCCGCGGAGTTGGAGTCCTATCTGTCGCGTGAAGCGGCGTTTCTGTTCAACAACCTGATCCTTGTTGGCATCGCGTTCGCGGTTTTTTGGGGCACGATTTTCCCGGTGATCTCGGAAGCGGTCCGTGGCGTCAAGATCACGGTCGGGCCGCCCTTCTTCAATAAGGTCAACGGACCGCTGGCACTGGCGCTGATTTTCCTGATGGGCGTGGGACCGCTGATCGCGTGGCGCCGCGCGACGCGCAAAAACCTCATGCAAAGTTTTGCGGCGCCGGCCGTGGTGGGAGTTCTGACCGGACTGTTCGTCTTCCTCGGCGGGGTTCGGGAGTGGTACGTGCTGACCGGGTTTTCGCTGGCCGCCTTTGTGCTGGGAACCGTCGTGGTCGAGTTCGAGCGGGGGGTTTTGGCGCGCGGACGTATGGTGCACGAGAAGCCGCCCCGCGCCCTGGTCAACCTGGTCGCCAAAAACAACCGACGCTACGGCGGCTACATCGTTCATGTCGGCGTCGCGTTCGCGTTCATCGCGATTATCGGCTCCTCGTTCTTCAAGACCGAAGTCAAGCGCAGCGTCAGGGAGGGACAAAGCTTCCAGGTAGGTCCATACCGTCTGGTCTATCTGGGTCTTTCCTCCCTGGACACGGCTCATCTTGAGAACCTGAGCGCTCGCCTGAGCGTGATGCGCAACGGCAAGATGGTTGCTGTGATGGAGCCCGCCAAGCTCTTTTACAAGCGGCCGCAGCAGCCCGCCACCAAGGTAGCAATCCGCTCGACACTGTCCTCCGACCTTTACGTGGTGCTTGCCGGAGTCGATGACAAGAGCGGACTTGTGACTTTCGACGTCTTCCTCACCCCGTTGGTGAGCTGGTTGTGGCTGGGTGGCCTGACGATGGCGCTGGGGACGGTCGTGACTATCTGGCCCAACGCGCGCGAACGCGAGGCGATCGCGGCGGCGGCGCGCCGGCGGATGGGCGAACTGGAACGGGAAGTGGCCGCCGGAGTGCGCCCTACCTGATGCGTTACACCTTAACGTTATCGCTGCTAATGCTCGCCTTGGCGGTCGCACCATGGGCCGGCGTGGCTGGCGGTGCGCCGGCACGCACCACGGTTCAGGAAGTGGGCGAGGGGCTCACCTGCCAGTGCGGATGTGGGTTGACGGTGGCCAACTGCAACCATCCAAGTTGTGGGTTCGCTATCCCGACGCGCGGCGAAATCGTGGCCATGATCCAAAAAGGCATGAGCCGCGGGCAGATCATCCAAGCGTTTCGCCATAAGTACGGCGAGAAGGTTTTATCGGCGCCGACCACAGAGGGATTCAATCTGCTGGCATGGGTGATTCCCTACGTCGCGGTCGGTACCGGGATGGTGTTGATAGTGATCGCCGTGGCCCGATGGCGCAGGCCACCGGATGGCGAAGGCGATGCGACAACACCGGCGCCCGCGCTCGCCGGCGACCAGGTCCAATTCGACGCCGGTCTCAGGCAGCGCCTTGAACGGGATCTCAGACGACAGTTATAGGCCGTGATCTACCTGGCGGTGGTATTTATAGTGGTAGGGGTGGCGCTGTTCGTCGCGGCGCCGCTGTTCGAGACCGTACGCGGTGCTCGGGCGGGCGGCGGCGACCTTGAGCGCAGCCGCCTGGAGCATGAACGGGCGCTGGCAGTCCAGGCGCTTCGCGAACTGGAGTTCGACCGCGAGATGCGCAAGCTGTCCGAACAGGATTGGTCCGAGCTGAAGCAGCAGTTGGAGGCGCGAGCGTTGCGCGCGATGGCGGCGCTCGAAAAGCTCGACCAGGAGGCGGCCGTCCGCAGCGCGCCCGCCGGCCGCAAGCGGGTGTCGCGGATCACCGATGTCGTGCCAAGCGCTGCCGCACCGACTGTCAGATTCTGTCCTGCTTGCGGCAAGCCCGTGGCCGGCAAGGTCAATTTCTGCGGCGAATGCGGCGCCGCCCTGACGGTCCGGGAATTGAGCATGACGCGCTGACATGGCTGAAGTTGTCCTGCAAGCGCAGCGCGTTTCCAAGTTCTTCGGCGATCGACCCGTGCTGCATGCAATCAACTTCAGCGCTCGCGGCGGCGAAGCATCCGTGATCGTGGGGCGCAACGGGGTGGGCAAATCCACCCTGATCAAGGTGTTCTGCGGGCTCGCGCGTCCCAGCGCCGGGCGCCTGTTGCTGTTCGGTCGCGAGCCTACAAGGTTGGCGGCAGCTCAGTTTCGCCGCATCGGCGTGCTGCTGCATCAGACGCTGCTTTATCCCAACCTGTCCGCGCGCGAGAACCTGGAGTTCTACAGCGAACTGTTCGGTATCGCGCAGCCCGCTGCCCATGCCAGCCAATGGCTCGCGCGGGTCGGCCTGGAGCGCGCCGCGGAGGAACCGGTCAGCGCACTGTCCCGCGGGATGGAACAACGCCTGGCAATCGCCCGCGCGATGATTGCCGACCCTGACCTGATCCTGCTCGACGAACCGTTCGCCGCTCTGGACGCCGACGGCGCCGCCCTGGTTACGGCCCTCATCAGCGAAGCGCTGGTGCGCAACGCCGCCGTCGTATTCACCGCGCATGCGCCGTTGGAAATGGCGGGCGTCGATCTGGGGCTGTTCAAACTTGAGAGCAGCGGTCTGACGCCGTTTAAAGATGAAGGCCGGCGGGGCGCGCTGCGCTCACTGCTGCGGCGGCTTTAACGATGCTCGAAGGATTCGGCCCGATCGTGCGCAAGGATTTGCGCCTGGAACTGCGCAGCGGCGAAAGCACCGTGGCGCTGATTTCGCTGTCGGTGCTGATCCTGGTGGTGATGGTGCTGGCCTTTGGCCCCGGCGGTGCCAGGCGCGCCGAGGTCGCCGCTGGAGCACTTTGGATAGCACTAATCTTTGCCGGAACACTGGGCGCCACCCAGGCGCTTTTGGCCGAACGCGAGACCGGTTGCATCCGCGGCTTGCTGCTGAGCCCGGTTGAACCGGCTACTATTTACGCCGCCAAGCTGGCGGTGGCGATGATCTTCATGGCCGAAGCTGGCGCCGCGGTTTTGGTCGTGCTGGTGCTGTTTTTCAACCTCGATTTCGGCGGCGCATTGCTGCGCCTGGTTCCGATTTTCCTGCTCGGTGTGGTCGGCCTGGCTGCGCTCTGCACTCTGCTCGCCACGGTTTCCGGCCGAGTGCGCGCGGGCGCAATGCTGGTGCCGGTGCTCGTTGTACCGCTGTTTACCCCCGCGCTGATCGCCGGCAGCAAGGCGAGCGCGGCGGTGCTGGCTGGGCAACCGCTGAGCGCGGTGACGACGTGGCTGAAGCTGCTGTGCGCGTTCGACGTGCTGTTCGTGACCGCCGGCTATCTGCTGTTCGAGCATGTGATCCTTGAGGACTAACCAGGATGAAGGGCCCAGTTTCCATCGCGCTCGCCGCGGCCAGTTGCCTGTCGATGCTGGCCGCACTCTTCATGGTGTTCGTCTATGTGCCGACCGAGGCCGAACAGGGAATCGTGCAGCGCATCTTTTATTTCCATCTGCCCTGCGCGTGGGTGGCCTTCCTGGCCTTCGGGATGGTGGCGGTGGCCGGCGCCCTTTACCTGTGGCTGGGGCACAAGATCTGGGACGACCTGAGTTATACGTCGGCGGAACTGGGGATGCTGTTTTGCACTCTGGTGCTGGTCACCGGATCAATCTGGGCCAAGCCGATTTGGGGAACCTGGTGGACCTGGGACTCAAGGCTTACAACGACGTTCATTTTGTGGCTGCTCTATGGCGGCTACCTGCTGTTGCGCGCCTTCGCGGAGGACACCGACGAAATTGCGCGATTCGCGGCCGTGCTCGGAATCGTCGGCGTACTGGACGTTCCCGTAGTTATCATCTCGGTCAGGCTCTGGCGCACGATTCATCCCGCGGTGCTGCTCACCCGCCAGGGCGAGCATGGGCTGGAGGACCCGCGGATGGTGGCCACGTTGCTGGTGTCGCTGGGGGCGTTCACGATCCTGTTCGTGTGGTTGCTGTGGCTGCGGCTGTCGACCTTGCGGCTGCGCACGCGGCTTGGCGCATTGCGCAAGGATTTGGCTCTGCTTGAGTTGGCGGGGGCACATCGCTGATGGAGCACCTTGAATATCTGTTCGCCGCCTACAGCATCATCTTCATCCTGATCGGGCTATACGTAATCTTCATCGGACGGCGCCAGGCGCGATTGGAGCGCGAGGTCGGACGCCTGGAGGCCTCGTTGCGCGCCGCGGAGCAAGCCGCCCCCCAGCGCAGCGAGGACTCCTAACGGCGTTCAGAGCAGGCACCGAATCAGCGCATATACACACAATCGCCTCATTCGATTCCTTCGATGAACAACGTCCTGTCGATATTCCGTGCTCCATGGAGGACGCGGACGATCTGAACGCCGTCAGGGATGATACGGTAGAGGATGAGAAAAGGGGGCTCGACTAAACCCCTGGCGTCGGGCGCTATTTTCTGGCCTGAACCGACCCGCTCGGGCAAAGCGTTTCAATATCGCGATTCGTGCTTCGATGCGGTTGTAGACAGCCTCCGCTGCGGCGGGATTGACCGAGCCAATCTGAATCCAGATGTCAATGAGGTCGCGGCGGGCACGAGCAGTGTGATGGACTCTTGGCACCCTTACCCTTTCTTCTTGTGTGACGCGAGGTCACGCTTCGCCGCCTGTCGCAGGTTGGCAAAATCGAGTTCGCCGGCGTCGCCACTTTCGATCCCCTCCTTCCAGGCGCGCCGCAGAGCCTTGACGCGCTCGGCTTCCTGTCGGTCCGCCCGCTCGAGCAGTCGCAGCGCCTCGCGCACGACCTCGCTGGTCGAAGTGTAGCGCCCGGATTCGACCTTGGCCTTAATGAGGCCGATAAGCTCGGGCGTCAATGAGATGGAAATGTTCATCCGAAGCCCTCCTGACTTCCGATGTTAAATTGTAGTATTTTTTCATATCATACTCGGATCGCGGCGGTCTACGGGAAAAGAGCGCTATCAATACGAACGGTAGCGAGCCCTCCGCAGCCGCGATCGTCCGGACCAATTGTCGCTACGCGCCCGCTTTTTGTCAGCTCCCCTTGCTTGGCGGCGCTTCGTGCGCAGTTTATAAAGGGAGCTTGGCTGCGGCCGAAAGACTGTGCAAGAGCGGCGGCCGAGATGGGGTTTTGGCGCTATAGATGGAATTCCAGGACTACTACAAAACCTTGGGTGTCGAGCGCACGGCCAGCGATAAAGAGATTAAATCCGCATACCGCAAGCTGGCCCGCAAGCACCATCCGGACGTCAATCCGGGCAACAAGGAGGCGGAAAAGCGGTTCAAGGAAATCAACGAAGCCTACCAGGTGCTCGGTGATCCGGAGAAGCGCAAGAAGTACAACGAGCTGGGCGCCGATTGGGAGCGCGGTACGGCGGAAGAGGAATTGCGCCGCCAGTATGCCCAACAGGGTGGCGCTTCGGGCCGCGGAGCCCGCGCGGGCGCCGGGCCTCAGGACTTCAGCGATTTCTTCTCTAGCTTTTTTGGCGGCGGCGGAGCCGGCGGCGCCGGGTTTGGCGGCCGGCGCGCACGTGGGGGATTCGGGGGCTTTGACGCCTCTGACTTCACCCCGCGCGAACAGAAGGCACCAGACCTGGAGGCTGAGGTCCAGATTACGCTGGCCGAGGCGGCACAGGGCGCCAAGCGCCGCATGGAGCTGACCGCTCAGGACGACTGTCCCGTCTGCAAGGGCGCCGGTATGGTTATGCAGGAGGAGAAGATGGGCCAGGCGCGGGTGGTGCGGTCGGCGCAGCCATGCACGCGATGCCATGGCACCGGAGTCATTGCCAATCGGCGCACTTTGGAAGTGACGATTCCCGCGGGCACCACCGACGGCACGCGGATGCGTCTGGCGGGGCAGGGCGGACGCGGCCCGCGTCCCGAGCTCAACGGCGACCTGCTTATGACCGTGCGCATCGCGCCCGACCGCGTATTCAAACTTACCGGCAGGGACTTAAGATGCGAGCTTCCAGTGTGGGACTACGAAGCGGCGCTGGGGGCTGAGGTCACCGTCCCGACGCTGGGAGGACGTCTGTCATTGAAAATCCCGCCCGATAGCCAGACCGGCAGGGTGATGCGTCTTAGGGGCAAGGGTTTCCCCGGACGCAGCAAGGAACCCGCCGGCGACA
>DASZGF010000137.1:0-37034 GCA_035939115.1 Binataceae bacterium (SeqCode)
CCGCAAGGAGCAGGAAGAGGGCAAGCTGGTTGCGATGGTGGGTGACGGTACCAACGACGCGCCCGCGCTGGCGCAGGCCGACGTGGGCCTGGCGATGAACTCCGGGACCCAGGCGGCCAAGGAAGCCGGCAACATGGTGGATTTGGACAGCAACCCGACCAAGCTCATCGAGGTAGTCGAGATCGGCAAGCAATTGCTGATGACGCGTGGATCGCTGACGACGTTCTCGGTCGCCAACGACGTGGCAAAGTACTTTGCAATTGTTCCCGCCCTGTTTGCGGGTACGCTGCCGTGGCTCAAAGCGATGGACGTCATGCATCTGCATTCGCCGACTTCGGCGATTCTGTCCGCGGTCATTTTCAACGCACTGATCATCCCGGCGCTTATTCCGGTCGCGCTCAAGGGCGTTGAGTACCGCCCCCTGGGCGCCGACGCGCTGCTGCGCAAGAACTTGCTGGTCTGGGGTCTGGGAGGCGTAATCCTGCCTTTTATCGGGATCAAGCTGATCGATCTGGTGATGGTGGGCCTGCATCTGGCCGCCTGAATCTGGCGTCAATTAGGGAGACATCAACATGGGAAAGTATATTTCCAAGAGTTTATGGCTGCTGGTCTTCAGTGTAGGTATCTGCTGCGGAATCTACCCGGCGGTGCTGTGGGCGATAGGGCAGACGATTTTCCCATTCCAGGCCAATGGCAGCATCCTGCAAGGGCCTGACGGCAAAGCGGTAGGCTCGCTGCTGGTCGCTCAGCCCTTCACCAAGGACGAATACTTCCAGCCGCGGCCCTCTGCCGCCTCCTACGACGCTTCCGCGTCAGCGTCCTCGACCCTGGCGGCATCCAACTATATGTTGCGCAACCGCGTAGCCAGCGCCCTGGGACCGATCGTCAAATACAAGAGCGGTCCGAAGGCCGGACAACTGGTGGCGCCGGATATCGAAGCCTGGTTCCGGCAGGATCGGTTCGGGGGCCAGCCGCATATCGTAGCCCAGTGGGCCGATCTGCATAATGCCGTGGCCCAGGCTTGGGTCAATGCCGATCCAACGCACGCCGCTTATGTTGACGCCTGGGCGAAGAGCCATGCCGACGTGGTGAGCAATTGGGTCAAGAGCAATCCGGGAACCCCGCAGCCCAAGGCGCCTGACCTCGCTGTGGTGTTTTTCGAGAATTTCTCCAAGGACAAGCCGGGCCGCTTTCCCTCCGCGGTGACCGAGACCAAAAACGGCAAGAGCGTGACCTCGATTGAACCGGTCAAGGAAGGCAGCGACATCCAATCCAACTTCTTCGATATGTGGCGCCAGGATCATGCCGACGCGGATCTGCAGGATGTACCGGGAGACATGGTGACGACGTCGGGTTCCGGTCTCGACCCGCACATCACGCTGGAGAATGCGGAATACCAACTCGATCGGATCGCGGCGAAGTGGGCGGCAGACACCAAGCAGGACCCGGCCAAGGTGCGCCAGCAAATCGAGGAAATCATCCAGGAAAAGGCGTTCGCTCCTTTGGGTGGACTGGCCGGCGAGAGGATGCTCAACGTGCTCGAAGTCAACCTCGAACTGCGCAAGCACTTCGGCGCACCAGCATAGCCATCCAAGGTGAGCAGTGCCGTAAATGAGGAGTAAGTGGCGGGCTATAACGCTTAGCGTTGTGGAGAGGCGGAAAAACATGAATGCAAGAAATCTTGGAGTGGTTGGGCTGGGGCTGGCAACGGCAGTCCCACTGTTGTTGGGTTGGGCAAGTGGTGGCGCGTGGGCGGACTCAACCCTCATTGCGAAGCGGACGCGGCGCCATCATCGGGTGACGACGACGACAACGACGACCGTGGCGCCGGTGGGCCGCTCGATTGACGATTTGTCAGGCGAGGTGACCAACCTGCGCCAGGAAAGCGTTCAGACCGCCACCGAGGTCAAGCAGATCCAGCAGGCGATTGTGGTCGCGCCGCCAGCCACCGCCGGTGCCGCCCCCAAGTCCATCGGCGAGCACGTCGGGGTGCTCGAACAGCAGGTGGGTGACGTCAGGAAAAACCTGTCCGATAACCTGGGGGTCCACATCCATGGCCTGGTCGATGGGACTTACGACTACAATCTCAACCAGCCCAACACTACGCCTATCTTGAGCAGCTCGGGCCGCGTCAACCAGTTGCGCGAGTTCGATGTCGACGCCAACAGCTTCAACTTTCAGCAATTTAACCTGCATATCGACCGCACCGCCGATGGCGGTGTCGGGTTCGTGACCGATCTGAACTTCGGCAAGACCGCCGAGGTGCTGTGGGCATCGACGCACTACTCGAACTCGACCATTCCCAGTCAGGCGTCGACGCAGGAGTTTGATCCCACCCAGGCCTATCTGACCTACACCATCCCCTTGGGCAAAGGCATCAACATGCAGGTGGGCAAGTTCGTGACATTACTGGGTGCGGAGGTAATCCCGGTCTACAACAACCTTAACTTCAACGAGTCGCGCGGCCTCCTGTTTACGTGGGGGGAACCGCTGACCCATACCGGGGTGCGGGCCAATTACGTCTTTAACGACAAGATCGCGCTGACGATGGGCGTGAACAACGGCTGGGACGATCCGTCGGATAGCAACGACGGCAAGACCGTCGAAGGGGAGTTGTCAATTACTCCGACCGCCAACCTGTCGATCCTGATCAACGGCACCTACGGCCCCGAACAGGCCATCCACGGCAACTCCAAACGCGGGGCGATCGACCCGGTGGTGACCTGGCATACGCCGCTTAAAGGGCTGCAACTGATCGGCGAGTATCTATACGCAACTGAATCAGCACCGATAGCGGTAAGCGCGTTCCCCACCTCTCAGGGCAACATGCTTAACGGCGTGAGCGAATTCAACCGAGGCACGGATTGGCAAGGTGCCGCCGGCTACGCCGTCTATGACTTCAACGACAATATCGAGTTCGCGTCCCGTTTCGAATGGTTCCGCGACAGCGAAGGCACCAGAACCGGTCTGCGCCAGACGCTGTTCGAATTTACGGAGACGCTTAACTACAAAGTACCGTTGGTCAACGGATTGCTGGCCCGGTTGGAGTACCGGCACGACGCTTCCAGCGCCAATCCGTTCTACAGCAACGACCCGCTGATTCCCGCAACCCTGGGCGTCCCCTGTACTTCGGCGGCCACCTGCGCGCCTTCGCATACATATTCGGGGCAGGATACGCTTCTGGCGGCGGCGATCTACTCGTTCTGAAAGTTTCTTGACTAGCACTCAGATGAAAAAAACCCGGCTCAGTTGTCCCGTATGTCACAAGGTGCTCGATCTGAATGCCGACGACTATGAATGCGTTCAGGTAACGGGGCTCTCCTGTCAGGAAGTGGACGTAAAGTCCATCTCCGGCAAAAGCGAAGGAATCGTCTATTTTGTCCACCGTAATCATTTCAATGACTTAGTCCAGATGGTCAGGGTCGGAGCCTATCCGGACCGCGAACACAGCGGTTAGAGGCTGCAGGCACATTTCAAATCGCAAAGTGGCTTATCACTTTGAAAATGCCAGGTGTCGCACAACAGGGCCATTTGCCCGAACTGTAAGGGATTTTAGCGGCACGCTTCATGCTCCTGCTGAAACCAGAGCAATTTCATCACCAGGGGTTAACGGCTTCGTGGGGTCGCCATGGCAATCTGGACTATCGTCAATCCGTCTCTTCTCGTTCCCGGGTTGGAGCATTCGGCCAATACCGCCGCGGCGGCCCCGATACCGGTGTATGACCTGGCGATGGCCGCTATCGCAATCGCGATGTGGGCTCTGGCAATCGCCGTGATTGCGGCCTGGCTCCGTGCGCGAGAAGCGTCCGCGGCGCGGGCACACATCCGCTCGATACGAATTGCGCGGCGCGATGGTAGCGGCGCCTTGAGTAATGCGCAGCGATCCGAGTCAGAGGAAAAACGCAAACGGCGCCATTGGCGGGTCAGACCGCTCGCGCAGATGTAGAGGGCCAGAGTTCCTTATGTGGCGGCGCGCCCCAATTTGAAAACTCCGAAATTGAGGCCGCCGACTCTGGCCGGCTTGCAGGTAATGAATCCACCTTCTTTGCGAAAAAGTATAAGGAACGGAAGCCTGGCGATGCTCGGTGTTGCGATTGCACTGGGCCTCGTGGCCTTACCAGGTATACATCGCCTCGGTAGTGCTATCCGGGAAACCCTGCATCGCAACTACGTCAGTATCGAAGCGGCCCAGCATATGCACAATGCGCTCTGGTCGCTGGAAATCGCCGCGCGCAACGGCAAGCTCGAGCAGGCCTTGAAGCCGAACTGGGAGAGCTTCGCACACTGGATAAACGTCGAACAGCACGACATCACGGAAACCGGCGAGCAGCAGCTGGCGAACGATATCGACCAGCGGGGCCGCATGCTCTTCGCCGAGCTGACGGACCCCGATCAGCGCGGTTCACACGACCAGGAATTCATCGTGCTTCATTCCCGCCTCGATGATCTGATCAAGCTCAACAGCGACGCGATGTTCCGGGCTGACGGCCGCGCGGCGCTGATGGGTGCGCGGCTGACCTTTGAATTCGCCGCTGGGATGGGCCTGTTGCTGCTGATCGGCATCGCGCTGTCCTGGACGCTGGCTCGGAACATTACCAAGCCGCTGAAAAACCTTGCCGATCGGTTGCGCAGTTTCAGTCTGCGGGGTACCCCGCTCAGGCTTGCGGAGCAGCCGCTGGCCGAGCTTCAGACGGTGGCATGTGAGTTCAACAAGATGGCGGAGCGGCTGGAGCAATTCGAAAAACTCAATGTCGACCGGTTGGTATACGAAAAGAGCAAGACCGAAGCGATTATCGAGAGCATCGAAGACGGCATCGTGCTGATCGATCCGAAGGGGACGGTCACGCACATCAACGAAATCGCCGCCATCATCCTGGGAGTGGACCGGGAGGACGCGCTGGGCAGTCCGTTCGATGATCTCAACAGCCACCATCCGCACTACCTTCGCATCCAGTCCGCATTGCGCAAGGCCGCATTGGGTTACAACGATGATACGCATCGAATTGAAGTTGACCTGCATGTGCGCGGGCGCAATCACACCTATTTGCTCAAGACGGTTGCGCTGCGGCAGGGGGATGGCCGGTCATTTGGAACGATCCTGACCCTGCAGGACATCACCTACCTGCGTGACCTGGATCGTGCGCGCACCAACCTGGTGGCGACTTTATCTCACGAACTAAAGACCCCGCTCACCTCGATGGCGCTTTCGGCGGGCCTGCTCGAACGCCGGCTAAACGGTATTGAACCGCAGGAGCGCAAGCTGGTTGACGGAATCAGCGAGGATATCGCACGTATACGTCACCTGGCGGACGACCTGCTCAACCTGGCGCGGGGCGCCAATGGGAATATCGCCCTGCGCAGCATCGATCTCGACCTGTGCGGCCTGGTGCGCTCGGTAGCCCGAACCTTCGCCCTGCAGGCCGAGCACAAGCGCATCGCTGTGGGAATCGATCTGGCCGATTCGATACCTGCGATGCGCGGCGATCCGATTAAGCTGTCATGGGCGGTTTCCAACCTGATCGCCAACGCCCTGCGCTACACTCCGGAGGGCGGGCTGGTCTCCGTGAGCCTGGCGAAATCGGCGGGCGCCCTTTCGCTTAGGGTGCGTGATACCGGACCGGGCATACCTTCCGCGATCAGGGACCGCCTCTTCGAGCGGTTCGCTCAATGGAGCGTCAACGGCGCTGGGCAGGGTTCGGCGGGTCTCGGTCTGGCGATCGTCAAGGAAATCGTCGAGGCGCATGGCGGCAGAATTTTCGTGGATACCGCCGAAGGCAGCGGGACCTGCTTCACGATGGAACTGCCCGCCGCTCAGGAGGGCTCATGGCTAAGCTGTTAGTCGTCGATGACGAGAAGAACATTCGAAATCACCTGGCTACGTTTTTCGAGACCTGCGGCCACACGGTGCGGACCGCGGAAAGCGCGGCGCAGGCGCTGGCGCTGCTTTCCAATGACGGTCGCTGCGACCTGGTACTGACCGACTACCGGATGGCCGAAACCAACGGACTGGAACTCCTGCTGCGCATAAAGCGCGACAATCCCGCCCTCCCGGTTGTATTAATGACCGCGTACGGGACGGTCGAAAACGCCGTAGCTGCAATGAAAAGCGGGGCATACGACTATGTGACCAAGCCGTTTACCCTCGAACAGATCCAGCACGTTGTGGCCCGCGCGCTGGAAGTCGAATCCCTGCGCGCCGAGGTGAGCCTGCTGCGCAATACGATCGAGGACCAACCGCTGCTGGAATCGCGCAGTTCCACGATGGGCCATCTGCTTGAAGTTGCGCACCAGGCCGCCGCCAGCGAGGCGACTATCCTTTTGATGGGCGAGAGCGGCACCGGCAAGAACGTCCTGGCCCGGCAGATCCATCGATGGAGCGGGCGCGCCGATGGTCCTTTCGTTGTGGTCAACTGCACGACGCTGTCGGAAAACCTGCTGGAGAGCGAACTCTTCGGCCACATGAGAGGCTCGTTTACGGGAGCGTTCAAGGACAAACCCGGACGCCTGGAGGCCGCCGACGGTGGCACCGTGTTCCTCGACGAGGTTGCTGATTTGAGCGCGCCGTTGCAGACCAAGTTCCTGCGCTTCGTTCAGGAGCAATGCTTCGAGCGGGTCGGCGGTGATCAAACGATCCGGGTCGATACCCGGATCATCGCAGCCTCCAACCGGGACTTGCTGGGCGAGGTGAGAAACCATCATTTTCGCGAGGATTTGTTTTACCGGCTCAACGTTATTGCCCTTCAGGTCCCCTCCCTGCGCAAGCGCCGCGAAGATATCCTGCCGTTGGCCGAGCATTTTTTGGGCGCGTCGGCAATGCGCAACCATCGCCCTGGGCTGTGTTTTTCGCCGGAGACCGCGGCCGCAATCAAACGCTACTGGTGGCCCGGTAATATCCGCGAATTACGCAACGCGGTGGAGCGGGGTGCGATTCTGGCGCTTGGAGACGAAATCAAGCCCGATTGCCTGCCCGACGCGCTGTTTCGGCAGCAGCCGGAACCGCACTCCGGCGCGCCCCTTTCGCCAACCAGTTTGGAAGAGGTCGAGCGTCTACATATCGAACACGTTCTTGCGGAGACGGCGACACTCGAGGAAGCGGCCGACATCTTAGGCATCAACACGTCAACACTGTGGCGCAAACGCAAACGCTACAAGTTCGATTAGAGCGGCCTCTTTCGTCCATCGCCCATCCCCGAACCGCCAGCGCAAACCTGACCGCACTGAGCATTGCCGCTTTGTTAGGCAATGCCTCATTTATCGCCAACTTTGCTTCGGCGATCGTCAGCCATACCTTGCCGTGGCGAACACCCTACCTGCGAAGTGAGGTTTGATTGGTCGCAAATTGCATTAGTTATTCGGCCATTTCGTTCGATTCAGTGCATTCTGAACGACCAATAAATTGCGTTGTGAAATTAACTTGGATCACCAGTTGACCTTTCAAAAGTCAGCAATACGAGTGCAATCGGCATGCATCCTGCTCAAGGCTCCGACGGCCTGGTAAGAAAGATTTCCGCGATGGGGCGGAATTTGCCCAGGGCAAAAGTAACCGCGCGACGTAACCGCGCCGGTTCAATAAGGAGAACAGATGGCAGAAGAAAAAGCCAAAATGGTGCCGACTCTTGGATTGACCGGCGTTACCGTAAACGCGATGGCGCTGATAGCCCCGGGCGCGTTTTTGTGGATAACCTTCGTCGTTCAAGCGGGATATTCATATCCGGCGGGGATGGCGATGTGGGCCGGGATCTTCGCCGCGCTACTACTCGCGTACGCAACTGCGGTTTCCTACTCGGAACTGGCCAAGCTGTACCCTGGCGCGGGCAGCTCCTACCTGTTCGCGGAGCAGGCCTTTCTGAGTACCACTCACGCCTACCGCTTTGCGAGGCTCGCCAAGTTTATCATCGGCTGGGGGGCGCATCTTTATTACTGGGTTTACCCCGGCGCCATGGTCGCGACGATCGGCATTATGATCGGTTACATCGTGGGCAATTTCTGGCCCAACGTTATCAACGCCGGCACCCCCGGGCCGATCTTCATGGCGTTGGTGGCGATAATTGCCGCTTATGGGATCTCTTATATCGCCTACCGCGGTGTCACCGGATCGACGATGGTCAACCTGGCGATTAATGGGATCCAAATCGTCGCTCTGCTGTTCTTCGCCGCGTTGGCAATCGCTTACCGCATCGGCCATCCGGAGGGTTCCAGCGGCCTGGCGCTGGACGGCACCACCAAGGTGCTGCATTACGCGTTCACTGGCAACGCACCCGCGCATCCGAGCGCCTGGTCGGTTATCGCGCCGCATAACTTCAACTGGGTGATGTTGCAGGCGACGATCGCAATCTTCCTGCTGGTGGGCTTTGAATCGGTAACCTCGCTGGGCGAAGAGGCAAAGGACCCCAAGCGCGACATTCCGCGCGGCGTTTTGCTGTCACTGACGATCCAGGGGTTGTTCTGCTACATGATTGAGTACTTCGCCGCCAATTACTTCATGAGCAGCGCGTACAGCCTGGCCGACGCGAAGGGTTCGGCGGCCCCGATCGGCGACATGATGACCATCATCGGCAACGCGATGATGGGCGGCCATGGCCAGGCCTTCATGATGATTGAGGCGGTGACGGTGTTCCTGGCGCTGATCGGCACGACTCTGAGCTGCATCAACACCGGCGCGCGCGTCACCTACGCGATGGGCCGCGACGAGGAGGTGCCCGAGCATTTCGGGATGCTGCATGGCGACAATCTGACGCCGCATCGCGCGATCTGGACCCTGGCGACGATCTCGGCGGTTTTGGGCGCGTACGCGGCGCTGTATTTCTTTGCCGGCGGTTCGGCTCCCGATGACAAGACGATTGCCACGCTGCCTCATAACTTGTGGTACGCGGCGGGAATGAGTTCCAACGCCTACTTGTCCGCTCTGCCCAATGGGCTGGCGTTGGTAACGTTGGTTTCCAACTTCGGAACGTTCATCGTCTACGGTCTGACCAACGTCTGCTGCATCGTGGCCTATCGCGAGCGCCATGAGTTTCACGGCCTCAAGCACATGGCCATTCCGATATTCGGCGCCGTGGCCAACTTTGCCTGTATGGCGTTCTATATCATCGGCCCGATCGAGGGCCTGGGCAGCGTCAAGGAACCGCTGATGGCGGTGGGAATCGCGGTGATTTGGGGTCTATACGGAGCGATCTATTTCGTTCGCAATTCCAAAAAGAGGGGCAAGGATACCATGCTCGTGAGCAAGACCGCCTGAGGACCGTCGTTCGGGTGAACCAGTCGAGGCCGGGCTCTGTAGTCCGGCCTCTTCTTTTATCTACTACCAGGGAAACCAGCCGTGCCCTTCGTGATGGTGTCCTCCTCCGTGGCCGGGTGGGGGACCTGGTGGCATACCGGGCGGGGGACCGGGGTGCCAGTGAGGCCCGCCCCATGGATGCCCCTGGTGCCATTGTTGGCGCAAGGCGCCGCGCTCCTGCGGCGACATCTGCTGCCAGCGCTGATAATTATTGAGCACGCGCTGGCGTTGCTGGGGAGGCAGTTGCTGAAAGTGCTGATAGCGCTGGAGGATCTCATTGCGCTGCTCAGGCGGCAGCCCCCTGAAACGGCCATAGGCCTGCTGCAGTTGCATCCGGCGCTGAGGGGGCAACTGGCGGTATTCCCGTATCGCCTGCAGCACCTGCTGGCGTTGGTCGGGCGGCAGCCGGCGGAACTCCTCGAAATTGCGCTGCGCGGCGTAGCGTTCGTCGGGGTTCATCTGCTGCCATCGGCGATAATTCTCCAGCACCCGTTCGCGCTGATCGGGACGGAGGCTGTTCCAGGCATCGTGATAACGCTCGATGTAGGCTTGTTCGGCCGGGTTGGAAGGCTGGCCGGGAAACATCTGCGCGAAAGCGCCCCGCCCTGAAACGCCGATTATCAGCGCTGCCAGCAATGCGGCTATGGTGATATGGCGTGTCATTCGCGGATATCGTCCTCGGTGTCGACCGGAGGTGGTGGCGGTGGCGGTAGTGGGGGATTGGTATACACCGGTTGCGGACCGGGAGAGTCAGTGCCGTTTAGATAGCCCATCGCGCGCAGCGTTTGAATTTGCTCAAGCATCGAGGTGTTAGTGCCGTCGGAACCCCGGCTGCCACCCGAGGCGAACAAGTCCAGATTCAGCAGCATGGTCGGGTCGGGGGCATGGTCGTGCGCCCAAGACACGCGAGCTCCGAGGGGAAAAATCGCGGCCGTCAAAAGCATCGCCTTAAGCAAATTACGACCGCCGCACCGCATCGCTGGGCTTGGGAGCCGGCCGCAGTTCGTCGAGATGCTCAATCACGTCGTAATTCTCCAAAAGATCGAGTCGTGTGACCACGCCGTAATTGCGCAGCAGCCCTACGTCCGTCACGTCTATCTGCTGCTCCTCCATGGCGATTTGATCGTCGGGCGGGGCCGAACGGCGAAAGCCGGGGACGGCAAACCACAAGGCGAGCACGGCCGCGGCCGTCGCTGCGGCCAGCCCGGCCCATCCAAAGCCCGGCCGCCACCATTCAAAGGCAGGCCGCCACCATTGGAGGCGCGGCTGGTTGCGTGCGGCAAGCTTGCGGCGCAGTTCGGCCCGGTAGGCATTCCATTCCGGCGTCGGCAGTTCCTCGACCTGGGTGGCGAGGTCCGCCAGCAGCGAGCGGAAGGATTCCGCCGCCTCAAGGCACTGGCCGCATTGCTCCAGGTGCCCGGCGACAAGTTCGCGTTCCGCGCCGCTGAGCTCGCCCCGGAGGTAGGGAACGAGCGCGGTTTCAGGATGCGTCGCGGCCATGGTTATTCGTCCTTAAGCAACTTCTTGAGCGCCGCGAGTCCCCGATGAATATGGACCCGCGCAGTATTCTCCGAGCAATTGAGCACCTGCGCAATCTCGCGGCTGGAAAGCCCTTCCTGTACCTGGAGCAGCACGGCGGTGCGCTGATTGGGAGACAGATGCTTGAGCGCGCCGGCAAGAAGGCCGACCGATTGCCGGTTAATCGCCTTAAGATCGGGTCCGGCTTCGCCCGATGGTGGTTCGATTCCGGGTTCGTCCGGGTCATCGCCGGGACCGGCCAGCGGCAGCAGCTTGCTCCACCATTTTCCGCGCCGCTTGTGGTCGATACACAGGTTGACCAGCACCCGGTAGAACCAGGTCGAAAAGCGCGAGCGGCCGTCGAACCGATCGGCCGACTCATAGAGGCGGATGAAGGCGTCTTGCGAGACGTCACGGGCGTCAGCTTCGTTGCCGAGCACCGAGCAGGCAAGACGGTACGCGCGCGCCTGATGGCGTTCGACCAATAGCTCGAAAGCCTGTTGGTCGTGCTGCGCGACTTTGGCGCACAATTCCTCATCCGTGAGCTCCTTCAAGCCGGTAAGCCCCGGCGGTCGGCCGCTTGCTGCGCCTCGCCATCCCCGGCGAGGGGCAGGGCTCTAATCGACCGCCCGGCTCCGATGCTACCTTCTTTTAGCTATTCGACGGAACTCCGGCCCGTCTCGTTTACTGCGATTTTGAACAACCGCCATCGGCTTGTACCGGGGACCCGATACGACTGTAAACGAACCGGCCACCAGTTACGTCTAATCTCCGCCTGAAAGGAGGCCCCCCTTGCGATGAAGATTTGGTTCGGAACGGGCATGAGGTGGCGCCGGATGGTGGCGATAAGCGCCGCGGTGTCGTTGTTTGGCAGCGCTTTAGCCGGATGTGCCGCGTTCGATCCGCAAGGCACCGCCCAGCAGGCCGCGCCCAGCTATTATAACGCGCCCTATAGTTCGCTCACACCCGAGCAGAAGATGCACCTGGAGGACCATTTGGCCAACCAGAGCAACCAGGCGTGGCGCACGACGGCGTCGGTGGCGTCAGGCCTGGGTCGTCTCGTCCAGGGCGCCGGCATCCTGCTCTTCGCCGCCCGCCATTAAAGTTTACCTCGGTACGAAGAAAGAACGCCGGCACGGAGGCCGGCTGCTACGGAAGACAGGGGCTAGCGCTATGGATAAACCCTTCGCTCGAAAACAGCAGTCTTCTGCGTTTTCCGTAGCAGCCGGCCTCCGTGCCGGCGTTCTTTTTCTCCACGCATAGCGCTGCTTGACAAAACTCGGCGTGGCGCGTTACGGGGTTCGCAGCGGACGCAATCTCCAGGCTGCGTCCCGCGGGAATCCGACGATGGAATTTGGCACGCTTATTTTCACCCGGCCACAGCGCGCGATTAGCGATCCGAAGCTTGCCGAGGCGCTCGGCTACACCCATGCATGGATTCCCGATTCGCACATGATATGGGGTGACGTGTGGGCCTGCATGGCGCTGGCTGCCGTCAATACCACGCGGATTAAGCTTGCGACCGGGGTGGCCGTCGCGGCCAACCGAATCGCGCCGGTCACCGCCGCCGCCATCGGAACTATCAATGAACTGGCGCCCGGGCGCGTGATGCTCGGGTTCGGCACCGGGCACACCGGGCGGCGCGTGATGGGCCTGCCGCCGGTCAAGCACGCCGTGTTCCGCGAGGAATGCCGCATTATCCACGACCTGCTCAAAGAGGGTGAAACCACTTACAACACCGAGGGATGCAGCCGCAAAATAAAGTTCCTGCATCGCGACCGCCATTTCATCAACCTTGACGGACCGATCCCGTTCTATGTCGCGGCCAACGGCCCAAGGACGCTGGAACTGGCGGGAGAGTTCGGCGACGGCTGCGTTACGACCGGGGTGCTCAGCCCCGACCGCCTCGAGCGCATAAAGCGCCAGATCCAAAGCGGCGCCGAGCGGGCCGGGCGCAGGCTCCCGGCCCACTTTCCGATCGTGTCGCTGACGCACCTGGTCGTACTCAAGCCGGGCGAGGATTTCGACTCGCCGCGGGTCCGGATGATGGCGGGGCCGTGGGTGATGGCGAATCTGCATGCGGTCGCGGCGGGATACGCCCGGCCGCAATCGCTGCCCGCGGAGGTGCGGCCGGTCTTTCAGGCTTACATTGATTATGTCGGCGAGATGCAAACGCCGCCCGGGCAACGCTATCTGCAGCTCCATCTGGGACATTGCGCCTACGTCGAGCCGGCCGAATGGAAGTTCGTCACCCCCGAAACGATTCGCTACAGCACTATCGCCGGACCGCGCGAGGAGGTTGTCGAGCGTATCCGCGCGTTGGAAAAGGCCGGACTGTCGCAGATTTTTCTGAATCCTCCGATGGACGGCTTCGCCGATTGTATCGAGGAAATCGCGCGCGAAGTGATCGAGCGGATATAAGGCGGCAGCATGTTCAAGGACCGCACAGCGATCGCGGGTATCGGCGAAACCGCCTTTGGCAAGCTGCTCTCCGCCTCCGAAGAACGGCTGGCCTGCGAAGCGATTCTGACCGCGCTCAATGATGCCGGGATCGCCCCGCGCGAGGTCGACGGCCTGTGCTCCTACACGATGGAGACCACCGACGCGACCGAGGTCGCGCGCAATATCGGCGCTGGCGACATCACGTTTTTCTCCCAGGTTGGATACGGCGGCGGCGCCGGTTGCGCCACGGTCGGACACGCCGCGATGGCGGTGGCGGTGGGGCAGGCCAACGTGGTGGTGGCATGGCGCTCGCGCAAGCGCAGCGCCCGCAGCGCGCGCATTTGGGCCAGCGGCGCCGATAGCATGGCGGCGACCGGCCGATGGAGTCGGCCATGGGGATTGTTGCGGCCGGCCGATGAAGTCGCGATGCTGGCGCGGCGCTATATGCATGAGTACGGCGCGACGCGCGAATCGCTGGCCGAAGTCGCGCTGGCGCTGCGCGCGCATGCCAATCGCAATCCGCGCGCCACGATGCATGCGCGTCCGCTCAGCCGCGACGAGTACCTGAGCGCGCGATGGGTCTCCGAACCGTTGTGCCTGTTCGATTGCTGCCTGGAGACCGACGGCGCGCTGGCCGCCGTCATCGTTTCCAAGGAGCGCGCCCGCGACTGCCGCCGCCCGCCGGTCTATATTCACGCCGTCGCGCAGGGAATGCCGCGGCAAATCTTCGGGATGACCAACTACTTCTGCGAAGATCCCCTGCGCACGCCGTCATTCGTATGCGGCAAGCAGCTGTGGCGCGATTCCGACTTCGTGCCCGCCGACGTCAAGGTCGCGCAAATCTACGACGCTTTCAGCCCGCTGATCCTGTTTGCCCTGGAAGGCTTCGGATTCTGCCCGCGCGGCGAGGCCGGGGATTTCGTACGCGGCGGCAAGCTCCGATGGGACGGCGGCGCGGTGGCCGTCAACACCGCGGGCGGCAGCCTGTCGGAGGCCTACGTCCATGGCTTCAACCTGATCACCGAAGGAGTGCGCCAGATGCGCGGCACGTCGACCTCTCAAATCGAGGCAGCCGAATGCTGCCTGGTGGCGAGTGCGGAATGCGTTCCTTCGGGCGCACTGCTGCTGCGGAGGTAGCCAGTGACGGTCATCCCAAGTTGGGCCGGGGAAGAGGAGACGCCTTTTTGGGAGGGCGTCGCGCGCGGAGAATTGCGGATCCAGTCCTGCGCGCGATGCGATCGGCGGCGCTTTCCGCCGCGCCCATTCTGTCCCTGCTGCCAGTCGCCAGATTCGGTTTGGCAGTCGATGTCCGGGCGCGGTAGGCTGTGGTCCTACGTGATCGCGCATCCGCCGCTGGTGCCGCCGTTTGTGGAGTTGGCACCCTACAATGTGATCGTGGTTGCGTTGGAGGAGGATCCGCTGATCAGGATGGTCGGCAACCTGGTGGCGGAACCGCAAGGGCCGATCAACCAGATGAAGCCCGAGCAGATCCGTATCGGGGCCCCAGTCAAAGCCGTGTTCAGCGAAGGCCCGGGCGGGCTGAGGTTGCCGCACTGGATCTATGTATGAACCCAGCGATGGCTCTCAAATTCCCTCTCCCTGACCAGGGAGCGGGTTAGAGTGAGGGTTTAGCCGCTTCAATGCACAGGGGAACGCAGCCGATGCCCGAACAATCCGGGGCCAGCGTCGATACTGAAAACGGCCGCTGCGGGCCGCTTAAGGGACTTACCGTAGTTGATTTGACCTGGGGTGTGGCGGGACCGCTGGCGACCATGTTCATGGCCGACTACGGCGCCGATGTTATCAAGGTCGAGCCGCCCGGCGGCGACCCCTTCCGCGCCGTGCTGCCCGCTTACACGGTGTGGCAGCGGGGCAAAAAAAGCCTCACGCTCAATCTCAAAAGCGACTCCGGCGCCCGCATCTTCCGGCGTCTGCTTGGCCAGGCCGACGTGATGATAGAAAGCTTCGCACCCGGCGCCGTGCAGCGACTGGGAATTGATTACCCATCGCTGGCGGCGGAGTTTCCCCGGCTCATCTATTGTTCGATCCGCGGCTACGGCGACGAGCGCGACGCCGACCATCCCGGCTACGACGCGCTGGTGCAGGCGCGCGCAGGCTTGTTCGGCGAGCAGAGCGGAGTACGCGAGGGGCCGGTGTTTTCCTACTATCCGCTGGCCAGCTACGCGGCCGCCTACCTGTCCCTGATTGGAGTGATGTCGGCGCTGCACGTGCGCAGCCAGACCGGCGCCGGCCAGCGCGTGGAGACCTCGCTCTTCGACGGCGTCATGGCCCATTTCGCGCTCCAGCTCTCGCAGGCGGAAAAGCCTACCGCAAGTTTCCGGGCCTATCGGGGCAGCAAGCGCCACGTCCCGCCCTCGGTCGATTCCTACCAATGCGCCGACGGCCGCTACCTGCATATCCACACCGGCGCCAAGGGTGCCTTCGAGCGCTGTTGCGAACTTGTCGGGCTGGACGCAAAGGAATTCCCCGGCTACTACAAGGGACGCCATTTCGTAGGCGATCGCGAACAGGGCGAGCGCTTCCGCCAGGAACTATCCGTGCGCTTCCGCACCCGCCCGATGATGGAATGGGTCGCGGCGCTGCGCGAGGCCGACGTCGCGGTCGGCCCGTGCCTGGAGGCGGCTGCGGGGTTCGAGGACGAGCAGGCGCGCGCGATGGATATGATCGCGGAGGTCTTCGATCCCCGGCTAGGAACGCTGCGCGAGGCGGGCTTGCCAATCAAGTACGGCGCGACGCCCGGAGCGATCACGCACTCGGCGCCGGAGCCCGGCGCCAACACTGGGGAAATCCTGCGCGGACTTGGAATCGATCAGGACGAGCAGGCCAGCCTGCGCACCCAGGGCGCGATTTGAGGAAACCACATGAAGCAAAACGGCGAGCATGATCCGAGTCCGGCGGAGCCAAAACGCGGCCCGTTGGCCGGTATCCGGTCGGTTGATTGCGGGATGTTCGCGGCGGGGCCTTATGCCGCGATGCTGCTGTCCGACCTCGGCGCGGAAGTAATCAAGGTCGAGCCGCCCGAGGGCGACACCATGCGCCCGACGGAGAAGGCGTTTGCCGGCGTCCAGCGCGGGAAGCGTTCGATGGCGCTGGATCTGAAGACGCCTGAAGGACTGGAGATTTTCTACCAGCTCGCCGCTCGCAGCGATATTGTGCAGCACAACCTGCGTCTGGAAGTGGCCAATCGGTTGGGAATCGGCTACGCCAAGGTGCGCGAAATCAACCCGCGGGTCATTTACTGTCACGGCACCGGTTTCGGCTCCAAGGGACCACTGCGCAATATCGGCGGCTTCGAGATGAATTACCAGGCCCATGGCGGGTTGGAGTCCGCCCAGGCCGGAGAGGGAAATTCCCCGGTGCTCATCTGCGGCGCGCCGATGGACCTGTTTACCGCGATGCAGGCGGCGTCGGCGATCCTGATGGCGTTGCGATGGCGCGACGAGACCGGCCAGGGCCAGTACCTGGAGATGCCCCAGTTCGCCACCGCGTTCGTGTTCGAGAGTCAGCAATACATAACGCCCAACGGCCCCGGCCCGCGCTTTATCCTGGACTCGCAGCAAAACGGACTGGGACCGTTCTATCGAATATATGAAGCTGGCGACGGACGATGGATTTGTGTTAGCTGCCCCGATCAGAAAAGTCAGGCGCGGATGCTCTCCGCGCTCGGAATTGACTCCGGTGCGCGCAACCGCGAGCGCGCCGCGCTGGAGCCCGAGTTGGAAGCGAAATTCCGCGCGCGCCACGCGGAGGATTGGCTTCAGTTGCTGCGGTCATCGGGCGTGGCCTGCGAGATTGCCGAGGAAACCGGGCACGCCGAAAAAATCCTGAGCGACCCGCAGGCGCTGGAACAGGGACGCGTCGTCGAGTATGAGCATCCAGTCTACGGCCGCCTGCGCCAGACCGGACATCTGATCCGCTTCTCCCGCACGCCGGCGCGCATCGACCGCCCGCCGCCGCTATGCGGACAGCATACCCGAGAGGTGATGCGTGAGTTGGGCTACGAGGCGGAGCAGATCGCCGTTTTGGAAACCAAGGGCGTAATAAGAGGAGTGAGGGGAGAGGAGTGAGAAGTGAGAGGGGAGCACAGAGAAAAGAGAAACGAGAAAAGAGAAATGAGAGAGAAAAGAGCCGGAGTGAAAAAACTAGAAGTGAGAGGTAGAGAGGATCCGGCTGATAGAGGTTTTCTATCTGCCTTCTCTCGTTTCTCTTTTCTCTTTTCTCGTTTCTTCTGAAAAGGAGCGACCATGACGAGACAATACCATCTGATATCGGCGGATTCTCATGTTATCGAGCCGCCAGACCTGTGGGATAAATGGTTGCCGCGCAAATACCATGAGCAGGCGCCCAAGCTGGTTAGCGACGGCGACGGCGGCGATGCCTGGCAATACCGCGCCGGAGCGCCCGGCGAACCGTTGGGGCTAGTGACCTGTGTCGGGACCCGGCCCGAACAGCTCAAGTGGACCGGCGCCAGTTATCAGAACAACATTCATCCCGCCTGCTATATCGGCAAGGAGCGGCTCAAGGTCCTGGATATCGACGGCATCGACGCGGAGGTGATCTATCCGCCGCAGCGCGCGATGATTTATTTCATGGGATTCAAGGATAACGTCGATCTCCAGATCGCCGGGCTCCGGGCCTACAACGACTGGCTGGCGGAGGATTTTTGCGCCGCCGATCCGGCGCGGCTGGTGCCGGTGGCACAGATGCCCAACGCCGGCATCGAGCGCGGCGTGGCGGAACTGCGGCGCGCGGCCGAAAAGGGCCATCGCGGCGTCATCCTCACCGCGTGGCCCAGCGGCGGCGACGCCATCTCTCCCGAGGACGACACGTTCTGGGCAGTGGCCGAGGAAACCCAGATGCCCATCAGCCTGCATCTGATCCTGGTCACCTCGCGTCCGCGCGTGATGAACGTGCAGGACAAGCGCGTGGGGGTGGTGATCGGCGCGTCAGCCTTTACCACCGTCGCCGAAGTGATTCCGCAAGTAATCGTCTCAGGCGTGTTCGACCGGTTCCCGAAGCTGAAATTTTTGGGCGTGGAGACCGGCGTCGGCTGGGTGCCGCATTTGCTGGAGATGATGGACGACCGCTACTGGCGCAACCGCCATTGGACCGGAATCGAGCTGAAACGTCCGCCCAGCGAGTACTGGTTCAGCAATTGGGCCGGCACGTTCATAATCGACCGTTCGGGAATCGCACTGCGCGACCGGGTCGGAGTCGAAAACATGATGTGGTCCACCGACTTTCCGCATCACGGCAACGACTGGCCCTATTCGCGCAAGACGGTGGAGGAGATGCTGGGCGGCGTCCCGGCCGCAGACCGCCGCAAAATTGTCGCGGAAAACTGCGCCCGGCTCTACAAATTGTCGTCGTGAGGCACTCTGCCTGGAAATAGAATATAGCCTGCGGCGCGTGAGGGTACGCTTGCTTACGCGCGCGGCTCTGTTTTCAATTTAATCCGCGCCGCGCCGCGCTTCTGAGAGCCTTCAACCATCGGGACATCGCCGAAATCGGCGGCGCCTCGCGGCCAGGAGTCACCGAGCATCTGAGTCAAAGCCGGTTCTCTGTTCGAGTTTCGTCATCCTTTCAATGACGACCTGGACTCTCTCACGGACAGGTACAAAATTCAGGCCGGGTCAGGTTTTGACGGCGCGGGTCTGATGCCGACATGGTCGCTGAGTTCGGTTACAGTGCGATTGGCGCTTTTAAGCTGATCGCGCAGTTTCTCCGCGCTCTTCTTCATTTCCGGTCCGGCAGCAGTCGGCTGACTTTTTTTAATAGCAGTGGAAATCACGCCTATATCCTTGTGCATTACCTTTGTGTATAGGCTGGCCCATGCCAATTCTTTGATTACCGCCGGTTTGATCACCGCCGGTTTTAATGGTTGGGTTTCCGCCGCGATAGTTCCCGCATCATCGTCATCAATTGCCACTTTTGCTACCTCATAACGCTTCCCACAGAACGGGAAGATACCTCGAGAACCTCGTTCAGGCCTTGCTTGCGGACGCTTTGGGTTGGTCTAGCGAAAAGCGGTCAAAGGCGAGCGGAAGGACCACTGTTGGGCTGGATCAAGTCAGGGCGCGACTTTCGATGTCGATCCCGACTGCCTTTACAGTACATTGGTCGCGATGCACAAAGCTACCGGAACATCGAGGCGTTTGGTTATATCAATAACGAAGATCATCGATTGGTCGAGCCTTATGGGGGGCGTTGGGTCGTCCATCTGAAGCCATCGAACAGAACCGGCACCCCTCGGCAGGCTCAGGGCAGGCTCCGACCGGCGCTAGGTAAGACGACAGACACTGGATGGACGACGTTCTGCATTGGCGCCGAAACATCGGATCAGGCGCACTAGCAGTACCTGAACTTTGCGTTCTCTTCCGTAGTGCCGGCCTCCGTGCCGGTTCTTTTTTCTTTACAACGGACCAAAGCGAAGGATGACAGGGAGAGATCGCGGGTTTCGCTGAAGAAATCGAGGCTCTTACCCGCTATTCCTTCCCTTCGGACTCGCGGGCGACGGCTTCTTTTAGTTTGTCCATGGTTTTCTTCAGCGCGCGCGTGTAGCGCTGCTTGGTCCAGATTTCGCCGGTTCTCATTTTGAGCCATCCCAGCTTGACGGCGTCGGGCTTGTTGCCCATCTCGTCCGTGGATACCTCGATGATGGCGCGCTCTTCGGGAGTGAGCGTCGCCAGCACTTCGCGCTTGAGGGATTGGAGAAACCCGGCCTTAAGGTCCATATTAATTTTCATGAAACTTAATTCCTGAAGATTGTTGCTTCCGCCGATTTCGCGCCTGCCTGGCGCGGATGCGCTCTTTATTTTGCGGGCGTTCCATTCCATTTAGCCTCACGCAACCCTCACCCTCACCCTGGTCAGGGAGAGGGAGCAGAATTGGTCCGGGAGAGGAGAGAGAATTTGATCAGGCCGAGGGAACTCATTGGTCAGAGAGTGGGGAACAGAATCGGAGCACATTTTTTACGACCTCTAGCGGGAGCGGTTCCTTGTATCGCACCGAGCCCAGCGCCGGAACGTCGGTCAGGTGCTTGAGAGATTCGGCGTTGGTCCGCGCGGCCGCGGAACTTACCGGCTCCGTATCATTTAGTATATAACCGGCGACGCGCAAATTCCTGCGAGTAGCGTAATCAATCGAAAGTAGCGTGCTGTTGAGACATCCCAGACGATTTGCCACCACCACGATCAGGTCGAGTCCCAGCGCGGCGGCCAGGTCGGCGTAATTGAAATCCCAGGTCAGGGGCACCGCGATCCCGCCGGCGCCTTCGACCAACACGACGTCGCTGTCCGCGTTGATCCGCTCGAACAGTTCTATTATGCGGGCAGGATCGGGCGACGGCAAACCTTCTGCTTGCGCGGCGGCGGCGGGAGCCATCGGCGACCGGTAGCGATAAGGGCAGATAATTTCCAGCGGATGGATCGCCGAGGCCGACGCGCGCAGAGTGATCGCGTCGTTGGGCATTAATTCCCCCGCCTCCTCCTTGCATCCGGTCTCCGCCGGCTTCATCACTCCCACGCGCAGGCCGCGCACCTTCATCGCGAAGCCCAGGGCGCATCCGACCATGGTCTTGCCCACGCCGGTGTCGGTGCCCGTTATGAGTATGCTGCTGGTCATGAAAAAAGAGGAGTGGGGGTAGAGGAGTGAGGAGTGAGAGGAAGAGATCCGATCGAAAGGCCTCTGTCGGCCTGCCTTCTCTCACTTCTTTCTGCCTGGCTCTCAATTCTCACTTCTCTCCCCTCACTTCTTTCTTCCCGCGATTTGACAGGTTGCGTTGAAAACCGCATGCACCAGCATTTCGATCTCCGACGGCGTGATTGACAGCGGCGGCATGAAGACCATTACGTCGCCGAGCGGACGGATCAGGACGCCTGCCTTGCGCGCGGCCTTTGCGATCCGCGCTCCGGTTTGCGCTGCGTAGGGAAATGCTTGCCGGGCTTGCGGCGATTGCATCAACTCGACGCCGGCCATCAAGCCCCATTGGCGGATGTCGGCCACGTTTGGATGGGTGCCGAAGCGTGAATGCAGCGCCGAGCCCAGGAGTTCGATCTTCGGCGCAATCGCTTCGATCACTTGTTCCTCGCGGAAGACCTCGAGATTGGCCAGCGCGACCGCTGCGGCCAGCGGATTGCCGGTATAGGTGTGGCCGTAATAGAAGGCTCGGAATTCTTCCGGTGGGCCCAGGAATGCCTCGAAAATTTGTTCGGTTGCGAGCGTCGCCGCCAGCGGCAGGTAGCCGCCGGTGATTCCTTTTCCCAGGCACAGCAGGTCCGGGTTTATGGCGGCATGCTCGCACGCGAACATCGCGCCGGTGCGTCCGAAGCCGGTTGCGACTTCGTCGGCGATCACCAGGGCGCCCGCCTCGCGCGCCATCCCCACGATCGAGCGCAGGTAGGCGGCGGAATGCGACCACATGCCGGCCGCCCCCTGCATCAGGGGCTCGATCACCAGCGCGGCGGCTTGCTTTCCGTGTTGGTCGAAGATTTCCGCGGCGGCCTTGAGTGCGGCCTCATCCGCCGCGCCGGGTGCCATGTGTTGATGAAAACGGAACACATGCGGCGGCGGTGTCTTGATGGTGCGGAAGAGCAGGGGACGGATATGGCGATGGAAGGGTTCGCTGTATCCGAGGCTGGCAGAGCCGATGGTGTCGCCGTGATAGGCCTCTTCCAGCGTAACGAACAGGGCGCGCCCGGGTTGTCCTGCAAGTTGCCAATACTGGGCCGCGATGCGCAGCGCCACCTCGACCGCTTCCGCGCCGGAATCAGAGTAGAAGACGCGGCTCAGTCCCTCTGGCACGAGCGCCGTCAGCGCCGCGGCCAGTTCGATCGCGGGCGTGTTCGCCAACCCGAGCATCGTTGAGTGCGCGATGCGATCTATCTGATCGTGCAGCGCCTGGTCGAGTCGGGCTTTGCGATGGCCGTGGACGTTGCACCATAGCGAGGACACGCCGTCCAGGTAACGCCTGCCGCGCGCGTCGATCAGATAGTTGCCCTCGCCGCGTTCGATAATCAGCGGTTCGTCGGAAAGCCATACCTGCATCTGCGTGAACGGATGCCACAGATGGCGATGGTCGGCGTCGGCCAGGCGGCGGTATTTCTGCTCGCTCATGGATTATGCGATCAGTCCCGTTTCCCGGCCTGATGCGGCGAACGCGGCCAGCGCTTCGTCGAGGTCGGCGCGGGTGTGCTCTGCGGTCGGAGTGACGCGCAGCCGGGCGGTGCCTTCCGGCACCGTCGGCGGGCGAATGGCTAATACGAAAATGTTGCGCGTGAGCAGCGCGTCGGCGAGGTCCAACGCGGGCTCCGCCGGGCCGACGATCACGGGCAGGATCGGTGTGGCGCTGGCGCCCAGCCTGAAGCCGGCCGCTGTGAGTCCCTGGCCCAGGTAACATCCGTTGTCCCACAGCCGCTTGATGCGCTCGGGCTCGGCTTGTATCAGATCGATCGCCGCGGATGCTGCGGCTGCGCTGGCGGGCGGCAGACCGGTGGTGAAGACGAAGCTGCGCGCCCGGTTGATCAGGAGATCGATCAGCGCCCTCGATCCGGCGACATAGGCGCCATAGCTGCCTAGCGCCTTACTGAGGGTGCCCATTTGGACGTCGATCTCGCTCTCAAGATTGAGCGCGGAGGCCAAACCGGCGCCTTTGACTCCAAGTATCCCAACCGCGTGGGCTTCGTCGATCATAACGGCGGCATCATGGCGCCGGGCGAGCTCCACGATATCGGCCAGCGGCGCGATGTCGCCGTCCATGCTGAAAACGGAATCGGTTACGATGATGCGGCGGCGGGCGCCGCGCGCATTGACCAGCGTCGCCTTGAGATGATCGAGATCGCAATGGCGGTAAACCATCACCTGGGCGCGTGCCAGGCGGCATCCGTCGATCAGACTGGCGTGATTCAGTTCGTCGCTGAGGATCACGTCCTGCGGGCCCGCCAGCGCAGGGATCGTTCCCAGGTTGGCGAGATAACCTGAACCGAAGACCAGCGTCGCTTCCACGCCCTTCCAATCCGCCAGCCGGGCTTCCAGATCGCTCAGCACCGCAAGATTACCCGCAATCAGGCGCGAAGCTCCCGATCCGGTTCCGAACCGCTGCACCGCTGCGATCGCCGCGCGTTTGAGCGCCGGATGCGACGCCAGTCCCAGGTAGTTGTTGGATGACAGCATCAACATGCTGCGTCCCTGGTAGGTAACGCGGGGCCCGTGCTCGCTTTCAATCGTGCGCAGACGGCGATGAAGCGCCTGGCGCGTGAGTTGGTCAAGCTCGGGTAAAATTTGCCGTTCCAGCAATCCCATGACTTGAACGAGTCTAGCAGGCACGCTACGCCCAGTGATGTATGTCCGGCAACCATCCGCACACGCGCGTCTTCGTTTACGGGAGCCTGCTGCAACGCGGGCGCCAGCGTGAAGTTGTGGGGCGCGAGTTGCGGATGCTGCCCGCGCGCCTGCCCGGGTTCGAGCGCAGGCGCGAACGCTACTTCTACGTTGTCCCGCGCGCCGGGAGCGAAACCGCGGGAGCAATCCTGCTCGGTCTGGACGCGCGCGACCTGTCCGCGCTCGATCGCTATGAGGAAGTTCCCACGCTCTATACTCGTGAGATCGTCACAGCGCTCACCACCGGAGGCGGACAGATAACGTGTTGGTGTTATATACCGACCGCGCGCATAACCGGCGGACGGTGAGCGGAATCAGTAGGGCGGGCGTCCATGCCCGTGGTCGATCCGCGAGCAAAAAAATGCTCGTGCATCATCGACAGGCGCGGACGCCTGTCCCAGTATTTTTTGATTTCTGGATCTTGGGTCTGAGGAGTTTCAATTTTCAAAACCAGGATGAAAAGGAAGAAAATCCGAGCCGCGACCGTGAGGGAGCGTTCAGAGGCGCAGCGCGATACAGACCGCTCGCTCACGCTCGCGGCTCGGATCAGAGACACGCGACTCTGTTGGCTGCGTGGGACAGGTCTCCAGCCTGTCATTTCTGATCTTCAACAGAAGGTAAAAAAAGATGACCGGCTGGGAAGCCTGTCCCACGCAGCCAGGGTGTCATCCGGGGTGCCGGTCGCTGTCGTGTCTTGCCCGCGCTTCACAGTCGCAGTCCCGAGCGGATCGTTGCCACGATGCGCTCGGGGCTATCCGCGATATCCACGGTGAGCGCGTCACGCGGCTCCTCCAGCGATTCAAATTGGCTCGCCAGCAGCGACACCCCCGCATAATGGCCGGAACGGTTGCGAAGCCGCTCTCGGACTAAATCCATATCGCCATGCAGGTAAACAAATGCTTCCCGGGCCGGGTCGACGGTCAGGACTTCGCGGTAGCTCTGCTTGAGTGCCGAACACGCCAGCACCATCGGGCGGTCCGCCGCCAGGCGCCGCGCGATAAGTTCGCGCAGCGCTTGCAGCCATGGCCGCCGGTCCTCATCGGTTAGCGCAATCCCCGCCGCCATCTTGTTTTTGGCCTCCGGCGCGTGAAAATCGTCGGCGTCGTCGAAGTCCCATCCGAGCGCTTGCGCCAGCAAACGCCCGATGGTCGTTTTGCCCGACCCCTCCACTCCCGTGATGATCACGACGCGCGCTGCGCCGCTCTTATTGGTTGGCATGCTGCCTGGCATATAGGGATAGAAGTGAGGGTAGAGGAGTGAGGAGTGAGAGGCAGAAAGAGAAAGATGCGCCTGATGAGGGGCTCTTCCTGCCTCCTCTCACTTCTCTACCCTCACTCCTTTCTTCTTATCCGACATGGATCAGCCCTGAAAGGCCGGCGGCCAGCAGCGGGGTTAGGATCCAGCCCGACAGGATGTGGAGCCACAGGTACCAGCGCAGCAAAGCTCGCCCATAAATACGCTTCTCGTCCCCCGAATGCAGATGATCCGGGGCGCCGTGTGAGGGATTGGGACGCCAGTACTCGCCCTGATGGAGATCGACCACCGGCAGGAAGTTTTCCAACGAATACACGAAGGCGTTAAAGGGTGGGTAATGAGGCGGGGTGGTTCCGGTTTGCATGAAGGATTGGTAGGCCGTCTCTTCGGTCGGACTGACCATGCGCTCCGCATAACCCCATTGGAACAACACCGTGCCCAACGCCACGAAAGCCATGATCCACCACAGCGCGCGCATTGGTATAAAGCCATAACCGATGGTCACTTGCAGGAGTACGTTCCAGGCCCGTTCGAACCAACCCAGGCCGCCTTCGCGCCGCTGGGCGACACGCTGTGCAATCTCAACCGCGATCGCGTCATCGGTCTCGCCGCCCGCCATCAGGGCCTTGGCCAGCTCGGCGTAAGGTTGCGTGTGGAACCCGTGGGGCTGGCGCGCCAGCCAGGCCAGCCGGCTTTTGGCGTCGGCCGGGCTGTCGCCGCCGAAGCCGTCGTACTGGAATCCGTTGAGCATCAGGTTTCCCGGCGCTGGCCAACTCGAGGCGTCATCCCAAAGCTCGGCGGCGTGCGCGTCCTGCAGGTCAAGCTGAGTATGCGGCGTAAGACTTATGGCCACCCAGTACAGCGGTCCCTGGATCACCGCCCGTTCCGCGTTTAGCCCATTGTCCTGCGCACCGAAGAATCGCGCATGGTTGAAGCTCAGCGCGTGGCCGATGTGAACCAGCCGGAGATCCAACATCCCGTTGGTCGCAAAGCCCTGATGGAACACGGCGTCGCCGCCAATCGACGCTTCGACTACGGAAATCGCGGGAACATCGGCGGTCTCGACTCGGGCGGCGCTGAAGTCGATGCTGCCGTCGATCACGGCGCGGTAAAATGCCACCTGCGCATAGTTGCCGAAAGTCAGTCCCACGTCGCCCGACACCATCGCCATCTCACCCGTAATTGGGCCGGTGGCGCTCGCCCTTAAATTCAGGCCGCGAATCCGCGCGTTGGAAATATCCACTCCGTCGCCGATTGCGCAGCGGATCAGGGTCAGGGGGAATGAGACCTTTTGGTAGGACAGGTCGAGCAGGCCCGAAATGCGCGCGGCCTTGATGCCGGCCCCGCTGGGATGGACCAAGTGGGAGGCTGCCGAATCGGTAATGAGCCACACCAACAGTGGCGCCCGGATGGTCCGCTCCGGCCCCCAGGATTCGTTGTGGAGCGGGTTGTTTGACGGGTCGCTGGGGTCATCGCTTGGGCCCCCCCATCTGAGATCAGGCTCGGGCGCGCTGCGCACCAGCATGACTTCGGCATGGCTTAGCGAGCCGAACTTCTCCCGCGCCATCTGCTCCAGCACATCGGACTTGTTTGGCTCGGCGCCGCCGGGACGCGCCGCCGCCGCGATCGTCAGCGCGAGCGCCAGCGCGATTAACGACCACCTTTTCACCGCGCGGTATCCACCTGACTTGGGTCGCTGCGCGCGGTCGCAACGGATGAAGACCCGGTCCGCAGGCCGACAGCAAGGGCGATCAGGCGATCGAGGCTGACGGCGCCCGCTCCGGTAAATCCCAGCCAAATGTAAAACAAGGCGTAGAGCGGCTCGTCCAGTTCGACGAAATCATCCAGCCCGGCGACGTTCTTGAGCTTGACGGTCAGGATTGCGACGGCCATGTTGATCACCATCGCAACCGACACAAAGCGCGTGGCCAGCCCGGCGATAGTCAGCGCGCCCCCCAGGCATTCGGTCCAGGCGGAAAGGGCGGCATTGAAGGCGGGGTAGGGGATTCCCCATTGCTGGAAATGCTCGACGAAGGCGGGCAGATTGTGCAGCTTGGCCCATCCGGTCTCAAAGAAGAAATATCCGACAAACAGGCGTACCAGCAGCGGGGCTATCCATGCAAGCCGCTCCAGCAACCCGGTCAGGCTTTTCCACCAATCCAACACGGTTGTGAAAGGTCGTTCGATGGTTGAATTCCATCACGGCAGCTCCCCGTGCTGCAAGGCGTCGTTTGCGAAACGAGAAGGGCGGGACCATGAAAAGGAGCGCGCGATGGCGGTTGAGGAAGTCCATCATCTCGTCGAACGCAATCAGCGAGGGTGGCGGTGGTTGGGCGGGATTGCGGCCTGGGAGCGGCGCGCTGCGGCCTGGATGTATTTGATTGTAATCGGTGACAGGTCGTCCACCGCTACCTTGGCTTCGATTATCGAGAACGTTTTCTTTGCGTGGGCGGCTTCCAGCGCCTCGCGCAATTCAGCCAGATTGCGGGCCACGAAACCGGCGCCGCCCCAGTCCTCACCCAGCTTTGCGTAGGGCCAGGGTGGAATTTCCAGTAGTTCTGGGCGTTCGGCGATAGGGCGGAAGATCTGCCATCCGCTGTTGTTGACCACGATTATAATTGGATTGACGCCCAGCATCGGGGCATGGGAGATTTCCGGCCCGGTCATCTGGAAGGCGCCGTCGCCGCACAGTACCAGCGGCCGCACGCCGGATCCAATCTGTGCGCCCAGCGCAGCCGGGACCGCGAACCCCATCGACGCGTAAAATCCCTGGGCCAGATAGAGCCCGCCGGCGGGTACGCGAATGTCCAGGCCGGCAAACAGCATGTCGCCCGATTCGGTGACGACTCCGTAATCATGATGCGCGGCCAGAAAGCTGTTGACCTCGCGCAGCATGTCGCGCACCCGCAGCGGAGCATCCTCGACCGCCGCATCGCCGCCGTTGAGATTGTCGGCATAATGGATCGGTTCATTGCGGGTCTTGAAGTCGTGCTCCAGCAGGGCGTGGACGAAATCGCGGATGGATGTGTCGGTGTAGGTATGAAAGCGGACGTCGACATGACAGTCGACCGCCCAGATGCTGTGTTCGCGGATGATATGGGGCGCTTGATTGCCGAAGTTCATGTCGGTCTTGAGGCATCCCAGATTGATGGTGAGGTCGGCCTGTTTCATGCGCTCCACGATCGGCGGCGCGCTGATGTCGGCGACCTGGACGCCCATGAATAGCGGATGGTCCATCGGGAAAGCGCCCTTGCCCAGCACCGTGCTCAGGACGGGTGCACCCATCCGTTCGGCCAGCGTGATCAATTCGCGCGCCAGCTTGTAGCGATGGATCTCGATGCCGGCGATCAGCAGCGGCTTGCTGCTGGCGTTGAACATCGCGACCGTTTCACGGGCGGCCTCTTCGACGTTACGCGGGTCGGAGGGGCGGAAGTCGAGATGGCCGTCCCAGGCGATAAGCTCGGGCGGCACCTCGATCTCGCAATCGACCATGTCGCGATGGATTTCGATATATCCGGGGCGCTGCTCGGCCCATACCGTCTTGACCACTTCATGCAATTGCTCGGCGGCGGTGCGCGGGTCGGTCAGGACCGTCAGCGCGCAGGTGACCTCGCTATAGATTCGCTGCTGCGATTCGATGTCGCGGGCCTGATGATGGATCAGCGTACCCAGCTTGCGCTCGCCCTCGCCGGGACCGCCCGAGAAAACCAGCACCGGTACCCGCTCCGAGAACGAACCCGCCACCGGATTAACCATGTTGTGGCCGCCCGCGCCATAAGTCACGCAGATCACCCCGATCCTGCCGGTGGCGCGCGCATAGCCGTCGGCGACGAAGCCGACCCCGGGCTCGTGCGAGAGGGTATGCATCTTGAGCCCGTGCTTGCGGCCCATGGCGAAGAACAGCTTCAGCGCCAGGTCGCCGGGGATGCCGAAAACGTGGGAGACGCCGATTTTGCGTAGATAGGCAACCACGAAGTCGCCAAGGGTCATCCGTCTCTTCATCCGAGCTTCCTCGCCTTTCATTCTAGCAGGAGTGCCAGGGTTTTGTTGTCCAAAGGGCGGTGCTCACTTATCCTGCGAAAAGTGGTAGGTTATTGCCAGAGACCTATGACGCTACGCGACGTATTAAGGCCACACTTTCTCAATCCGGTCCGGCTGACACGGATTCTCGCCTACCTGCCACAGTTCGTACGGCTGTTCTATCGGCTGTTTACGGACCCGAGGGTGCCCCGGCTGGTCAAGCTGGTCCCGATGCTCGGGCTGATCCTGGCCATCTCACCTCCTAACCTGGAACTGGAGATTATCCCCGTGTTCGGTGAACTGGATTTCCTGCTGATTATTTTCATCACCTTAAAGGTCTTTGTCTGGTTGTGTCCCCCCGACGTCGTGCGCGAGCACGTGGCGCGCATCGCGCATCGCGCCTGAGACAGGTGATGCGTTCGCGATTGCTCCTGTTTGGTCTGGCGGCGGCGATCATCGTCGTCCTGATCGTCCTGGGCGTGGCCGATTCGTTCCTGATCGACCTGCTCTGGTTCTCGGCGCTAGGCTATAAATCGGTTTTTTGGACCAGCTTCCTGGCGCGCATCGTGGTCTTTGCCGTGGTGTTGGTGATCGCGGCAGCCGCGTTTTACTTAAGCGGAGTGCACGCCTTGCGCGCTTCGCCCGATCGCGAGCGGCTGCGCGTGGTGCGCTTTCCCGAAGATATGCGCCAATTGAGCCTGCCCGACGTGATTCGTTCGCTGGGCGAGCGCGTGCCGTGGCGCCTGCTGATTGCCGCCGCCGCTTTGCTCCTGGGCATCTTCGCCGCGGTGGGTGAGTCGTCCAACTGGGACACCTATCTGAAGGCCCTTTATGGAACCAGCTTCGGTATCGGCGACCTGGCCTTCGGCAAGGACGCAGGATTTTACGTTTTCACCCTGCCGCTGCTGACCGAGCTGCGCGACCTCGCGCTGCTGGTGATTTTTCTGGCGGCGGCGGTCGGCGCGGGGGTGTATTGGGCCCGCGGGGCGCTGGATTTCCGCGAGGCTCCCCCGCGTATTTCGGGCGCTGCCGTAGGGCAATTCTCGGTGCTGCTCGGGCTGTTTTTCCTCCAGCGTGCTTACGGCTACTGGCTGGCCCGCTTCGACCTGCTGTTCCATACCGACGGCGTCGTGTTCGGTTTCCGCTATGTCGATGATGTTCTGTGGCGGCCCGGATTGTGGCTGCTGGTGGGACTGTCGATCGCCGCCGCGATTATCTGCTTCAGCAATCTGGGGCCCCGCGGCGCATGGCGAATGGTGCTGGCGGCCGTAATCGTATTCGTCCCCGCGCTGATCCTGAACCTGCTGCAGCCGGTGGTAGAAAGCCTGCGGGTCAAGCCCGACGAACTGCGGATCGAGCGGCCTTATCTGGCCAACAACATAAAACTGACGCGCCACGCCTACAAACTCGACGGCATCGATGTGATGCCGTTTAAGACCGGCGGCGAACTTACGCAAGCTTCGCTGTTGCAGGATGCCCCCACCGTCAAGAACATCCGGTTGTGGGACCCACGCCCCTTGCTTGCCACTTACCGTCAATTGCAGGAGATCCGCCTGTACTATGATTTCCGCGACGTCGAAGTGGACCGCTACTGGATTCAGAACAATTACACGGAGGTGATGCTTTCGGCGCGGGAGCTGAACCCCGATTTGCTGGCCGAGAACGCTCATACCTGGGTCAATCAGCATCTGAAGTTCACGCATGGCAGCGGGATCGTGATGAGCCCGGTCCACGACAAGGACGCCGAAGGTTTGCCGGTCTTTTACCTCAGCGACATTCCGTCGATTTCAAACGTCGGCCTTCGGATCGACCAGCCCGGCATCTACTTCGGCGAGGAGCCGGACAATTACGCGATGGTCAAGACCAACACGCCGGAGTTTGATTATCCGCGCGGCTCGGACAACGTTTATGGCTATTACCACGGCGACGATGGGGTCCAGATCAGCGGCCTGATCCATCGCCTGCTGTTCAGCTACTACTATCGCGACCTCAATCTGCTGGTCAGCGACACGATCCAGCGGCAGAGCAAGATCCTGATTCGGCGCAACATTCGCGACCGCATCTCACAGCTGGCTCCCTTCCTGGCGATGGACCACGATCCCTATATCGTACTGCACAGCGGGAAGCTGGCCTGGATCGTCGACTGCTACACCACCAGTGATCGCTTTCCGTACTCCCAGCGCAACGCGGACCAGATCAACTACATCCGCAATTCGGTCAAGGTAGTGGTGGACGCGTATACGGGCCGCACCGTGTTCTACGTGGCGGATCCCGAAGATCCGATCATCCAGACCTGGCAGCGGATCTTCCCCGCGCTGTTCCAGCCGCTGTCCGCGATGCCGGCCGATTTGCGCCAGCATATCCGCTATCCCGAGGACATGTTTCTGATCCAGGCGGACATCTACTCCACCTACCACATGACCGACCCGCAGGTCTTCTACAACCGCGAGGACTTATGGGGATTTCCGCGCGAAAACTACGGCGGCGAGACCGGTCCGATGCAGCCCTATTACGTGATCATGCGGCTGCCCAACGAACCGCACGAGGAATACATCCTGATGCTGCCGATGGTGCCGCGCGGGCGCGATAATATGATCTCATGGCTGGCGGCGGGCTGTGACGGCGATCACTACGGCCATCTGATCGAATACGCCTTCTCCAAGGACAAACTCATTTACGGCCCCTATCAGATCCAGGCGAGGATCAATCAGAATCCCGAGATCTCGCGCCAGATGTCGCTATGGAACCAGATGGGGTCGCGGGTCATTTTGGGCAACCTGCTGGTAATTCCCATCGAAAATTCGCTGCTGTATGTGGAACCTCTGTACCTGCGGGCGGAAAATGGCCAGCTGCCTGAGTTGCAGCGGGTCATTGCCTCCTACAGCGACCGCGTGGTGATGGGTGACAACCTCGATTTGACCTTGGCGGCGTTGTTCAAACCAGGAGCGTTGCCGGCGCCGCAGATTGTCACCGCCCAGGTGCCGGCGCTGGCCAAGCCTGCTCCGGGCCATGTCGGGCCGGCCGGCGGGCCACCCGCCTCAGGCGATGTGCGCGCCGCCGCTGACCATTATGAGCGCGCGCTCAAAGCGCTGCGAGTGGGCGATTGGTCTGGATTCGGCGCTGAGATGCAAAAGCTGGGAGAGACCTTGCAGAGTCCGATGGGACATTAGTAATTTTGTAGAGTAATTTTGTAGCCAGTCCGCGGGGGGGATAATTGGCGAATAACAGGCAAGTCCCAAAACGGGCTGCGCCCGATAGCGGCGTCGAGCCTGCCACCACGGGTCCGATCAGTGGAAATCGGTAATCTCGCTCAGTCGGCGTGCGCCGCCGCGACCGGTGGAGGGCTGCGCGCGTTGGCCGAGCGCGTCGCGATTGTGGGCGGTAGCCGCGACTTAAGTGCTCACCAAGCGGCTCGCGATTCCGTACTCGGATTCTGGTAGCCGATCTATGAACGCGGACAAGCCAATCCGGGTGTTGATCATCGACGACCATCGAATGCTGCGCGACGCGCTGCGCATCCTGTTGGAAAAAGAAGACGGAATACAGTTGACCGGCGAGGCAGGCGATGAGTTGGAGGGTATCGAGGTGGCCGTTCGTACCCGTCCGGAAGTTATTTTGCTGGATATCGGAATGCACGGCATTGGCGGAATCCAGACCGCCCATCGCCTTCGCCACGAGGTACCCCGGTCCAGAGTCTTGATGCTGAGCCAATATGATGATGAGGAGTACGTGCTCGAAGCGCTGGGCGAGGCCCAAGCCGCGGGATACCTAATCAAATCCGACGCCGCATCCGAGTTGGTCGGCGCCATCCGCGCAGTGGCAGCGGGCAAACGCTACATCAGTCCGGTATGCAACCACGTGGTGCGCGGTGCGCCTACCTGAAACAAGGGACTGACAAGATAACCCATGTCTATCAGTGGCTTCGCACTCCCGTGCTACAGCTTGGTACGAAACGAAACACGCGCAGCTCTTGACAATGTGGTACCCGAAGTGGTACCCAAGGGGTAATCTCAATCAGCGGGTTATTATAACGCGTTATAATGAAATGAGACGAGAGAAAAAAACCGAAGACCCCACCGTTTTGAAGTTCAGAGACCGTTGGGTGGCGACCGTTAGGGTGCCGGCGGATTACCCAGGCACCAGGATCGATTATTGGGATACTAAACGCCGTGGATTTGGCCTTCGGGTCAGCGGGACGTCGGGCAGGCAATCGGACACCAAGATCTGGTTCATCATGTACCGATGCCGGGGGGTCAAGCGGCGGCTCAATCTCGGCGTCTACCAGGGCGAGCCGGGCGGTCCCGTGATCATGAAATTAGCCAAGGCCCGTAGTGAGGCGGAGGCGGCGTTCGGCAAACTGGCGGAAGATAAGGACCCAGCTGGCGAGAAACCCGCGACAGATGGCCCCGTGATTCACGGCGACACGTTTGAGAAGATCGCCGCGCTCTACCTTCAAGAGCGCAAGAAAAACCTGCGTGAGGGGTCATGGAAGGAGTACGAGCGCGGCTTGAATCATGACCTGCTGCCAGTTTGGCGGCACCGGATTGCTTCAACCATCACCCGGGCCGACGTAAAGGCCGTCGTGGCCTCGATAGAGCAACGCGGTGCCATAACGTTAGCCAACCGCACCATCTCGCTTGTCAGCGGCATCTTCAACTGGGCCATCAAAGAGGAACTGCTAACCGCCAACCCTGCGACCAAGATGGAGCGGTGGACCGAGCATCCACGCGAGGTGACGCTGGACGACAACGAGGTCCGCACCCTCTGGATGACGCTCGACCAGAAGCCGTTTCAAGTCGCTTCCTACTTCCGGCTCTGCCTCCTGACCGCACAGCGGCGCAGCGAGGTGCTGGGGATGACGTGGTCTGAATTGGACCTCAAGGCCGGCCATTGGCGGATCCCTGGTGAGCGCACCAAGAATCATCGCGAGCACACGGTCCCGTTGGGCCCGCAGGCGTTTGAGATCATCCAGGCGTTGCGGGCGGGAGCAAGCGAGACTGATGGGCTGGTCTTTACCGAAGTGGGGGATGTGGACAACTGGCTCGAGAAGTTTCGGCTGCGTGGCATCAACGCCAGGCCGCACGATTTGCGTACAACCGCGACTACCATCATGACCCGCAATGGCGTCTCGGAGGAGGATGTTGGGCGCATCCTGAATCATACGCAGGGTGGCGTCACGGGGCGGCACTACAACATGTACCCCTACCAGAAGGAGAAGCGTAACGGCCTGCGTAAGCTGGACGCGGCAATCCGGCGTATCGTCGAGGGCCGCGATCACCAGGACGAAAAGGTTGTGGCGCTGCACGCGTCTTGACCGCCGTAAACGCCCTCAGGCGCGTCGGACTACGCCGAATAAAACGCCGGGGCGGTGCGGTAGCGTTGGAACGTCGGGGCGCCTGCCTCGACGGACGGAGATTCCCATGGACATTCCCATGCCGGTCGGTCTGATCTCGATTGCATTGGCAACGTGGATCGCTTACGCAGACCACGATTGGGTCGCCGTCGTTGGTGTCGGATTCCTTTTTCTTTACATCGGCTTTGGCTGAACACGATGAGAATCATCCGTGCGGAAGCGGTCAGGGAGCCTCAAAAGCCGGAATGGTGGGACAGCGTTTTCGCATGGCCACATCCCGCCGATAGGTCGCCAGAGGCGGATCTCTGCAGCGCCATCAGCGTAAATTGAAGCGTTTATATCCGTGGAATTATCCTTGGTAACGAATGGCGTTCCGCGATGGTCGGGTAGTTTAGGGGGTTCGCAATTCTCCAAGCTCACCAGCTTAGGGCGATCTCCCCGCGTAATCCCGCATCCGGCCGACGGGCAGGGTGCGGCGGTGTGGGAAAAAGCCGAAAAGCCGAAAAATCAATTCCATAGGAGCCACATAATGCCGTATGACTTCGGACTACTGCTAATCGTTGCCATACCAATGTTGATGATCTGGGCCGCATTGAGCCAGCGGATACACTCAAAACGCGGATCGTGACCGAGCGCCTTCAATTGGGCGATTTCCAGATCAGATCGGCAGGTGAAAAGCTACAGATTCGCCACGCAGGTACCCTTCTTGCTGAACTTAAGGAAGACATGCTTTCTTTGCACGCGTACCACCATCGTGGGGAGGATCACCGGCACGCGGAGTATAGCGCCGCCGGCACCAAGTTCTATGATGGAAACGGTAAGGAGCGCGTGCGCCTTGAAGTTGATGACGATGTAGGAACTGAACTTAAGAAAGACGCACTTTCTTTGCGCGCTACCATTAAGTGGGGTGAGATATGTGTGGCACTCAGCGGGGGAAAGCTCTTTGATGGTGAGCTTGCTGTGGAGCGTGACCCTACGCCCCCACCGCCAGGCTATGGGGATTGCAAGACGCTGAACCCGCGCGTGCCGGGATTGCGTTAATCGTAACCGAGGAGGGCACCTCAGAGATTTGGATCGCGCGATCAAAAGGCGGACCTCATCGAATTGACTGAATAGGCGCGGTGCGGTGATTCTTCTTTTCACTGGACCGGCGTCCCTGCCCTCTTTGCTTTTCTAGGTTTTCGGAGTTTTCCGTAAAAATCCGTTAAGCTGGTGCTTCGTCTTCAGCCCAGGAAAGAGCCCATGGCTGCTAAGCCGGAGGTCGGAGGTTCCAAATTCGTGGAGAGTCAAGAAAGACAAATCGAAGACGGATTGCGGCGAGGTTATTGTTATCGCCACATCAAGGAAATGGTTCAGCCTAGGCCTAAGCAGTGGCAGCAGTTTAGAAAGAAGTACTACGAGATTCCGAGAACCCTGGGCTCCCGTAAGCCCACGGAATGTCCGGACTGCCACACCGCGAAGCGCGGAAACATCAAGCCGCCTGCCGGGCCCTCATCCGCACCTTGCGAATCGTCGCGTCATTGACGTTGTACTCCCGGGCTAATTCAGTGGTCCCGCCCGACACTGGTCTGATGCGCCTGCCGGACGCAACCTACCGCAGGCGGCTATGGGTCGACCTGCGGGCATTTCGCGCGACGGCGTTGGCGTGATCGTGATGATGGTGCGCAGGTAAGGGGCTTGCCCCCTCTACCAACACTAAGCGCCGCTGGCGGAAACGCTGGCGGCGCTTTGTTTGCCCTCGTCGGCCAACCCACGATCCGCGGCCGAAACTGAAACACTCCGAGCGCCTCAAATCTCAGACGGTGCTTTCTGATTACACTTTGGTCAACCCGGAAGGCCCGACAGATCTCGGTAGTTGTCCGGCCCTTCTTTAGCAGCTGTAAAATGGCAGCGCGCTCCTGGCGATCCAGCCGCCTACGCCTAAGTTCGATATATCGTCGCCGAGCCCCCGCCATAGCCGCTCACGCACCCGCGCCGCGCTGATCCCGATTGCGCTGCAGACCCAAGAGAGGCTCCCAACCTGGTCCAGATCGTCGTCGTCGAAAAACCAACTGTATAGTTCGCACCAGAGCTGCACGCGGTCGCTTTGCGACATGCGTTGGCCATCGCAGGGAATCTCGACACCGCCACGCCTGAGATATAAAAAATCGTCCGCCTGACGTCGGAGATATGCGGCCCAAAATCTCTTGCAAGCAGCCAGGTCCGACTGCTCGTGCTTTGGCGCGGGCTCTTCCATCACCAACCGACGCCCTTCCGGCCAATCCGTGGCGAGTACGCGGCAAATCGACGGTGCTGCCGCTGCGCAGCCGCTTCAGCGTCGTCACGTTGGTCCATCTCTCGTCCAGTCAACTCGCGCCCGCTGCCCGGTGTGGTGCGGTGGAACGTGAAAGAATTGCCTACCGGCACGTATCGGAACGGCTCGTAAGCCGGCTCACCCAAACACAGCATCAGCGCCTCGGCCAAGTCGGGCGACCTGCCCAACGTGGCGCGCACGCTGGCCTTATCCTCAACGCAGATTTTGCCATGAGGGTCGATCACGTAACCGATGCCAGCGAGCTCGGCCAACATTTCATCCGATAAGCCGCTTATCTCGCCGCGGAGAAACCGCTCGCGCAGGTGCCAGTATCGTTGGGCCTTCGAGTTGCTGAATCTTTCCTTGTCCTTCGCGCTGGTCGCCACATTGATGCCTACAGTCCGAAACCCCTGATCGCGCACATGGGAGACCACGTGAAATCCAATCCCGATCGAATCGACGTTGACCAGGCGCAGACG
>DASZGF010000138.1:0-63798 GCA_035939115.1 Binataceae bacterium (SeqCode)
GTGGATTACTCCACCGCCACGCAAGACTCGCTTCCGGCGGCTGGCCAACCTTACCGGGCGGGACTGGTTACCCGTCGGGTCCAAACGAAAGGTTTCAGGTCATCCCATCCTCCTTTCCCAGGCTTTGCCTGGCGCACCCAATATAGGCAGTTAAGGCATTCACTTCCTTCACAGAATTTTTGTAAAGAAATCCCAAACAGATCAGCGGAGCACCAAGGACGATACACAACAGAATGTAGACCATATTAGCTTTCCCCTTCCAAGTTTACTGGTCAACAAGGCGCTCAATGGAGTTTTTATGAACTTTGACGATAGACCAGAAAGCCAGTCCCAATCAGCACGGCGGCGACCCTCTCGCATCTCCACAAATGCGCGCCATTCTTCAGCCGACAGGTATCGTCTCAGTTCATCTTGCACTGTTTTCGGAAAGTAGAGTTTAAATGTGGAGTTCCAAATCGTGGAGTGATGGCCTGCCGCCTTGGGTATTTCGTCGTCGTCAAACCACCCATCCTCAGGACAGTAGCTTCTAAAAACTCTCTTTTCAGAATGAACTTTACCGCTTAGATGGTCGCTTGAGACAAGAATGCCGACGCCTTTCCTTTCGACGGCCTGGCCGCATTTTGGACAAGTGAGTAGAGGTCGAACCATTTCCTCGCTTTGGCATACTGACAGCCTACCAAATCTAGGAAAAACCCAAAATTTCATTGTTGGCCCACGTGCCATCGGCGTTACGTACCCCGCAGGCGGCCCTCGCACGTCCGCCGGCTGCATGACGTTCGTACTCCTCGTGTTCGAGATCTTCGATGACTGCCATCCTCTCGCGGTCCGACATGAAAGTGCCATCCGAGCAGCGCCAAGCGTCTCTGGCTCGCGCCTTGCCGCCAGCGCGGCCGCGGACTGGGGTGGGTTGCACGACGAGCCCTCGCGCAGAGTTTTTTTTCGCCTGATCAACGGTGGCCGCTTCCGTGTGGGGAATCTCGGTCGCGACGTGTCCTGGCGACGCTGCGGACTTCAACGCCGCAATCTCGGAACGCATTTCGGTGACTTCGGCGTTCAAGCGTTCGATCTCACGCTGGATCGTCGCCTGGTCGACGCTGGACGATGCGTGCTCCGCTTCGACCTTGCTGAACCTTTTTGCCCACCGGTGGAGCTTCATTGCTGGAATAAGACAACAAAAAGGCCAATCTACGCAAGCCTAGAAACGTGCTGGTCCTGAGCGCTGGCGCAAAGCTGGTGAACCGCCTGGGTTGCTGGACGGTTGCTGGTCGGTGCAAAAGCAAAAGCGCGCGGAGGAGAACCGCGCGCTTTTTTGAAGGCTTGGCCGGCGTGGACGCCGGAAGGGCATCCAACCGAGGCTTTGCGCCTCGGGCTCCCTTGTCCTTTTGCGGCCGACCGCGTAAAAGGAAAGGTGCTACGAGCGTACTCAGCCTGACATATCTGAGCGCGCTTGCGAAGGCTTTAGGTTGATCGGAGAGAAAACCGATCAGACGCGCGGGCCGAACTCCCATAAGGCCCGCGATGCACGGCCTAGGACCGGGGTAGCGATGGTAGATTAAGGACGCCGCAGGGTCCGGCGCGACAGAGCGCTGACTCTCCTCCTCCGAGAACGAGGGCACCCGCGAGGTAAGACGACTACCGACACGAGCGGTAGCAACGGCCAGTCAGGATTGGTCGGCGGCCATGGGTAAGCAGAAAGGAGATCTGCGCCCATGGGTAATCGACGCCTTCGGCAAGCTCATCAGAAAAGACGCATTCAAGCGGCTGCGCGAGATGATCCCGTGTTCGTAACGCTCGCTGAGGCTGCGCATCGCGTCGCCTATGAGCGGAAGACTCTGAGCAATTGGATCTCGGCGGGAGTCCTGCGCCGCGAGCACGGGCTGGTGAAGGTGCGCGGGCGGTGGCGGGTACGCATAGCCAGGTTTCTCGAAGCGTTCGAGAAAGGAGAACTCGGCTGATGGCTTCAATCCGTTCAGACAAGGGCTGGCTGCTTTTGGACTTTCGGCACCGGGGCGAGCGCTATCGAGAGTATCTCAACCTACGCGATACGCGCGATGGCCGCCGTGAGGCCGAGCACGTCAAGCGCCGCATCGAAGTCGAACTCAGGGGCGGGACCTTCGAGTACGTGCGTGCCTTTCCTAATGGCTCGCGCGCCGCTGTTCACTTGGCCGCACAACCCACGCTTGGAGAGTTCGCCCGCACGTGGCTCGATGAGCGCGCGCCTCGGCTTAGGCCGCAGACACTTTATGACTACCAGTGCATCCTGCGGGCCTACATCTTGTCGCATCCGATCGCGCAAACACGCTTGGCCGAGATCTCTGACGCGCACATCAACCTTTTGGTCAAAGACCTTAGCGAGCGACCAGCGCGATCCGGAAAACCGCTCTCGGCCCGGCTGATCAACACGGTGCTCGCCCGACTGCGCGACATGTTCACGATCGCCTATCGGCGCAAGCTCATTGCCGATAACCCAACTGCCTACGTTCCCAACCTGAAAGAGAAAAAACCGGAGGTCGATCCTTTCGAGCCCGATGAAGTCCGCCGTCTGCTGGCGGCGGCCGTCGGGTGGGAACGCGCTTTTCTCTGCGTGCTCGTCTTCGGCGGGCTCAGACCAAACGAGGCCCTGGCTCTGCACTGGTTGGGTATTGATCGGCAGCGCAACACGATGCGGGTGCGCCGCAACCTGACGCGGTTCGGCTTCGGTCCACCCAAGACCGAACGCTCCGATCGAACGATCGAGATGGCAGAGCCGCTGCGCGCGGCCTTCCAGGAGCAACGCGCGCGCTCCGAGCTCGCCGGCGAGTTGGTGTTTCCTGGCCGGGCCGGTACGCCGGTCGAGCTTGCCAACTTTCGTCATCGCAACTGGCCGCGCATCCTGCGCCGCGCGGGACTCACAGAGCGGCCGCTGTATCAATGCCGTCACACCTTCGCGCGTCTGGCGCTGGAAGCCGGCGAGGCTCCGCAATGGGTGGCCGCGCAATTGGGCCATACCAGTGTGCAGATGGTCTTTCAGGTTTACGGCCGCTGGGCGCGGCCGCCAGCGCGCCGCGCGCTGTTCGATCAGTTCGCGCAAACCATCTGCCCTCCATCTGCCCAAACTGGCGGGAAACTCGCGGGCGATTCGGGAAGGTCCGGGCAGCATCCACAACATGCGGTCTTTACCGGGAGCAAAAAACAATGGGTAGTGGCAACGATTTTCGAGAAGCGGCCGAAGAGTTCTCACATGCAAGAGGTCCCTGGTTCAAGTCCAGGTGCGTCCACCAAGGAATTTCCCAACAAATAGAACCTCTTTTCGGTTTCGCTGACGGCTGAGGTGGACGCTGTGTGCGTCCACATCAATTGATCGCAGGCGATCCAGGCGTAGCTGCGCTGCTACGATTTCACGCCGTTCAGACTGACCGCCAGTTTCTTCCACGAATTCTGGTGGAGGCGGGGGGAAGCCCGTCCGAAGACCTTCAGACAGCAACGCTGGCGGAGCCTAAAGCACCGTTCTCCCCGGTCCGCCCCAGTGTGAAGGCCCATACGGCGGCGGCAACTTCGTGCCATCGACGAGGCCGGCATCCACCGCGAAGGTTGGGGCGTCGATATTGCGGCCCGAGAAATTCATCGGCGTCGGATGCGCCGCCAAATACGCACAGACGGAGCCCGGAACGTCGACGCCGAGCCCGCTGGAAGCGTCGAAGCCGAAGGCCCCCATGTCGGTGACCATGCGTTCGGTCGTGACGAAACCGGGTTCCAGGTTGATCACGGCGATCTCGTGCTGACGAAATTCCTTCGCGAGGCCGGCTCCAATGCGGTTAAAGGCGGCCTTCGAGAGCGAATAGCCGAGACCCCAGCCTCCCTTTCCGATGTCGTGCGGCGTCTCACGGTAGCCTGCCCCCGAGGTTACGTTGATGATCACGCCGCCGCCCCGCTTGATCATGATTGGCGCCACCAGCTTGGTGAGCAGGAGCGGCGAGAAAACGTTGCACTGGAAGTGGGCGTCGAACAGCTCGATCGGAGTGTCGAGAAACCAATCCATATGTCCCGGACCGATGTACCGGGCGTTGTTGACGAGCACGTCGATACCGCCCCACTCCTTCATCGTTCGATCGACGAGCGCATGTACGTCCTGGCGGTCGAGCAGGTCCAATTTGACCGTGAGCGCTCTGCGGCCGAGTGCTTCGATCTCGCGCGCCGTCTTTTCCAGGCTGCCGGGGAGCGGCGTCGTTTTCGAACTCTTGACCGTCGACGAATGCTCGAAGGCCTGGCCCTCGTGCAGGGTGCGCGCGCAAACCACGATGTTGAAACCGCGCTTGGCGAGTTCGAGGGCGCAGCCACGGCCGATGCCGCGGCTGGAGCCCGTAACGATGGCCACTTTTGAATCTTTCGGGTTCTCCGGTTTGCCGGTCTCGCTCACGGTGCACCTCCGAAAACGTTATCTTCCGCTGGCCGTCATCACCAATGCAAGCTTGGTCCGATCACGCTCGACATGCTCCATCTTGGCAGTCAATTTGCCAGGCACCTGTCCGAATATGAACCGTCGGGACCCAGGGGCTGCCGCCCCGGCTTTACGCAAGGACTTGAAGGTCGCGAACGCGTCGGAATCATAAAGGTTGGCATGCGTCGGCCTTAGCGGGGCCGATGCCGTCATGGCTCTACCATTTGTGAACTTTTTCCGACACGGGAGACTGCGAAAAGCGCCTGGTTGTCACGAAACGCTACACGATATGTTCCAAAATGAGACAGCCAAAGCGGGTTATCAAAATCGGTGCAAAACAACCATTGATAAAATGGGGCCGACGTTGGGAATAGATCAAATTCTGGCGGATGATCTAACTTTTAGTAAGGATACCTCCAACCGGGAGTTGACTGGGCGCTCAAAGTCGGGCTATTGATGCTTCAGTGGTTTCATCTTTAACATTCCAGCGCAAAACCAAAAATCGCAAGCCGACCGGCCTCTTGGACAGCGAATTGCGGTGGCCGTGTCTGGCTCCAGCAAATTTGATTTCCGCAGGGTTTTTAGGCTAAATTAATGTTTATCTCTTCTGGTTTGCTTTCCTGGTTCCCGGTGCGAATGGCTCGTGCGATCGTCAGCTGAGGTTACTGCCATGAAAGAACGCCCAACCGCGACCGACAGAGTGGTGCAGTCAGTGCTTGCGAATGCCGGAGTACTGGGTGCCAAAGAACTCGAGGCGTGGAAGCGTCCGCAGGATGATATTCGCCGTTTAAGCCAGCGCGACTATACCAACAGTTTGCGCCGCCAGTTGACTTACGAGCAAATAAAGGAGTTGGTGCAAAGGGCTACCGATATCTGGCCGCACTTCAATCAGAGCGTGCTCGGCCCACCTTCCAAAGGATTTTTCTCAAGGGCGGCTGATGCGCTGCAATTGCATCTCAAGGCGGCGCGCTATACCAGCCTCGCCCTGTATGGCTTTTACGTCGACCGGTCCAAAACTCCGGCGCTGACCAAGCCGCTGATTTTTGTCAACAGCGCGCATCACGCCCTGGCGATGGGAACCACCTTTTGTCATGAAGTGGGCCATCACTTCTGCACCGAGATCGCAAAGCCCAAAGCCAGCGGGATTCGCTTTTATTTCGATGCAGCTTACAATCAGCATCTGCACGACCGCAGCGAACTGGCCGCCGATGTGATCGTCTCCCTGGCGGGTTATCCGAAGGCCGCTGCAAAGACGATCTTTACGGCGGGAGAACGAAAGGATATCGCGCGCAGGGGCAATCTCAATAAGGCCGTTATTGGCCGGATACGAGCCCATATCGAAGCGTCGTACCGATTTGACTTCTCCAAGGCACTATCGCCCCATCAGAATCTGCAATACCTGGCCGGCATGCTCCATTACGCCAAGCTTCGCGCGGCTTTGCTTGAGGAATATGACCTATGAGTGAGGAAACTTTTGGCAAGGTCCTCAAAGAAGCGCGACTGGCTCTGGGCCTGAGCCAGCAGGATCTCGCATGCAAGCTGGGCGTCAGGGCAAGCCATGTGGGATACCTGGAGCAAGGCCGCCGCCGTCCTTCGTTGACGTTGCTCAACGCGCTGGCCGATACGCTGGGCGTGGACAAGGAACGGCTGTTCCTGCTCTCGCATCCCGAAGCCAAAGAGCTGATCAGAGACAGCGCGCGGAGGCGCTCCAACTCAAGGCGGGCCAATGCCTGGCGAGAGTTGCTCGCGGACAAAGCTGTGCTGACCCGCAACAATGTGACCCCCAAAGAGCTCAAGGTGCTTTCGCATATCGCACTGCTCGGCACGGTACTTAAACCCCGCGATTATCTCTTCATCCTCAATTGTATTCGCCAGGCGGTTAAGGAATAACGCAAACCTCGGCGCGCGCGGCCCTCGATCGTTGACCCCGGGCATTGCCCAGCCTCTATTATTTTCTTCCCCACCCAAAGCAGCTTCTTCCAGCTTGCGTGCGCGGACTATCCGGCCCGCTGGCGAGGTGGAAATTAGCGCGCCATTTTTTGTGTCCGCTGGACCATCTTCAGCACAGTCTGAGACAAAAAGAACCGGCACCCTTCGCCAGACTCACGGCAGGCTTCGGCTGGCGCTGCGGTAAACGCTAAGACTTTCGTCCAACCGCGGCGAAGCACAGCAGGCATCCGAAGAAGCGCCCTGAACTGTGGCGCTGGTTGAGGTCGGTGAACCATTCTGAAACCGCCTGCGCGCCGATCAAGCCGCGCTCCACCGCGGCTTTAGCGGTTGCGTCCAGCCTCAACAAGGCGTTCGTATCCGGCAGACTGTGGGACATTATGGGCGTCGGAATTATCCTGATATCGTCGAGACCATTGGCCTTGAACAGGCCGAACAGGGAGCGGCCGATCCACGAAGAGCGAATGTCATCGGCCAGAGCCATCACCATGGCCCTGGTGGTGGCGCGGTCAGCCGCATCGATGACCAGGGTCGTGTGGTCGGGCTCAAAGGCCACCAGCCGTCCGCCGGGCTTAATCACCCGCACCATCTGAGTTATCGCCCGCGCCGGATCGGCCAGGTGTTCAAGAACCCGTTCGGACCAGCAGGCCGTGAAACTGGCGTCAGCAAATTTCAGCTCATGAGCGTCCCCGACGGCGAATTCAACCGCCGGACCCAACCCGTCCGAGCGGCGGCGTGCCTGGGCGATCATGTCCGCGCTGGAATCGATTGCGATCACCTTGCCCCGCGGACCCACTAGCGCGGCCAACTCCCGGGCGTCATCGCCAAGGCCGCAGCCTACGTCGATGACCTGATCGCCGGGACTGAGGTTCAACAAATCATAGCGAGCGCGGCTCAGCTCCCTTAGGCGGGCCCCCGTATCTTCCAGATAAGTGACGTATTCGGACTTTTCTTCGGTCGCATCCAGGTCGCTGAAACGTCCCGCCTTAAAGCCGTTATCGGATGCTTTACTCATCCATCCCTCCCCGGCAAGTGTTGAGAAGTAAACCTTCTGTGTTTCTCAACACTCATCATAAGAACAGGCTACTTTCGTCCAATTTTCTCTTTCTACGACAGATAAGACAGAAATCGGGCTCAATTTCATCTTTTTTTTATCGGCCTACCAGGTTTTAGCACGTTTCCGGCTTCCCCTGCGGACCCGCGGGCCGAAAAGATGCCTGAACGATAGGTAGAGACAGTTACTGCCTGCTTTGTCCCATTTTCAAGCAAGTACATTAGCTCCCCGGCGCTCAGACCAGAACTTGTCTGACACGCCACCTTCAGTGGGTCAAACTGACCCTAACCTACCTCTAACAAGCAGATTGCACCACACAGTCAGCTAGTAAGAGGCTTCAAATTGACATAGAACCGCATCATAAGGCGATTTGATCGCCGAAGAGGAGAAGTACCGATGGAACTGCGTTTATTGGAAAGCGAAACCGAACGGACAGCGTTTGAGCAATCCCTCACAGAGGCCCGTGCTACCAAAGGCTCCGGCTTCATGGAAAAGCGCCGCTCACGGCTCGGGCGCGTGCACATGGCATTTGCCGATCTCTGGGCTGTATATGACGAAGCCAGCAGCACGCCGGACCGGATGCTGGGCGGGTTCGCAATGCACAGCCTCGATCTGTTCAGTCAGAGCTATCCGAAACCGGACCTGACCCATGTGGAGCCGGCGGAGGTATTCGAAGTCGGCGAACTGTGGGCGCTAAGCCTCGGCGCCGGGGCTGCCGCGCGCCATGGCGGCTTCATAGTGTTGGGTCTGCAGAAGGCGAGTACGCTGCTGATCTATCCAATCGTAAAGCCGTGGGATCTGACTGGTGGCTATCCGGATTACCGCGCGGTCGATTCGCCCATCGAGTGGCCCTTTGCCGAAACGTTGGATGCGCAAAAGATTTACGTGCAGCCCATGCTTTTGGACGGTGCGAACCTTACCCGGCGCATTTCAGCGGCGATGGGAGCGGGATTCGAGACGGACGACGACAATCGGCGCATCTATTTCGAAAATCCGCTGACCACCGCGATTATGGAGCGCAGGATCGAGCGGATGCAGCGTGCGGCGCGCAACCGGGAACTGCTGACCGCGGCCGAGCCAAGCCCGATGGCGCTCAGCGCAAAGTGACTCGATGCGAAAATCACCTCAGGCTCGGAGCCGGTCCGGTGGCCGAACTGGGAAGGAAGCTGATATGAGCAATTACAATAGGGATGATTTAGACAAAAAAGCGTTGAAGAGATTGCTGAGCGAGGATCAACTCGCGGCGCTGTCGGATTTGGTGGCTCAGACCAGTGAGCTGCTTTTCGATTCGATTGCCGGCGAAGGTTGCTGGCAAGCGGAATTGGACCACGAGCAGCGGCGCGTCATTTGCCAGCGGATCATGGTGCGCATGGTGGGCGAGTTGTTCAAGCCCGAGCAATCCGACAACTCCCGCTCACCTACGTTGCATTGATTCAACGGGGCATAGGGCGTTGACCCCCAAACCAGTGGGCATCGGAGGACCGTTGAAAACTATTTGAAACGGCGCCAGCCCCCGGTTTCGTCCTCCTCCGGCGGTCCGGATAAAGCGCAAGCGGAGGACTGGGGGGAGCGCCTATTTCATGATTTGAACCAGACCGCCGGGCGTGGCGTACTTGGAGAAATCCCGGTATTCGGCAGGCACGTCGGAGTTGATGAACACGTCATGCCCATACTTGTCCTGGGTCGTGCCGGTGGTGAGGTGATGGTTCTGCACGTCCCAAATGCACGAAGTAACCGACGCAGGAACCAGACCAAGCGAAGGCCCTATAGTATCGCGCGGGGCCACCAGGGCGATTTTCCATAGCCGCTGGTCGGCGTCATAGACGTCTTCCCACAAAGCGTAATGGTTTATCGAGTCCTGGTAAATTATGCGGCTGCCATAGCAATAGCCGGCACGCTCCGCGGGCACCCGCTGCACGTCAATCACGTCCACGTCGCGCACCTGCCAGGGGCCCCACGAGGGCTTGGGCCAGCCCAATGGCATGTAGTAATTGTCAGGAAAATTGCCCGCAGCCGCGGCATAATTGCCGGTCAACGCCAGGATCTTTCGATGCCCGAGGAAGCGCGCGTCAAACAGCGCAATTCCACCATTGAAGCCGATGTTCCTGGCGTCGTCCTGCAGGTAGTCCGTACCCACCACCTGGGTGCAGCGGGCCGGGACGCCCAGTCTTATCGAGCGGCGGAAGGCGGGAATGTAAACGTAAAGCTCCTCGGGCCGCTGATGGTCCTTGAAGAACTCGGTCAGTTGCGCGGTGTACTTTGATTGCTCCGGCGCCTCAACCCCGGTCCACTCGGTAAACCATACGTCTGTGCCGGGATCCTCGCGCGCAAAGCCGGGGTCCGTATTGTATGCGGTCTGGCGATAGACGTAGCTCAGCAGCGTGCAGGAGATATTGCTGTACCGGTCCTCGACGCAGGTGCGGAATGGATTGGCCGGGGTGCCCGCGATGAGATGAGGCGCATAGGCGAACCATAGATCCACCAGAAGTTTATAGCCCTTGTCCGGCTCCTGCGGATTTGGAAACGGCTGCCCCGCGACGTAATTGGCGATGTCGTTATGGCCGTTGGGAAGATGCACAACCCGGACCCCGTTCCCTGGTGCTTCAATGTAGGCCGGCGGCAACGGATGGATGACGGTTGGACCAACATCGATCTCAACCTCTTGGGGCATCTTCCAAGAGCGCCAGCCGGCGAATAGCTCCTGCATGCCCATCGGCAGGTACTGCTGGTACAAAGGCCAGTTGCCAATCGTGATCTTCGTCCCCGGAGCAAGCGTGCCATCCTGGCGAGCCGTTGCGGTCAGCCATCGCGCGAGGTCCTGCGGGGGGGCGGAGGACGAAGTCGCCTGCGCCATCGCGGCGGCGCCTAAAAGTGAAGTGAGCAGGGCCGCTATCGGGCCCACCAGAAATCCGCGCGGGATACGAATGTTGCCTCGGGAAACCAACGTCGTTAGGCTGTACGTGGCACGCGACCTGTTCCAGTTGCGGGAGTTTCAGGTTGAGAAACACGGTTCAATTTTACTAATAATCGTTCCAAATCGCAGCAAAACTAACCCAATTTCGCTTCCTTAGCAATCTTTCTGAACGGTAACTTTAGTCCTTTTTTTGTACCCTCTCCCTTTTTCCATGGTCGACGGCGGTGTCGGGTAAAGTCTGCGGGAAGGAAGGAATCGAATCGGAAGGAAGTGAGAGTGGCCCCGAAAAAAACCCCAGTCAAAGAGTTCGCTCGACGCATCCGCTCCCACCGGCACGGTCTGAACCTGACGCAGGAAGAGATTGCGCGCCGAATCGGCACCACCACACCTTATGTGGGCCACCTGGAATCCGGCAAGCGTCATCCTTCCGAAAACGTCGTGGTCAAACTTGCCGACGCGCTCGGAATCGATCGCGCCGAACTGTTCCTGCTGGCCAACCCGCAGGCGCAGGCCATCATTAAGCAATCGGCGGTTTCCTCGGATGGCTCGTCCTGGGAGCAATTCCGCAAAGACAAGCGGCTGCATCGGGTCCACAATATCTCGACCGAAGAGATGGAGCTGCTTTCGCGGGTTGAGATGCTGGGCCGCGTCAGAAGCCCGCGCGATTTTCTGTTCATCCTCAACACCGTCCGACAGGCACTTGGGCGATAACCGGGCACTCTCATCGTGGCTGGTGATTGACGGGCGTGAAAGGCTGATGGCTTCCCTCCGAGCCTTAAACTTAGATCGGCGCTGCGATTATAACGGGGCGCGCGCCTGGCTGGGCTTAAGCTCCATCGCGGAGGGCCGCATTTCTGGGACCAGATCGTGGCCGGTGGCTGGAAACGCTGCCGCAGCCGCGAGGCCCCCGATAATGCACACCGCACCGCAGATCTCCATCGCGAACGCATAACTTGCCGTCCGATCGAAAGCGCGGCCAACCAGCACTGGACCGATCGCGAAGCCAATCAGACCACAGAAGTTCAACAGGCCCCACAGCGAACCGAAACGTTTGAGCCCCAGGGTTTCCACCAGCAGAATCGGTGAGGCAATCGGCGCGGAGCCGGCGAACAACCCAATCAGTACCATCGCCAGCACCAGCGCCGGGACCGCCATGGGGCGATAGCCGATCGCACCGAACGCCCCCACGCCCACCCCCAGCAACGCCATCGTCCAGGCCAACGTGGCGCGGCCCCCAAACCGATCGGCGGCGATGCCGATGAGAAAGAAACTCACCACCGCGATCGATGAGGCCGTGCTCATCAGGATTGCCGCCGTGCTTTGCGAATAGCCCGCGTTGAGCACCATGGGCACGAAATGATAATGCACGCCGCCGAAGCCGGCGCCGAAACACACTTGCACCGCCACCAGCAGCCAGAACGGCGCGGTGCGCAGCGCCTGGCCAAACTCAAGCCCGGCGACCCCGGCGCGCTCGCTGTCCCCGGGCGTGCGCGCGCTCACCCCGCGGGGGCGCGTGCGAACCACTAACAGCACCAGCGGCAGCACTACGATCACGATGGGAACCACTGACATCTCCAGCGTCGCGCGCGTTCCGTATCGCAGCAACAGGTGATTTACCAGCAGCGGCATCGTTACCGACGCTGCCGCCGCGCCGGCCAGCGTGGTGCCCAGGGCTAGTCCCCGCCGCTCGCTGAACCAGTTGGTGGCGACGACGCTGGCCGGCACCATAGTGGAAGAGCCGACGCCGGCGCCGATCAATACGTATGCCCACAGCACCGGGCTTAGCGAATGCGCCTGGCTGGCCACCAGCAATCCCACAACTACGAGGATCGCGCCCGAGCTCATCACCAGGCTGGCGTCGATGTAGTCCAACAGCCATCCGGCAGCCGGCGCGCTCAGACCCATCGCCAGGCTGAAGGTGGTCGCAATCAGCGAGACTTGCGCATGGGTCCAGCCGAACAGCTTTACGAATGCGGTGAAATAAAAACTCAGGGTGCTGGCGGTGGGCCCCAACACCAAAAGCAGGGCGATGAACAAGCTCGCCACCACAAGCCACGCTCGCCGTTGGTCCTGCGCCATGGCCAGTACCTCCGCGTGCAGTCAGTTGGCCCACCTTAATAAACCCAGGCCGCAAGCGCCAGCCGAGGGCCAAGACTGACGGGAAAACACTACCGCCAGTTAGTAGCCGCGTCGTGCGTCGACCACATTGAGCAGTTCGCGTCCGCTCAGGAACCGTCGCAGGTTCTCAGCGAATACGCGACAGCAATCCTCCTGGTAGCGCCTGTTTGGTCCGGACGAATGGGGCGTCAAAATAACATCCTCCATGTCCCACAGGGGATGGTCCGCGGGCAGCGGTTCGGGAACCATCACGTCCAAAGCCGCGGCGGCCAGACGTTTGTCGGCCAGCGCCTTTACCAGGGCGTCCTGGTCCACGACCTCTCCGCGTCCGACATTGACCAGGCAGGCGGTCGGCTTTGCCGCGGCCAATTCACGAGCGCCCAGAAAGTGGCGCGTTTGCGAAGTCAGCGGAAGCGCGACCACGATGAAATCCGACAGCGATATGAGTTCGGCGCGCTGATCGGGGCCGAACCATCGGCTGGGGATGCTTCCCTCTGGGTCTCCGACGCCGGGAAAACCGAATCGCGGATCGGTGCGCGCGGCCGGATCGCGCTTTAAGGCCATCACCTCCATCCCGAAGCCCTGCGCCAGGCGCGCCGCCTCGCGGCCGATCGGTCCGTAACCGATTATGCCCACGGTCTTGCCGCGCAAGCTGTCGGCATTGCTGAAGAAGTAGCCGAGCCCGATCCATTCGTGCCGGCTCTGGGCGCGGATCGTCGTGTGATAACGGTGCGAGTACGCCAGCATCGCCATCACGATGTACTCACCGATCATTACGGCCTGAGCGCCGCTGGTGTTGGTCAGCACGACGCTGCTGTCCTCGAACATGCCGGTGCGTAGCACGTAGTCCAGCCCGGCAGCCATGCAATGGAGCCATTTGAGCCGCGGCGCTCGCGTCACCAGGTCTTGGGGGATGGTATAGGCGACCATCACATCGCAATCAGCCAGATGGGGCTCCATCACCTCGGCGTCAAACAGGGCGTGCTTTGCCTTGCGGCCGGGGACCTGCGTGGGATCGACCAGATCGGCGCCGGGACCAGCCTCCAGGATAAGCTGGCGTTGCTGCGGGGTGAGCACGAAGGTCGATACTATTTTCATAGGCAAGATGATGGACACAATCGGCGCGGCGTCAAGACACCGGCGCGCGTTCACTGCGCGAACCTTTGCGCCGGTCGTTAAAGCGGGCGGACTTTGATACATAACAAACGGCCGTTTTGCGTAAGCGAGCGGGAAGGCGATTGAGTCATGGGTCAATTCCACATCGCGCTGCTGACGCCATTTACCGATCAAAGCGATCCGCCCGGGGCGGTGGCGGCGGCGGCCGAGCGCTATGGATTCGACATGCTCTGCATGGGCGAGCATCCCTTTTTTCCGGTGCGGATGAACACGCCCTACCCATCGGGCGGCGAGCCGCCAAGGTGGTATCAGAGTATCGCCGATCTGTTCGTGGTGATGGCGATGGCGGCGCAGGCCACCACCAGGCTGCGCGTCGGCAGCACCGTATGCCTGGTCCCGGAGCGCAACCCGATCCTGCTGGCCAAGGCGGCCGCCACGCTGGACTACTTCAGCGCAGGGCGGTTGACTTTGGGTGTGGGTACCGGATGGGTCCGGGAGGAGTATGAAATCCTGGGCGCCGATTTCGACCATCGATGGCAGGTGATGGGCGAGTGCGTAGCCGCGATGAAGGAGATGTGGACCAAGCCCGAAGCTGAGTTCCATGGCCGATGGGTCAGCTTTCCGGCGATTCGGGTTAATCCCAAACCCGCGCAAAAGCCCCATCCGCCGGTGATCGTATGCGCTGGCCAGGCAGCCAGGTACAACCGTAGCCTGAGGTACACGGTGAGCGTCGGCGACGGCTGGATGCCGTTGTTTTACGACGCCGGTCAACAGCTCGCCCAGTTTGCCGAGGCGGTGGTATCGCTGCGGCGGATGTGCGAGGAGGCCGGGAGGGATTTTACGCAACTCCAGATTATCCCGGCGATCCTGTCGGCGGTCGAAGGCGGGGCGGATTTGGTGCGCCGCTACCGCGATGCCGGTGCCAGCGGCGTCGCGCTCATGACCCCGGGACAGATTCGCCAAGGCAGGACCGACGACGTGCTGGGGCCGATCGCGAATCGATTCGTGGGCCGCTTCGATTAGCCAGCTCCGCGCCGCAACGGCGGCGCGAGCCCGATAATAGTAGGGCGGGTCTCCGTGCCCGCCATTAAGTGAGGTTGGATATGTCGAAACCGCTTGATGGAATCAAAGTGTTGGAGATCGGTCAGGAAATCCAGGGACCATTCGCGGCCTTGTTCCTGGCCGACCTCGGGGCGAGCGTGACCAAGATCGAAAAGCGCCGGACGGGCGACCCCAGCCGCTGGATGTTTCCGAAAATGATTGGCGGCGCGGAGGCCAAAAATCCCAAGGTCTCGCACTACTTCATCGCCATGAACCGCGGCAAGCGCAGTGTCACGCTCAACTTAAGGAAGCCCGAGGCGGTGGAAATCATCCAGCGGATGTTAGGCAGTTACGACGTGCTGGTGACCAACTACCGGCCCGGCGTCCTGGACCGCCGCGGCCTGGGCTTCGAAGCGGTGCAACAGATCAATCCGAAATTGATTTACGGCCAAGCCAGCTCCTGGGGCCCGAAGGGACCGTGGGTGGGCCGTCCCAGCCGCGACATCCTGGCCCAGGCTGCCGGCGGGCTGATGTCCAAGACCGGGATGCCCGATGATCCTCCAATTCCGGCCGGCGCCTTCATCGCTGACCATTCGGGCGGATTGAGTCTTGCGGCGGGCGTCCTGGCCGCGCTCTTCGCCCGGGAGCGGACCGGACACGGCCAGCGCGTGGACGCGTCGATCTACGGAACGCTGATCGCGATGCAAAGCCTGGAGGTCAACTACACTTCGGTCAGCGGGCTGGAGAGTTCACGCGCCGGGCGGGGCCATCAGTTCATGCGCGGCGGCATGTACAGCGCGTTTCGGACCAAGGACGGTTTCATCTGTATCGCCGGCGTGCACGACAAGCGCTGGCACGCGTTCTGTAAGATCACCGGCATCGAGCACCTCGAAAACGACGCGGAGATCGGCGCCAACGTGGTGCGCAATTTCAAGGGCTATCGCATCCAGGCGATCATGGACGAAATTTTCCCGCGGCGCACGACCGCCGAATGGCTGGAGGATTTCGTCAAGGCCGACATCCTGGCGACCGAGGTTTCCGACTACCGCCAGCTCCTGCAAAGCGAGCAGGCCCATGTCAACGGCTATCTGCGGCGGATGGACCATCCGGAAGCGGGATCCATCACCGTAGTAGGCTGCCCGATATCCACCGGCGGCGAACCGGACCTCCAAGCGGCGCCGCCACCGCCCGAACTCGGCCAGCACACCGAAGAAGTGCTGCTGGAAGCCGGCTATGGATGGGAGGATATCGACCGCCTGCGCGAAGCGGAGGTCATCTGAGCCGCGATGGCCAAGGTCATAACATTCCCGCCGCGGCGCCCATCGCCAAAATCACCGCCCCAACCCCAAGCCGTAAAATCACCGCCCCAACCACCGGCGGAAGTATGCGCATGCGGCCACAAGGCCAACGTCCACATCCGCCATCCCAACGGCGCGATAAGCTGCGCCGCCCGCAACTGCCGCTGCGAGACCCGTCCCCGGTAGGGCGTGCCTTCGCGCCCGCCATCGAAGCGCGGGCAACGCCCGCGCTTCGAGTAATTTAGCTTAGTTAGTTTTAGCAATGCTAAAACGGCGTCATCCTTCGCCGGCAGCTCAGCATGGCCTCCAAATCAGTGGGTACGGAGACCCGCCCTACTGGCCGGAATCTAAGCCGAAGGGTTCGCGATCGCCATTGCCTTGATATACGCCGGGCGCTGGCCGATGCGGTCGAGGTAGGCTTTGGTATTTGGATACTGCGCCATGTCCGGTTTCAGGAAGCTGGTCACGATTCCGTATGGATAGGTCATCATGATGTCGGCGGCCGTGAAGGACTCGCCGGCGAACCAGGAACGCTCGCGCAGTTCGTCGTCGATATAGCGCAGCATCGAGGTGGTGCGGTCCTTCATCATCGCGACCATCGGCGAGGACTGGTCAACGCCGGGTATCATGCCGCCCAGGAACAGATTGAGCAGCAGTTGCGTCATCGCGGAGCCCTCGGCGAAATGCATCCATTGCAGGTAGCGCGGGTAATCGGGCGAGTTGACCGGCACGGCGATCCGCCCCTGGCCGTGCCGATGGATGATGTATTCGAGAATCGCGCCGGATTCGACCAGCACCGTATCGCCGTCGCGGATGGTCGGGGATTTGCCCAGCGGATGGATTTCGCGCAGGGCCGGCGGCGCCATCATGTTGGGCTCACGCGCAAAGCGCTCCAGGTTGTATTGGAGGCCCAGTTCCTCCATCAGCCAGATGACCCGCTCCGAACGCGACGTGGCCAGATGATAAATCGTGATCATGTTCCGCCCTCCTTTGGTTGTCTTGACGCTTTAAATTCCGCCGCTGCGGTTTTGGTTCCCGAGCGCGAATTATGGGTTCAACCCACTGCCCGCCGCTAGTCGCGGGTCCCGGACTCGGGTCCCGCCATCCCCAATCCGTCGCCCAGCACATTGATTACCATCCGTTCGCGGGCGGCGAGGCTGGCCGGCGACAACGGATTGGCAATGCCGATGTACTGGAGCGCGGGGAGCAACAGGAAATAGCCGAAGGTTTCCACTGTGATGCTGACGATCAGCTGGATTGGATCGACCTTGCGCATCATCCCGGTTTCCATATCGTGCATCATCACTTCGCGTCCGCCGTCCACCAGGGGCTTGAGATACTGGCTGGCGATTTCCCGAGCGTGGGATTGTTCGTCGATCACTTCGCGGACGATCAGGCGCGCCCAGTTGGGATTGTCGGCGAGATACGCGAACAGCCGATGCACGAAGGAACCCAGGCGTTCCCTGGGCGTGGGCGCCACCAACGCGTCAGCCATGAATTCTCCCAGACGGCCCAGCGCCCGCCTGACAACCTCATCGTAGAGCTCCGCCTTGGAGCCGAAGTGATAGAAGGGCAGCGCCTTATTTACTCCCGCGCGCGTGGCGATGCTTTGGGCGCGCGCCCCACCGAACCCGCGTTCGGCAAACTCATCTTCAGCCGCCTTGAGGATTGCTTCACGGGCGGCGGCCGAAACCGGCCGCCGCCTGGTGCGTCGAGTTCCGTCTGGTGGGGTGGGGATCGGCATACTCCTCCGTTTCGTCCAATTCGTACCTGATTTGCAAGAGCGCCGCACAAGCACATCGGCACCCGGCATTGCCCAACATACTGTAGAGCCATGGTCGACTTTGGCCGCCATGCGAGGCCGTCTTGGTTTCCGGTGCAGCCACAATTGCGCGTCTCAAACCCGGGAGTCCTCCAATATTGCTCCCGCTGAATTCGCTTTTATGCACATCTTTGAGTTTGCGCGGAACATCGTCAAGCCAACGGCCGGCCTTTATCCAACAGCAGCTTTCAGGCAAGCTGCTAGCTTCGATCGTGAAAAACCGCATCCAGAGGACCGCTGCGAGCGGGCCGCGCAATCTCATCCGGGGCAGGTTCAAGTCGCCCCGTCTATCCGAGGTTGAGGCGTTCACCGCCTCGCTGCCCTTTGACCGCCGCCTGTTCCGCCACGATATCCGCGGTTCGGTCGCGCACGCCCGCATGCTGGCGAAGGCGGGACTTATCAGCAATGCCGAAGCGGATCGGATTGCCAAGGGGCTCAAGCAAATCGAACGCGAGATCGATGCCGGCAGTTTTCGCTTCGATCTGACCGACGAGGACATCCATCTGGCGATCGAACGCCGCCTGACCGAGGTCGCCGGCATCGCGGGCGCCAAGCTGCATACGGCGCGTTCGCGCAACGATCAGGTGGCGCTCGACCTGCGGCTGTACCTGGCCGACGAAATCGTCGTGGTGCTGGATTTGCTGCATAGCTTAAGGCGCAGCCTGCTTGCGGTGGCCGAAGTCCACGTCGAGACCGTGATGCCGGGATATACCCATCTCCAGCGCGCGCAACCGGTCTCGCTCGCCCATCACCTGCTAGCCTATGTCGAGATGTTCGGACGCGATCGCGAGCGCTTCGAGCAGACCCTGGAGCGCACCCGCGTGATGCCGCTGGGGGCGGGCGCGCTGGCGGGCACCACGCTGCCGATCGACCGGCGCGCCGTGGCGCGGGAACTGGGATTCAGCCGGCTGACCGAAAACAGCATCGACGCGGTTTCGGATCGCGACTTCGCCGTCGATTTTCTGTCCGCGGCGGCGCTGTGCGGAGTCCATCTGTCGCGGATGAGCGAGGACATCATTTTGTGGGCGACCGCCGAGTTCGGTTTCGTCCAACTGCCCGACGAGTTCGCCACCGGCAGTTCGATGATGCCACAGAAAAAGAATCCCGATCTGCTGGAATTGATTCGCGGCAAGACCGGCCGGCTGTTAGGCGACCTGACGGCCCTGATCACCACCCTCAAGGGCCTTCCGATGGCCTATAATTCCGATCTGCAGGAGGACAAGGAACGGGTATTTGACGCGGTTGACGCGCTCAAACCGATGCTCGACCTGATGGCCAAATTGTGGCCGCGGCTGGTCTTCGACGAGGCGCGGATGAGCGCCGCGGCCGGAGACGGCGCGCTGGCCACGGACGTGGCGGAAGAACTGGTGAAACGCGGGGTGCCCTTTCGCCAGGCCCATGAAATAGTGGGCGCGCTGGTCAGTGAAGCGATCGCCGCGGGCAAGCGCCTGGAGGATCTATCGCTGCGAGAGCTGGAGCAGCTTTGCGGACCGCATGCCGAAGGGATCAAGCGGCGGCTTTCGGCGGAAACCTCGCTGCGCCGGCGCCGCGTAATCGGCGGCCCCAGCCCGATCGCCGTCCGCCGCCGCCTGGCCCAACTGAAACGCCAATGAGAATCCATACGCGGATAATTCTCCTGCTGCTGGCCGGAGTGCTAATCCTGCACGTGGGATGCGGGGTCAAGAGCCGGCCGCTGCCGCCTTCGCAGGTGCGCCCGCAGCGCACCGTAGATCTGGCGGCGGTTTCGGTAATCAATGGAATCAGAATCCGCTGGAGCAGACCCGAACACTATACCGGGGGAAACCGTATGCGCGACCTCGGAAAGTTCGAGATTCTGCGCGCCAGCGGAGGCGGCGAGCCGCAGGTTGTAGCGGATATCGCGGTGACTGACCTGCAGCGTTTCCGCCAGCAGCACCATTTCTCATACCTCGATACCGATACCGAAGTCGGTCACCGCTATCGCTACCAGATTATCTCCGTCACCACCGACGGGTATGAAAGCCTACCCTCCAACCAGGCCGAGATTGTCAGAACGGTACCCAAGCCGCCACCCAACCCGGAGACTTACGTTCTGCCAACGCCGATACCGCTGCCCAAGTGATTTCGGCGTGCCCGCGGTGGCAAGCCGACTTTGCCGCCTGCGGATGGTGTGCTAGGTTCGCCAATAGTCAGGTTCAGCAGTTCAAACCATAAGGTCCAATGCATCACTTCGCGTATCGAGACAATCAGCTTTATGCCGAGGAGGTGGCGATCAAAGACATCGCCGCACAGGTCGGCACTCCGGTTTACATATACAGCGCGGCCACCCTGCGCCGCCATTTTCGCGTCTTCGACGAGGCCTTCACCGGCACCGACCACCTGATTTGCTACGCCATGAAGGCGCTGTCCAGCCTGAGCATCCTGAAACTGTTCGGTTCGATGGGATCGGGATTTGACATCGTATCAGGCGGCGAGTTGATGCGATGCATGCGGGCGGGCGCGGAGCCTAAGAAAATCGTGTTCTCGGGTGTGGGTAAGAGCGATGAGGAAATCGCGGCGGCGTTGGACGCCGGCATCCTGATGTTCAACGTCGAGTCGCGCCCCGAACTGCATCGTATTGCGGAGGTCGCGCGCAAAAGGAAGGTCAAGGCGCCGGTCAGCCTGCGGGTCAATCCCGACCTCGACCCCGGCACCCATCCCCATATCTCAACCGGGCATCGCAACAGCAAGTTTGGTATCCCGCTGGCGCAGGTCTTCGAGTATTACGCCGAGGCGCGCGGTCTGCCCGAGCTCGAGCTGGTCGGACTGAGCACCCACATCGGCTCCCAAATCACCGAAACCGGGCCATTTGTCGAAGCGGGCGAAAAGGTGGCGGCAATCGCGCGCAAGCTCAGGGCCGACGGTATCGACCTGCGCTACCTCGATATCGGCGGCGGGTTGGGCATCCCCTACCTGGAAGAGCCGCCGCCGCCCTCCGCCTACGCCGCCGCGATACTGAAGCCGCTGGCAGGATTGGGTCTGAAGATTATCGCCGAGCCCGGGCGCGTGCTGGTGGGCAACGCCGGTATACTGGTGACGCGGGTGATGTACATGAAGGAGACCGACGTCAAGCGCTTCATCGTGGTCGACGGCGCCATGAACGACCTCATTCGGCCCGTGCTTTACGAGGCCTACCATGCGATCTGGCCGGTCCAGAAGACGTCGGGCCGCCAGAGCGTGGTTGCCGACGTGGTCGGCCCGGTGTGCGAAAGCGGCGATTTCTTCGCTCAGGAGCGCGAGATGCCGGAGCCGCAGGCGGGCGAGCTGCTGGCGGTGATGAGCACGGGCGCCTATGGCTTCGTGATGGCGTCCAACTACAATAGCCGCGCGCGCTCGCCCGAGGTGCTGGTGGAAGGCACGCGGGTGCATGTGATCCGCGAGCGGGATACGTTCGAGGATATAGTGCGCGGAGAGAAACTGGTGGGCCTGGGATCCTGACGGCGCAATGGCACGGCTCCAATTCACCAAGATGCACGGGTGCGGCAACGACTACGTGTACATGGTCGCGGTCAAGACGCGTCCGGCCGACCCGGCAGCCATGTCGGTCAGGCTGGCGGACCGCCGCTTCGGAATCGGCGGCGACGGCCTGATCCTGCTCTGCCCCTCGGACAGTGCCGACGCGCGGATGGAGATGTACAACGCCGACGGCAGCCGGGGCGAAATGTGCGGCAACGGAATCCGCTGTCTGGCCCGGCTCGCCTATGAGTCGGGCGTCGCGCGCCGCAACCCGGTTAGTATCGAGACCGACTGCGGCATCAAGACCGTGTGGCTGAAGCTGCAAGACGACCGCCCGATCGCGGCGACCGTGGACATGGGGCCGCCGATCCTCGAGGGACGCGACATCCCGGCCGGCGTCGAGGGCCGGCTCGTCAACTATCCGCTGCGCGTGAGCGATCGCGTCGAGCAGATCACGGCGGTCTCGATGGGCAATCCGCACTGCGTCGTGTTCGTCCAGGATGATGCGGTGTTCAAGCTGGCCGACGATGAATTCGCCCGGCTGGGCCGCCAGTTCGAGCGCCATCCGTTCTTTCCCCGCGGCGTCAACACGGAATTCATCCTGCCGATTTCAGCCGGCCGCCTGCGCATGCGGGTGTGGGAGCGCGGTTCGGGCGAGACCCTGGCCTGCGGAACGGGCGCCTGCGCCGCGGTGGTGGCGGCGTCGCTGACCGGACGCGGCGGCCCCGCGGCGGCGGTTGAGCTGCGCGGCGGCACCCTGGAAATCCAATGGCGCAACGGCACCGATCAGGACGGCCATGTCCTCATGACCGGCGAAGCGGTGGAAGTCTTTAAGGGCGAGATCGAAGTCGCCGCGCAAGAGTTAGTCGCGGTCAGGTGACGGCGATTCTTCTCACGTCGCGCCTGTTTTTTCGTAGCGCCGGCCTCCGTGGCGGCGTCCTGGAGGATGGTTAATGTTCACCGGCGCACTATCGGCAATCGTTACTCCGTTCAACGATGGAGCAGTCGACGAAGTCGCCTTGCGCGATCTGATCGAATGGCAAATCAGCGCGGGTGTGGCGGGGATCGTCCCCTGCGGTTCCACGGGCGAATCGGCAACGCTGTCCCACGCCGAGCATGAGCAGGTGATCAAGATTGCCATCGAGCAGACCAAAAAGCGCGTACCGGTCGTGGCCGGCACCGGCTCCAACTCCACCGCCGAGGCCATCCGGCTTACGGCGGCGGCGCGCGAAATGGGCGCGGACGCCGCCCTGCTGATCTCGCCCTATTACAACAAGCCCACCCAGGAAGGTATCTACAAGCACTACAAGATGATCGCGCAGAGCGTTGATCTGCCGCTCATCATATATAACATCCCGGGCCGCACCGGCTCCAATATCATGCCCGAGACGATGGCGCGGTTGTGCGAGGTGCGCAACATCGTGGGCGTCAAGGAAGCGTCGGGCTCGATGGACCAGATCTCCGACATCCGGCGGCTGTGCGGCGACCGCCTGACTATCCTGTCGGGCGACGATGCGCTGACGCTGCCGCTGATCGCGCTGGGCGCCAAGGGCGTGATTTCGGTCATCACCAATATCATGCCGCGCGAAATGGGTGAGATGGCTTGCGCGGCGCTGGAGGGAAACTACACCCGCGCGCGCGAAATCCATTACCGGATGCTACCGCTGATGCGCGCCCTGTTTATCGAAACCAATCCCATCCCGATCAAGCACGCGATGTCGCTGCTAAAAAAGTGCTCGCCGGAAGTCCGGATGCCCCTGACCCCAATGTCGCCGCCCGCCGCCGACAAGCTCAAAGCGGTCATGAAGGAGATGCTGTTGCTGTGATGGCGGGTCTCTAGTTTACTTTCTCCCCTGACAGGGGGAGATGGGCGCCGCTGCGGCGCCCAGAGAGGCTCCTTTGTCAGCTCGCCTTGCGAGCGATTCAGGAATTTCTCAGTGCAGCGTAAATCCGCCGCAGCACTTTTTTTTTGGCGGGCCTACCGGTGAGCATTAGTCACGGCGCTCTTTTGTTGCATATCGCGGACAAACAGAACTATGCGCCATCGCTCGGCCGGCGTGAGCGCGTCTCCATAGGACGGCATGATCTGAGTGCCATTTCTGATTGTTCCATAGATTGAACCGTCCTTCATGAGCACGACCCTGTGGGAGGTAAGATCCGCCGGCGGCGTTCTCAACAGATATCTGACCGGTCCGTCGCCATGGCCGCCGGGACCATGGCAAACTGAGCAATAAACTGAGTATAGCTTTCTTCCCTCGTCAACATTGTTGGGAAGCGCAGCTAGCGGGTTTTGCAACTTGCGCGACGCGGCCGTCGATCGTGGGCGCTCGCCGTCGGTCGGCTGCGTGTCGGGCGGCATCACCCGCGGCGCCTCAGCCATCGGCTGCACCGCATCGCCACGGAACATGTCGATACTCCAGGGGAAAGCGCCCGCGTTTCTCGGATTGCTCGCCAGCAGCACGAGCGCAACGATAGCTACCCGGCGCGGAATACGCCTCGAAGCAGCGGTTCGACAATCTGAGCCTCGGAAAGCGCCCACACATACTCACCTGTTCGTAGCGTGCTGCGGATTGCAAAACTGGCGAACATAGGCGACCAGGCCTTTGATCTCCTGGTCGTCGAAAGCCTCTCCCCAGGGCGGCATTTCCTTGCTCAGACCCGCCGATGAGCCGCCGTCTTTGATGGTGTGGAAAAGCCGATCATCGGACTCCTTGGACATCCGCGAACAGTCGGTGAAATTGCGCGGCCGCACCGGCAGCGACGCTCCCGCCGGTCCATCGCCAATGCCCGATTCGCCATGGCATTTGGCGCATTGCCCGACGAAGTTGTCGCGCGCGGCGCTTAGATCCGCTGCTAACAGCACCCCACGATCACTTATCGCCAGCGCGCAGCAGAAAGCTGCCGCGATCGCGAAAATACTCCGCTTGCGCATGTGCATACTCCTTTCTCCTTGTGGTGGATGTTCCGCGGCCGAAGTCCAGCGCTCTCGCCAACGTGCATTTTGTCAGCGGGGTCCGCGAGAGAAAGGGCTCGAATTCGGCGGCGAAAAGGTTTCAGCGTTTGCCGCAGGACGCGGGTGGGGCCTGGTGTTGCCAGGTCCCAGCCCGCGTGACCCGAGGGCAGAGATCAGTGTTTGGAGCCGGGGGCGACTTCGATTTTCCCGAACAGGCCATCGGACTCGTCATTCGGACCGGCGGTGAAGAACAGCGTGGTCGTGGGTCCGGCAGCATTGCCGTTGCCAAAGGAAAGCGACCATAAATGGTCGGGCGCGATCGAATCACCATTGGCATTCTTCAGAAATCCATCCGAATGACGGGAACGCGGATCAAAAACATTGATCCCGCCATCTCCGAAGTTCCCGATCAGGATATGACCGCTGGCCGAGCCAAATCCGTCCTTGGGCGCCATCGTGATACCCCACGGAGAATCGAGCGTGCCGCGTGAAGCGAAACGGCGCAGCAGCTTGCCGTGAGTACTATACTCATCGACGAAGCCATGGCCCGGACCCTTGACATCGTCGTGCTTGAAACTATTCTGCAGCGCGTAGGTAACATAGAGCGAATTGTTGATATTGGCGATGCCGAACGGCGCGTAGCCGGCAGGCAACTCCGGGTCGACGAAGGCCGACAGAGGCAGGACTACCTTTTGGTAGTTGACATCATACACGTCGATTTCTCCGGAGCGGAAGTTGGTAGCGAAAAGCTCCGTGTTACTCCCGTCCGTACCTATCGCAAGCCCCTTGTATACGGGGCCGGCGCTGGGCGCCTGCTTATTGTCAACGCGCAGCATCGCATTATTACCGAAAGTCGGCTGCCAACCGGAAACGGTGCCGTCCTCGGTGTCGAAGATGAATATGTCACCATGGAATTCAGGCGTTCCCGGAGCGAGGACGTTGGCCGGGTTGAAAACGATTCCGGTGGGCGCCGCTTGCGCCCCTGGCTCAGGGCTTGGCGGCGGAATCACAACCGACGGCTGAGGTAGGGGATCCACCAGGCCGGTTACTGAATCGAATGCATAAAGCGTCGAAAGCCCGGAATTGTTGTCATTAATCCAGAACGGAGACGTGGGAGCGAATACAAGACCCCAGGCGTTGATCAGGCGCGGGTCCTGAACTGCCGCGGGAACGACGGCGGTATTGTCCGACACCATGTCGGTGCGCACATAGGTTGAATGTCCATCGTCGAAGCTCAGCGCTGCCCCTGCGTGGAGCATAATCGCCGCTGCCGCGATCGCGATTGCCATCACGCGATACCGATACGTGAACAACATGCGCTCGTCCTCCCTGAAGAGACAATGTTAAATGACCGTTAAATGACCGTGCGTGGTTTTGCCGCAGCGGCTGTAAGCAGCGCGGCGCGAACCACGCAACGCACAATCCGTCACATCTTGGAAACCCGAAGCACGGCGAATTAGTTCCCGAGTTCGCCCCTCCATTGCTCAAAAAACTCGGCGCCCTTGGATTCCAGTCATCCGGACAGAGACGGGCATCCGAAAATGGTCGGGCGCTGCGCTATCTTTTGTTGATGCGCTGGCTGGCAACTGACAGGCCGCGTCGGCGCTGATCGGCGGACTCGCCGTTTCTCCGTCAGGAACGGACGATGTTGCCGATCGCTAAAGCAGGGAACTTAAAATGCCAGGGCGACGGTTCGACTGTGGGCCGCGCATGTCGGGTGGATTACTGTGGCTCACTCCGCATGGCCAAAGGCCAACCTGGGGCTACTAATTTATTTACTCGGCAAGCATGGCAAAAATTGGGAGAATTTGTATAGAAATACGCGTCGTACCTAAGATGCTCCCGTGCGCACGTTGCTAATTGGCCGGCTCCAATCTCAATGGCTGACAACGGTCAGGGTTGGTACTTTCAGGCTGGCTATTTGCTAGACGGAATACGGATTACTCATACGCCGAGCGCCCACGCTGGCGAGTAAAACGCCTGCGTGACGGATTCCGTGCCCTCTCCCGCGTCAGAACCATGCAGCGGGAGAGGGAAGCGGAAACCGTATTGTTGGGCCTTGGAGGGGCCGTGCCTGGCGTCTACTTCTTTTGTCCCTCGACTTCGATCGGAACTTTGCGCGCGGCCATGTCCTTGGGCGCGGGCGCCGTTAACTCCAACACGCCGTCCTTGTACGACGCCTTGATGTCGTCGGCCTTGACGCCCGCGGGCAGGGTGATCGAGCGCTCGAAGGAGCCGTAACTGACCTCTTTGAACACGAAGTTGCGGTCCTTCTGCTCGCGCCTGTCTTCACGCGATCCTTTGATGGTCAGAACATCGCCGGTGACCGTTATTTCAACGTTTTTGGGATCGATTCCCGGCAGGTCGGCGCGGACCACCATCTTGTCCGCTTCAATGTAGCACTCGATTGCCGGCTCAACGCCGCCCGCCTCCTTCGCGCCGCGTTTGCCGCGGCCCAGGAAACGGTCGAAAACGTCGTCGAAATCCCGGCGAAAATGCTCCATCTCCCGAAACGGGTTCCAGCCTTGAATTGGGTTCGCCACCTTATTGACTCCTATGATTCTGATTGCACGGCTCTGGCAATCGGCTAAGCGCGCACCGTGCCTGAGTCCCATAGAAATTTAATCATGATTTGACTCGGTTGGAGTCAGAAAATCAGGTGTCGTCTGCCGCAAAAGATACAGGCCCTTCCCCAATCTGCGCCGGAGCCGGGATTACAGACGGAACGCCGATGCCACGAACAGTAGGGCGGGCGCCCCTGCCCGCCATTAGACGCGCGAGCGTTTTTCGCTCGCGCCACCGCCAATTCTCCAAAGGTGGCGCGAGCAAAAGATCTCGCGCATCATCGGCGGGCGGTCAAAGGACAATGATCCTCAGCCTTTGGGGAGTTGAAGGACGCGCTCGCCTATCATGTTCTTTTGCACCGCCGTGGTGCCGCCCGCGATCGTGATCGATTCGCAGCCCAGGATGCGCAGCAGCCACGCCCCGGACGGCGCCAACGGGCTATGCTGCTCGATCAGCGCGTACTGCCCCAGCAGATGAGTCGCGAATTTGACCATCCGCTGGGTCAATTCGGTGGAAGCCAGCTTGCTGATCGATGCTTCGGGGCCGGGCTGGAGGCCCTTGAGCCGGCTGGTCAGGCTGCGCATGCCGTTGTATTTCTTGGCCGCCGCTTCGATTGCAAATTGGGCGAGCTGCTGGCGGACGGCGGAATCTTCGATCGCCGGGCGGCCCCCACGATCGATCGCCTTGGCCAGTTCGACCAGTTCAGTGAGGGTCTGCTGGCTGGTGCCCAGCGTCTCGCCGATACCGAACCGCTCATGCATCAGGGTGGAAACCAGCACTTGCCATCCGCCGTTTAGCGGTCCAAGCAGGTTTTCCCGCGGCACTCGGACGTCTTCGAAGAAGATTTCGTTGAACTCCGCTTCGCCCGTGATCTGGCGCAGCGGGCGCACGGTGACGCCGGGAGCTTTCATATCGACCAGCAGCGCGCTTAATCCCTTATGCTTGGGCGCCTGGAAGTCGGTGCGCACGAATAGCTGGCAGAAATGTGAGCGATGGGCATGAGTGGTCCAGATCTTCTGGCCGTTGACGATGAAAGTATCGCCCTGAAGGTCGGCGCGGGTCTGGATCGCGGCGAGGTCGGAACCGGCACCCGGCTCCGACATACCTTCGCACCAGATTTCCTCCGCCTTCAGAATCTTGTTGAGGTAGCGCGCCTTCTGTTCCGCGGTGCCCCATTGCATCAGGGCGGGCCCGGTCATGATGATGCCGAGCACGTTGATTCCCACCGAAAGGTTAAGCCGTGCCAGTTCCTGGCCGAAGATCACTTGCTCGATAAAGGTTGCGCCGCGCCCGCCATATTGTTTGGGCCAGCTTATTCCCGCCCATCCGCCTTCATAAAGTTTCCCATGCCAGGCCTTGCCCCGCTCCCACAGCAGGTCGTCGGTGAGCTTCTGCTTCTCCTCGCGGCTGAGTGCCGGCGGCTGATTGGCTTCCAGCCAGGTCCTGACCTCTTTGCGAAAGGCTTCCTGTTCGGGCGTATAGCCGAAGTCCATGAGGGCGCTCCTTGGTCAAATCGCCGACGCGCTGCTGACCGTCGATTAATCTCTGACACGAACCGGCACCGAAAAGAAGCCCGCCGCGTCACGGGTGAGACCCCGAAAAGAGCGACTTAAAACTCGATGGGCAGCTTCAAATGCTCGTTGTAGATGAAGTTGCGATGTTCGATTATCTCCGCAAAGCGTTCCATCAGTGGCTCCGGCGTTATGCCCGCGCGCTGTGCGGGCGACATCGTCGGCGTCCATTCCGGCGGCGAGGGGCTTAAGGTGAGCGAAAAGCTGGCTGAGTACACGTCCAACGCGCAGAGCTGCCGTCCGAGGTAATATTTGCTGCCGGCCTCACGCTGGCGTTGTAATTGAGCGTTGAGCCGGGCCAGGATGCTCGCCACTCGTTCAGGGGCCTTGGCGACGGCCTGCGGGTCATATCCGTACTTGCTGCCCAAATAGCGGGCGTAGTTGACGAAACCTTCGCGATCCTTGAATCGATGATGGACGACCGGCGCGTCAGAGTCGTCTGTGATTCGCTGGTGAAGCATGATCAGACGCTTGCACCACGACAGGCCGTTTTCACCCGCCACTTCGTTGATCAGGCCGAACATCGTAATCCGGTCGTCGATCGAGTCCGGAATCAGCGCGGGCTGCGGTCCCAGCCGCTCCGCCAGGTAAAGCTGCTCCATCCAACTGCTGCGTGGCCGTTCGTCATTCCAAACCGTTACCGGCATGCTGGTCTGGGCGGTCCACGCCTGTAACTCGGGATCCGGTCCCGGCATTTTAGATTGAACCCAGGCAAAGGGGACGCCCTTCAAAAACAGGATTTGCTTGAGCGCTTCGGACCAGGGCGAGATCGAGCCGGCCGCCAACACTACCCGCAACCCGCTCGCTGCCCTGGCCTCTTGAATTGAAATGTAATTAACCATTCTGACTTAATCCTTGGTCCGCCCTTACGCGGCCAGGTTGTCGCGCCACGACTTTTGGAGCGGAAATTGTGCTAATTGTCATGTTGTTCGAAAAGGAGCGCGCGCCATGATCGATCTTTACTACTACCCGACCCCGAACAGCTTGAAGATCACCATCTACTGCGAGGAAGCTGGGCTGCCCTACCGGATCATTCCGCTCGATTTGCCGGGCGGCGCGCACAAAGAGCCCGCGTATCTCAAAATCAATCCCAACGCCCAGATGCCGGCGATTATCGATCACGACGGTCCCGGTGGCGGACCGTACCAGCTCTTCGAGTCCGGCGCGATCCTTATGTACCTGGCCGAGAAAACCGGTTTGTTCATGCCCCGCGATATCCGTGGCCGTTACGACGTTATTCAGTGGCTGATGCTGCAGATGGCGCGCATCGGACCGTTTTTGGGGCAGGCGGTCGCGTTTCGGCGGATGGAAGACAAGATTCCGTTCGCGATCGACAAGTTCACCGCCGAATCCCGGCGCCTCTATAATGTGATCAATACCCGCGTGGCCGAGGTCCCCTATCTCGCCGACGACTTCTCGATCGCCGATATCGCCACTTATCCCTGGATCAGAATTCATGAAAAGCAGGGGCTGACGCTGGAGGAGTTCCCCAACCTCAAGAATTGGTACGAACGAATCGAGGCACGCCCGGCGGTCCAGCGCGGGATCGCTGTGCCCTGGGAGGCGGCGGTCAGAACTCCCCCGGCGCCCAGAGAGAAGTGAGGGGGAGAGAAGTGAGGAGTGAGAGGCCCCCAACCTCAACCCAAGCCATAGAGCCGGGCGGCGTTTCCGCACACGATTTGATAGCGCTCTTGCGCGGGCACGCCCTGGAAATGCTCGTCCAGGTACTGATGCGAATGGGGAAAGGTGGTGTCGGTGTGGGGATAGTCGGCCGACCACATGATGTTGTCGATCCCCACCAGATGTCGCACCTGCACCCCAACTTTGTCCTCGACGAAGGTACACAGGACCTGCCGATGGAAGTACTCGCTGGGCGGCAGCGGCAGGTCGGACTTGCTCCAGTGCCGATGGCGTTTGTAAACGCGATCGGCGCGCTCCAGAAAGTATGGGACCCAACCGATGTTGCCCTCGGTCGAGACGAACTTGAGTTTCGGATAGCGCTCCAGGATTCCGCCGAAGATGATCCTCGACAACGCCTCGTAGTTGGCCAGCGCACCCAGGTTGAGCACCGCCAACTCGTTGCCGAAAAGTTTCTTCTCCTGGTTGAAGAGCGCGTCGGTCTGACGGCTGCCGGTTCGCAAATGGATATGGACCGGCAATTCTCCGGCCTGCGCCGCGGCCCAGATCGGTTCGAAGCTGGCGCTATTTAACGGCTCGCCCCGAGGAAAAGTCGGCAGCAGAAAACCGCGGATGCCTTCTTTCTTCGCAACCCGCTTGATCTCCTGCACGCCCAGCTCGACGCTGTCGGTTGGAATCATCGCCAGCCCCAGCAGCCGAGCGGGATCGGTGCCGCAAAAATCAGACAGAAAATCGTTGTAGGCTCGCTGGCAGGCGTACTGCAGTTCGAGGTCTTCGATCATATAGATGGCGAGCAGGTTGGGGTAAAGCACCTCGGCGTCCACCCCATCGAGATCCATGTCCTTGAGCCGTTCGACCGGATTCCAGGCTCCGGGCCGGGCGTCGTCGAGGGTCAGACCCTTGAATTTGTAATCCTCAAATTTCTTGCCGCCTTCAAACGATACGCCGAACGTCATCCCCCGCTTGCCGTCGATCACCCAGGCGTCGCCGTCGTCGCCGCGTTCGATTCGCGGAACCCGATCGCGAAGTTTGGCCGGAACTCGGGTAACGAAGGTGTCCGGAGGCTCCTGTATGTGATCGTCCGCGGAGACGATATCGTAATGTCGCATCGGTCACCTCTCAAATCTGCACTTAATGCAGCCGTCCTCAATGCCTTATAATCAGTTCCACGCGATCTCCGCAAATCAAAAGGCGTCATGCGGAATGGCCGCCAGAAAGTTTAGGGCCGTGCAGGCCGATGAACGTCCCGAAAGCCGAAGCCGAACTTGACAAGATACGTCCCCGTCGCGGAGTAACGGGAACCTTTCATTTGGCCGCGTTGCTGCCATAATTAGCAGGAGGAGACCAATCGTCCGAGGCTTTTCGCAACGGCGGTGCTGTTCTGGCGTTGATGATTGGACTAAGCTGGAACGTGGGATGAGATCGCTGCCCACCAGACATCCTCAATCCTTGAGGGAGCCAGAGTCTTCGAAGAAGGACCCCTTTGAAGACAGCGAGGTATTCGCGACCCTGTTTTCCCATTCCGGCGCGATCCGGCTTACCGGGATCGCTAAGCGCGCCATTAAGGGCGCCAAGGCTCGGCTTCGCGCGCTGAGAATAGACCCCGAGGATCCTCCCTCTGATGACGAGGATCCGAACTTTAAGCTGACTTAGCGCTTCCTCTTGGCTTGGCTGATCCTAATCGCCGGCCCCAACGGGGCAGGCAAAACGACGCTTGCCGGCAGCGCCGATTTCCAAAAACAGCTAAAACTTTTTCCGGCCGGCCCAGTCCGGCTTTTTAACCCCGATGAGGCCGCGAAGGTCTATTATGCGAGTAGCCCAGGGATTACGGTTGAGGCTGCCAATCTTTGGGCAACAAATGCGATTCCAGCGCAGGTGGTTCAGTGTATCGACGCTGGGGAAAACATTGCTGTTGAGACCGTCCTGAGCAGCGACAAATACGAGTCGGTAATTCACCACGCACACAGTGCCGGTTATCAAGTCGGAATGATCTACCTGGCGCTGGAAAGTGCCAAGGTTTCAAAGGCACGCGTGGCTAAACGCGTTGCGACCGGGGGTCACCCGGTGCCAGACAATCGACTAAGACCCCGCTGGCACCGCTCTCTGGACAACCTCGTAAAGTTCGCGCCGATGTTGGACGGTTTGCTGCTATTTCTCAGCAGTTCGACCCGCGGACTCACGCTCCTTGCGGAGAAGTACGAGGGACAACTTCTTTGGTACGGCGGTCCTCTGTTTCCCAACCTGCGTCAACGCCTTGGCGCGCAGCAGACCCCGGTTTCGGGTCCTGGAACCGGTGGCATGCCCTTTCGCTCGAAGCCCTGAAATACGTACGCTACGCACAACCGGTGGCCTTTGCAGACCCACCATGGTCGAGGGGGAGACTCGCGGCGTGGCTCACACAGTGCCAAGTACAAGGAGCGGGCCTGTAAGAAAAGGGAGATAATCTGATAACAAGTGTAGTGTCCAGGGTACAGTGTCCCCAGCATATAGCTACACAACGATGGCGCCGAAGGGTCAGAACACGCCCGGCAGGATGCGGGAGCGCACGCGCGACTCATAGTCCGCGTAGCCGGCGAGGTCGCGGCGCAAGGTCGCTTCCTCGATTACCATGCGCGGCAGGAAGCCGATGACGAACAGCGGCAGCGCCACGAGCGCGGCTATGGTGGAGCCCAGGATCAGCCCGAAGCCCGCCAGAACGAGGATCGCGCCCATGAACATCGGATGGCGCACCAGCGCATAGGGGCCCTTGTCAATGACACGTTGATGACGCTCGCCTTGAATTTTCACCACCGGGGCGGCAAAGGTGTTCACGCGGAACGTCCACAACAGGACTCCCAAGCCAATTAGGAAGATGGCCAGCCCCACCCACAGCGACACGGCCCGCGGCAGCTCGACGAGATGAAGCCGATGGACGTCCCAGGCGGCGCCCACGAACCATCCTATGACCGAAAGGCCGATAAGCAACGTGGCCAACCCGTCGGCTCGAGTTTGCGGGCGCGGGATCGAGGTGCGTTCGCGTACCAGGCCGGGGTCCGTCTTCAGCAACCATAGACCGCCGATGGCGCTGGCAGCAAAGGCGATAGAGACCGCCAGCCAGCCGCGCCGCCAATCGAGTCCGCCTGTCAGCGCCCACGCCGGCACCATGACGAGGGCAGTGAAGACCGCCATTTGCACTGTCAATCCGGCGAGAAAACGCAACATCATGGCTGTCCCCCTATCGGCCTGCCGCCGATGGGCGCACGTTTCCGATGCTGGAAGAGAACAACGCACGGATAGGCTTCGTTGACGGTGGCGCTTGACCGCATGGCAACGTTACCGGATGTTTCAGCCGGGGCCGGTGACCAACTCAGGGAGTGTAAAGAGCGAAATTGGCCGCGCTATTCCACGAAGCGATTGCGGCCCGAGGGTGGTTAGCTCCTTAGTGCAATGCGCTGCAACAGCCTCGGAAATCAGGACCGGGCAGGCCAGCGATCGACACAATTGTTCGATGCGGCTGGCGATGTTTACGGCCGGACCGATAGCGGTAAAATCAAGGCGGTCGGGTGCCCCGATATTGCCGTACATCACTGCGCCGAGATGGAGCGCGACGCCGAATGGCAATGGGCACAGGCCGGTAACAAGGCGTTCATGGTCGAGCCGGGCCATTCCCGCCCGCGCAGCTCGCACCGCGGTAATTGCCTTGTCACATGCTGCCTGCGTCCCATGCTCCGCTAGCGGAAAGATAGCTAACAATCCATCACCAATAAACTTCAACACCTCGCCCCCAAGGGGTTGGATCGCGCCGACCAGTCTGGCGCAACAATCGTTTAGAGCCGTGATCACCTGGTCCGAATTCAGGGTTTCCGACAGCAGCGTGAAATCGCGTAGGTCAGAGATCCACACGACAGCTTCGATCACTTCACCGACGCCGCGGCGTACCGTCCCGTTCAGGACCTTATCGGCACTACGCCGGCCTAGATAAGCTCGTAGAACACTCCGGGTGACACGCCGACCAATTACCACCTCCAGCGGCGCCGCCATAGCCAGACACACGGCGCCCAGATAAGTCTGCTCTTCCGCAGTGAAGCCTGTTGCATGATCGCTGCGCCATTCGATCGAATGGTTCGTTCCGGCGAAGGTGAACCGCAGGGCATCATTTTGTGCGGACACCGCCCCGGCGGCCATCCCGTGCAGGATCACCTCTTCGATTACACGCCCGCCATCCGACTGCCAACGTAATCGGGTCGCGGAAATGAGCGGGTCCAGGCTGACGATACTAAGTGAGACGTTCGCGATCGGAAGTTCCTCCTTGACCAGCCGATTGCACAGCTCGCCAAGCAGAGCACCCGGCGTCGAGACGTTGAAGCCGCTGCGCAAGAGCCACTCAACCGCTTCGGTCAATGGCATTTGCGCAGAAGGCCTCATATGATGCGATTCTCAAAAGGATCCCTTAATTGCCGTTCTTGATCTTGCGTCGAGGGTCGGGGCCAGGATCATGACCGCTGGCCACCAACGCCAGCCGGCCGAGGTAATGTTTCCAGCCATCCCGATGGCCCGGTACAGCTTCAGGAGGAAGCCCACTATGTTTGAAGCGAAGAAGTGTCCAGCCATTTTTTGGAGCAAGATCGATCTCGATCAACGATGAGCCCGGTGGAACATTTTCCCGATTTTCTTCCCAGCCCCACGTGTACGCCAGCCGGGACACGGGGACGACCTCGGTGAATTCGCCGCGGCTCACGTATCCATCCTGGACATCGATCAACATCAGACCGCCGGGATGCGGTTCGACGGTCGCAGAAGCGCCAATCCATCGGACCAGCCGCTTGGGATCGGTAAAAAACGCGAAAACCGAGGCTTGATCGGCTTCGATTGTCAACTCGTAATTAATGGAACCGGATTCGTCCATAGTTCCTCCCGCGTCAGCTCTGCGTCTTCAAGCGATTTCGACCTATCCTTGTGCCGTGAAAATACCGTATCGCAGTCTAGTTTTCCGAAGCCGTTGCACGGCCTATGGAATTGCACTCGCTCACCGGGTGCCAGTTGGAATTAAACGCCCAGCAAACCGTCTCCGCAAGTTGCGGGGGCCAAGTCTTCGCGCCGTTGCCCTGAGGAGCGCCGCCTGCTTCGCCGCTATCCGGAACTTGGCCGCGCGGTATAGAATCGAAAGCGTGCATCTTCCTGTGAACCCGCCGATCTTGCCGATGCTCTCCAAGCGAATCGCCGAAATACCAGCGGGTGGAGCATGGATTTTCGAACCGAAATGGGATGGATTTCGCGCGCTGGTCTTCCGTGACGGAGACGAGATCCTGATCCAGAGCCGCGACGAAAAATCGCTCAACCGCTATTTTCCCGAGTTGATCGAGCCCCTGGCGGCGCAGTTGCCGGCTCGCTGCGTGCTCGACGGTGAAATTGTCGTCGCAAACAATGGTGAGCTCGACTTCGACGCGCTGCAGCTCCGGGTACATCCCGCTGCATCGCGGGTGAGGCTGCTGGCCCAACAAACCCCGGCATCAATCGTGTTCTTCGACCTGCTGTGCGCGGGCGAGCGGGATTTGCGGCGCGAAGGGTTCCAAAGCCGGCGCCGGGAGCTGGAATCGCTGCTTGCATCGGCGGCGCCGCCGATCCATCTGACGCCGGCAACCCGCGACTCGAGCGTGGCGTCGGATTGGTTTCGCCGCTTCGAGGGCGCCGGTCTGGACGGGGTCGTGGCCAAGCCGATCACAGGCGCTTACGAGCCGGGCAAGCGCGTGATGCTCAAGGTCAAGCATGAGCGCGACTGTGATTGCGTCGTAGCCGGTTTTCGATGGCATAAGAACGGCGAGGGTACCGCGGTCGGCTCGCTGCTGCTCGGCCTTTTCAACGATGCGGGCGCGTTGCAGCACGTAGGCGTCTGCGCGAGCTTCACTGACAAGAAGCGCCGCGAACTGGTGAAATACCTGGCACCCTATCGACGCAACGCACTGGCCAATCATCCCTGGAAGCTATGGGCGGAGCATGGTGCCGAAGCCGGCACAGGCGGGCATCGGATGCCAGGAGGCCACAGCCGCTGGAGCCAGGGCAAGGACTTATCGTGGGAGCCGCTGCGGCCCGAGCTGGTGGTGGAAGTCGCCTATGAGCATATGCAGGGCGACCGCTTCCGTCACACCGCACAGTTTCGCAGGTGGCGCCCCGATAAAAAACCGGCCGACTGCACCTACGCCCAGCTCGAAGTAGTTCCGCCGCAAGAGCTCGCGGCGATTTTCGCCGGCGGCCGCTAAAGGTTACCTTAGAGCCAAACATTTGATTACCCGTTTCGTCCATGGTTGACATAGCGCTGCCCTGGTTGGCGCGGCATTGCGTTGATATTGCTCATCACGGAGCGCTAGCCTTCATCACAGATGAGAGGTTGCGGCCGCCTGTTGGTGTTTGGGCTTTGGATGGTGGCAGTGGTGGTTCTGGCGCCGTCGGATCCCACGGCCTGCGCGGCAGAAATCCGCGTTCCGCTGACTATTCCCTATCCGACATTAACAGCTGCGCTCAAAGCCCAGTTGTACAATGGTCCCGGCCATCGCGCCGATTTGTGGCAGGAGTCGGAGTGCCAGTACCTGTATGCTGAAAATCCCCGCTTTTCCCGTGACGGCGATCTGCTGCGGCTGGAATCCGACGCGAATCTCAACGTGGGGACCTTGGTCGGAACCAACTGCATCAACGCCGTTTCCTGGCAGGGAATTGTGCAGGCGCTGGCCACACCTTACGTGACCGCGGATTGGAAGCTCAAATTCCGCGTCCGCGATCTCAATCTGTACGCCTTTCAGCATCAGAAGACCTCGCTGGCCAGCCGCGGGTTCGACCTGGTCAAGGACTACTTCGTTCCGCCGCTGGAGCAGTTTTCGTTCGATCTGAAAACTCCCCTGATGCAAGTAACCCACTTGATCGAAGCCGGCACGCCCGATGAATATCGGGCCGAGCTTAGCCGGGCGCTCGCCACGGTCTCCACCTTGCCGCCGGCGGTCGCGTCGGCTCGCGGTCTGCGAGTTACGTTGCGGATTATGGTTCCACCCGGGCTCCGCGCTCCGATCGCCGCTCCACATGGCGCAGTCCTGACGCAGGGCGACATCGACGCCTGGGAGAAGGCGCTCGATGAATGGGACGCGTTCGTGGTCTTCGCGGTCAAGCAACTCGGCGCCTCGGCTGCGGACAAGGAGTTTCGCGAAGATCTGCTCGATCTTCTGCTCGACAGCCGCCATCGCCTGGTCCGCGTGCTGGAACAGCCGCAACCTGGCGGCGGCCCCGACCCGGTGCGGCTGTTGTTTATCGATACCTGGAGCCGCTTCGACCGTATCGTTCAAAAGGCCGCCGAGCGCGGATTGCTAGGCAATCGCACTTTGGAATTTCTAAGCTTCATCTCGGCCGGCGACGCGCTGATTGCGTTCGACCAGGCGGCGCCGGCCTTGGGCACGCGCATCACGGCGCAGGACCTGCGCGGACTGGCGCACATCATGGCGCCGCGCCTCCAGGGCGACCCGCTGGGGTTCAGCTTCGACGAGGATCCCGAACTCCAGAAGCTGTTCAACATCCATCCGCCGCTGACGACTCCCGATGCGCTTCCGGACGGGCCCGACGACGCCCCGGACGCCGGGCCGCCGCCGCCAGCATCCGGCGGCCGCTCTTCGGCAAGCCGCCCGCAGTTCGATTTCCTCGCGCGCCTGGCCGGCTGGATAGCGCCAACCGCGATGGCGGCCACGGCGGTGGTGATCATCGATCGTGAAATTCGCGCAGTTGCAAGCCGTTTGCGCCGCAAGGCACCCGAACCGTCAAATCTGTCCGAATATTCGGCCGACATCGGCCAATTGCTGGACCTCAGCGCGTCGCGGGAAGTCGATGACGAATACCTCCAGGCGCAGTATGGCTCCACCACGCGCAGGCTGGTGCGCAGCGCCGCCTGGCAGGAGAGTTGCTGGCGGCAATTTGTCCGCAAAGGCAGGCGCATCACCTACCTGGAATCCTCCACCCGGGACGTCGGCCTGATGCAGGTCAACGAGTACGTGTGGCGCGGCTTTTACAGTATCCCGCGGCTTAGGTGGGATATCGCCTACAATGCGGGAGCAGGCGCACAAATCCTGCTGCGCCGATTGCATGATTGCGCCCGCTTTGCGGCCGGTCAGGGCATAGCGGCCAGTTCCGATGACCTGGTGCGGTCGGCCTACTCCGCCTACAACGGCGGACCGGCTTCCTGCAATCGCTGGAACAGCGTCGAAGTGCCCTCGGAAAAAGCGCTGATCGATATTTCTTTTTGGATCAAATATCAGACGCTCGAACACGGCGGTGCACTCGATGTACTGCAGTGCGCCGCGCAATGGGGTGGCGCGCCGGGGCATTGATCACACACTTTAACCAAACGGTTTACAAAGGTCGCGCGTTATGGAGTAATGGTTATCCTCGGCTGACGTACCACGGGTGCCGCAATTCACGATGAGTGCCGCAGTCAACAGACTGCGATATGGAGCAGATATGAGACTACTGGTCGTGGATGATTCTCCGATCGATCGCCTGCTTCTGACGCGGGCTTTGACCAGCGCTTTTCCGGACGCGTACTTGCGCGTCGTCGGTGCCAGCATGAAAGAGTTCGAGGCCGCGCTAGAGGAGGATCCGTGCGACCTGCTGGTGGCGGATTACTCATTGGGTTGGGCCGACGGCTTCGGGGTCATGGACACGGTGCGCCGGCGATGGCCGAAATGCCGGGCGATCCTGTTCACGGTAATGCCGTCGGATCGCCTGTTTTCCCAGGCCATGAGCGCCGGGTTCGATGCCTGCCTGACCAAGAGCAGTTCGCTGGAGCATCTGACCCTGGCGGTGAAGAGCGCATTAGCAGGCGGCGACGTCGCTCTTTAGCCCCCGGCCGAAAACCGGTCCGTTTTGCCCATGACCGGCTACGACGGTGGTTTGGCGAGCAGTCCCGCGAGGCCGAGGATTGCGAACACCCAACCCGCCAGGATGTGAACCCCGAGGTACCAATGCAGAATCGTGCCGCAGGGTTCCGGATGGCGGAAAGATCGGCAGGTGCGATGCGGATTTGGGTACCAGTAATCCTCCTGATGAAAGTCGGTCAGCGGTAGAAAAGTATCGAGCGAATAAATCAGTGGATTAAATGACGGATAGGACGCAGGCAGGGTTCGGGTTTGCAGGAACTGCTCGTACACGTTCTCGCTCGCCGGCATCACCACCCCTTCTTTGTATCCCAGCGAAAACAGCAACCATCCCGCCAGGACAAACAAAGCCGGCACCAGCATCACCCGATAAGCCTTGTATCCATAACCCGTGGTGAGACCGAACAGGCGGCTGGCGATACGCCCAAGAAACGACATCTTCTCATGTCGGCGGCGCAGTTCCTCCCGTTCGATAGCGACCTGCATCGCCTCGCGCCCACGCCCCTGGCGGCGCAAGGCGTCGGCCAGTTCGTTGTAGGCCTGGGGCGAAAACGGGCTGACGCTGCGCAGCATCAGCAGGCGGGCCTCCAGTTGCGCCAAACCTGACGCGATGGAGTTGTATCGGCAGCCGTCGATGGCGAAATTTTCGGCGGCGGGCCAACTCGCCGCTTCGTCGGCGAGTTGCTCGAAATGGGCGTCGCTTAGATCGAGCGTGGTGCGCGGGGTCATTTCGATTGATGCCCAGACCAGGCGGCCTTCCACCGCGGCCCGGCTCAAGTCCGCCCCGCCAAATTCGTCGCCGCTAAAAATGGCGCGGCAAAAGCTGATGTCGGCGCCAATCGTGGCGCGTTGCATCGCGACCATGCCGTTGGTGCGAAACCCGTTTTCGAAAATCACGCTGCCGCCGACCTTGATACCATTGGCAAGCAGCGCCACCCGGTGGCGGTTGAGGAAGACGCCGCCGCTACAGTCAAGATTGTCGCCAATCGCGGCGCCGCGCAGGTTAGTCAGACCGATGGCCCGGAAGCCTTTGTCGAGCATGAGGCTGCCGCCGATATTGCTGTGCTCCGCGTCGAGCGCGGTGGCCGCGCGATGCAGCAAGTGGGCCTCGCCACAGTCAACGTTGTCGCTCACTATCGCGCCGGAAATGTCAACGGCGCCCAGCGCGCGCAAGCCGCGCAGCGAAATCCCGCCCCGCACCGCGATACCGTGGGCGGCGATCGGGCCGCAATAGCTGCCGTCCAGCGCGATCAACCGGCTCTCCGCGTGGGTCAGATCTATGCCGTCATAGAGGGCGCTGTGCGCGATGGTCAAGGGGAAATGGAGCGTGACATAGGCCAGGTCGAGTTTGCCCGCGATCCGGGCCGAAGCAATCGCAATTCCCCTCAGGTCTACGCCTCCCACCGCCTTCGCGTCCACGCAAATCCATCGCAGCAGTTCCGCGCGCACGGTGCAGTCCTCGCCCCAGGCCGAACGGTTAGGGCGGACGCTCGGAGCTTTATCGACCGCGCTGTAATCCGCGACCTGACCGCGTGCTGCCGCCCTGAGCATAACCCGCTCGGCGGGAGTCAGATCGGGGAACCGCGCGATAGCGTAGTCTTCGAGGTCAGCCATGGAAGTGGCCTGAAAGGGGTGCACCGCGGTGGTCCGCTGCTGCCATCAGAATGGCGTCCAGCCCGCGCCCGGAATCAGTTGGTCCAGTGTCAGGCTCAACAGAGCGATCACCGCGGAGTGATTGAACTGAATCGTCCCATTGTTCAGCGCAATAGCGGTGGCGACACTGACCTGCCAACTGTTGGTCATGTACGCGATACCGGGCAGAAGGGCCAGGTCAGGGAGGGTGCCGGCATAGCGCGCGCGAACCACCTGTTCGTAAGTGAATTCCGCGAACGGTACCAGGTTTCGCACCTGTTCCTGCACACTCAAATGGCGCACGTAGTCGTTGAGATATTGAAGTGAGTAGGAGACGTCCCCGTCGACGACCGCGTCATCAGACAGTGTCCCTCCGGTTTTGTACAGGTACTCGGCGTCACCTTGAATCGCCAATGGCCGCAGGTACTTTATGAAGCCCTGGTTGGGGATGTCGCCAAACCCCTTGGCGAACATCAGGATCGGTCCCAGATGGGTATGCGTGTTGCCGCCCGCGGTGGGATTGCCGGTGGGCAGAAACATGTCGGTTCCGATTGCGATGCGCGCTTCGTGCTCGGCGGAGGTGAAAAAAGCATACTTGGTCAGGACTTCCAAATCGGTGAAACCGCTTAAAACCTGCTCCTTGGTAATGACGCGGCCACGGCGGCTGCGAGCATGGCGCGAGCGGACCCGGCCCCGGCGCTCCGGTACGATGCCGTCGCATAAGAATCCCCGATCGCACGATGGATCGTTCCAGGTATTGCCGACCTGAATACTGAAATCGCTACTGAGCTGTTTCTCCAGTGAAAATGGCAGCGAATAGGCCTGCCCATGAGCGACTCGCATCCACGACGGCAGCAGGTCGAGTTCATTGCTCGGATTGGGATCCTGGACGATGAGCGGCTCGATGAAATTGCGCTTCCCCACCTGCGCGTGAGCGGTCGCGGCGCTCAGAATCAGCAGGCAGAAAAATCCAATCGCAGCCGAGGCGACCACATGACCGGGGCACCCGAACGAAAATGCCCGCCTCCCTTTTTGTCTCCTCTCTCTCTGACCAGGCAGTCTGGCATCGGCCTGCGGCCCACCCCGCGCGCATGAAAATCCGGGCCCTATTCCTGTGCCCTCTTCCTGACCAGGGAGAGAGTTGGGTGAGGGTACAGTTTGCGCGCGAACATCACCCCTTTTCACAGCAGCGGGCGAGGCTGAGTGATGCGCTTCAAGCACCGCCCCCTCAACTTTTGGGCAACCCCAGCGTGCGCTCGCCGATAATGTTGCGCGAGATTTCGGTCGTGCCGCCCGCGATCGTGACGCCGCGCACACCCAGCAGCCGATGCAGCCAATCGCGCCCGTCGGGCACCGAGGGGTTCGGGCATAGTTCCGCCAGCGTGCCGAATCCGCCCAGCATTTCGGTTGATACCCGCATCATGTTCAAGACCAGGCTGCAGCCCACCGTTTTGAGCATCGAGAGTTCGGGACCGGCCGGAAGGCCCTTGATCTGGCGGGTCAGTGCCCGGTAGCCGGTGAACTTCAGCGATTCCAGTTCGATCTTGAGCTGGGCAATCTGCTGGCGAAAATATTCATCCTCGTTGGCCGGATGGCCATTGACGGTAACCTGCCTGGCCAACTCGACCAGGCTTTGGAGCTGGGAGGCATGATTGTGGCCGCCGGAGATCGCGCGTTCGTAGTTGAGTGTGGTCATCGCCACGCGCCATCCCTCGTGCAGCGGCCCGACCAGGTTTTCCTTGGGCACACGGACGGCGTCGAAGAACACCTCGTTGAAATGATGGCTGCCGGTGATCTCGATCAGCGGACGCACTTCCACGCCGGGGCTGTGCATGTCGATGTACATGCAGCTGATGCCCTTGTGCTTGGGTGCAACCGGATCGGTGCGCACCAGCATGTAGATCCAGTCGGCGAAATGGCCCGCCGAAGTCCAGATTTTCTGCCCCGTCACCTCGAAGGAATCGCACTTATCGAGCGCGCGGGTCTGCAACGAGGCCAAATCGGAGCCGGCGTTGGGTTCCGAATAACCCTGGCACCAAGTCTCCTCGCCGCTGAGCATCGGCGCCAGCAGCCGTTTTTTCTGCGCCTCGGTGCCCCATTGGATTACCGTCGGTCCCCACTGGTTGATGGGCGGATGGTTGGTCATCCGCGGCGCGTGCGCCCGCTCGTACTCGTCGTCGTAGATGGCCTGCTCGATTATGCCCGCCCCGCGGCCGCCGTATTCGCGCGGCCACCAGATTCCAATCCATCGCGCCGCGGCAAGTTTCTTCTGAAAGACTCTGCGCTTCTCGAACTCCTCCCGGGTGGATGGCACCATGTCGGCGGCATTCGCCTTAAGATCCTCCGGAACGTTGGCCTCCAGCCAGGTGCGCAACTCCATCCGGTATGCTTCCTGCTCGGCGTTGAATACAAAATCCATCTGCGAATCTCCGTCCTTCCAGAACGCACGTTCGAGGGTCGAGAGTTAAACATGCGCCGCCCTATGTCAAATCCCGCCCTCCGCTTGACAAAAACGCGGGGTTGACGTGCATCTATAGGAGCGCCGTGGCCCATCGCGTGCGCGTTTTGAAAGGACGACGCTGCCAGGTCATCGGTGGAAAGAGGACGTTTCGATGGATTTTGGTTTTAGCGAGGAGGAAGAGCGCTTCCGGGACCGGGTGCGCGCCTTTCTCAAATCCAATATACCCAAAGGATGGGGGCAGGAGGGATTCCGGCCCACAGACGATAGCGCCAGGCTGGAGATCCTTCGTGACTGGCAAAGGCGGCTGTTTGAGAACGGATTCACGGGGATGGCCTGGCCGCGCGAGTACGGAGGACAGGGCGCCAGCCAGATCGAGCAGGCGATCTTCAACGAAGAGATGACACGGTTTCGCGCTCCTCCTCCGCTCAACCCGGTCGGGATGAGCTTGGTGGGTCCAACCCTGATGGCCCATGGGAGCGAGGCGCAGAAAAAGCGCTTTCTATCCAGAATACTGTCGGGCGAGGACATCTGGTGCCAGTTGTTCTCCGAGCCTAATGCGGGCTCGGATCTGGCATCGCTGCGGACCCGCGCCGAATTGCGCGGGGACGAGTTCATCGTCAACGGCCAGAAAGTATGGAGTTCGTTCGCCCATTATGCCGACTGGGGCATCCTGTTGGCCCGCACCGATTCGGGCGCGCCCAAGCATCGCGGCATCAGCTATTTGCTGGTTGATATGAAGACCCCGGGGATCACTCCTAGGCAGCTGCGCCAGATAAGCGGCAGTGCGGAGTTCTGCGAAGTCTTTCTCGACAATGTCAGCATCCCGCGGGAGAACCTGGTCGGCCAAATAAATGAAGGATGGCGCGCCGCGACCACGACCTTGTCAAACGAGCGTGGCACCACGACCTTGGCGACGCTGGTTCGTTTCGAGCGGACCTTCGGTGAACTGGTAGGACTGGCGCGCGCGACGCAAAGATGGGGGCGGCCGGCTACCCAGGATCCAATCGTTCGCGGTCGCCTTGCGCAGCTCTACATCGAGCTGCAGGAGATGAAATACGCGGCCTTCCGCGCCTTTTCCAGTATCATCAAAGGCGGTTCACCGGGGGCGGAGGGATCGATCCTGAAATTGCACTGGTCGGAGTTCCATCAGCGGATGCAGGAATTCGCGATCGAGCTGCAAGGGTCGGCCGGCCAGCTAGTTCGCGAATCTCCTTACGCGGTCCGCAACGGACTGTGGCAGTACACGTTTCTGTGGTCGCGCTCGGACTCGATTTACGCCGGCACCTCCGAGATTCAGCGCAATATCATCGCGCAACGGGTGCTGGGCCTGCCCAAGACGTGAGAAAAGAGAAAATAGAGGAGGAGGATTCAAGATTCCCCGTTCCTGTGTCTTTCTCGTTTCTCTTTTCTCATTTCTCTTTTCTATTCAATGACCTTCGGCGCGGGGCCCATCTCGGCCCAGTCGTTGGGATCGTGGCTGACCCAGACCCGCATTCCCTGCATGTCACGCATCGCTTTGAGGCGACGGATTGAAGCCACCGCCTGCTCGGGGTCGGTGTCCACCATCATCGTGTGCTCGCTGTCAAGCGCGTCGCGCATGTGCACCGCGTCCCCCGCCAGCACGATATTTTGATGCGGCAGCCGCACCACCAGCGAAGTGCTGCCCGGCGTATGGCCCGGAGTGTGGAGCAGGGTCAGGCTGCCGTCCCCGAACATGTCGAATTCGCCCTCCAGTTCCATCCACTGGTAGTTGCGCGTGGGAAGCAGGTCGTCGATCAGAAAGATGTTGCGCCGATCCGGAGCGGGCCAGTAGGCGTAGCTGAGTTCACCCTTCATCGTCAGCAGCTTGGCATGCGGAAACATGAACAGGCCGCCGGTGTGGTCCATGTGCATGTGCGACATCACGACGTACTTGACGTCGGTCACCTTGTAGCCCAAGGCCTTGATCTGGTTGTCCACGGTCAGGTCCTTGCTGAACCTGACCATATTGCGAAACATCTCGCCCCAGTAGGCGGCCACGTCATCGGCAACCCTGGGATGGCTGCCGGTGTCATACAGCACCAGTCCCCTGGGATGCTCGATTAGAAAGGACGGTACCGGGACTTCGATAATCTCGTCACTGCCGCCAACCATCAGGCTTGATTGCGGGACGACGAAAACCGCTCCCGGCAGCGCCCACATTCGTCTTGCTTTGCCCTCTGCCATGGTCCACCTCGCTCGCGTTTACTGCCGTGGCATATAACACAGCCGGCCCGCGCCCAAAAGCGGGAGGGATCGCCGACGGTTTTGCGCAACAGCGCTATTCCCGATCGAGAGCGCCCGGCGGTGGCTCGGCGTAAGTTCTCGTCGGTTTGCTGACCAAACACGTAACATGGCTTGAACAGGTCCGGATTTAATGGATTTGATGCGCTCTGGTTGTTCGCCGCTAATTTTAATGCTTGCCATCGGCAGCAGCTTATGGTTCGCTTTATAAATCAACTTTCGATAATGGAGGGGTTATGAGCTATTAAAAGTCGTTTTTGCCTTGGTTCTTGCCACCACACTCGCCGGCACTGCCTGGAGCCAAAGCGCCAGCCAGATTCCCGTCCCCGAGGTCCTGGGGTATCTGAATCCGGCCAACAATTCATTCCGGCCCATGATTGTCCAACAACCGATCGAAAATCCGGCAGCGGTATCCGTGCTCACCGGCAAGCTTGTTACCAACTTCACCATCACGGTTACAACAGCGGTTCCATCGACCAGCCCCATAACCTGCGATGTTACGGCCAGTGTAAATGACGTCCAAACCAGCCCACCATTTTCAGTTTCAAATATAATTCTTGAACAAGCCGCCTACATCGCGACCCGCGGCGCAGGTAAGGCCACGTGTACTGTCACCATCCCGTACTCGTGGAGGCTCTCGAATCAAAGCACCGACAAGGTTCAACTCAGCTATTCAATCACCACCGGCGGGTCTGCGACTACGGCTGGCAGCCTGGCTCTTCGCACCAGCTCACAAACCATCGCCGTCATACCTGTCCCGCTCAATGGTAAAACGACGATTGAGAGTGTCAGCGCCACGATCTGATGCGACGCGGACCGATGAGATGAGCCTTCCTGATTGGGAACGGCGGCGGACCAGCCTAAAGGGCCGGGTTCGCCGCCGCTACTCTACGCCCGTTCGCACCTGAAGTAAGCCGTCCCCGTTTGGAACCCAAAAACAGCAGTGGAAGACGCGACGGTGATTTTTCAGAGTTTGTTCGCCGCATCAGGCTGCACGGGCGCCTCACGAAGCGCCCCTACAAAGACGCGCCGCTGCCAGTTTTTGGCGGGCTAATCCGCAGGTGAGAAAAACGCCCGCACATTTTCAACCTCCGATCCCTGACAGGGTGACGGTGATTTGCCGTCAATACGGAGCGACCAATGCAATGGTTATGGATGCAGAGAAGTCTAACTGATTGTTTTGGGTTGAATTGAAACGGGAATTTCTTACAGGCCAATTAAGGCCGTACGACCGCTTCAGTAATAACGGGCCGAAGTTCGATCACCAACAAAATCCATTGTTTTTATTGATAAATTTCGGCTCGCCAGAACCATCGCGCAGCGCAGCGCCACCGACGGCATAAAGCTTGCGCCTTCCTTCGCAGCAGAATTTTTCCTCGTTTTTCGTCGGAAGGACTGTTATGAGATCCAAGTCAATGCCATTTATTTATGCCTCAGTAGTCGCGGCGACGTTGGCCTGCTCACCGATAGTGCGGGCGCAGACCGCGTCGGAATGGGGTAACGCCGCGGTTGATACAGGCAAGGATGCGGTCCATGCAACCGAGCACGCGTTCCATAAGGTCGCAGACGATCCGATACTGACCGAACGGGCCAAGTCCGCATTGGCCAACGACCCGATAACCAGAAATCAGCCGATAATAGTGTCGGCGGACAAAGGCATCGTTACCCTGCAAGGCCGGGTCGCCCGCATTGTCGCTGAGCGGGCGGTGCACGTGGCGGCGCGAGTCGAAGGTTCCCGCGGGGTCCAAAACGAAATGCTCTACGACGGCGGCCCAAGCGTGAGCAACTAAAGGCAAGAAAAGAGGAACGAGAAAAGAGAAAATAGAGCCGGAGTTATTGTCTTCTCTCGTTTTCTCGTTTCTCTTTTCTCGACTTAGGGCGGCGGCGGAAAACATGGCAGCTTGTTGGCCAGCGCAAACTGATACAGGTTTCCATTCCAGCGAAAAGTTCCTTCTGTTTTTCCGAAATTATCGGTCAGGGGGGTGAATTCGACCTGCTGCGCGGCCGAGTCGGACTGGATCGGACGATAAGCAAGATAATCACTGCCCGCATCGGGCAGCTTGCCCAGCGGCGGGTTAAATTCCATTTGAAGAAAATGAACTGCCGGGCGCCACCCGCCAGGGTTGGTGCCCTGGTCGACAACCGGTTTCCATTGCGGCGATCCAAGCGATCCGCCAAGTTCTAATTCACGATACTCGGGCGCGCCGGCGGTGCTCTGATGCAGTTCGATCACGCTCGGAGCGTCGAGTTGAAGCTGTTCGCAGCGGTCTTCGCGATCGATCTCGTCTTCCCCCGGATGGTCCGGATCCTTGGACTTTGACCCCTGATGCGCCGACGCCACCGCGGCTAGCGCCCCATTAGCGACCACGGAGCCAACTCCCTCTGCGGCGCTAATCGCGAGCGGGAGAGCAGCAAGCATGTATCCGTAGGTTCCGGTCACCAGCATGGCGCCGAAAAGCACCCGGGTTATCCGCAAAAGAACCGGCGGCAAAGAGCGGAGCCTTCGCGGCGTACCTTTGGCTCGTGCCATTTTTAATTCGTCCAAAATTTCCCAGGCCACTCCCGAGAGGACTCGAAAACTGCCCCTTTATAGCACTTTTTGATCGAGAATGTTGTCCAAAGCTGACTGGTTGACGGCCGGCGATATAGACAACACGCTTGAAGGCCGCGAGATCGCTGACGCATCATAGTCAGCAGCGCTAATCAGAGAGGAGAGAAATATGGCCGACCAACTTTCCATCGAGCGCGCGCGCTCAGCGGTCCTGATCATGGATTATCAGGCGGCGGTCGTGACCGGATTCGCAAGCGATCACGAAGCGCTTCTGAAGCGCTCCGCGGAGGTACTCAGCAAGTCTCGCGGCGCCGGCCTGAAGATCATCTATATTGTCGTTAACTTCCGGCCTGGCTACCCGGAAGTCAGCCCGCGCAATGTCAATTTCAACGCGGTCAGGCAATCGGGGCGGTTCATCGCCGAAGCGGGCACCGAGGTGCATCCCGCCGTCGCTCCGCAACCGGGGGACATCGTCGTCGTCAAGCATCGCGTGGGCGCTTTTCCCGGCACCGACCTCGACATGATCCTAAGGGCCAACGACATCGAGACATTGGTCATGTTCGGAATCGCCACCAGCGGAGTGGTGCTCTCCACGCTGCGCCACGCCGCCGACGCGGACTACCGCCTGGTCGTACTCAAGGATTGCTGCTCGGACCGCGACGCCGAGGTTCATCGCGTCCTGGTCGAAAAGGTCTTTCCGCGCCAGGCCAAGGTGGTTACCGCCGCCGAGTTTGTCGGGGCCCTGGATCGCCCGAACAGTCCGAGCTGATTAATTAATCGAGGCGCTTGCCCCTGCTGATTCTTTCTTCCGTCGCATAGCCGATGGCCTGGTAAAAGCGAACGGTATCAGCGCTGGAGGCGCGCACCTGAAGATTGATTTTCGGACAGCCCAGAGTTCGCAGTCGAGCCTCCGCTTCAACCATCATCGCGCGGCTAAAGGCGTTGCGGCGCAAGTCGGAAGCGACCGCGAGGTGGTAGATCCAGCCGCGATTGCCGTCGTAACCGGCCATCACGGTTGCCACGATACGCGATCCCAAGACGCCCACCCAGAACAGGTCGGGTGCAACCGCGCATTTGTGCCGAATGATCTCGGCGGGCGCATTCCAAGGTGGATCGTCGGGAAACACATTCAGCCAAAGCGACGTCACCTGTGGAGTGTCGCTCTCCATAAAACGTCGAATCAGTACGGGTTTGGTATCGCACTCCGGCTCCATTTACGGGTCCCTTCACCCCGGGAATTTCGCGATCAGCTCGTTGCCGATCTTTTCCATGTCGCGCGTCATTTGATCATAGTCGTAGCTGAGCTGCGCCCCGGTCATCACTCGCGTGATGCCGCCGTCCTCGCATCGCTTGACCGCCTCGGCGGTCGGTTCGCATTGGCAACACAACTCGATCTCGGCGGGATTGCGTCCGATCTTCGCGCATTCGGCCTTGAGCTTTTCGAACAGCGGCGCAGACTCTTGCAGGGTGCCGACCGGGATATAGCCGTCAGCAAACCGTGCCACGCGACGTATCGCGGGCGCCGAGTTGCCGCCGACAAAGATCGGGATGCCGCCCTTCTGCACCGGCTTGGGGAAGCTTTTGAGCGGACCGAAGTTGAAATGCTTGCCCGATACCGTGGTGGGATTGTCGCGCCACAGCGCCCGCATCGCCTCGATCGACTCGTCGGTGCGTTTGCCCCGGACATGAAAGTCCAGCCCCAGCGCTTCGAATTCCTCCTTGAGCCATCCGCTGCCGATTCCCAGCATCGCGCGCCCCTTGGACAGCACATCCAGCGTCGCCATCTCCTTGGCGATGTATAACGGATGGCGCAGGGGCAGGATGATGACGATCGTGCCCAGCCGGATTTTTTTGGTGACGGCGGCGACGTAGCTCAGACAAAGCAGCGGTTCGGGCCAGGGCATGTCCTCGTCGTCGCCGGGTAGTTTGCCCTCCACCCGGTAGGGATAGCGCGACGCGTAATCGGCGGGGATCGCGACATGCTCGGGAATCCAGATCGACTCGAAGCCGACGCGATCGGCGACCTGCGCGTAATGGACGATAGGCGCCGGATCGAATGGCGCCGGCGGAAAAAATGCCAATCCGGTTGCGAATTTCATAGTCCAATCCTCCTGCCGCGGCGGCTGATTGATGTGCGGTCGCTTTAACTCGCCGGGGCCGCCGCCGTTTGCTATCGCCAGGCGCAGAATATAGGAACACAGATGGAATTGTCACCCGGAGGATTACCTCTATGGCCGCGTCAGCGGACGTTTCAGTCGCAGAGCTTCCCGCGATTTTGCGCAAGACCCCGGAGCCGGCCCTGGATACTACTCTGGTTCCCAAGGAGCGCTACCTCTCCCTGGAAATCATGCGGCTTGAATGGGAGCGCATGTGGCGGCGAGTGTGGTTGTACGCGGGCCCCCTGTCGGACCTGGCCGCGGTGGGCGACTATTTCACCTTCGAGATCGGACCCGAGTCGGTGCTGGTAGTGCGCACCGCCGCCGATAAGGTGCAGGCGATGTACAACGTATGCCAGCATCGCGGCCGCCGCATCCGACCCGAGGGCTGCGGATCCGCCCGTGCCTTGACCTGCCCTTACCATCGATGGAGCTACGATCTCGAAGGACGATTGATCAGCGCTCCCGACTCCGGCTTCGATTTTCCCCAAGGCGACCCGGTGGCGGGCGGCGTCCGCCTGTCGCAGGTGCGCTGCGAGGTATTCGAGGGCCTGGTATTCGTGAACTTCGACGACGCCGCACAGCTGCTGGCGGACTACCTGACGCGCGATGTGATGGAGCACCTGGGGACTTATCGCTGGGGCTCGGAGTTCCGCATCAACCTCGATTGGACGGTGGCATGGCCATGCAACTGGAAGATCGGTGTCGATTCGTTCAACGAGCTCTATCACTTGCAGGGGATTCACCCCGAGCTGATGGACATGAGCGACGACACGCCGGCAGGCTGTCCGGTGGATTTCTACGGACCGCACAGCCGCTTCATATACCGCGTCGGCGTGCCGGGTCCGCGATGGGACGACGAGATGGCGCGCGGGCGCGGCTATCGCGACAGCAATCAGCTAACGGCCGGCGTGCGCATGATACTCAAGGGGATGGGCCTGGAGCCGCGGGCGGAGTGGGAGGGACACGTTAAGGAGCTGCGCCCGCTGCTGATCGAGGCAGCGCGCAAACGCGCGACAAGGCAGGGAGTCGACGTCAGTGCACTGGTCGATGACCAACTACTTGACGATTTCCATTACTTTCTGTTCCCGAACATCACGCTGAACATCAGCGCGCATCACTTCTGGCTCTTCCGCCATCGGCCGCATCCGCGCGATCCTGAGCAGATGCTGTGGGATTTCCAGCAGTTCGTGCGGGTTCGCCCGGGCCAGAGCGCGCCGCCCAGGCCAACGCATCAGAACTACGTGATCGGCGACGGACACGAGGCGCATTTTCCCCATATCGCGCTGGCGCAGGACGAGGCGCAGGCCGAAGAGCTGCAGCGCGGGATGCGCTCGGCGGGCTTCAAGGGCCTGTACCTCGCCCACCAGGAGCGTCGCATCCGCCACTTCCATCGCGTTCTCGACGATTACCTGTCGCGTTCCTGAAGGCTCGTCACCACAGGATTTGAGGTTCGTTCCAGCCTTGGCGTGTACGAGATTGCCGCGATGCTCGAACAGGGCGAATCCGAAGATGAACTGCTCGCCGGATATCCTTCGCTTCGGCCCGAGCAGCTTGCCCTCGCGCGAATCTATGCCGCGCCTATCCCCGACGCGGTCGTCCGCCTCGGCATCCATGGCACGCGGGAGAGGCTCGCATGTTGTGAGGTTTCTCATCGATGAATGCCTCAACGCGATTGTCGCAGTATCACAATTCAGCGATCGATGGGGTTTCTGGTAGACTCGCAGCAATGCTGCTGTGTTCAATGACTGTATGAATGAACCGATTGTCAGCGTTATCGGCGCTGGGTTGGCGGGGAGCGAGGCGACCTTTCAGCTCGCTCGCCGCGGCGTGCGCGTGCGTCTTTACGAGATGCGGCCGCTGCGCATGACCGAGGCGCATCGCACGCCGCTTTTTGCCGAGTTGGTATGCTCCAACTCGCTGCGCAACGCGTCGCTGGAAACGGCAGTCGGCGTGCTGAAGGAAGAGATGCGCCGGCTGGGCTCGCTGGTGATGGCGGCCGCTGCCGCCGCCGCGGTGCCGGCTGGGGCCGCCCTGGCCGTCGATCGCGATCAGTTCGCCGGCGCAATCACCGCCGCGATCGAGCGCGAACCGCTGGTCGAGATCGTGCGCGAGGAGGTCGCGGCGATCCCGCCGGGACCCGCGATCATCGCCACCGGGCCACTTACAGGCGCCGCGCTCTCGGCCGCGTTGAGCGAGCTGATCGGCTCGCGCCATCTGTATTTTTACGACGCGATCGCGCCGATCGTCACCGCCGATTCCATCGATATGACCGTCGCGTTCAAAGCTTCGCGCTACGGCAAGGGCGGCGACGACTATATCAACTGCCCGATGACCGAGGATGAGTACTCAAGCTTCGTTGAGGCGGTACTGAGCGCGGATAAAGTCGCGGCCCATCCCTTTGAGCGCACGATTTACTTCGAAGGCTGTATGCCGATCGAAGAGCTGGCCCGGCGCGGCCCCAAGACCCTGTCCTTTGGCCCCATGCGTCCGGTCGGATTGGTCGATCCGCGCACCGGACGGCGCTCCGCCGCGGTGGTGCAACTGCGCCAGGACGACCGCGAGGCCCGGCTTTACAATATGGTTGGCTTCCAGACCAAGATGACCTATCCGGAGCAGCGTCGCGTGCTGCGCATGATTCCGGGTCTGGCCAACGCGCAATTCGTCCGTTTCGGATCGCTGCATCGCAATACCTTTATCGACTCGCCGCGGTTGCTGGCACCCGCGCTCAATCTGCGCGCCCGCCCCGATCTGTTTATGGCGGGCCAGATGATTGGCGTCGAAGGTTACGTGGAGTCGGCAGCGGCGGGTCTGCTCGCCGCTATCAACGCCGCCCGTATGCTGGCCGGCCGGGAGCTGATTGTTCCGCCGCCCGCAACCGCATTGGGCTCGCTCATCGCCTATATCACGGACACGGGCCGCAAGGACTTTCAGCCCATGAACGCCAACTTCGGCCTGATGCCGGAGCTGGCCGGTCGCATCCGGGGACGGGCGAAAAAGATCGAACTGGCGTCGCGGGCGCTGTCGTCGATCAACGACTGGATCGCGCAATATCAGCTTGCGATCGAGCCGCCGGTCACTGCCGCCGCCTGAACCAGGGAGAGCGTCATGGCCGCCGGCAGTAACGATCAAGCCACGACGGTCGCGGCTTTGGACGTCGGCTCGAACACGGTGTTGATGCTGGTAGCGGAGCTCAGCGGCGGCAGCATTCGCCCGCTGGCTGAACTGCTGAAGATCACCCGGCTAGGGCGCGGCGTTGACCGCACCGGGATGCTCGACCCGGGCGCGGCGACGCTCACACTGGATGCGATCGCGCAGTTCGTGGAAAAGGCGCGCGCGCTAGGAGCGCACAAGATTCTGACCGCGGCGACCGCGGCGCTGCGCGACGCACGCAATGGGCCCGAGTTCATCGAGCAGGTCCGCCGGCGCACCGGCATAGACTTGGAGATCATATCGGGTCAGACCGAAGCGCAACTGAATTTCCTCGCCGCCGTTCACGGCCTCGGAATCGATCCCGCCCAAGCGATGCTCATCGTGGATATCGGCGGCGGCTCGACCGAGCTGATCCGCTGCGAGGCGGGCGCGCAACCCGCGATGGTCAGCCTACAAATCGGTTCGGTCCGTCTGACGGAGCGCTTTGTCCGGCACGACCCGCCGACGGCCGAGGAAAGGGCACAGATTTATGACACTGTCAGGGACCAGATCGCCTCGCTTGGATGGGACAATTACCGCCTCACGCGCCTGGTTGGCGTAGCAGGCACGGTCACCACGGTGGCAGCGGTTTCGATGGAACTTCAAACCTACGACCATTCGACCGTCCACGGCCGTTTGCTCACAAAGGATCAGGTGGCGGATACGGCGCGGCGCTTTTTCAGCCTGACCGTGGAACAGCGCAAACAGCTTCCGGGCATGATCGAAGGACGCGCCGAAGTAATCTGCGCCGGCGCCGCCATCCTGGACTGCATCACCCAATTTTTCGGCGCCGACAACGTCACAGTAAGCGATCAAGGCGTCCGCTGGGGCCTGGTGTATCGGGAACTGGAGAGGATCACCTGACAACCGTGGGCCCTAAGGCGGCTTGACGTGCCAGCCCGAAGGGATTAGCTACGGCTTCAGGCGGTGCGACATGGCCTGCCGGGCCGAATCATAGCGGAAAGAGGAGATGCATCATGGCGAACCTTGATGAACAGACACAGGCGCAAGGGTTTTTGAGTTACAAGGGCCGTCTCCTTAACCATCTCGAGATGGTTTACCGCCCCGGCGAGCGGCATCTGGTAACCAAGCTGTTTACTACGCTGGGATGCACAGTGACCGATACCGGCCATACCCATCTCGGCATTGCGGTCGGCGCCACGGACAAGTTTGGGCTCAACAACGCCATGTACGCCTCGGAGGTCACGCCGGAGCAATGGGCGCTGGAGCAACAGCTACAGAAGGCGCTGGGGGGCGGGTCGCCGCTGGGCGCCGCTTACGCCGGCTATGAAGAGAAATTCCGGCGCGATCCGCAACTGACCTCCCATTTCGGCATCCGCTATCCCTCCTTCGAGGCGTTGGAGGAGACCCTTGCCCGCTTGCAAAACGATCTCGACCCGGAACTGGTGGGACGCGTCCAGATAAAGGGGATTTTCCGCCCCGGCGATCCCGGCTCCTACACCGATTTCATAATGCAGTCGTTCATCAAAACCGACATCGCGGCCAGCGGGCTGATCACCTTCGGCCAGCACATCGAGTTGCAGGCTCAGCGCATCGGCGATTGAGCGGCGTGAAGGTGACATTACTGCCGCGCTGCGGTTGGAGCATCGCGGAAGGCGCGAGCGCGGGTGCCCGGGCTGATCGCGCTATCGGCACGCACTGACAAAGTGGCGATTGAAGCCGGGGAGCGCACCGCCGCGACGCTCGATCAAGCGCTGAAAACGCTGCGGCGGCCGGGCCAGTTCACGATCCTTCTCATCGCTATACTTTGCTTCCTGCTGGTTCCTCCATTCTTCATCAACTATGAACCGACGGGGGTGCTCGCCGGCATCTTCCTTTCGCTGTTGCTGATGTCGGTGCTGTACGTTTTTCCGCGCCGGCGCGAATTCAAAATCGCCTGCGTACTGGCCGTTCCGACGCTCGCCAGCCGATGGCTGGTGTTCGCATTCCATTACAACGTCATTTTCCTAACGGCGGTCACGCTCTGCTGGCTGTGCTTTTTAATCCTGACGGATATGGTCGTTCTGCGGCACGTGCTGGGTGCAACGCACGTCACCAACGACACCATCAGCGGGGCGGTCTGCGGCTATCTTCTCCTAGGCCTGATATTCGCCTTTCTCTATGCATTGGTGGGGCTGGCGTACCCAGGATCGTTCCTGCTTGAGGGCAAGACTATCGTTACGGATAGGTCGAGAATTTTCTATCAGCACGAAGTCGGCAGTCTGATCTATTACAGCTACGTGACTCTTGCGACACTGGGCTATGGTGACATCGCGCCGAAAAGCGCTCCGGCGCGGATGCTGGCGGCGCTTGAGGCGATCGCCGGCCAATTCTACGTTGCCATCTTAATCGCGCGCCTGGTTAGTATCCGCTACTCTAAGTGGGGAGCCGGGGAATGATCGGCGGACCGCCTGGCTGGCCGCACTTGTGAGGATATGCCAGCTAATTTATAACGTCCGGTAGAGGCGAGCCTGCAATAATTGGCGCGAGGTAAGAACAATGGCACACGACTTTACGCTTTGCGTGGGAACCGTTGGCGCCGGCGTATGGCACAGTTCCGACGGCGGGGAGCATTGGCGGCGGAGCCGAATGAAGCTGCCCTTTTACGCGGAACCCGGGGAGATTCAGATTCGCTCTCTGGCCGTGTCACCTCACAACCCCCATCATGTTCTGGCCGGCTCGGAGGCCGGTTTGTATCGCAGCGAGGACAATGGGATGTCCTGGGAGCTGGTTCCCTCGCCCATGGAAGGAAAGCAAATCTGGTCGGTGGCGTGGCATCCGGCGGAGCCCGGCGTAATCTTCGCCGGCACCAAACCTCCGGGCATCTTCCGCTCCACCGACGGCGGTAAGACGTGGGAAAAGCTGGCGGCCGATATCGTGGATCAATGCTTCGCGGGGGCGCCCAAAGTCACCAACGTCATTCCCGATCCGCGCAATGCCAAAGACGTGTGGGCCAGCGTGGAAATCGACGGTATATTCCGCAGCCGCGACGGCGGCGATAGCTGGAAACGGCTTCCCGCCCTGGGCGACAAGGTCATCAACCAGGACCTGCACGGACTGGCGATCAGCGCGGGCCATCCGGCTAAAGTGGTGGCCACAACACCCGACGGGATTTGGATCAGCACCGATGAGGGCGAGAGCTGGTCGTTGCACGGCTTTCCGAAATTCGCCGAGCGCGACGGGGTTTCCTATTGCCGCGGCGTGGCGCTGAAGGCCGACGACCCCGACACGATCTTCGTCGCCAACGGGGACTTCATTCCGGGAAAGCGCGGCGCAATCCATCGCTCCAAAGACGGCGGCAAGACCTGGGAGAAGCTGCCCTTGCCGGTGGAGCCCAATTCGACCATCTACTGGTTCGCGACCAACCGCGCCGATCCGAATATCATCGCGGCCAACAGTATCCACGGCTACGTGTATCTCAGCACCGACGCCGGCGACTCGTGGACCAAACTGCGCCGCGAGTTCGGCGAGGTCCGGTCCCTGGCGTGGCTACCGAACTAAGAGAAAAGAGAAACGAGAAAAGGGAAAAGAGAGATCGGAATAGGGAAGCCGGAAAACATGGCTGAGAGCAAACCTACCGTGGTCCGTAGCGCCTCTTTTCTCTCTATTACCTCTATTTTCTCTTTTCTATTTTCTCGTTTCTCTTTTCCGGCCTCTCACTCCTCACTTCTCTTCGCTCACTTCTCTTCCAAAGGCAGGTAACATGAAATACGGCGTGGTTTATTTTCCCACTGACTATTCGGTTCGTGTTGATGACATAGCGCGCGCGGTCGAGGAGCGCGGCTACGAGTCGTTGTGGCTGCCCGAGCATACGCACATTCCCTGCTCGCGCCGTTCGCCCTATCCCCTCGGCGGCGAGCTGCCGCGCGAATATATCGACGGTTACGAACTCCTGACCGGAATGGCATTTGCGGCCGCGGCCACCAAAAAACTCATCATCGGCTCCAGCATCTGCCTGGTCGTGGAGCGCGATCCGATCGTGTTGGCCAAGGAGATTGCCACGCTCGACAAGCTCTCGGGCGGCCGCATCCAACTGGGTATCGGTTCGGGATGGAACGCCGAGGAGATGGAAAATCACGGCATCCAGTTCAAGGACAGCCGCAAGGTGATGCGGGAAAAGGTCGCCGCGATGAAGGCGATCTGGACGCAGGAGAAACCGGAGTATCACGGCAAGTTTGTCAACTTTGACGCGATGTGGTGCAACCCCAAGCCGTCCCAAAAACCCCATCCGCCGGTCCTGATGGGCGGCAACGGCTCCCTGGCGATCAAATATGCGGCCCGTCACTGCGACGGATGGCTGCCCAGCGCGGTGCTGGTCGACCAACTGAGCGCTTCGGTGGCGATACTGCGCCAGGAGCTCGAACAGGCTGGCCGCGATCCCAAAAGCTTTCCGATGACGGCGCTGTTCGCGCCCAATGATCGCAAGCAGCTCGACGCCTACGAAGAAATGGGAATCGAGCGGGCGGTGTTCGCGATGCCGTCGGCGGACCGCGAAAAAGTGTTGTCATTGCTGGACCGGCGGGCCAAGACCGCGGGCTTTTGACGGTTTAACGCGTCGGAGGTATCGCCGGGACAGTCAGGAAGGGCGCATCGCCGTCCAATGGCGTGACGTTCTTCTTGCGCTCAGGGGCTTGCCTGTGAAAACCTCCACCGGGGTTCGGACCTCCATATAGGGGCCTGCGGGAGAACTACGTGGCCGGATTGCACTACAACAAGGCAGTCTCCGCCGATTCGCAAGCCCCAGCCGCGCCCGGCGCCGGTGATGAGGATGAGAAACCGCACCCACCGCGTTCCCTGAACTAGCCCGTCACGGCCGGGCTGATATTGGTTTATTTCCTGGCGGGCAAGTCCGGCCTTTTGTTCGCGACGATTCAGTCCAATACCTCGGCTATCTGGCCAGCCACGGGAATTGCCTTGGCGGCTTTGCTGCTGTTCGGGTACCGGGCGTGCCCCGCGATCTTTGTGGCCGCGTTTCTGGTCAACATAACCACCGCTGGTTCGGTTGCGACCTCGCTCGGAATCGCGGCGGGCAACACGCTAGAAGCATTGGCCGGCGCATACCTGGTCAATCGCTTCGCCAACGGTCCCCGCGCGTTCGACCGGGCGCTGGACGTCTTCAAATTCATCGCGCTGGCAAGCACCGTGCTGAGCGCCATGATCGGGGTGACCACACTATCATTGTGCGGCTACGCAAGCTGGTCTCACTATGGCCGGATCTGGTTTACCTGGTGGCTCGGGGATGCGGCCGGCGACCTGGTAATTGCGCCCTTGGTGTTGTTATGGGTCGCCAATCCCCGTCTGGGCTGGAACCGCGCGCAGCTTTACGAAGCGGGACTATTGCTCAGCTCGCTGATGTTAGTGGGGTCAATAGTTTTTGGCGGCGCCCTGCCGGCGGAGATTCAGCACCAGCCGATCGATTTTCGCCGCAGCGCCGATGAAGCCCACGCCGGACTGGCCGCCATTGTCGATTCCTCCGAGGACGCCATCATCGGCAAATCTCTCGACGGACGGATCACCTCCTGGAACGCCAGCGCGGAGAGGCTCTTCGGCTACAGTGCGGCGGAAGCTGTCGGTCAGCCCATTGGCATTATCATTCCCCCCGACCGGGTGGAGGAGGAGGCCGGGGTCTTTGAGCGCCTGCGCCGGGGAGAAGGGGTCGAAGTGGCCGAGACGGCGCGCCTGCGCAAGGACGGAGGGCGGATCGATATTTCGCTGGCCGTCTCACCGATCAAAGACGGCGGCGGCCGCGTCATCGGCATCTCCAGTATCGCACGCGACATCTCCGAGCATAAGCGCGTAATGGAAGCCCTGCGCGCCAGCGAGGAAAAATTTCACCAGATGGCGGACACCGTTCCCGACATTCTGTATACCAGCGATTCCCAGGGAGTAATCGAGTACACCAATAAAAGATTCTACGAATACACCGGAATGCCGGAAGGAACGGCGGAACAGTTCCGTTGGGCTCCCGCGATTCATCCTGATGACTTGCAGGCCGCAGCCGAGCAATGGCCGCTTCTGGTCGGTCAAGGTCAGCCGTTCAAAATTGAATTTCGATTGAGAACAGCAGACGGGACCTATCGCTGGTTTATGGCGCGTGCGCATCCGATTCGCGACGGCCAGGGGCCCGTAGTCAAGTGGTTCGGTTCCTGCACGGAGATCGAGGAGCAGAAACGCGCGCAGCAGGAGCGGGAAATCCTCCTGCGCGCCGAACAGATAGCCCGGGTCGAGGCCGAGGCGGCGGCATCCAAGCTGCGCCGGCTGCAATCGGTCACTGACAGCGCTCTACCTGAATTGACGCTGAACCAGATGTTGCACGAATTGCTCGACCGCCTGCGCGCGGCGATCCAGGGCGATACGGCGACCGTACTGCTGCTCGAACCGGGCGGCCGTGAACTCGTGCCGGTTGCGTCGGTGGGATTCGAGGAGGAGCTCGGAGCGGGTGTCAGGATACCACTCGGCATGGGGGTAGCAGGACGGATAGCCAGCAGCAACGGAGGCATGATTTTCAATGACCTAACCGCGGTGGAGGTGGTCAGCCCGCTCATTCGCCGGCGGATAAAATCCCTGGTGGGAGCGCCCCTGAAGATAGAGGAGAGCGTCATCGGTGTCATCCACGTCGGCTCGGAGACGTCGCGAGAATTCACCGAAGAGCATCTCGATCTCATTCGACTAGTGGCGGGGCGGCGGCCTTGGCTATCGAGCGGACGCGTTTGCACGAGAATGAACGAGTGGCGCGCGCGGCGGCCGAGGAGTCCAATCGCGCCAAAGACGAGTTTCTGGCGATGCTGGGGCATGAGTTGCGAAATCCGCTTGGCGCTATCGTCAGCGCGATGGAAGTCGTGGAGCATTTCGGCGCGGACGCGCAAGCAACCCTCCGAGCGCGGCAGATAATGAGCCGCCAGCTTAAACATCTGGTGCGCCTGGTGGACGATCTCCTGGACGTCGCGCGCGTTACCACGGGCAAAATCGAGCTGCATCGCCAGTCGGTGGACATCGCGGAAAACGTTAAATCGTGTGTCAACGCCCTGGCAGAGCGTCTGTCCGCTTATGATGTAAAGATGGAAGCCGAGCCGGTGTGGGTCGATGGCGACTCGACACGCCTGGAGCAGGTCTGCGCCAATCTGCTGCGCAACGCGCTTGAGTACACGCCCGCCGGCGGTCGCATCCGGGTGAGCGTCAAGTCCGAAGGCGGTGACGCGGTGCTGCGCGTCGAAGATAACGGCGTGGGCATTTCGGCCGAGCTTCTGCCCCGTATCTTTGATCTGTTCGTTCAGGATAAGCGGGGGCTCGACCGCTCCGGCGGCGGGTTGGGTATTGGACTGACCCTGACCAGGCGTCTGGTCGAGCTGCATGGAGGCACGGTCGAGGCGGCAAGTTCCGGACCCGGGCTGGGAAGCGTTTTCACGGTTCGTCTGCCAAGGCTAGCGGCCCCGCCACTAAAGCCGCAACCCGGCGGCGTAGCGGCCAGCGCAAATATCCGGCGCCGTGTCCTGATTGTCGAGGATAATGCCGACGCGCGGGAAAGCCTGCGCACTATTCTGGAGCTGGCCGGGCATGAGATTTACGAAGCCGGAGACGGTCCCGGCGGGGTCGAGCAGGCGCTGGCATTGACGCCCGAGATAGCCTTGATCGATATCGGATTGCCCAGCCTCGACGGTTACGAGGCCGCCAGGCGAATCCGATCGTTGCCGGCCGGCCGGAAAATGTTCCTGGTTGCGCTGACCGGCTACGGCCAGCCTCGTGACCGCGAGCAGGCGCGGGAGGCGGGTTTCGATGCGCACTTGGTGAAACCGGTGGATTTCCAGCGCCTTTCCGCGATGATCGCGGGCGCGCCCGTCTAACCTCGAAAAAGCGAGGGCCCGTGTCACGCAAGGTGCGGCCCTGCGTTCAGCAAGGTATTGCGAAAACTGGGTTGCATCTTGTGGCCACCTCTTTCAGACACCCTCTCCCCAGCCCAGCCCTCTCCCATAGATAAATGGGAGAGGGGGTGAGAAGGGTTATTCCCTGAAGACCGTGCCTTCCAATACCGCGGATTTTCGATTGAGCCCAAGCGCGTGCCGCTTGCGCACGGCGGGTCGGATGGTCTACAGCTTCGATTGGTCTGATCTATAATTCAGACAGGGAGGCTGATTAACCATGAGCGCCGCGCTTTATGATATCCCCGTCCGCCGCATCGACGGTTCCAACGCTTCGCTGGGCGATTACAAGGGCAAGGTGATGCTGATCGTGAACGTCGCATCCAAGTGCGGCCTGACGCCGCAGTATGCGGACCTGGAAAAGACCTACGAGAGCTACCGCGATCGAGGGCTGGTGGTACTGGGCTTCCCGGCCAACGAATTTGCCGGCCAGGAGCCGGGCACCAACGAGGAAATCCAGCAATTCTGCCAGAGCAAATTTGCCGTCCAGTTCCCCTTGTTCGAGAAGATAGTGGTCAAGGGCGACGGGCAGCATCCGCTTTACCGCCAGCTAATCGAGCAATACCCCAAGGCGCAACCCAAGCCTGACAGCGCGTTGCGCAAGACGCTGGATTCACATGGCCTGGGGCCCAAGAACGACACAGATATCATGTGGAATTTTGAAAAATTCCTGGTCAACCGCGAGGGCAAGGTGGTGGCCCGTTTCGCGCCCGATTTCAATCCTCAGGACGTCGAGGTCAAGAACGCGATCGAAGCCGAACTGTCCAAGGGATAAGCAGCGAATTGTCGGCGTTTGGTTGCCACTTTCTTCCGGCTCGCGTCTGCGCACTTGCAGCGCAGGCGCCAGCCGGGAGAGCTGGTAGACTTATGCTTGCGCCGTCAGCGAATGAGGGCTGGTTTTTTCCAGCGTGGGAATCGGCCCTTTGAAAGCCTGCACAGTTGCGGTCAGGAAGGTTTTGATTTCGCCTTCGAGACTGTGGAGGTCGCCGCCGTTAAAGTACACTAGCGCCTTGAGTGCCTCGCACGGCGGGAACTGTCCCTGGTAAAGCGCTTGCGCCGCGCCAGAGCTTCGCCGAGCGTTATTCCGGAGCGCAACAAAGCAGCGATGTCACGATAGTAATTGCCCTCGACCCGCTGTAGCAGAACTTTCAATTTCGTTCCCATCAAATCGCGCGGCGACGCCACTTGAAGTATCGCATCTTCCGCCAGTTCCGGCGGGTCGATGCATCCGATTCCTATACCGCCGAAGAAGGAGACTTTGACCGACGCGCGCCGTTGGACGAGCACTGTGAGTGCGTCGGCTTCACGCTGCAGCGGGGTCGAATTGACGAGAAATGGAATGGTTCGGTACAGGGCGTCGACATTCAATGGTTCGCTGGAAAACAGATCAAAGTCGAGCGAGGTACGATGACCTAACCGCAAGGCAACAGCCGTCCCGCTGTAGAGCACAAAATTCCGGGGAAGTCGCTCGAACTCGGGCCACAGCAGGCGTTGTGGCTCCGGCTACAAGTCGACACGCGGCTTGAAGGTTCTCACGATGCGTCCTACACGCGACGCACCGGCATCGGCGGGACCTCGTCCTGGGTTTTGGCCAGCCCCAGATACAAATGCCAGACATTCCACGACCGCGGGTCCAGTGCTCCCGCGGGAGCCGAAATCAACGCCTGTGCGAACGCATCGCGGCCGAAATGCTCCAACGCGGCCCAAGCATCGTCGAACGTCGCATAGCTTATGATTTGCACCAGCAAACGGCTGGGCGCCTGTGCGAGCACTTCGTCGGGCTTAAGCCACCACACGTAGCGCGCGGCGAGCCGCTTCAGTTCTTCGGCGGAAAGTATTTTTTCGCTCGCCACCTCTGCACCCGCGCCCGTAGCATGCGCAGCTCCCGCAGCTTCTTACAGTTTACGTCCTCGGAAGCTGCTCAGAAAACCGGGCAATGGCTGAAAAGTGTTCACGGGCGAGCAAAGGCGAATTCGTCGCCGAGCGCAAGCGAGGTGCTACAATGACATCGAGCCGGGTTCCTGTTTCTGGCTTTCGTGGCTGCGGCGGCCTTTGGAATCCGGTGGCTCTTCATGCCTGAAACCCTCCACCGGGGAGGGCACGCTCCTGCGTCGGCTACTCCTCCCATATCGTCGGACTGAGGAAGGTCTTTGCATTCTTCGTTATCTTGTTCGATATCCTGTTCGATATTCTGGATGACCTCGTTCGTCTTCACGCGAACCTGCATCGCCTGGGCGAGCCATTGTCTTCGGCGCGCGGCGCCGATGCTGATGGCGAAGCGTTAGATGATTGCGAATGACACTATCTGGGCAATCGCCGCCCTGAGCATCATTGGCGTGATCGTTCGGCCCTGGAAGCTGCCTGAGGCGACCTGGGCCGTGGCTGGCGCGGTCATTCTGATCGTGTTGGGTCTGCTGCCATGGAGCGACGCGCTAAAAGCGGTCGCCAAGGGGACCGATTTGTACCTGTTTCTGAGCGGCATGATGCTGCTCGCGGAGTTGGCGCGAAAAGAGGGGTTGTTTGACTTTCTGGCCGGCCGGGCCGCTCGCCTGGCGGGCGGCTCCGCGCTGAAGTTGTTCGCGCTGATTTATGGCGTCGGCACGGTGGTTACGGTTTTTATGTCGAACGACGCTACTGCGGTCGTTCTCACGCCGGCCGTGTTCGCCGCGACCAAGGCCACCAAGGTGAAGGACCCGCTCCCCTATCTGTTAATCTGCGCGTTTATAGCAAACGCGGCAAGCTTCGTCCTGCCGATCTCAAATCCAGCGAACCTGGTTATATTCCGTGAGCACGTGCCGCCGCTGCTGCAATGGCT
>DASZGF010000139.1:0-2310 GCA_035939115.1 Binataceae bacterium (SeqCode)
GGCACTGGCGATATCGCGATCCTGACTGCTGCGAACCGCTTGGAGCTGATGCCCTTTGCCCAGATCGCCACCCGTATCGGCGGCGCAATCACCGTGACATTGACGCTGATCTTTCTGGCGCAGCTGACTTAGCCCATCATGCGGGGCGGCAGAAGTCGAGCCGCCGCATGAAGACAACCGCGAGCCGCATGTAATCTCAGATCGCCGCCGGTCAGGCAGGTTCTCGCGCGGGTCCGGTTTGGCCGCCGGCTTTCTCGATTAGGGCGCCACCTAGGATTCGAAGCCACTGGTGCGGATCTTCGTGCCTCTCTTTCAGCCAGGGGGCGCCCCCCGCCTTCGCGTGGGCAGGCTCTTGCGCATGCGGGTGGATAGACGCTTACCTGGATTGTCTGAGAATGGAGAGGACATGCGGTGAGCGATATTAGGATCCGGCTTGCGACCGCCGATGACACGCGTCTATTGCTGCACCTGATCCGGGAGCTGGCCGCTTACGAACGGGCGCCCAATGCCGTCGTTGCCACCGAAGAAGATCAGCGCCGCTATGGCTTCGGACCCGAGCGGCAATTCGAGGCGCTGCTCGCCTTTCTCGACGGCGAGCCCGCCGGTCTGGCCTTGTTCCATCCCAGGTTCTCGACTTGGCTCGGCCGACCCGGGATGTATCTCGAAGATCTGTTTGTCACCCAAGAGGCGCGTCGAAAGGGGATCGGACGGCGGCTGATGACCCGGCTTGCCGCTATTGCGGTCGAGCGCGGCTGGGAGCGGATCGATTTTCAGGTGCTTGACTGGAACCCGGCGCGCGGTTTCTACCGCCAGCTCGGCTTCGAGCATCTTGGCGAGTGGCTTCGCTACGGTGGCGATGCGGCCGCGCTCCGCCACCTTGCCGCCGAGGATTTGCCCGACCGGGATTGACCCCAGCCGATTACCTCGCCCCGATTGCGAGGAGAGCAACTGTTGTGCGTATAGAGTGCGTTCATTTTGAAGTTTTGGAGGGTGAGCAAGGATAAGTGATTCCCCGATCGCCATCCTAACCGGTGGATGCCAGTGCGGCGCCTTGCGGTATGCGCTGACAGCCGCGCCGGAGCGCGTGCACTTCTGCCATTGTCGGAACTGTCAGCCAACGCCTCTCATCACCCACTCGCGTCGGCGTACAGGTTCGCATGAGACTCCGCGCTGGAGAGAGATGGATTCGAACTATCGTTAGCCCGTGTGATGGGCGGGCGATTCAGGACGACGGGTACCAGCGGCGATCGCGGTTTTCAAGCTGGCCGGCACGGCGGTGGCGTTGCAGCGCGGCACCAAGGTGTGGGATCGCTAAGCGTTATCGCACAGCAGCATCAGCGGAACTGCCACGGCTCATGTGAAAAGTTCCAATACCGCAACAGTTGCTTCCGCCGCCCTCACTGCCTTCTTCGGTGCCAAATATCGGTATGCAAGCGTGGCCCTCGTGGTGCTCGAAGCCCCCTTTACTCCTGCCGCAAGCGGCCGTCGATCTCCGCCGTCATCACTTTCGGCGAGCTGGAGACGTGGACGGATTAGGACGGCCTTTCCTTGACGCCGTTTTGACGGAGTAACTGTCACTAATTGCGATGGTAGGAACCTGGGTCCCGCCTCCCCGGCGGCCCCAGAAAAACTTTTGGGGTCCCGTTACTGGCTGCCGGGCCCCCCTTTTGCTGCTCTCTGGGGTGATCACCGCCGCCGGGCTGCCGGGAGCGGCCGCGCCGCCTCTTGGACGACCATCGACGCCCGGGTGCACGCCTATGAGCGCAACCATCCGGGCCGGCCCTGGGAGTCTGTCCCCGGCTTTGAGGATAGCTCCGACCTGGATTGTGGGTGCCCACCAACAATTAAAAACCCGTGTGAACAAGTATTAAATGGCGGGGCTTGCTCCTCAAAAACTGCATATAAACTCGTTTCGGATGTGCATGGCGTATTCCGACGATGAATGAAGTCGCCCATACTGAGTTTTGCTATTATTACCAAAACCGCGGCGAACGATGCTCGGCTCAACTTCAATATCTGTACGGCAGGGAACCACGCCAATTAAGTCGCAAAGAGGCGAGATTCCTTCACCCGCACCGTGCCAAACCAGCGGCTTTGGCTGTCGCACAAAGTCAGCCTCGATAGAGCCGCCGCGCTTTGCCTTAATTCGGTCAATGGGTTAAGATTTCCATACATATGACCGCAACGAAGTTGAAAACCAAGGCCAAGGCAAAGGCACCCACTGAAACCCGCCGCCTCGGCTATGCTCGCGCCAGCACGTACGGGCAGAAGATCGACGCCCAGCTTGCGCAGTTGCGCGCGGAAGGGTGC
>DASZGF010000140.1:0-4584 GCA_035939115.1 Binataceae bacterium (SeqCode)
GCGCAGTATCTGGATCGCCTCGCGGATCAGGTTCCGATCGGCCGCCAGGGCGGCCGGATCGGGCGCGACGTGCACGTTCTGCTGACTGTTGATCTCGACCGCCGGCCCCTGGTCCCGCCAGCCTGCGCGGGCTTTGAGGTAAAAAATCTGAGCAGTGACGTTACCGTTCTCGGCGGCCTCGAAGAGTGTGTTAACTATCGTCGCGATACCGTTTGCGGCGCCGCGGTTGATCGCCTCCCCGACCTCTCGAAACTTCTTGCGGTGGTTGTAGAGCGTGCGGACGTCGATACTAAGCGCGGCCGCGATCTGCTCGAGGGTCAGGCCTTTAGCAGCTAGGTCCTCGATCTTCTCGAGGTCAAGCGCTGCAACGCTCGTTCGTCTGTTCGGTCGCCTCGACATCCAAATGCTCGATCGCTAGTTCAGCCAAGATTGGTTTGTATTCCGACGATCCGTCGCAACTTCAGGAAATCTATCTGTTCCTTCCATCGCTGCGCCGCTCGCTGCGGCTGTCGAGCAGTGCGCGGTGCTCGCCGCTGCTAGGTTCCGACTACGTACAAGACGACAACGCTAACGAGTTCGGGATCCAGGCCTCGAATTTCAAGATGACGCTGCTGGGACGAAAGAAGGTCCTGACCCAGCTTCATGAGAACGCAAACGCGGCCGACTCGGCTAATTTCACCACCCAGGGAGGGTTTCCGTCCTGGCCCAAGCCAGTGGTCGGCAAATGGGAGGTGCGCGACGTCTACGTGGTCGACGTGTTTCCCTTACCCGCGATGGGCCATTATTGCTATGGGCATCGGGTGCTGTTTATCGACCGCCAGACGTGGAATATCGTCGCGTCCGATCTTTACGATCCGCAGGACAAGTTCTGGAAGACTATCCTGTTGTTCTGGCATCCGGTGAAGGTTCCCAGTGGTGAGAGCGTGGTCTTGCCGCTTACCGGAGCCAATATTGTAGCCGACTTTCAGAACAGTCACATGGGATTGTCGCCACAGTACGTCATTCACACGGGCGACGACGTGCCGCTCAAATATCGCGACGCATCGGTGATGGCGTTCCCCGGTTCGCTGTCCCAAGTGATGCAATAGGTGGGGTCACTCGGTATGGGAGTCCGAGCCGAATCTGTTTGGTTTCCAACCGAAGAAGGTCGGTTCCATGATCCACAACTTTTATTTCTTTGGACGCAAGCCATCGGTAACTTTGCGCGAGTTCCACCGCCATTATTTGGAGGTGCATCCTTACGCCGGTCCCCCGATCAAGGCGGTCAAGCTCTATATCCAGAACCATCGATGCCGCTCGCTTGGAGGTAATTCGCCTTTCGACGCGGTGTCCGAGTGTTGGACGGAGGTTTTGGCCAGAGACCAGTCGGTTAACGAGGAGGGGTCGAAAATCAGGGTTGCGGACGAAGAGCATTTTATCGACGCTTTTCACACCGGATGGATGGCGGCCGCGGACAGAGTGATTCTTCAGGGCGAACAGAAGTCCAACATGATTCAGGGCGTTTTTCAACTCACGCATAAGTTTGGCGTCACGCTCGAGGGCTTCCGTGATTACTGGTTGAACGTGCATGCGCCAATCGTGCGGACTTTGCCCGGACTGCGCCACTATCAGCAATGCCCGGTCGTGGACGACGCCTATCGGTACGGTGACCAGCGTTGGGACGGGGTCGAGGAGATCTGGTTCGACGACTACGAAGCGGCGCGCCGGGCTCTGGATTCGAGCGAGTATAAGCACGGTGTTTTGCCCGATTTTGTCAATTTTGCCGAGCCCAGTTGGCATTTTTTTTCGGAAGTGCAATTGGTGACGTGGCCGGGTAAGAGGCGCAGCCAGGTCACCAGCGAAATTGCCGCAAAGGTGGAGCAGGGTTGGCGAGACTAAGGCTCGAACGCAAACGCACCAAACCAGAAGCCATCGAATGAAAGCCTCCTATATGTGCCGGGATCTGTCAGCGAGTTCACCAGCATGAGAATCGGGTTGGCGATGATCGGCGCGGCCGGCGGGGTCGAGCCGCAGGCGATCAAGGCTATCGCTCCGTGCGCGGAGAGGCTGAACTTCGCCAGCCTGTGGAGCCCGGAGCACGTGGTTTTCATCGAGGGTCACCGGTCGCGTTACCCGTATGGGCCGATGCCCGGCAATATCGATTTGCCGCTGTTCAATCCGTTGGTGGCTTTGGCTTATGCCGCGGCGGTCACCGATCGCATTAAACTGGCAACCGGGGTTTGCCTGGTGCCTCAGCACAATCCGCTGATTTTGGGCAAGGAAGTAGCAAGCCTCGATCAATTAAGCGGCGGCCGTTTCATGCTCGGCGTCGGAATCGGATGGCAGGTCGAAGAATTCGAGGCCTTGGGCATCCCATAGGAAGGGCGTGCGCGGAGGACTCGCGAATGTATCGAGGCGATGCGCCGGCTGTGGAGCGAAGATCGGGCCAGCTTCAAAGGTGAGTTTGTCAATTTCGCAAATGCGATTTGCTGGCCCAAGCCCGCTGCCGGCGCGAAGCTGCCCGTGCTATTCGGAGGCAACAGTATCGCTGCGCTGCGGCGAGTGGCAGAGTACGGTGACGGATGGGTGGGCCTGAGCCTCGATCCGCAGCAAGCGCGAGAAAAGATTGCAAAGCTCCGCGAGATGTTAGCGTCATATCGGCGCCGCGAGGCGGAAGTCGAGATTTTTCTGATGCCTTCCAGCCGCCGGCCATCTTTGGAAGAGCTGAAGGCCTATCATGACGCGGGCGTCACCGAGCTGGTCATTACCGGTTGGGGTCGTAGAACCGCGGAAGAACACACCAAACAAGTCGAACAACTGGCGCGAAGTGTCGTCGAACCTGCGGCCCGTCTGTGAGCGCCGGTAGCGGCTTGTCGATTAATCGCCTGCTCAACACTTCACCGAGGAGACTATGTTGGTAGGCCAGCGGAGATGGTTAGTATTAGTCACTCTTTTCGTGACGCTGTTCACCGTGTTGGGCGCGACTGCCAACGTCATTCCGGTGTTCCTCACTCCCCTGATGAAGCTATACGGATGGAGTCATGCGCGAATCTCGGCATTTCCCACGATTTTTTCGCTGATGCTGGGGCTGGCCGCCCCGCTGGTGGGATGGCTGCTTGATCGGATCGATGCGCGAATCGTGATGCCGGCGGGGACGGTGCTGGTTGTTATTGGTCTGGTCTGCGCCAGCTATAGCCATACTTTTTGGCCCATGTTTATCGCCTTCGTGTTTTTGGGCGGCGGTGCATGCGCTGCCGCGGTGGTTCCGGGATCGATGGTGGCGGCGAATTGGTTTAGTGACAGGCGCGGCCTGGCGATCGGCGTAAGCATTGCCGGCATGGGGGTCAGCGGCGTGGTGATGCCTTTGGTGGCGACCGATCTCATCGCGAGATTGGGTGTGAGCGGGACCTTTTTGGCGCTTGCAGCGCCGCTTGTGATTATCGTTTTACCCCTGCTGCTGGCGGTGATTCGCACGCGGCCCCAGGGAGCGGACAGCGTAAGTGTGGCCGAGGATCTAAAAACTTTGCCCGGACTCGAAGTGGGGCCCGCCTTGCGCACCCCGACATTTTGGCTAATCGCTTTTGTTCAGGCCTTTGCCAGCGCGGGGATTATCGCCACGTTCTACCACATGATCAATTTCCTCATCGGTGCCGGCTATAGCCCGCGCGCCGCCGCGTTGGTGCTGGGTACACAAGCCGCGGTCGTGGTGCCTGGGTTCATTTTACTGGGTGCCCTTGCGGATAAATTCACAGCTCGCCGCATTTATCCATTTGCCCTGGGCTTTCTCGCCATCGGAAATCTGTTTTTGTTGGGCGCGGCTACGCCGCAATATCGTTTTTACCTTGCGGGCTTCATTCTCCTGTTCGGCTTTAACGGGGGAACCACCACTTCGCTGACTCCCACGCTGTTGGTTGAATCCCTGGGACTGCGGCGTTTCGGCACGCTGTGGGGACTGGTGGGCTTGGCCTCCACGGTCGGTCTGGCGCTGGGCCCGATGGTGATTGGCCGGATATACGACGTTACCGGCAGCTATACAATCGGCTTTGAATTATCGTCGTTGATGATCTTCATATGCGGCTTGGTTGCGCTGGCGATATCACCGGCGGAAGGGATCGAGACGGCGTCCGCACCGGCTATTCGCGCGGTGGGGCATTAGATCCGAAAAAGTAACCCTTGGGGGAAACGTCGCGCACACGCGCCGGGTGCGGCGCGGCGGTTCGTTGTCCGGAGTTTGGTTTCGAAGCCGGGCCTGAATCGGGCTATAAGACCGCTATCGTTCGTATCGGAGGATTGGGTCAATGGGACGGCTCGATAACAAAGTGGCAGTGGTCACCGGCGCCGCCAGCGGCATGGGGCGCGCCAGCGCGATCGGCTTGGCCAAACATGGTGCCAAAGTGGTGGTTGCCGCCGAATAGCCTTGCGCCCATCTTCAAAAACGCGATCCGGACCGGCGGTTCGCAGTGACTAGTTGCCTGTAACGGTTGAATCAGTAGTAGGTTCGATTCTGTGGGAGGGGTCACGGTATGTCCATTTAATTGGTTTGGGGACTTTGTTGTATTGGCGGATGTAGCGCATGAGCTTGCGCTTGAGATCAGCCAGGGAGGT
>DASZGF010000141.1:0-4322 GCA_035939115.1 Binataceae bacterium (SeqCode)
GCTACGGTGCCGCCGTCCGCCGAGTTACCGCACACGATGATGGACGTAGCGATTATGACGCTGCCAGTATCCGTAATGATTCGGCGTGATGACCTGTGCAAAAAGTTTCCGCGCCCTCCCGCCCTCGACCGTGAGCGGCAAAGTGCCGACCTCTGCACAGGGCGCGTAAGTGCTCCCTCGCGACGGACACATTAGCGCGGTAGCCAACGCATCAACATCGGCTTGCGCAGTGCCAGACGCGTCAGCATTGGCTTCCTGCGTCTCGCGATGACGGGGCAGAAAAAGATTCAGCGTGCCCCCAAACTCCACCGGAAGCGGCAAACTGCCGGTGTCGCGACAGGGGGCGTAAATGTTCGATTTCGGGCACATCAGTACAGTACCCGACGCATCGACATCGTTTTCCGATATGGGGAAAACAGTCTGCGCGTGCCCCGACACTGTCCACATGGCGGCAAGTGCTGCGAGAAGGCGCGCAATACATTTCATATCACGTGGAAGTGCGCTCACTGATGATGGGTTCCAGCGGTTTGCATCAAATACTGGGCAAGGCGCTTGGGTTCAGGCACTCAGTATCCCTCATCCTTTACCTAAGACACCTTGGAAAATTGCACCTTTCCGCCCGAACCGAGAATGATACGAACAAATAGTCTGTGCTATACAAAGGCGTAATTGTCTCCGCAGGGGCGTGCGCTGTTGAGTCGCCGAGTTTAGGCGGACCGGGCGGCTCCCCCATCCCCCCGACACCCCCGCTGCTCGGCCCAAAGCCTAAATTGGAGGACCTCCGGACCCCAGGCGGTTTCGCCGCTTGGGGTTCTTTTTTGCGGCGCTCACTCGATGACGAGGCGCGGCGCATCGCCGCCAACATCGCCAATCTGCCGGAACTCGAGCGCCATGGGTAATGAGGGGCTTTGCCAATTTGCGCTGCCGCACTAGACTGGTGGGGTTTATGGGTCTCCCTAAGCCCCGACCCCAGTGTCCCTGGCCGGGGCTTTTTTCTGTCCATACTGGGCTTGTCGTCGAAAGATTCTGTTAACTCGCGCTGGGCTTCAATGAGCCGCCGGAGGTAGCCCTCTCCCAAAGCACTGCCGGGGTCTCTCTCACATCTCAGGTCTGCGTCGCGCCTAGAACCACAGCCGCCTGCGGCTGTGCGGTTCTCCAAAGCGGCAGTGCGATGATCGACAAGCCCGAACGCCGCCGCTTCCCCGCCGCCCTAGTCCGCCGAAGACGGACGCCTGTTTCGTCGTCTGCGACGCTAACGGGCAGGCGCTCGCCTAAGTGTACTTCGAGGAGGAGCCGGGGCGGTGAGCGGCGGCCGAACGCCTCAAACGCGCGACGAGGCGCGGCGCATCGCGCCGGCCACGCGCGACGGGGCCCGGCGCATTGAAACCCGACGAGTCGATACCTTGCACATAAATCGTCACAATCTCAGGGCTGCAAATCCGCCGTCCCGCCTTAGGTCTTGCGGTGGCCTATACCAGTGGATAAGCAGCGCATATCAAAGCTCAGTAGCAACCGCCGAAGACTTAGGCGGAATATTGATTGGGTGAGTGAGGTGCGTTCTGTGCATGAGGTCCGTCATGAACAAGGGCACTATCCTTGGCACTATCGTTGGAGCCGCGTTATTGACTGCGGCGCCCTTCTCGCTTCAATGGTCGCAAAAGACTGTGACGCTATCCCTTGACAGTGCTGATGCTCGACTAGGACGACCGCTAACACCCATGAGCGTAGCAGGCGTCCACCGACGGGCATATCGCCGGGCGGTTTACGGAGCAGCTGCCTACGGCGTCGGGTCGTATCACGGGACCTCCGCCTATCCGGGCTACAGCTACGGCCGCTACGCCTATCCGGCTTATGGCTATGGGTCTTACGCCTCCGGCTATCCAGGCTATGGCTATCGGTCGCTTTACGGCTATGCAGGCTATGGCTATGGCGGCTGGGCCGCCCGCCGGGTGGCGATCCATCGCGCCCGCTGGCACTGAGGCGGGAACCGAAACTGAGTGGACCGCGGCAGCAAAAAGAGCGACGCACAGGTCGCCAAGGGAACCGTCAAGAGCGGACAAATCGCTAGGAGCGGCGCGTCGGTGTCAAGTCCGGTGACACCGATGACTAGACGCGGCGATAAGCGCGTCGAAGCACTATAGCTCGGAACGACCCGTTGGGACGACGGAGTTCTGCACCCATGGTGTGGCGCGTCGCCAAGCTGCCGCCGTGGCCACCTGGCACCCGAGGTCGAGCACGTCGCCTCCGGACAAATTAGCGTCACAGTATCTGGCTATTTCTTTCGTGAGGGGCTCCTGGGGAACAACTCACAGGAGATCGTCGCTGATGTTGAAAATAGTAGCTGCCGGAGTGACTGCACTCTTCGTTACCGCAGCTCCACTTGCCTACGCGGAGCAGGCCGCTTCCCAGGACCGCTTAACCGCGGCCGATTTGGAGCATTTGACGGATGCGCGAATTGAAATCGTCAAGGCCGCCCTGCAGTTGACACCTGACCAAGAAAAATTGTGGCCGCCTATAGAGGACGCCATTCGCGCTAGGGCCAAGGACCGACAAGCCCGTATCGCAATGGCCGTAGAACGGGTGCGTGAACTGCGTGACCGTAGTCGTATCGAAGTCCTGCGCGATCGTAATCCCATCGCATTCATGAAAAAACGCGCCGATCGCTTGGCGCAACGCTCGGCAGACCTGAAGAGGCTCGCAGATGCGTGGGAACCGCTCTATCAGACCCTCACCCCCGAACAGAAGCGGCGGATGGCCTTTCTTGCGATCTTTGCAGTTCGTGAGATGAGAGATGCCGTGGAAGAGCGTCGTGTGCGGTCTGAGGACGACGACGATGAGTAAGGCGCGACTGTTCCATAGCTTCGGCTAGTTCGCCCGCTGTCGCGTAGATCGATGCTGCGTAACAAAAAGAGAAAGGGACCCGGCCGTGCGCCGGGTCTCGTGGCAATTCGCGTGCAGCCACTTAATCCTTAGTGACTACCGGCGGGGCCTTGGCGCTGTGGTCGATCGAAGAAACGGAATCGTCAAGGGGCCGACAGTGGAGACTACCAGCGGCCTTCTCTGGCCCGGCGCGGAGGCCTTCGGCGGCGAAGGACTATCCGCTAAGCTGACAGGCGGTACGGCGGGGAAACCCGATGGACCGGCGCATCGAAGCCTTCCTGGCCGATGTACTCGCTCTCGCGGGCAAAAACCCGGACGCGATCCGCGAGGGGGTGCGCGTGGCGCTCGCCGATTGCGAGGCGATCTTCCGCGCACAAGTGCATGAGGGACCAAGCCGCTCGCGTCTGCCCCGCGCTATGCCGCACTCGCGTCGTCGCAGGAAATGCATCAGCGCCGAGGAACGCGGATCGCAGAGCACTTGAAGCTGGTGCTCAGCATCATCGACCGGCAGGAGCGTTGAATTGAGCCGTCCCGCATCATGGTTCGCTGTCGTGGTCGTCCTCCTAAATGCCCTCAGCTTCGCATCGCTCGCCTATGTCGCTAATCGCAGGGGACGGCACACCATGGCTGCCCCGCTGGCGGCGAGAGCATGGCTGTTTGGCGTGACCGGCGTGCTGATTTGGGTTACGCGCTGATGTCCCGCCGCTTCCCGCCGCCCTGGTCCGTCGACGAGGCCGACTCCAAGCTGGATCGGCGGTGCTTCATCGTCCGCGATGCTAATGGGCAGGCGCTCGCCTATGTCTATTGCGGCGCGGCGGCCAAGCTGCTCACCCGCGACGAGGCACGGCGCATAGCCGCCAACATGGCGAAGCTGCCCGACTTGCTCGGCAGGCGGGCACCGGTGGAAGAGCAGCGTAGACTCTACGGTGCCGCCGCCTGCCAAGTCACCGCACACGAAGATGGACGTGGTGATGATGACGGGTCGCAGCGTACGCCCGGGCTGCCCGCAGATAATCGCAGATGCTGGCGCGCAATTGGCCATGGCACGCCTTGTGTTGACGATATCGCGGCAAGTTAATGAAGTTCGGCATGGCGAAGCTCACATGAACATGAGGCGTGCGGCGCAGCGCAGAAAGCGTTGAACTGACGTCACAGGGATAGCCGTTATCTTTTCAAAGATTTCCACAGAGAGGAAACGATGCTCGAATATGGCTTACGCCTTCTCGCCGGGGTTGCGGTATCCGCGTTCGCCGCACTCAATGCCCTAAAAGCTTCGCGGGCCTGTTTGGCGCAACGTGATGAGGAATGTCACGAAAGCAATCCACGGTGCAGCGGTCGCAAAAGCTTCAAGGCATCACGACAATGAAATCTGTGTCGTCCCCTGTCTCTGTGCTCAACTCGTAATCAGATAGGATGAGTGAAGAGCCGGGCGTCAGTAATTG
>DASZGF010000142.1:0-7669 GCA_035939115.1 Binataceae bacterium (SeqCode)
CATTTGCTCACGATCTGGCGCGGCGTATCCAGGTGCGACCCGATGACATCGTTGGGCAAACCCTGCGCGGCCATGAGGATGATTTTGGCCCGGATAACGTCTCGATACGGTGACGTATACTTTCGTGCTCTCGCTTCCAGCTCAAGTCGTTCCTCGGCGGTGAGCGTAATTTTGTACGGACTTCTCCTTGGCATCCCAGCAACCACCTCCACGTCTGGCCAAGGTAGCATGCCGGAACTGAACAAGCACTTTCAACATACGTCATCGTATTTATGAAAAGAAGTACTTAGTAATTCAGGACCTGCTCTGAAGAAATAGCTGATCGTTCGCTTCTTGACACAGGCGCATAGGTAAACATGCTCGGTGAGCTGCGAAAATGCCTGGCGGAGTTGCTTGAAGTGTACCAGTCACCCTCACCCTGGCCCTCTCCCACCGAAGAATGTGGGAGAGGGAACAAAAGGTGGGTTATACCTTCGTGATGACCAGGTTGAGGAACGGATCGACCTCGACCGTATATCCGGGCGGGCAGATGGTGGTCGAGTCGGGCTCTTCCAGGATCGCCGGGCCTTGGATGGTATCGCCATGTTGGAGCGCGGTGCGGTCGTAGACCTGCGTATCGACGAAGCCTGAAGTCTCCGCGAAGTAGGCCTTGCGCGCGCTTTTGAGGGCGCGCGCCGGCTTGGTATCGCCCCTGGGCGTGCGCATGATTTGCGGCTTGCTCGCCATCCCTACCACCCGCACCCCGAGGTTGACGAACTCGACCGGATCGGCCGGCCTGACCTTGAACAGTTCGAAGTACAGGTCGCGGAAGCCGCGCTCGATCGCTGCCGGAGTTTCTTCGGTTATCGGTCCGGGCGGAAGGGGAATGTTGATCTCGTGCCTTTGATGGACAAAGCGCGTGTCCAGCGAGCGCTGAATCACCAGGTCCTTCTCCGAGAGCCCCTCCGAAAGCAGTTCCTCGCGCCCGGCGCTCTCCAGACCATGGAAAATTCGGCGCAGGTCCTCCGCCTTGGCGTCCTTGCATTGCACGATATGGGTGGTGACGTTGTCGTGCGCGAGGTCGGACATCAGCAGTCCGAACGCGGAGGCCACGCCGGGCGACGGCGGTACTATTACCGTCGGGATGTTGAACTGTTCGGCGACCTTGACGATATGAATCGGGCCGGCGCCGCCGAACGCCATCACCGCGTATTCGCGCGGATCGATACCGCGCGACACGGTGATCAATCTCACCGCTCCGCCCATGTGGATATTGGCCAGTTGATAAATGCCGTGAGCGGCCAGCACCGGGTCCAGCTTAAGCCGCTCGCCGATGTGGCGCGCGATCGCATTGTGGCTGCGCTCCGGGTAGATTTTCATCTTCCCGCCCAGGAAGTAATCCGGATTGAGATAGCCCAGCACGACGTTGGCGTCGGTCACTGTCGGCTGAGTGCCGCCCAGCCCGTAGCAGGCCGGTCCGGGTACCGCGCCGGCGCTTAACGGACCTACCTGGAGCAGACCACCCGGATCGATCCAGGCGATACTGCCGCCGCCGGCGCCGACTTCGGCCAGGTCGATGACCGGAATCTTGATCGGCTCGCCGCTGGCTCGCACTTCCGCGCTCACGCTGGTGCCGACGGTGAAATCATGGGTGACGTTGGGTTTGCCATGCTGGATCAGTCCGACCTTTGCGGTGGTGCCGCCCATGTCAAACGAAATCATGTTGGGACGGCCGATGGCGAGGCCCAATTGCGCGGTGGCGATGACGCCCGCGGCAGGTCCCGACTCGACGCTGTAGACAGCTTTGCGCGCCGCCATCGAGGCGGGCATCACCGCGCCGCTGGACTGCATGATCTGCAGGCTACATCCGATTCCCGTCTGGCGCAGCTCGTGCTCGAGCTTGCCCAAGTAGTCGGCGAGCATCGGGCCCACGTAGGCCGATATCAGCGTAGTCGAGGCGCGTTCATACTCCTGGAACTCGGGCCAGACTTCGGAGGACAGCGCGACATACAACCCCGGCATTGCACGCTGGAGCATCTGCCCGATCTTCTGCTCATGAGCGGGATTGGCATAGGAATGGAGCAGGCACACAGCAACGGCGTCGGGCTTGGCGGCCGCCAGATGTCTGATCGCGGCCTCGGCCTGGGCTTCGTCCAGCGCAATCAGCACGTCGCCGCGGTGGTCCAGCCGCTCCTGGATTTCAATCACCATCTCGCGCTCGACCAGCGGCTCGGGACGTTCGTACAGGGCGTTGAAGCGATCGATGCCTGAGGGATACTGCTTGCTGATGTGGAACATGTCGCCAAACCCCTTGGTGGCGACGTAACCCAGCCGCGCCCCCTTGCGCTCCAGGATCAGGTTGGTGGCCAGTGTGGTGGCGTGGACGACGCGCCTGATTTCGCTGGGTTGCGCCCCCGCCTGCGCCATCGCTTCGCGCACCGCGTTCATCACGCCGTCAACCGGATTGGCCGGCGTGGTAAGAGTCTTGGCGTTATACGGTTTCTGCCGGCCGTCCTGGAACAGCACCAGGTCGGTGAAGGTTCCGCCGATATCCACGCCCATGAAGAATTGCCGCTGTGCCATGTTCGCCCCTAGAAGCAAGAAAAGAGAAATGAGAAAAAGAGAGGGGCAGAAAAGAATCGGTTTTCTTACCTCTCGTTTTTCTCTTTTCTCGTTTCTCTTTTCTCAATCTTTTCGTTTCTCTTTTCTCAATCTTCCCGTGGACGCCGGATCGACCCGCCCCGACGCGTCCACTGCGACGCCGTAGTCGCGCGCCGCGCCTTCGACGGTAACGATACCCTTGCGCACATCCTTGCCGACCAGGTCTGGATCGCGTTCGAAGGGGTCGCCGTATCCGCCGCCGCCCGACACGTACATCGTCAGGCGATCGCCCTTGCGAATGCGCAAGTTGGTTTGCTTCATCGGCAGGCGTTTTTCGCCGGGCCGCCCTTCATTGAGAACCCAACCGCCGATTCCGCCGGGCTTACCGCCCGCCACTCCGCGCGGTGACAGTTCGCAGCGGTCAACCGCGCGCACGGTCAGGTCGGCGTCGCTGTTGAGGGTCACATGCTTGACCATCCCGGAGCCGCCGCGCCATTTGCCCGGTCCCGCCGTATCGGGCCGGAAGGCGAAATCGTCGTAGATGACCGGATACTCCCATTCGTAATGCTCGGCGTTGCGCATGTATCCGGGCGTGGCGTTGAGCAAGGGCGGCAGTCCGTCGATCCCGTCCTTGCTGGCGCGCGCGCCCAACGCTCCCATGTGAACGTCGATCATGCTCCAGAACTGGTTGGTCTCCGGATTGATACCGGTGACGGTGAACACGTGCGGGCATCCGCTGGGCGCCATCTGCCGATCCGGCCGCGCCGCCGACAGCGCCTGGTTGATCGCATCCATGATCGCCATCACGACCGCGAAACGGGCGTTGGCCGCGGCCGGGTACTTTGGATTAACCAGGCTGCCGTGCGGAAAGACCACTTCAATTGGCCGGTAGAAACCCTCGTTGAGCGGAATATCGGGATCGAGGAAAAACCGCAGCGCAACGACCACTCCAGAGAGCGATTGCGAATAGGAGGAATTGATTGGCCCGCGCGCCTGCGGGTCGGTGCCGTTGAAATCCAGCTTGATATTGGAGCCCACGACGGTGACTGCCACCTGCACATTGAAGTGCTTGCCTACATCGATGCCGTCGTCCTCGATCAAATAGGAACCGGTGTAGACGCCGTCGGGGATGCGTTCGATGCCCCGGCGGGTGAGCCGCTCGGTGTAGTCGAGCAGCTCATCGATGATCTCGGTCACCTGGTCAAATCCGTACTTGTCGCACAGTTCGATCAGGCGCGGCGCGGACATGTTGCCGCCCACCACCAGGGCCCGGATATCGCCCAGCACGCGCGCCGGGGTGCGGCTATTGGAGGCGATCATGCGATGGACCTCTTCGTTCGGCACGCCCTGCTTGTAGAGCTTGACCGGCGGGATGACGAGACCTTCGTGGAAAATTTCGGTGGCGTTGGCCGGCAGGCCGCCGTTGGAGAGCCCGCCCAAATCCGAGACGATCATCATCGAGCCGTGAAAGAAAGCCAGTTTGCCCTGGTAGAAGATCGGGGTGAAGACGGCCACGTCGGTGGGATGGATCCCGCCGCGGAAATGGTCGTTGATAATCAGCGCGTCGCCGGGCTGCAAGGTCTCGGGTGGAATGTCCTTGAGCACCTCGGGCAGCATCCGCTGCACTGCCGAGACGTGGATCAGGGCCGAGTCGGTCTGCGCGATCGGCCTGGCCCGGGCATCGAACAGCCCGGCCGCGATCTGCGGCGACGTGTTGATAAACGGCGAATAGGCGCTGCGGGCGCTGAACAAGCCGGCCTCATCGGCGATTCCCCGCAAGGCGTTGTGAATTATCTCGGGCAAAAAAGGATCGCGCATGGTCAGACCTCTTAAATACATTTTGCGCAAGAAGGATTGAAAGGTTCCTTCAAGTCTCTATAGGGCTGCGCGAGCCAAGGCCCGCTCGCGTGGCCGACGACCTGTTCGCCGCCCGGGGAACCCTGACGTTGCGTCGAATCCGAGTCCGGCGAGAAGAATTGTCCGCCGTTATCGCAGGACTTGAGGATGGCTGCGGCTGTTCAGCCTCACCCTCAAGAACGAGCAGCGCTTTGCGAAGCAGGCTGGAAAGCGTTTCCAACTCCGCACGACTCAGTTCGCAGAGCGCTGCGTGTTCCGGTGATCGGCTGCCTCTAAATCCGTGGGCTGCATCCAATTTACCCATGACCCGGTGCCCCAGCGGCTTAAGCGTTATCAGGATTCCGCGGCGGTCATGAGGGTCGGCCAGGCGCTTGACGAGGCGCCGGTCCTCGATGCTATCGATCCAGCGTGTGGCGGTGCCGGAGGGTATCAGCAGTTCGCGCATTAGAACCCCAGGCTTCAGGCAAAAGGGGGGACCGGAGCGGCGCAGCGCATCCAACAACATCAATTCACTTCCATGCAATCCAACTACCTGCGCCAGCCGCTCCCGGGCGTTGTCAAACACTGCGGTCGCACGCTTCATGCGTACGACGATCGCGGCTACAGTCGTGTCGAGATTTGGCTGTTCGCGTTTCCACTGTTCGACGAGATGATCGACGAAGTCCTTGGCCTCCTTTTTAAAGCTGTTGCTCGCTGTCTTCATATAGGATTCAGTGATCTTCTTGCCAGCCGGCGCAAACACGGCCAGAGCAACGCTCTTGTGCGTTGCCCTGGCATCCGACCTCCCTGGCGCAAACCATGCACGACCCCGAGATACCTGTTCGGCTGATCCTGGAGACTAAGGAGGAGATCCAGCTCTATCGATCCAGCTGGATATATGGTGGTCGAGTCTGACTCCTCTTCGAGTCCGAAAAAAATGCTTAACGATATTCTTTTCAGACGCCGCTTCGGCCTTTCATCTCCAATGGGGTCCCTGGATAATCCGGGCTTTGGAATTATCCCAACGGCGCGTTTCCGCCGCTATTGCATGACCTGGGCAAGCGAAGCGGGAAACGCCTGGGTGCTTTCCTGCGTGCGGGTTGCTTCCGGCGTATATTGGTTGGCCGATACGCCGGGCATCGCCACCTGAGCCAGGCTCATGTGCTTGTTTTGCAGGTCATAGATCGAGTCGTTGAAGGCGTCGTGCAAATAGGCCTTTTCCTGTGGATTGATCGGCACGACTCCCTGAAGGAAGAAATACGTCTTCCACAGCTTGTTGTTGGGGTCGTAGATGTCGTGCAGAAACGGGATGAACGTCTCCTTGTCGACATATATAACCCGGGTCGGCACACAATAGTGCTGCGGAAGCGCTTTGATCTCGATCACATACATGTCGCGCAGTTCCCAGTTACCGTCCACCGGCTTCGGCCAGCCCGGCAGCGAGGATTGATAACTGGTGAACGATTCATCGGGGTAGTTACGCGCCACCGGGTCCTGATGTACCATCGCCAGCAGCTTTTTCTCGCCCAGCAATTTGAATCTAAAGTCGGTAAGCTTCAGGAACAGGATGTCTCCCTGGTCGTCCTGGATCCAGTCGGTGCCCAGCAGCGGCGAGCAGCGAGCGGCGCCCGACAGCCGCAGAGAGCGGCGCAACGTCGGCAGAAACAGGTAGATCTCCTGAATTTGGGCCGGGTCATCGTGTAAGAGCGTAATTTCGGTCAGATACTTGACCTGCTCCGGAGCGACCTCGAAGTTCCGGTTTGAATAGAAAATGTCACCGGCGTAGGGCTGTGCCAGCGGCATCCCGGGATCGCTGATGTGACCCATCCTCCACGCGTCCTCCAGGCCATCACCACTTGTAACGCTATGATATTGATCGATATTTACTGAACGATAGTGGATATGCATCGCCCACGGGCCATAGCGCGTGCGGATGTTGTAGGCCACCTTGTACGCCAGATTGGGCTCGGTGGGATGGGGAAATGGCATCCCTGCAACGTAGCCATCCATCACATAGGCGCCGTCGGGCAATTGCCGTAAATTGACCTGGCCGTGATACTTCTCAGTGTCTTCGACGTACTTTTTCGGCAGTGGGGTGTGGATCGTAGGGCCCACTGTCACAGTAAAGTCGGGCTCGTTGCCGATATGCCAGAAATATTGCCCGCTATAGAGCTTTTGCAGCCCCAGCGGCATGAAACCCTTGTATTTTTGCCAATTTTGCGCGGTGATTTTGGTACCCGGAGCGATCGTTTCGGGAGAACTTACGTCTACGAGATCCTTGGCGAAACCCGGATCGTAAACTTGGAATACCTGGGCGGTTCCGATTTCGACGCTGACGCCCAGCGACAGGGCCACAACTATCGCGCCCGTTAGCTGCTTAAACGTTCTCTTCACGAGCTGCCTCCACAAAAAGTATTTGTAGAACCCTCAGCGTTGCGGCCCACGCGTCGGTAGCCTGCGCCTTTAACTCGGCAGACGCTCCCAGCCGCTGACATTGATAACCGGACAGCGAGCACCCGGCCCACATTGCACTTGCGCAGAAAAAAAAAGCTGCGGACAGGATAACTTCATCTGAAGCTACCTTGTTTACAGCGAAATTTCTTCAGCTAGTAGTCCAACCTTAACATGATGTCAAGGCGCCGCTGACAGGCGGTAAGATGTCCGGACGATAAGGCACTGAGGACCGCCGGGAAGCGGGCTGGTGAGATCTAGCGAGCTTGATGGAACATCGGCGCGCCATTTGGTATTGCTCCTGCTGACCGGTCGCCACGGTTATCGTCAGGCTTAGACGTGGAGCGAGAGTATCCTGGCTGCTGTGTTCGAAGCTTTTAGGAGGTAATTGCGATGGATACGAAAGGTAAGGTGGCCATCGTAACCGGCGCCAGCCGCGGGATGGGCAAGCAGATGGCGCTGCGGCTGGCCAGGGACGGGATCAACCTGGTGCTTGCGGCGCGGACCATGGAACAATCGCAAAGCGAATGGCCCGGGTCGCTCAAGCAGACCGAGCAGGAGATTCGGGCGCTGGGAGTCGACTGCACGCCGGTCAAATGCGATCTGACCGTGCGCAAGGACGTCGAGAATCTTTGCCAGACAACTGTGCTCCGCAAAAACTATCTGCGTGACTTGAAACGGGTTACATTGCTACCAATTTGAAGGGAGGAGATAAAAAGGGAAGGGCTTCGGTCTATATGGAATCCTGCCTGCTTTGGCTGAACCTGTTTGCCGATTTGCTCCGCTTTTTAGTTCTTAGTTT
>DASZGF010000143.1:0-2168 GCA_035939115.1 Binataceae bacterium (SeqCode)
GGATAATGGTTAATCCGTGCTTCGGCGTTCACTGGGCATCTTGGCCCAAGCTGCGCAAGATACAGCATTAGCCTAGGAAAACAGCGCCGGGAATCGGTTTTCAGATTCCCGGCGTTTTCACTATAGCGTCCGTTCCGCGGATCTGTCCTCTGACTGTCGCACGAGAGCGCAACCGGTCTTCCCCGAGCTTGCGCGAGCGCACCCACTTCGGACTACCCTCAGAAAAAGCAGTTGTAGGAGAGTAGCTGTCACAACGGTCGACCCTTAGATTGTCCAACTCAAAACACGATTCATAAAGGAGAAGACATGACCGAATGATTAGAATTCTTTGCCTTCGCACTGCTGACGATCGGCTTAGCGGGCCCGTCCTTCCCAGCACGCGCGGACGACAGAGACGAGCGACACGAAAGATGTGAAAAGCGTATTCACCAGGCTGAGGATAAGCTGCGTGACGCGGTGCAGCGCCACGGCGAGGACAGCAGACAAGCGCGCAAGCGCCGCGAAGAACTTGAAGAAGCGAAGCGGCGTTGCGGCGATCACCACGATATGGATCACGACGACGATCACGACCACGAGACCACGAACTCGATTCGTGGAATGGCCCATGCGCGTGTAACCGTGCGCGGGCCATTTCGATGCTATAATTTTGCGCGCTTACTTTTCAGCGGGTGCCGCCGGATCACCGCGCCTGCGAAAAATCCTCCACTGCGAACAGTTGCCCGCCCTGCTCCACCACACCCACTCCAGTCGAATCCATGTCCCGGTCCAGAATATTCGCGCGATGTGGAGGCGACTTCATGAACTGGGTGTGGATGAACATCGGCGACGGCCCCTGCGTCACGTTCTCCGAGAGCCAAGTGAAATGCGCACCCGCCTGCTTGACCCGCACCGACAGGCTCGGCTCACCCTCAAACCCATGCTGCGCCGATCCGTGCTCGGCCATCGCCTCCGCGTGACGCCGCGCCGCGGTCGCCAGCGATTCATCCCACCGCAGCGAAGACAGCCCCTGCGCCTGCCGAGCCTGGTTTACCGAAGCGAACAGTTCCCGCTCCGCCCGCAACGTCGCTGTCTGGCCGTATGCCGACCAACAACCCATAATTCCCACCATCGTTAGCGCCGCCAGCCGGGCCCTGATTCGCATGGTCATTTCTCCCACAATGAATAGAACCCGGCCCGCACCGTTTCGGCAAGTTACCGTCGCGAGTTACCGACGTATTGCAGTAACATAAGCCACTTACCGTCGATCCGAATCCGAGTCGCGGCGATCACGGTTCAGGTCGCGATATTCGGTTTGCAGGTTTGGTTTCCCCTGTGAACGCCCGTGATCCTTTGTGTCCTCTGCGGTGACGAGCGTGCCTTTACCACAGAGGATCACAGAGGAATTCAGGGCCGCGATTCTAAACGATTCGGCGTTTTTCTTTCGGCCGATTCCTGACCGGGATCACGAACTTCAATCCCGACCACACGTCGGTCACGGCGCAGACTTTCACGTCGACCAGGCCAGCATCCAGCCCGCTTTGGCGAACCACGTCTCCCGTGAGGTCGGTGGCGACGCCTGAACTCTTCTTTGGCCAAGAGATCCATAGCATGCCCGCGGGGGCCAACGCCTTGGCGGCCGGCAACAGTTCGAGTTCCAGCCCCGTCCGCGATTTAGCAAAGAGGAAGATGAAATCGAGATTGTGGTTGGTGATGCGTTGAATACGGCACTTCTCGAACGCGTCGCGAAGCTCGGTCTTCACGTCGTCCGGCACATGCAACAGGGCAGCGCGAAAATCATCCTTAATGCCTAACTTTTTCGCGAGCGGAGTTCCTGAATATCCAGGCATGGAGGAATTGATGTGTAGGCGAGAAATTTAAATTCCGGTTACTGCTTCGGCGCGTAGTATCCCTTGCGGGTGCGCACCTTCATACCTTTATCCTGCGCCAGGATTGCAATCGTGCGGTAGCGTCCATCCGCGGCAAAATCCGCGGGCTTGTAGGCCACCGCGTACTGGCTGCGCAACTCCTCTTGAATGGAGAGGAACGCATCCGACACGTCGCGCATCTGGAAGGGAAAGAAGGCGCGGCCGCCGGTCGCATCCGCGATACGCTCCAGCACCTTGTCGCCCTTTCCCTTCATGCCGCTGATGTTCGTGCTGATGGTGTAAACGATCACGTCCGCGCGCTGC
>DASZGF010000144.1:0-2573 GCA_035939115.1 Binataceae bacterium (SeqCode)
AGACCAACTACGCGGTCTCGACTAGCTCGGCCAATTTCTTACGCGCATAAAACATGCGCGTCTTCACCGTGGCCTCACTGATGCCGACTATCTCGGCAACCTCTTTGACGGATTTGCCGTGATAGTAAACCAGGTCGATGATCTCCCCGTGGTCCAGTGACAGCCTTGCCAAGGATTGGCGCAGCACCTCTGCCCGGTTCTTCTCCTGCAGCACAAGCTCAGGATCGTCCGCAGGGTCCACGAGCGAGGACGCGAGTTCGTCGTCCAGTTCAGCGTCGGCCCTGCGGCGCCACGCCGAGAGTGCCTTGTGGCGCGCGATCGCCAGCAGCCAGGTCGAAACCGAAGAGCGCGCCTCAAAAGAGGCGGCTTGGCGCCAGACGTCCAGAAACACGTCGCTCAAGAGGTCCTCTGCGAAGGTCTCGTCGCCCACGAGACGCAGGAGCCAGCGATACAGCGCAACTCGATGTCTGCAAAAAAGCGTTCGCATGGCTAGTTGGTCGCCGCCAGCGATCCGCTTGATCAGCATGTCGTCGGAGGAAGTTTCGCCCGCCGCTACCTGCGCAGGCCATGCGGCCGCCGATCCCACACGGGTGCAGACCATGTCCATGTTGTTCATGGGGCAATCCCCTTCAATCACGTCCCGCATATCAAATCGGTTCGGACGGGAAAGATTCCAACCCCTATCTGCGATCAACTGACCGTGAGGCGCGGCGTTACTACCGTAACAAGCTATAGGTCGGGGCTCATAGGCGCCTGGTCTGAGTGTGCCGGATCGATTGCTCTCCATCGCTGACGAGGTGATCGGATAGAAGAGCTGTGTGCTGCGGTGCATTCGGTCGCTTATGGCACAAAGCGTCATTTCGCTGCGACGCATCGTTTAGGTCGCTTTCGGAGCAAAGCGGACATCCGGCGAAGCCGTTGGCTTTGATAGTCGACGCGACTGACCCAAAGCGGACATGAGCGAGCCGCTTTGCTACGATGCACGGCCCTGACCTGCTATACTCCCATGATCCTTGGGTTTTGGGGTCAGCGCGATGAAGCGGCGCGAGTTCATTACGCTCCTCGGCGGCGCGGCGGCGGCGTGGCCGCTCGCGGGAAACGCGCAAAACCCAACTGTCCCGGTGATCGGCTTTCTCAACAGCGCTTCGCCCGGCCCGTTCGGGCGGCTCGCGGATGCATTCCGCCAGGGCCTGCGCGAAGGCGGCTATATCGAAGGCCGGCAGGTCACGATCGAGTACCGTTGGGCGGATGGTCAATTTGCGCGGCTGCCCGAGCTGGCGGCCGACCTGGTGCACCGCCGTGTATCCCTGATCGTGGCGGCCGGGGGCGCAGTGTCGGCCCGGGCGGCAAGAGAGGCAACCGCGACCATTCCAATCCTCTTCATTGTCGGCCCTAATCCAATTAGCGATGGCCTCGTGACCAGCCTGAACCGGCCGGGCGGCAATGCCACCGGCGTGGCTTTGGACACTTCGGATTTGCTCCCGAAGCGGCTGGGACTCCTAAATGAGCTGCTGCCGCGCGCCGCGAGGATCTCGCTGCTCGTCAATCCAGGCGATGCCGCTCACGAACTTGAGATGAAATACATCGAAGACGCGATGCGCGTAACCGGACAGCAAATGGTTCTCCTCAACGCCAGCGCGCAGAATGACTTCGACCCGGCGCTCGTCTCCGCCGTCCAGCAGCGGGTCGACGCACTCCTGGTCAGCGCCAACCCATTCTTCACGGGGCGGCGTGCTGAACTCGTGGCGCTCGCGGCACGCCACGCCATGCCCGCGGGTTATCCGTGGCGAGAATATACCGATGCCGGTGGGCTGATGAGTTATGGCCCCAGCATCGCGGGGGCTTACCGTCTGATTGGCCGGTATGCCAGCCGCATCCTCAATGGTGAGAAGCCTGCGGACCTACCAGTGCAGGCACCGACGAACTACGAACTGGTCCTTAATCTCAAGACTGCTAAGACACTCGGCCTTGAAGTGCCACCGATGCTGCTTGCCCGCGCCGACGAGGTGATCGAATAACCTGTATTTTGCTGCGGTAGCTCTTTGCGCTTCGACCACCAAGACCAATCAGTGGCCGTAGCAGGCAGAATCGCAGAAATTGCCCCATCCCGCGCCGGATACGCCGTGCATACAGTTGCGGAAGCATGCCGCCCCGCCTTTGGGCGAAAGCTTTTTGACCGCTGGGGTCGCCGTACCGCCTGACTTCACTGGAACTGGCGCAATGCGCGTTACGGGCGCCCCCTCCACAGATTTGCTCGCTCTGCCGCCGGGAGAGGCGAGGCTCGTCTCGGCAGGAAGGCAGATGACCGCGAGTGCAATGACTGCGATACCGAGGTTGCGATACATGAGCGTCTCCTTGGTTTGGAAAGGTGATATCACAGGTAATATGCGCACTCTGGCTTCCGAATTATGTGAAGGACATCACGGAATGGAATGCGGCGCGCGTGAAACCGCCAAAATGTGATGGCCGTCACATCCCCCAAGCGGTCATAGTGGGGATTCGAGGACAACTTCGGCGTCTATGCGCGGCGATTTACTTCGTCGCACGCCGCACATATCGTTTCAGTATCACTG
>DASZGF010000145.1:0-1632 GCA_035939115.1 Binataceae bacterium (SeqCode)
GATCGCTATCTGCGCGGTCTGTTCGTCGCCGGCGCGCTGGCGGTGATCCGCTATGCCAAGATCTATGGCACCAAGCATCGGCCCTGGCTCACAGCATTGCTGGCGCGGCGGCCGACGAAGGTCGCCGCCATCGCGCTCGCCAACAAGATCGCCCGGATGGCCTGGGCAATGATGGCTAAGGGCGAGCGCTACAAGGAGCCAGTTGCGCTTGCGGTGTAAACGAGATCGCGCCGGACAACCGGCGTGATGTGAAGGTTGGGAGGACGAACAGCACGTAATGCAGAGCCGGTCGATCCGGCGATCAGGACAACCCAGTCGCCCCGAAGCATGGTCGAATGCGGGCTTTCGATCGGGACCTGATCCGCGGAGGGCATTATGGCCAGCGGCCATGTGAGCCGCGCTGAAAGGCCGAACACACGGGCGCACCGACCAAATCTGCATGCGTGAAAAAAGTTCTTGCCAACTCGGAGCCGTCCACACACGGGGCGAAGCGGAAGTGGGCCGCGCGGCAGAGCCCGCTGCCTCGGTCGAAAATGACCCATTTGAGACATTCGAACTTCGAATCAGAGATGTTAGTCAAGCCGAGAACGCTGTTTTAAAGTCCAGCTCTCAAACGTCACCGTATCGGACCTCCAGCGAAGTATCCTTGTTGGTGTAGTCGGTCAGCAGCGCAGCGGCAACAACGCTGATCACAGCGCAGAGGACGACGTAGATTCCGATCGGAATCGTCGAATGATAGGCTGCGAAGAGCCAGGCAGAGATGAACGGCGCCGGCCCGCCCGCGATGATCGAGGCCAGCTGATAGCCGATGGAGGCGCCGCTATAGCGCAGCCTTGGCGTAAATGCCTCACTGATCAGAGCTGCTTCGGCACCATACATCGTCATTACTGGGATAAAGGAAAGAGCAACCGCAAGAAACATGAGGCCGGGCACCTTCGTGCCGAGCAGTGCGAAGTACACGAAAACAAATACCGCCACGAACCCGCAACCAATGATGTACGTCTGCCTGCGTCCGATGCGATCGGAAAGAGCGCCGGCAATGGGGACCCAGATGGAGCCAAGGATGGTGCCGGTAATCGATGCCGACAGCAGCAGATTGCGAGAAGCTCCCAGAAAGGTCGTACCGTATGTGAATACGAAAACGCTGAAGATGTAGCCCGGCGATTGTTCTGCTAAGCGCAGGAGTGCAGCCAGGATGACCTTCCGCGGCTGCCGCTTCAGCACTTCGAGCGCCGGCGCCCGCTCGATTTTCTTTTCAGCAATCAGGCGTTGGAACACGGGGGTCTCGAGGATGCCAACGCGGATCCAAAGCCCTATCCCCACCATAACGATGCTGAGCAGAAACGGGATCCGCCACCCCCAGTTCAGGAATTGATCGCCCGACAACCAGCTAAAGCCCAGCACCGAAATATTGGCTAAGCACGTTCCTGCCGGTGCACCGATTTGCGGCCAGGAAGCGAGAAAACCGCGGTTCTTGTTGGTTTGAGCCCACTCCATCGCCAGCAGCACGGAGCCTCCCCATTCGCCGCCGACGCCGATGCCTTGGATGATGCGGAGCACAGTAAGGATGATGCCACCCCAAATTCCAATCGTATCATAGCCCGGTACCATCCCGACTGCGGCAGTGGCGAT
>DASZGF010000146.1:0-2273 GCA_035939115.1 Binataceae bacterium (SeqCode)
CGTAGATGAAGCAGTCGCGGGGTTCGTCGCTGATGTTGGGATGCATGAGCCACCGCCGCAGCAGACCTTCACGGAATAAACCAGCCTTCTCCATCACGCGTGCGGAGCCGATGTTCTCGACATCGCACACAGCGCCGATGCGGAAAATGCCAGGCTGGTTCAAAGCCCAATTCACAACCTCGGTGAGGACTTCTGTCATGAGGCCCCGGCCCCACCAGGCTCGCGCTAAAGCGTAACCGCAATCGAGACGGTGTGGTGCGGCTTGGCGCAGGGCAAAAGCGCCGCGCACACCACCGTCGGTCCGGTCGGTGAGGACATAGGTTCGAGAGACATCTGGGGGTGTGGCGATGCACTGAGCGATGTAGGCGTCAGTATCGCTGCGGCTCCGGTGCGGCCGCCAGATCACGAAGCGTGTGACAGTCGTGTCCTGCGCGTAGCCGTCGAATATCGGACCCGCGTCTTCCGGCGTAATCGGCCGCAGCTTGAGGCGGGCTGTATGAAAGGTGTCGGGAAGCATGGCCGCATCATCAACGCAATTTCAGCAGGAAAAAACTACTCTTCGGATTAGTGACCTCGAAGAGGCCAGTAAGCCAACTCGGTCGTGAAAGATTCTTTCGCGACGGCGCGGGCACTGTCGTCTCAAAGCAAGTCTGCTTTCACCCTATCTATGAAAGCCCGCTTGAGTTCACTGTATCTCGCACGGCCCTCTGGAGCGGACGCTATCGCCCGCTCCTTCTCGGCTACATATGCAGCCCGCAGATTTTCATCGACTCGGAAAGCATCTCGCAGCGCAAGGTTGGAATGCCATTCCACTCCCAGGAATGCCACGATGTGAACGAGGTGTGTGCGCTCCGTGGTGTCTCTACCACGGCCAAATATATGATGCCTCGGAACACCGGCGTTTGCAGCGTAGTCGTATCCGAGCCTTTCTAGTGGAGCCTTGCACGCCCTCCAGTAGTCAAATGGCGAAACGCCAATAAGGATATCTATGATCGGCTTCGCGCGCATCCCTATGACAGCAGTAGAGCCGTAATGTTCAATGCCCTTTGCCAAAGCGCCAAGTGCGTTGGCAATGCGGTTGCTCTCCCTAGAAAATTCCACTGCCCATTCAGGATCGTAGTCGGCAAGGAGGTTGACGTTGTGCTTAAGCCCAAGCATGGAGTCTAGATAACACAGTTTGGACGCTTTCGGGACAGCCCTGTTCGCCCTTAAGGGTGCGGGTTTACCCGCAGCCGGTTAATGCGAGGAAGGGGTACTTTCGGATGTGAGTTTCCGGCGACGGTGGGCGGCCGACATTTCGCAGCGAACCTGCGCGCGCGGAAGTCACCCGAAAACGGCACCCGCGCACATGCGGGAGGACCGTTCGTCACGGGTACCAAGCCGACCCTTCGCCGCGGCTTGTCGGATGGCGCCTTCGCGCCGAAATCGGTCACCGCGGGATCGCAGCTGAGCCACCCAGTATGCGGGCGACGCCGCTCCTAGTCTGGGGACGACCGCGGCGGCGGGTCTACATAAAACCCGGGGCGCCGGGTAGATAGTTGCACCAATTGCCGAAAGGCCGCCACGCCATCAGCACGTAGGGCTCTTCAATGCGGAACCCGAGTGCCAAGGCCGTCTGCATAACGATGTCCGCCCGTCCCGGAACGATCATCGAGACTTGCGCTGCGTCGCCCTCCAGCGCACAGCGCAGCGCCGTTGTCACGACCGCCTTTGCATCAGCATCCGGTGCGATTGCCAGCGGACCGACATGACCCTGGGCGGAGATGTAGGCATAACCGGCGGCGCGGCCCGCGTGCTCGATCCGAACCGCGCGCGCCGCGAAGCCGCCGAGCAGAAATTGGTGATGCAGATCTCTGCGGAACCCGAGCAGCTCCTGATCGATCCCGCCAATCCATTCGCCAGCAGGCCATTTGGCAGATTGGGGCCAGGGCGCAATCGGTGTGAAGTCGTAACCGGCATCGGCACCGTTCTGCGCGACAGCCCGCGTAGGCGCGGCCATGCGATAGAGCGGTTCCCGTGGATAGAGGCCGTTCTTTAGATAGAGGCCTGTCGACGCGATGTTGTATGCAGGGGTGATCAGCGCGCGATTAGCCGCGCCGTTGCGCTCGGCTTGCATCAGGGTTTCCGAAAGAAGAGCCTGCCCGATGCCCTTCGCCTGCGTTTCGGGCCTGACGAAGAGTTGTGACAAGAACCAGAACTTCTCGGTCATCCAGCTGAAGCCGAAGCCAAGGATGGTGTCGCCGTCTACCGCGACCCAGAGCCCGGAGGGATCT
>DASZGF010000147.1:0-9568 GCA_035939115.1 Binataceae bacterium (SeqCode)
ACCAGCGTCGAGCCTGCCGCTCCCGCGCCGATCAGCACGTACGCTCCGATCATCGCGCCGTAAGAATGAGCCTGGCTGGCGCCGATCAGACCTGCCGCAGCAATCGCTGCACCGGTTGCCATCACGATCCGCGCGTCCAGACGGTCCAGCAGCCACCCGGTTATCGGCGCGCCCAGGCTGAGCATCAGCAGGTACACCGTGGGCAGTGTGGAAACGCGCGCGTGACTCCATCCGTAATGCTTGATCAGGGGCGTAATGAAAATCGGGATAGTCATGGCCGTGCTGCCAATCACAAGGAACATCACGACCGACAGCGTGGCGATCACAAGCCATCGCCGGCGTCGATCCGGCGACGCGAGTTGTCCCGCTTGGGCGTTTGCAATGAAGGCAGAATCGGCCGACATAGCTGTACCTTTCGTATTGCGCGGCTACCCTGCAACCGGAGCGGGCCGCCGACTTGCGCACTACCGTCATTCAGTTCAGTGCGATAACCCCGCCGCGCCACCAGGGATCGCTCCGACTCCTTGCGCTGGCGATACGGCCATCGCTGCGATCGCGGCGGCAAACCAGACACGCCGCACCCAATTCGAACGAGCGTGTGTAGCCGGGGGTAAGATCGAAAATCAATCCCATCACCAGCGGCCCGCCCGCAATTCCGAGCGTTCTCACAATAAGCCCCGAGATCGAGCCGAAACGTCTCAGCCCCAGAGATTCCACCAGCACCGCCGGAATCACGGCCGTCGTGACGCCCGCGATCACATGCGTGAACCGAAAATTCATGGTCTCAGCTCAGTAGTCTGGGTACTCACGGGCATGTATCGATCCACCAGGCGATAAAGGTCCAACCTGGTAAGTCATTCACGGCGCATATCAGTGACCCGGCGGGAAATAATCGCGAAGGCGTCCACGGACAGCTATCCGGTTAAAGACCGGCCCGCGCGAACTTAATCATGCGCGCTGCGAGCGCCGGCCACGTACGGCATTTGACGACTGGTTCATTTGAGATGGTTCCGAATCACCTTTCCGCCCCATTCGTTGTTCCCCACCGGCCGGCGATAGCGATACTTCAGATACCAGCGCAGAGGTTATTAAAGTGGCCGGAATGGCGGCTGATGCCGCCTCAGTTCGAGCCCGGATGCAAAACGCGCCCGGGCAGGGCTTTGCGCGGCTGACCGTGGTCGTAGAGCACCTGGCCGTTGACGATCGTGTAGTGCACGCCGGTCGCCGCGACCGTCAAGCGCATTCCGCCGCCGGGCAGGTCAAAGGCCGACCGAGGCCCCTTTTCTCCTATCGTATCGTAATCGAAGAGGGTGATGTCCGCGGCCATGCCGGGCGCCAGGCGGCCGCGGTCCTTAAGCCCGAAGAAGTCGGCCGGCTCCGAAGTCATCCGCTTCACGGCGCGCTCGAGGGTGAAGAGCTTTTCCTCCCGCACCCAATGACCCACCATATAGGTGCAGTAGGCGGCCCCGCAGAACATGTCGACGTGAGCGCCGCCGTCGCCCAATGCAACCAGCGTGCGATCGTCGGCCAGCAGCCCGCTCAGATAGCGTTCGAAGTCCTCGAAGATGCAGAAGCGGGTCTCAACATTATCCGCGACCGCGAGATCGAGGAACGCGTCCACCGGCGGCCTTGCCCATTTCGCTCGCGACTTCGAGGATGCCCTTGCCTTCAAAGCGTTTGAGTTTTGGATCGCTGACCTCCGCCACCGACATCGCCTTCCAGTTGCCGGAAAACAAGACCTCGGGCTTCTTGAGTCCTTCGGCAAAGGTCGTGCGGAAGACGGGGTCGGACAGGATCTTTATCTGCGTTTCGACGCTCTGATGAAACATCGGTTTCCATTCCGTGCGCTCCGCGAACACGAACGGATCGCGCAGCCCGAACCATCTCTTGTTCCCCTTGCTGACGATCTGCGGAATGCCGCCGCGCCGGATCAGTGGTTCGGCCTTGCGCAGGGTCGCCTCATGCGCCTTGAGATCCGTGATGCGCGGCAGCAGCGCGGTCCAGGTCACCGGCCGCCCGCTGCGCTCGAGCAGCAGGTCCAGCAGTTCGTATTCCTGATCCGACAACAGCCCCGGGTCCTGGGTCAGCGCAATCTCGACCACTCCCTTGCCGGCTTGCTTGAGCACGCCGGCGTACGCCGCCAGTTCATCACGGTCCGCCAGGCGGCAGGCCAGCGGCCGTCCCTTGTAGCCTAGATGCTGGCGGAAGACGCTGGTGGAGAAAGCCAAAGCCCCGGCGTCCACAGCTTCGCGCAAAAGCCCCGCGATGCGCTCGCGCTCATCGGGCCGGGCGGCCCGCTCGCTGGACTCCTCGCCCAGCACGAAGTGACGCAGGGGCGTCAGTGGAACCAGGAAGCCGACGTTGATTCCCAGGCCGCGCTTTTGCGCCGCCGCCATGTACTGCGGAAAGCTCTCCCAGTCCCAGGTGATTCCCTGGTTGAGCACTTCGAAGGGAATTCCCTCCACCGTGACCAGGTCGCGGGTCACGATCTCATGTGCATCGGGCAGGCATGGGGCGATACCGACGCCGCAGTTGCCGATCACGACGCTGGTGACGCCGTGCTCCGAGGAACAGGTCGCCAGCGGATCCCAGCAGATTTGCGCGTCATAATGGGTGTGCGGGTCGACAAATCCGGGCGTCGCGACGAGGCCGGCGGCGTCGATAACCTCGCGCGCCGTGCCGCTGATTTGGCCGATAGCTGCGATTTTGCCGCCGGCTATCGCAAGGTCGGCTTCATAGCGGGGGGCCCCGGTGCCATCGACGATCGTTGGCTTCTTTATGATCAGGTCGTAATCCATAATTCTGCCGTCCCTTTCTGAGCGAGTGTGAGGAGCGCGGCATTGCGCCGCCGTCCGCAGTATCCATCTCTACGGTTTGTAGAAGGCCAGCGCACTTTTCGGCCATAACCTTGGGCCGGATTTCCGGGCCCAGCCGCTCGGCGATTCGCCGGGGAAGAATCCATCCGGATGAGGACAGTCGGTGGCTCACAGGATCCGGACCGCGCGGGCGGATCCGATGCCGTCGAAGCCGATTACGGTTGAGCATTTGACCCCATGCTGGCACCATGAAGCTTGCGCAACGGTTTCCATGCTTGGTCCCGCTGGATCGGGGACTGGTCTGCCATCAGGCACCCTCCGTAAGTTCGCGCCAAACGGCAAGTCCGGTGGAGCGAGCCACGCGATAGGCTGAAACGGAAAAGCCGCCGTGTTAACTCTATTCAATCGCGCCCGCCGGAGTTCATTGGGCGGCGCCCCTCACCGCCGCAGCCCAGCTTGGAGCGGGAGGTACGACCATGAGGGAGACGGGCAGCCTAAACTCACGGATCGTTGGGCAGTCCCTCGCTCAAAAAGGTAAACCGGCCTCCGAATGAATCGCGCGGATCGATAGAAAACCGCCGCATGGGATCGCCGATCAGGCGAAGATTTTTGGACCTGAGGTAATCCGCAGCCTTGGGCACAGATTTGACCTTGAAATTCACAGAGTAAACCCCGCCGCCATAGCTGGACACGAAATCCGCAAGCGGCGTGCCCGTGCTGATCGGTTGCATGACCTCCAGCACAAAGTCGCCAACCCAGAACGCGGCGACCTTGGCCCCTTCGCTTTCGAGGCTCCGCTCCCCATGCGATTCGAACTCGAAAATCTCGCGGTAGAATTTTTTTGCCGCCTCCAGGTTGTCCGTAGCGGTCGCGACGCTGTAGAGCTTCTCGATGCCAAGCGGATGGTGGTCGCGCCACCAATCGGGCGACCATTCGGGCCGCAGCCGCAGGTCATTGGGCATCTCGACCTGGCAGAACTCGTAGGGAATCCCGCAGGTCTCTTTCGGATTGGTGAAAAAGAACACGTCGAGATAGATGGGGTCGAAGTAGGTGGGATGTATGCCGTGGCTCGTCATGTGCGCGTCGGCTTGATGGATGTCCTTAACCTTAAGCGCAATACCCATGAAGCGCGAGGCGTAGGAACGGATTACCTTGCCGACCGCCGACACCTCATCGACCGGCGCCATCGGGATGATGGTGGTCTTCCCGATCAGGGTCAGCGTCTCGTCGCGCTCCAGCCCCTGCACCGGGCGAGCATCGCAATAAGTTTGAGCGGCAAACACGTCGAGATAGAACTTTTCCGCCTCGCGGCGCTTCACGTCGCTCTCGATCGCGTGCATGACGTGCAGCATCTTGTCGACCTTCAGCATGATCCCGTCTCCCGCTGATTTGCCCATACGCCCCGGAAATCTCAGGGCGCCAAGGGCAGGTTGTAGAGCTCGATTGCGTTGCGGCGCGCAATCCGTAGCTGGTCCTCCTGCGAAACACCCGCAAAATGCTGCTCCAATACCTGGGCCGAGCGTGGCCAGGTGCTGTCGAAATGGGGATAGTCGGAGCCCCACATCAGGTTGTTGACCCCAATGATCGCGCGATTGTAAACAGCGGTGCGGTCGCGCATGAAAGTGCAAGAAAGGTGCTCGTGAAAGATCTGGCTGGGCGTGCGGCCCGAGGTTATTCCGCTGGATTGTCCGGCCCATCCCTGGTCGCGCTCGAAACGATAATCCATCCGCTCCAGCATCCCAGCCGCCCAGGCCGCGTCGTTCTCCACCGAGACCACCCGGAGCTTGGGATGGCGGTCGAACACCCCGGAGAAAATCATCGCCGCTATCGAGTACATCGTCAGCGTGTAGGCCAGCGAGAAATCCGCCAGTACGTTATTGGTGTAGGTGAAATTCTTCTTACTGGCGGCGACGTGCAGGCTTATCGGCATCCGCAGGTCCTCCGATGCCGACCAGAGCGGGTCGTACAGCGGTTGGTTATAGCCCGAATCAACATCCTGGCTGATGCTGATCGTCGCGGCCTTAAGCCCCATCTTCGCGCACCGCTCCATCTCGCCGACACCCCGCGCGATGGGCTCCGTGGGAATCATCGCAGCGCCGAACAGCCGGTTGGGAAAGCTGGCGCAGAAGTTTGCGAGCCAGTCGTTGAAGGCCTGGAAGCAGGCGAATTGGAAATCCTGGTCCTTGATCGCGAACAGGATGAGGCCGAAGGTCGTATAGAGCAGTTCGGCTTCGACCCCGTCGCGCTGCATGTCCACGATTCGCGCAAAGGGATCGTAGGCGCCGGGCAAGACGTTTTCCCAGCGCTCGTTGTCCAGGGAGATTTCCACGCTGCTTTTCTCAGCAGTGGCGGAGGTGCCGATTCCCATCCGCTTCTGGTCGGCGTCGGCGCAAACGAAGGCGTCGCCGGTCCTCTCTCTCACCACCCGCGGCGCCCGATCGAGAAAGCGGCGGTCGATGCGCTTCAGCCACAGGTCAGGCGGCTCGACGACATGGGAGTCCGCCGACACATATTTGAATGCTGGTGGCATCTGCCGAACCTCCCTGAGCTTTCCCGCGCGATTGCTTGACGTGCGCAATCCTCACGGCGCAAGCGGTAAATTGTAAAGTGCGATTGCGTTGTGCCGGGCGATTTTGCGCTGGTCCTCCAGCGGCACGTCCGCAAAATGTTCGCTCACGATCCTGACCGAGTTGGGAAAGCTGCTGTCCTGATGCGGATAGTCGGAACCCCACATGATGTTATCCGGCCCGATATATTGGCGGTTGCGAACCGCCGTGTGATCACGCATGAAGGTGCAATAGACGTGTTCGCGAAACTGCTGACTGGGCAGGCGGCCGGAGGTGATCCCGTTGGACGGTCCCGCCCAGAAGCGGTCGCGCTCGTAACGGAAGTCCATCCGCTCCAGCATCATCGCCGCCCATCCGGCATCGTTCTCCACCGCGACCACTTTGAGCCGGCGATGGCGGTCGAACACGCCCGAGAAGATCATCAGCGCCACCGAGTACATCACGGGGGTGAAGCCGAGCGCGAAATCGACCAGGACGTTGCCGGTTTGGGCAAAGGACTTCCTGCTTCCCGCCAGATGCAGGCTGATCGGCATCTGGAGGTCCTCCGACGCCGACCAGATCCGATCGTACATCGGCTGGTCATAGCCTTTGCCCGGCGCCTGGCTGACGCTGATCATGGCGGCCTTTAGTCCCGCCCGCGCGCAGCGTTCCATCTCGGCTATGGCGCGCTCGCCCGGCTCGGTCGGAATCATCGCCACGCCGAACAGGCGGTTGGGACTGCTGGCGCAGTAATTGGCAACCCAGTCGTTAAAGGCCTGAAAACAGGCAAATTGGAGGTCGAGATCTTCGATCGAGAACAGGAACAGCCCGAAGGTGGTATAAAGAATCTCGGCGTCGACGCCGTCGCGCTCCATGTCACGGATGCGGGCGCAGGGATCGTAGCCGCCGGGCAGCATGTTTGCCCACCGCTCGGCCATGCTGATCTCTTCGGGCTTCTTTTCCGCCGACGAAGCAGTGCCGATACCGACCTTGGGCATCTCAGAACTGGCGCTGACGAAATAGTCGGAATCTTCCTCGTGGACGATCCGCGGCGCCCGCTCCAAAAAGCGCCGATCTATGCGCTTGAGCCACATGTCGGGAGGTTCCAGCACGTGCGAATCGGCTGAGACGAGTTTGAAAGGTAGCATGTTAAGTGCCTCCCTTTGGCTCTGCTCTATAGGCGCGTCCGGGACAAGAATCTTGGACAGTTCCGGGGCTGGTACCTCCCCTCTTCACTGCATTACCTGGGAAAGCGACCCCGGGAATGCCATGAGTTGGACGTTCCGATATTCAGCCGACACATCCTTGTCGATCGAAACCGGTCCGCTCACCACCGAGATCTGCAGGTGTTTGTTTTGCAATTCGACCATTGTTTCCGTGTTGACCCCCAGAATATAGACCTCTTCGCCGGAGGGCGTTGGCACGGGGGAGGAGAAGGTCATGAAGGCCTTCCAGAGCTTTTCGTCCCTGTCGTAGATGTCAAGCCACAGCGGGATAAAAGTCTCTTTATCGAAATAAATGACTTTGTGACCGTAGCAGTACCCCGGCTGTGTTGGGAGCGGCGTTACGTCAACTACGTACGCGTCACGCAACTCCCATTTGCCCAGCAGCGGCTTGGGCCACGAAGGCAGCGTCGAGGTGCCGTCCGCGTAGTTGTTGACTTCGCGTGCCTTGACCTGGTCCATGTGAAACAGGCTCAGGACCTTCTTGGTACCCAGATATTTGAGGTTGAACTCCGGGGCTTGAAAGTTGCAACCGCTGAAGAAGTCGTCGTTGACGAAGTCACCGCCTGCGATTGGCGCGCATCTCGCGGAGCTTGACAGGCGCAGCGGGCGTCGCAGCGAGGGGATGAAAACGTAAAGTTCACCGATCTGAGCGGGGTCGTCGTGAGACAAAGTGATCTCGGTGAGGTACTTGGATTGCTCCGGCTGACGCAGGTAGATTCTCCCGCTGCGGACCCATCCTTTTCCGTACGGCGGTGAAATCGGGTAGCTCGGATCGCTGATGTGGTTCACCTCATAGCTGATAACGTCGGCATCCGAGCCGCTGGAATTGCCAAAGCGGTCGACCGTAAAGCCCAGGCTGCGGTAAAAGAAGATAGCCGGGTTGGCCGAAAAAAAAGTGTTGTAGAAAATCTTGTAACCCATCTGCGGTTCGGCAGGATTGGGGAAGGGCAAGCCCGCGACGTAACCCGTAACCGTATAGCCCCCCGAGGGGACCTTTTCGAGTCTTACCTGGTTACTGTACTTCTCCGTGTCCTCAACATAGCGGCGAGGCAAAAGCTGATGGATCGTCGGGCCAACCTCCACCGTGTAATCCGGACCCGGGCCGACATGCCAGGGATAGGCCCCGCTGTAGAGTGCCTGCAGCGAAACTGGCAGAAAGCCCTTGTAATCGCGCCAGTTCTGCAGGGTTATTTTCGTGCCTTGCGGTATGGTCCTCGATGAATCGGCCGGGACCAGCGCGTTATAGGGATCGATACTGAAGGTGCTGGGCGGGATCGATTGAGTCTGCGCCTTTGTTGTAGTCGCAAATATCAACCCGAGAGCCAAGAGAAAAGCAACAAAACGCACGAGCTTGACAGTCACGGCAATTCTCCTTCAGTTCGTGGAGGGACGCTACGAGCCGCCGGTGAAACTCCTCGGGCCTGGGTGGCGATAGACTAAGTGTACTGCGCTGTGTACCAACCTTGGAGAATGCTGTCAAGCAACGGGCGACGACCTGTCTAAGGATCACTGATTATGTGCGGGTGCAATGGTCCAGTGAAAATGTCCAGCCTCCAAGAGGTTTACAGGCTAAAGAAAAAGGCAGCCTTTTCTGACCCGACATCTCGGTGCGAGAATGCGGGAGGCCGGCGTCGTCCACAAGTCCACAAGCGGGGACTCTTCAGTCTCCCACGCAAATCCAAGCTTTTCGCCCCAATGAAAGCTCGATCGCTGAAAACCGCTGGCGAAGTGAGGCGATCTGGCGGTCGATAGGGTTCAAGTTCAGCACCGAGCTCGACGCCCCGGCGGGGGCGAAGAACGGCCATAGAGTCTAATGCGTCTATATTGAGGGCGGGTGTGTGGGCAATCTACAACGCCATCAATGGCTTTGTGGTAGTGAAGCTCTTCATCAGCCGGCGCGCTTTACTGAGGGGCCAGTCCCGGTAGTCAGAACAATAATCCGAGCCCGGCCCTGTTTGTCAGCGGCCGCCACGGCCCGCCTTCCGCCCCAGTGAAAGCGCGATCGCGCAAAGCCGCTGGCTGCGTTGGGCGATCCGACGATCGACGGGGTTCTAATTCCTTCCAGTTTCTTTTCGCCCGCCAAAGGGGTCCATTTTGTTGGGCTTTTCGGCGACACCAATCCTTTCGCGTACTGCGCTGAAGCACGCCGTCACAGGATTTGGTTTGCAAATCCGTTGCACTGCCGACGCGGGTCGCCACCTGGTCGCTTACCAGCTTGCAGCAACGGGTGGTAAAGAGCGGCGGACGGCTCATCAAACATGCGCGCTACTACTGGTTGCTGTTGACCGAGGGCATCTAACGCGGCGGCTCTTCGGGAGTATGCTGCGCAGGATCGCGGCGCTGCCGTCGCCGCCGGGATAAGCCGAGTGCAAAGCGGAGCAGATTTTGATGACGACGCTTGGGCGCAGGGAGAAGTGTGTGCGGAACCGCGTAGAGAAAGAGGCATTTCCGGACGTTGCGTGCCCGCCAGACGCGAAACCGGTCCCTTCCGGCGCCGCCGAAACACCGTGGACCAAACCCGGGCTAAAACCTTGCCGAGGTGGCCGTCTGGTCTACAAGCGGAATTGGAATCGGAGAGTCACAACGGGAATCCCGGCCTAAGACCGCCTGAATAAAAATGCGGGCGAGGACGTTGCGCTGGAGCGGGCGCTACGCTGAAATATTACGAGCTTGCGATCGCAAAATCGACTCACGGGACCGCGTCCATTCTTAGCGCAGCCAGGCGGATCGACCGCGACATTTTTGCGTTTGCGATCAATGTATGTGGATAGTCGCCCTTGCTCTCAGGCGTCCCGTCACCATCATCGCGATGGCCGCGTTGATGATGTTGTTTGGCCTGTACTCGTTCTTCTCGATGTCCAAGGACATCTTTCCTGCGGTCAACATCCCCGAGGTCAATCTGGTCTGGTACTACCCGGGGATGTCCGCGCCAGAGATCGAAAAGCGCATCGTGAATATCACCGAGCGCGCTACCTCACAG
>DASZGF010000148.1:0-31312 GCA_035939115.1 Binataceae bacterium (SeqCode)
TCCGCGCGCGCGGGCTGGGAGAGGCCGCCGCGCGATTTGCGCAGCAAGTCGCGTGGCGGGCGAGGGTGCGGCTACAGCTTCAAATAAAATAACCCGGGCTGGAGGACTCCATGACGCAACCGCAGACCTTCAACATGCCACTGGAGGAAGCGATGCGCACGCAGCGGGCCATCCGCCGGCTGCGGCCCGACCGGTGGACGACGGACTTGTCCTTCATCTGATTGATCTCGCCCTGAAGGCGCCGACCGGCTCCAACGCTCAAAACTGGGAATTCATCGTGGTCAAGGACCCGGCCGTCAAGGCGCGGTTGGGCGCGCTCAATCGCCGCGCGTGGAGCGTTTACGGCGGTATCAGCCGGCGGATGGCGAAGCGCGCCGGCGACTAGGCAATGCTCCGTATCATCGACGCGGTGGAGTGGCAGGCAAATCATTTTGGAGAGATTCCTGTACTAGTCGTCGCCTGCCTCAAGGGCTTTATTCCGCCGTGGCCGCCGGTGGCCACGGCCAGCATGTACGGATCGATTTTTCCCTCGGTGCAGAACCTGCTCCTCGGGGCGCGCGCCGCGGGCCTTGGAGCGGCGCTCATCACGCTGCCGTTGTGGAGCCGATTTCTTGCGCGCCGCGCGCTGGGCCTGCCCTGGAACGTCGCCCCGTGCGCGGTCGTGCCGCTGGGCTGGCCGGTCGGACGCTATGGACCGACCCGCCGGCGGCCGGTCGAAGAGGTGGTCTGGCTGGACCGCTATGGCAACCGCGCGTTCGGCGCAAAGTCGCCGGCCTGATTGTGGCTGCCCATCTCACTGGTTATGCGCAACGGTTACTGGTGTAGTCGCCGGCAAGCTGACGTTGTGCGGGGCGTCCTTGCAATCAACGGTGACCGTGTTGGTCCTCCCGTCGCCGGTACCTCGCGTTCCGCGCGCAGCTGCACCGGGAGCGTCGCGGGGCTGGTCATGCATTGGTTGGTACACGCCTGATCTGGGAAAGCACCAATTTCCTACCGCAGACTCAGGGGCAATGTGCAATGAGGTACTGCGCGTCCGCGATCATTATTGCCGCTGCCGTGGCGTCCACTCCCTTTCCGCTCTGTGCATTCAGCTCATTGATGAACGCCCCATATATGTTCGCAGCGCTGTTGCAGTCGCCGCCGGCGCGGGCCTTGGCCGCCGCATCGAGCTTTTTCAACAACGAGTTTGCCTCGCCATTGTTCTTGATTTTTCCCGCCGCCAAAAACTGCGTAACGTCATCTTTGATGCTGTCAGGAGTAACTATAATGGTGAAGGTTACCGACGACGCATCGGCGTTTCCCGCGTTGTCCACCGCGCTGATCGAAAACTTATGTGGGCCAAGAATCAATTCCGTCAGCAGGTTTATCATCTGCGCGCTCTGCAGGCCGTGGCCGGCGAGTGTGCTGGATCCATCCATCGTCGGCGTAAAACTCTTCACGCCTGTGCAGATGTCGGTCACGGTGTAGTCCAGCGTAAGTGTCGCACTATGGACATAGGTGGTCGATGCGGGTTGGGAAATCGCTATGGCCGGCGGAGTCGTGTCTTGAACCTTGGCCGTAGTGCTGCACATGGTCGAGGTTTGGCTGTCAGCCACGGTGAGGTTCACCGGGAACGTTGCTGGCATAGGTGCCGCCGCCGTGGGGCCGGGGAACTGCACGGACGGCGTGTCCCCGGTTGCGCTGCCGCCTACAAAGCCACCGCTCCAGGCAAAGGAGATTGTATTGCCGTCGGGATCGCTGGACCCTGCGCCATTCAGATTGATGGTCGTGGCCGGTCCAGTGCACTCCGCGACGTAGGGGCCGCCGGGGCTGCAGCGGAACCATCCTACGTTGATCTTCCCCGAAACCGGGAATGGCTGGGAATCGTCGATATCCTGGGCAGCCTGCATCGTCGGGTCGAGCTGGTCCGCGAAAGTAGCAGTTGGAGCCGTGCCGTTGATCGACGCTGCGGGAGCATCGTAGCGGTCAGCAAAGAGACCCCGGTCAACAATGGAGGTCTGTACCGGCGCTACGAGGAAGAAAAAAAACTCGGCAATGCCCTTAAGTGAAAAGCCCGGGTATATTTCGTCCGGGTCAACTACCCAGTCCTGCTTTGGTGGCAGGTTAGCCGCGTGATATTGGCTCTGGTTCATGGTGACGTCTACGAGTACGCCGGCGTCTCCGCCGTTGGACAGCGCAACCGTGACGCCGTTACGCGCCGTCATGTGCCATTCTGCGAGCATCCGGTCTCCGGGATGCAGCCGGCCACTAGCGGGCCGGATGTAGTACTGCATATCCTGGGTGCCGATAAATGGCACCCGGTTGACTTGAGGCCGTTCCTCTAACTGCGTAGTGCATGGCGCGCCGAAAGGTAAGGTTCCGCAGGTGAAAGGGACACCTGCGAAACAAGCATCAAGCAGAGCGCAACTGCCGACTTCGCAGGCCTCGCAGCTAAGGTCGCCATTACAGACGCAGTGACCGTCCAGACCAAGGTTGCAGTCAGGAAGTCCGGCGAACGGGCCCTCTGCGGCAATGCCTGCGCTGACGGTAGGGCCGGTGACTTCCAGGCATCCCAACTTCTCCACTTCATCTTCAAGGTGCCTTGCGAAAGCCCCATCGCCGAACTGCTGACTGATCAGGAAGGGGCGGCCGATCAAACTCGAACATGTCTGTTCCGCCGAGCACTTCGCCCCGAAATTCCCGGAACCAGTGCTGCGTCCGGCGGCAACCAGCAGCGGCGGATGTATCTCTGTGTGCCACCCTTGAGTGCTCCCTTTGTCGCCGTGTCCGCAGTCGACAATCCAGCGCCCGAACGCGGCGACTCGATCCCCGTCGTGCGGTTGGTAGCTGTCGGGAATCAAGTCATGGTCGGTCTCCATCCCCAGTGTTCCTGGCAAGGTGCTGGCGTCCAGGCCAAGCCCATTGACGGCTCCTTCGCAAATACTGCCGCTTAGGGGGCAGTCCGCCGAACTGGAGCACCTGATGCTGAAGTCAGGGGTACACCAGCCCACGTTGATACCATTAGCTGCCGTGGTCGCGTGGAGGTAGGGGTAGACGATGTCTTCAAACCCACTCTGCGCTATGAAGCTGCTCGAATCGGGTGGATCGAGGTGGGTGCGTTCGACGTTCCCAGGTGAGAGCAGTGAGAGATAGGTCTGATCCGGAGCGATTGCCACGTCGTAGTCGAAGCCGAAGGGGTGCGTCATTTGCAGATCGCCGCGCGAACGACCGAGGGCTGCGCATGTGCCACCACAAGCCGCGCACGGCGCATCGTTCACGCATGAGATTGGGGAACCGACCTGGGGGTCCGTCCAAGGAGAGGGACAAGACCCACCGGCGCACGACGGTCCCTGGCTTAGGTCGCAGAACCCACCGCAGGCCGAGAAACAAGCTAAGGAAGGGCCGCTACAGGGAATCGGCTGACCCGGGCAGGTTCCACCTTGGCAGAAGCCACTCTCGTTGGGCTGCGGGTTGTAGGACACCGTGCCAGAGACTGCCGCGAGAGTCGTTTCGGCATCCTGGCCCGGGTCGAGGACCGGGGCCCACTCGATTTTGGCCCCAAACGGGAACCCCTTGGTCACGTCACTGGTAGCGCACACCTGTGACGCCCAGGTTTGACCGGGGTCATAACTGTTGGCGCCGGCAGTCAGGCCAGGCGGAGGGGGTTAGTTTGTGTCGTGTAGAGAATCTTATTCTGCGCGCTAGCCGAGCCAGCCTGACATAAGATAGCCATTGCGAGCGCGACTGGAATGTATGCGAGACGCCTTCTGCCGCTCTCTGCGATGGTCCTTATCATTGCTGAATCTCCTTCGACCCTTTGCGCGCTTTCTCCCCTCCGGCCGGTACGGCCGCCCCGGTGTCCCTACAGTTCCCTCAACTACTAAACTATTGGTTATGCGCGACGGTTACTTGTGTAGTCGCCGGCAAGCTGACGTTGTTCGCGGCGTCTTTGCAGTTAACCGTAACCGTATAAACCCTCCCGCCGCCGGTGCCCTCGCGTTCGGCGCGCAGCTGCAGCGGGAGCGTCGCGGGACTGGTCATGTACTGGGTAGTGAACTGAAAGTCGGGCTGGGTGTTCCCCTGCCCGCCGCCCGTGGGCGGTTCACTGCTGGCGATCGCGATCACAGCGCACTTGGGATTGGGATCGCAGGTATCATGTGCGACCACGGAAATCTGGACGGTGGTGAACTTGTGATTGGGCGGCCACAGCGTGCTTGGACTGGCCGACACCGAGTCCACGATCGGCGGCGTTGTATCTTGAACCGTGACCTTTGAGTTGCAGCTATTGCTGTTGCTCGACGTGTCGGTGGCCGTGCAGATGAATGCCGTCATACCGATCGGGAACGTCGATCCTTCGGGCGGGGTGCAGCCTTGCGACATTATCCCGCAGTTGTCCGATACGGAGTTAATCAGGTTCGCGACCACTGCCCCGGCGGGGCTGGTGCATTCCACCGTCGGGGTGTCGCACGTGATTACCGGCTTTTCGAGATCGTTCACGATGACGGTCGCCATGCATGAAGCGGTCTGGCCGTTCTGATCGGTAATCTTGTTGGTAACTGTAGTCATTCCCTTGGGATAGGGGTTGGCCGGCGTCTGGACAAGGTTGAATGTATCGTTGTCAGGATCGTTCGAGCCATTGTCGACCGACACGCCCGACGCCGTGCACACGCCGGGATCGGTCTGCGTGATCACGTTCTTGCACAGCGCGATCGGCGTGACGGTGTCGCGAACCTTGAAGAACAGATCGATTCCCGGGTTGGTCGCGCGCGGCGGTGTGGCCGACGACCAGGCCGCGTACAGATGCCCGACCGCGCAGGCATTGCCGTCGTAATCGCCATACTTGGGAACCCCGCCACCCCACAACTGGCAGCTATCTTTTGAATTGGTGCACACGGTGGTGGCGAAGTCGCAGAACTCCTGCGCGCCGAAGCGGCAAATGCCGGTGCTATCGCAAGTCTCTCCGGACGGACATGAGTTCATGGCGCCGCATGCGCCGGTACCGCAAACTCCCGCCAGTTCGGGTTGCTCGTTGGGGCTCGAGCATGAAGTGGAATCCCCCGTGGCGCGCGAACCGCCGGGCCAACTCTGCTGCGATCCGACGGTTTTGCCCGCCAGGCATTGGGTGTCGGAGGTCATCGGATCGTTGACCTGAAATTCGGTTCCCGCGTTCAGATTGGACCCGCTCCTCGCCACACTGTTGCCGACGTAGTCGGTCAAATCATCGGCCGCAGAGGTTGCGTTGCCCCGGTCGTACCAGGTGACATATGCGGTGCCCTTGGTGGCGCACATCCACGGCATGAAGCGCCGCGCCGTCCCGCCGCCGTTGAGCGTCGTCGGGCTCGACCAGGTTACGCCGGCGTCGGTGGAATCGCGCACCAGGATATTCTCATTGCCCGCCCCGGTGTTGGTCGCATAAGCGTAAAAAAGGTGTGAGGAATTGGTATCGTCAACGGCGACTGTCGGGCTGCGCAAATCATTGCCGTTATTGCAGCGATCGAGCCCGGGGACCGGACAGGTAACCACGTTTACGCCGCTCGCGACGATCTTGGGAAAACCCGAGGCCTCGGGCATACCGGAGGCACACCCGGCGAATTTGTCGATCATCAAGCTCGAACCTTGAACGTAGGCGACATAGACCGACCCGTCCGCGGCGACCCTGGGGCGTGGGAAATCGCCCGCCAACCCGACATTGTTGTTAGGCCAGGTCGCTCCGCCGTCGGTCGAACACGCGATTCCCCATTTGGGCGACGCGAAACCGTCGCGGAAAGCGCTGTAAACCAGATCGCCCGCATTCGCCGTGTCGGCAGCGATATGCTCCTGGTCGGGGAAGCTGCCGCCGGTGAAAGCGCACTGGCCCGCCCCGCAAGTAAACGCAGTCCCGCGAACGCTGAAAGTCTGTCCACCGTCGGTGGAACGGTGAATGGCGGTCGTGTTGTTGAAAATCGTCCCTTCATAAAAATCGCCACTCTGGCCGACCGCGAGGGAGGAATCGCCGCCGGTCGAATTCGGGAAATTTCCGCCGAAAGTGAAAGTCTGTCCGCCGTCGTTCGACCAGGTCCAGTCAAACTGCTGCGCTATCACGATGTTGCGTCCGTTTGCCGACGTGGCGACCTCGGGTTCAGCAATCGGCTGGCCGGTGTTATTGATAATGAGCCGGGCCGCGGCTCCTGGAGCGGATGGGCCCGTGTCGCCCCCCTCTCCAAAGGGCGGCGGCAAATCGTCTTCACCCCCACTATCGTCTGCTATTGCGGTTCCTTGCCCGGACCACAGCTCCTTTGCCACAGTGCGCCGGTAAGCGCGAATCCGTCCAATGACCATCCCCGCCAATCCGCGCGCGTCAACCAACATGCGGGCGGCGGCCGACCCGGCGGCGCTGCTCGAGCCCGACGTGAATGTAACGCTGGTCTCGATCGCGGCGATTGTGTCGGCAAGCGCGGGAGGCGAATCCGACGGCAGGCTGCCGTCAAGGCGGATCAGCTGACTCCCTGCGGCGATCGCCGTGCTGATCGTCAGCGCTGTCCCGGAGGTCGATGGCGTTTGGCCGCCGGGCTGCGGCCATGGCATCGTCTTTCGCCACTGAATCGCCGGTGAACCGCCGATGGTCAGGCTCGTAACCGAAACCTCCGCCGCTGCCAGATCATTGAGGCGCTTGAGGGCGTCGGCTTTATCGGTCCGTTGCTCGGTCGATATGCTCACCTGCGGGGTGAACAGAAACTGGCTACCAAGCTTGGCCTGCTGATCAGAGGGGACGTCGATAACGAAAGTCACCCGGCCGCTTTGAAGGGTCGACCAGCCGTCGGGATAGGAAACAGTAAAATTGCCAATCGTGACGCGGTTAGTCAGCTCAAGCGAACTGGCCGCATCGGCGGCGGGACCGGCCAACCAGCACGTGAGAGCTGCCATGAAAAAAAGCAAAGCAACGTTGCGGAATCTGGACATCTTATCCACGAGACCTCCGTGATGATTTCTGACCACCAGCTCGAAAAAATTGGCAGCATAGCCTGGTTCGCTGAATGTCTTTCCTCGTCTGTTTATATCTTCCTATGTTTTGCCAAAGCCAATGGCAAGCAAGAATCGCTGGGTACATCAATTTATTTAAGTTCGATTTTCCACTCCTCATTTAATTCGGGTATCTTTTATGCGGCGCTTAGGTTATTGGGTGCCTGACTCCACGATGTTGAGCAGAGATTCCCAAGTGCCCGACCGGCGTACTCTGGACCGAGCATCGCGACACCTATAGCTTCACCGAATAGCAAACCGATGCCGGGTCCCGTCGTGCCTTCGGTGTCAATTCCGGAACGAGGGCGGTGCAGGACGCCCGGCGCTAGTGAGCTCAAGCAAATGAAGATCAGAGTGGCAGTGGTAGGCGCAACTGGAATCGCGGGGCAGCAGGTCCTCGCCGGACTCGATAACCATCCTACGTTCGAAGTCGCCGCGCTGGCGGCCTCGGAGCGCTCAGCGGGGAAATCTTTCGCGGACGCAATCGTAGACCGCGACAGCGGAATCAAGCGCTGGTACGTTGCGGGGGCCGAACCGGCTCCAGCGGTGATGGCGCTGCCGGTGCAGGACGCCAAGTCCTTGCGTCTGGACGGTATTGACCTAGTGTTCGCCGCGGTCGAGTCCGAGGCGGCGCGCGAACTCGAACCGATCTACGCGCGCCACGTTCCGACTATCTCCACTGCGCGGCCCCATCGGATGGAACCCGACGTGCCGCTGGTTATACCCGGGGTCAATCTCGACCACCTGTCGCTGGTCAATGAACAAAAGCGCCGCCGCGGATGGCAGGGTTTTATCGCCACGCTGCCCAACTGCACCGCCACCGGGATGGCGATCACGCTCAAGGCTCTGGACCTGCGCTATGGAATCGATGCGGTGATGGTCACCACGATGCAGGGGATCTCCGGGGCCGGCCGCGACCTGCCGGCGCTCGACATCGTCGAGAACATCATCCCCTATATTCCGCGCGAGGAAGAACGCGTCCAGATCGAAACCCGCAAGATCCTGGGACGTATCGGCGAAGGCGCGATCATCGAGCCACCGATTAAAGTAAGCGCGACCTGCACCCGTGCCAGTGTGATTGCCGGACACACCGAGGCGGTAAGCGTGGCGCTGAGGAAAGCCGCCTCCCCCGATGAAGTCATAGCCGCCTTCGAGAGCTTCGGCGCCGACTTCACCCGGCTCAGCCTGCCGACCTCGCCGCGCCACATGATCACGGTGCATCGCGATCCGATGCGCCCGCAGCCGCGCCTGGACCGCGACGCCGAAGACGGCATGACCACCTCAGTCGGCCGCATCCGCCCCGACGAAGTGCTGCCCAACGGCATCAAGTACCTGCTGGTAACCCACAACACCGCGATGGGCGCAGGCAAAGGCGCCGTCCTGCTAGCGGAGTACCTGGCCCACGCCGGCTACTTGCGGGCGTAGGCAGGTCCTCGCACAGCCGCGATGCTCAGAGCACGACCGGTTTACACGCGAAATAACCATATGCATAATTAACTAAAGAGTGATCGAACAATTAAGTGCCAGACTGGCTTACCAAGGTCCTGAAGCGCATCCGGGCGCGCGCATTTGCACGCGAGGTGATGTTCACGCTGAAGGCGCTCAGGGGAGCTTGCAGGCCTGGATCTCGGCTTGGACGAAGAAGACGCATGCGACATCCTCGCCAAAATGACGCCGCGGATTCAGCCAGGCGGCTGAAGTCGACGACAACGGGCGAATGGATGTACGTTTTCAAGCCGCGGGCCTCGCAGATCGTCCTTTATATCAAGCTAATCATTCGAAGCAACTGCGTCGTGATTTCATTTCACGAGGATGCGTCCGATGGTCATCAAGAGAACGAGTGGGCGGAAGGCTTCCGCAACGGGCCGCAGCCGCATCCTGCCCGATACCGCTTGCCCGAATTGCGGGACGACAATGGTCGAGAGGCGGGGGACGCTGCGGCTGCCGGTCAACGGCGAGGAGATCGCGGTTCCGTCCGCGACGCACCTGCGATGCCCTAAGTGCGGTGACATCATTCTCGGGTTCCAGGACTCCAAACGGCTCCGCGAGGACGCGATTGCAATCTACCGCAAGAAGTACGGGCTGCTTTCTGCAGATGAAATCCGCGCCATTCGCGATCGCTTCGCCCTAACGCAAGCGGATCTGGCACGTCTGCTCCGATTGGGCGCAAATACGGTGTCCCGCTGGGAGTCGGGCAGAAATGTCCAGACCGCCGCAATGGATATGCTGCTCCGCCTCATCCGCGACCTCCCCGGCAGTATCGACTATCTGCGCAACCACGCGGCCTGAGCGCCGGCGTTTGCCACCTCGCCCCGCTTGCCATTTATGCAATCGCCGCAGGTTGAGGAATCACGCCAAGCTGGCGCATTAATCCCAGCATATCCCAGTTTTCCCACTCCTCCTGAAGCTTGCCGTCGGCGACGCGATAAATGTGAATCCCCGTCACGGCGAATTGCTCGCCAGTTGGAGCGATACCCATGAAGCTCCCCTTATGGGTGCCGCGTACCGAATAGCGATAAACCACCTTGTCCCCTTCGGCCACCATGTCCTCCACGGTAAAGTGGAGGTCGGAAAAACTGTCGTGGACCATGGCTGCTAGTCGTTTGACCCCCGCAGCACCCTTAGCCTCGGGCATAGACGTGTCATGGTCGATGAAGGTCGGGGCGAACAGCTCATCTATCAGAGCCAGATTCCGCTTATTCAAGACCTCTTCAACGTACCGCCGCACCAAAGTTTTGTTTTCGAGTAACATCTAATTTTCGCTCCGTCTTTCACGTGGCCGCAGTGACCGGTCGCGCAATTGGCATATGCAGAATAGGGATCGGCAAAATCACCCCCCGGCATGAAAAGCTGATCGAGCGCCATAACTGTCTCCATTGCGGCTTCTTCTTTGCTCTCAAGGCGACTCCTCATTCCGCATCATGAGTGGGACAAAGAAGCTCAGCGCTCGTAGACGATGTCTTCGCGTGAGCGCATAGCCTTCATAACCATAGGGAACTTGTGTCCCCTTTTTTCAGGCACCCTCTCCCCCGCCCTCTCCCATGGAAAAATGGGAGAGGGTGGTCAGAAAAAAAAGGGAAAAAGAATTCTTACCCCCTCTCCCATTCCTCCATGGGAGAGGGCTGGGGAGAGGGTGGCTGCTGCAACGCTTGAATAATACTCTCCAGCACGCCGTCGATGTTTTCCAAAACGTCGGTGTTCCAAAAGCGTAAAACTGTAAAGCCATCTTTACCTAATATGCTACTGCGCCGTTGATCGTACTCGACGTTTTCAGCATGTTGCCCGCCGTCAAGCTCGATGACCAACCTTCGTTGAGGACAGCAGAAATCTACGATATAACCGCGCGCTGTATACTGCCTCTTGAATTTTACGCCGAGGTTGCCTCGCCGCAGATTCTGCCAGAGTTTGCGCTCCGCGTCGGTCGCTTCGGAGCGCATCTGGCGCGAGCGTGCCAGGAGCGTGCCGTTGAGCAATGCTTTGTTGAAGCGGGTTTGCATTTTATGTCCCCCTTTTTTCAGGCACCCTCTCATAGAGAAATGGGAGAGGGTGTCAGAAGCGTCAGTCGCTTGCCGCTTTGCCGGCTATGTCGGCCGTGGGGATGAAGGCATCCTCCGACGTGTAACAGTACGTCGTTAGGGCTTTCGCCCTCAGCGAAGATCTTCTCGAAACCCGGTTTGCAGTATCCCACATAGATCGTGCGCCGGCCCTTTGGAACCTGCGGCGGCGGCGCGGCGTGCAGGCTATGGCCGAAATGCAACGTGCAGTCGCCGGGCTCGGTCTCCAACACGACCACCGGCAAATTGTCGTACGATGTATCTGGGCGCTGACGGCATGAATAACGCCACGAGCCCGCCAGCAGGTAGAGCTGTCCGCTTTGCGGCGTCATCGCGTCCAGCTGGATTCCCATAACCACTTTGGGGCACAGAATCGGATGCAACCCCAGACCGCAGTCAACGTGCCATGGATAATCCGCCAGACCGGAGACCGCACCCGCAACCTTGAGCATCGCAACCGGCGAATCCATCCAGTCGTGCACGGAAATGAGCGGAACCTCGCTCATGCCCGCCAGCCTTGCAAGCCGCGGGTCGTCCGGAAGAGCCGCAATCACGGACGACTTCATGCCCAGGTACAGCAGGCGCGACAGCAGGTCTTCGCCAGCCGCGTTCCTGGCCCACCATGAATGGCGATCGCCGGGAGTGGCCTCGGCCGCGATACGCATCACTTCGTCGCGCAGGGTTTCGATTTCATCGGGCGAGAAGAGACCTTTGACCACGATGTAGCCGGTCTTCAGAAAGAACTGGCGCATCTCCTGAAGCGGTTCGTCGGCAGCGAACTTGCGACGCAAGTCCAGCGGCTTCCCGTTACCGTCGGTGAGATCGATCGTGGCCGGGTCGTAGACCGGTCGCCCCATAAACATCGCCCACAGCGCGGCTTCCCAGCGGCTCAGCCCCGCGTATTCGCCCCGCGGAAAGGTCAGCTTGCCCGCGTAGGCGAGGCCGATTGGAGTGCGATACTCGCATACCAGCTCGCGCCATGAATTGAGGTCGAGTTCCACGATCGTATCCGCATCCGACGTGCCCGCCGCCACGCGCACGGTGCCGTCCGCCGGGATGTAGGTATAGCCGTCACCGGCGCCGGCAATCCGGAAACCCAGGGGCGGTGCGTCCTTCAGGTCCGCCAGGCAAGACGTCCGTTGCCCCGCGCCAGCCGCTCGGGAAGCTCGATAAGATGAAATGCGTCGAAGTCAATCGCCGGTACAGAAAGCCTCATTTCTCATCCTCCGAAGGAGAATCGGCGGCGCGGTTTGCGCCATGGCGCGGCGCGATGCCCCGCCAACCTTCAATCTGGCAGAACGGCGGCTTGACAAGGCGGAAGCTGCTCGACTAACAGACGGAAGTGTTTCCCCGAAAGCCGCCCGCCGACCTGGGTCAGCTTAGGCCGCACACCCGCCGGAGGGCAACAGAAGTATCGGCGCACGGTTGATTGTCCATAACCCAGGAGAGGCCTCAGCCCATGGATGTCGGCAAAGAGCTGGTGCTGGAGATGTATCGCAAGATGCATCGCATCCGGCACTTCGAGCAGAAGATCAAGGATCTGACCACCAGCGGCGAGATTCCCGGCTTCGCGCACGTCTCGATTGGCGAGGAGGCGACCGCGGTCGGCATCTGCGCGGCGCTGCGCCCCGCTGATCGCATCACCTCCACCCATCGCGGCCATGGCCATCTGATCGCCAAGGGCGGCGACGTGGCTCGCATGATGGCGGAGATTTACGGCAAGCGCACCGGCTACTGCAAGGGCAAGGGCGGCTCGATGCATATCGCGGATTTCGCGCTCGGCATCCTGGGCGCCAACGGTATCGTAGGCGGAGGTATTCCGATCGCGACCGGCTCGGGGCTGGCGGCCAAGTTAACCAAGAGCGGCGACGTGACCGCCTGCTTCTTCGGCGACGGCGCCGCCAACGAGGGGACTTTCCACGAGTCGCTCAACCTGGCCTCCATCTGGAAGTTACCGGTCATTTACATCTGCGAAAACAACGGCTTCGGCGAGTTCACCCCCACCGCCGCCGTTACCTCAGTCAAGGATATCGCTGTGCGCGCCAAGGGCTACGATATTCCCGGCTTCGTGGTCGACGGCAACAACGTGATCGAGGTGTATCGCTACGCCAGCGAAGCCGCCGCCCGCGCAAGGGCCGGCGAAGGCCCTACCCTGCTGGAATGCAAAACCTACCGATGGGAGGGACACGTCGTCGGCGAGCAGGCCTTCATCACGGGCAGTTACCGCACCGAGGAGGAGGTCGCGCGCTGGAAGGCGCGCTGCCCAATCATCGCGCTGGAGAAGGAAGTGCTCGAAGCCGGGCTGATCAAGCGCGAGGAACTCGAGCGCATCGCCAAGCAGGCCCGTGACGACGTCGACGCGGCGGTCGAGTTCGCCCGCAAAAGCCCGTTGCCCGACGCGGCCGAAGCGAGTGAGGACCTCTGGATCTAGAAAAGAGAAACGAGAAAAGAGCAACGAGATAGGAGAGAAAGAGTGGAGTCACCGATATGATTGATCTCATTTCTCAGACTCTTAACTCTATTTTCTCTTTTCTCGTTTCTCTTTTCTAAGGACTAGGCCATGCCACAGCTAACTTTTCTGCAAGCGATACGAGCAGCGTTAACCGAAGAAATGGACCGCGACCCGCTGACTTTCGTACTGGGCGAGGACGTGGTGCTCAGCGCCTTCGGTGCGACTCGCGGACTGTTTGAGCGCTTCGGCGCCGAACGCGTGCGCGACACTCCCATTTCGGAGGCCGGCTTCGTCGGCGCCGCGGTGGGCGCGGCGATGGCCGGGATGAGACCGATTTGCGAAATTGAGTTCGCGCCCTTCATCTATTGCTGCTTCGACCAGATCGTCAACCAGGCGGCCAAGCTGCGCTACATGTCGGGCGGCCAGGCGCGCCTGCCGATCACCTTTCGCACGCTGTACGGCGCGGCGGGCGGCGCCGCTGCCCAACATTCGGAAACCGTCTATCCGCATCTTTTGCCCGTGCCGGGACTCAAGATCGTCGTCCCTTCGGGGCCCGTCGATATGAAGGGGCTGCTCAAGAGCGCCATCCGCGACGACAACCCAGTGGTGGTGTTCGAGCATGCCGCATTGGGCCGCAGCCGCGAAGAAGTGCCCGACGGCGAGTTGCTGGTCCCAATCGGCAAGGCGAGCATCAAGCGCGAGGGGAGCGACGTGACCGTGGTGGCGATCGGTGCGATGGTGCCGCGCGCGATGGCGGTCGCCACGCGGCTGGCCAACGACGGCATTAATGTGGAGGTCATCGATCCGCGCACCCTGGCGCCCCTGGACGAGGAAACGCTGCTCAATTCGCTGGGCAAGACAAACCGGATGGTGATCGTCGATGAGGCCCATCTGCGCGGCAGCGCGGCATCCGAGATCGCGGCTACGATGGTGGAGAAGGGCTTTGACATGCTCGACGCGCCAATCAAGCGCGTGGCGGCGCTGGACGTGCCGATTCCGTTCAGCAAACCGTTGGAACTCGCTGTGATCCCCGACGAGCGCCGAATCGAGGCCGCTATCAGGGCGGTGTTGGGCTAAGCGGGTGGCGGTCTTCTCTTTCGTAGCGCCGGCCGCCGTGCCGGCGTCTCTAACCGGGCCGAAAATCCTATAAGTACGAGGCGGTGATGGCAGTCGAAGTCGTGATGCCCAAGTTCGGGCTGACGATGAACGATGGGATACTCAAGCGCTTGTTGAAGCAGCCCGGTGAAGCGGTGACCGAGGGCGAGCCGCTGTTCGAGGTGGAAACCGAAAAGGTCCTCAACGAAGTGCCGGCGCCCGCTTCGGGGGTTCTCGTGGCCTTCCTGTTTAACGAGGACGACACGGTTGATTGCGGCGTGGTGCTGGCGGTTATCGCGCAGCCGGGAGAGGACGTCGAAGCGCTCAAGACGCGCTACCGCGCCGCCCCCGCTCGGGCGCAACCCGCTGCACCGCCGTCAGCGGCCAAAGCCGCGCCGCCGGAGGCATCGGCTGCGCCAGCGGGCGCGCGCCGGTCGATCACACCAATCGCGCGCAAGCGGGCGGAGGAACTCGGCGTTGATCTTTCCAATGTCGCCGGCACCGGGCCCGGTGGCAGGGTGACGCGCGAGGATGTAGAGCGAGCAGCCGCCTCCGCCCAACCGACCGCGGCGCAAGGGCCCCGTGCGCAGGCCGCTCCTGCCCGCGCCGCTGAGGGGGGTGCCGTCATCCCTTTAAAGGGAATCCGCAAGACTATCGCCGAGCGCATGATGCAAAGCCTGCATGGCTCGGCCCAGCTGACACTCACCATCGAGGCCGACGTCACCGCCGCCACCGACTTACGCGCGCATATGGGGCGTGAGTCGGAGTTCACTTACACCGACCTGATGATCCACGCCGTCGCCCGCGCGCTGCGTCGCCATCCGCGGCTGAACTCGACCATTGAAGAAGGCGTGATCAGGCTGCGCGACGAGGTAAACATCGGCATGGCCGTGGCGCTGGATGAGGGATTGATCGTTCCCGTGATCCGCAACGCAGACCGCAAAACGCTGCGCGAGATCGCGACAGAGACGAGGGACCTGGGCAAGCGCGCGAGAGAGGGAAAATTGCGCCTTGAAGATGTGGAAGGCGGGACCTTTACGATCACCAATCTCGGCACCTACGGGATTGATGGGTTCACGCCCATAATCAACCACGGCGAGGCGGCGATCCTGGGCCTGGGCCGAATTATCGAGCGCCCTGCGATCTACCGGGGCGAAATCGCGCGGCGCTCGATGATGACGCTCAGCCTGACCTTCGACCATCGCATCGTCGACGGCGCCCCGGCCGCCACCTTTTTGCAGACCGTGATCGAGACGTTCAACTACGGCGAGCGCTAGAGGAGAAGAGAGAGGGAAGAGGAGTGAGAAGTGAGGGCCGGACCAGAGAGGAACAGTAGTGAGAGGTGAGAGGCCGATCAATTCTTCTCTCACCTCTTACTCCTCTCCCCTCACTTCTCACCCTTCGCCTGACCGAGCGGTTGGGTTGACTTGGAGCTTTCGCTTCGGTAACCATGAATTGCAACAGTCGGAATTTGCCTTATCGAGAGCGGCGGAGGGACTGGCCCTGTGAAGCCGCAGCAACCGGCCCGTCAAGGGTGCTGGTGCTAATTCCGGCAAGGTTTCCCCGGTCGGGGTGGCCTTGGCAGATAAGGTGAGAGCGTAACAGCCCTTCCCCTTATCGGCGTGACGTGGACCTTTGATTCGGTCCGCGTCCGCGACCTTGCCCTGACCGCGAGAATTTTGAGTGCGGTTAGGGACATGAGCGGTTTGGTCCACACAAAGGTGCTGATTGTCGGAGCCGGAGGGCTCGGTGTCCCCGCCGCGCTGCGCCTGGCACAGGCCGGACTGGCGCACATCACGCTGATGGATCCTGAGCCGATCGAACTGTCCAACCTGGCCCGCCAGATCATCTACCGCACCTCTGAATTGGGACTTTACAAGGCAGAGGTCGCCGTGCGCCGGCTCGCCGAAGAGTTTCCGGGTCTTGAAGCGGAGCCCATTGTCGGCGCACTAGGTCCGGATAACGCCCCCGAACTGATCGCGCGCCATGACTTTATAATCGACGGAACTGACGACCCGCCCACCAAGTTTCTCATCAGCGATAGCTGCGTGGCAGCGCGCCGGCCTTTTGTTTACGGCGGCGTGCTGGGATTTTCCGGTCAGGCGATGACGGTGTTGGCTGGCCGCACCGCCTGCCTGCGCTGTCTGTTCGAAGGGCCGCCGGCGGAAGGTGAAATAGCAAGCTGCCGCGAGGCCGGTATCCTGGGGCCGGTGGCAGGGATTATCGGGGCGCTTCAGGCCGAGGAAGCAATTTCATTCGCGCGTGGCGCGCAGCCCGCACTTTGCGGACGAATCCTGACCTATGAAGCCCGCAACAGCCGCACCCGCACCACCAGCGTGACGCCGCGGCGGAGATGCCGCTGCGGCGCCTATGACTATTGGATTAGCCTCAATTCCGGCGGCGGCGTTGGAAGTTCAGGACCCATAACCGAAGGAAAGATATGAGTTACATAACCGCTCTGAAATGCCGTGAATGCGGCCAGGATTACCCGCTCGAACCGTTGCACGTGTGCGAAACCTGCTTCGGCCCGCTCGAAGTGATCTACGACTATGCCCGCATTCGCAGCGCTATCAGCCACAAGGTGATTGAAGGGCGCGCGCGCAATCTGTGGCGCTACCGCGAACTGTTGCCGGTCGACAAGGAGCCCGACGTGGGACCCTGCTCGGGCTTTACGCCGCTTTTGCGCGCGCGGCGGCTGGGCGCCGAGATCGGCGTCAAACAGCTCTACATCAAGGATGACACGGTCAACCATCCCACTCTCTCCTACAAGGACCGCGTGGTGTCGGTATCGATCACCAAGGCACAGGAATTCGGCTTCACCACGGTTTCGTGCGCGTCCACCGGCAACCTGGCAACGGCGGTGGCGGCGCACGCGGCGCGCGCCGGACTCAAGTGCTACATTTTCATGCCCGAAGGGGTGGAGTCGGGAAAGATCGTGGGCTCGGCGATATATGGCGCCAAGGTCATCACGATTCGCGGCAATTACGACGACGTCAACCGGCTGTGCAGCGAAATCGCGGACAAGTACGGGTGGGCCTTCGTCAATATCAATCTGCGCCCCTACTATACCGAGGGTGCGAAGACCTTCGGCTTCGAAATCGCCGAGCAATTGGGATGGAAGCTGCCCGACAACGTGGTCATCCCCACCGCCGGCGGCACGATCCTGCCCAAGGTCGCCAAGGCGTTCAAGGAACTAAAAGAAGTCGGCCTGGTCAAAGGCGGCGCCCCCAAAATTCATTCGGCCCAGGCGGCGGGCTCCGCGCCTGTCATCCACGCACTGCACAAGGGCACCGACCTGATCAGCCCGGTCAAGCCCAACACCATCGCCAAGTCGATCGCGATCGGCAATCCTGCCGACGGATACTACGTGCTCGGCGCGGTGCGTGAGTCGGGTGGATGGGGCGAGATGGCTACCGACGAAGAAATCGTCGATGCAATCAAGCTGCTGGCCCGCACCGAGGGGATTTTCGCCGAACCTGCGGGCGGCACCACCCTGGCCGTGACGCTGAAGCTGATCGCCCAGGGGCGGATTCGCGCCGATGAAAGCGTCGTGGTGGCGATCACCGGCAACGGCTACAAAACACTGGAAGCGGTAAGCCAGGCGGTCGAGCAGCCCTACGTAATCGAGGCCCGTCTGAACGATTTCGACGCCCTGTTCGAGCGCCTGTCCAATGGCAAGCGGCTGGCTGGGGCGGCTTAGCGGGAGCGCTGAAAAAGAAAATGCCCGTGGGGCGGCGGCAACAAATTGGTTTCAGCAACCCCGGGTAAAAAACTGGCTGCTTTCCTTAATCTCTCCCTGTGGGAGAGATAAGAGAGACGTTAAGCGCTTGTCTGGACCGACGGCATGCACGTAGGCTGAAATGACCATGGAGGTAATCTGACCAGATGCCAGTACGGGTTCGCGTTCCCACTCCACTGCGCAGGTTCACCGCCGGCAACGGCGAGGTAGCCGCCTTGGGAGCCTCGATCAAGGAAGTCATCAATGACCTCGAAAGCCGCCATCCCGGGATGCGGGACCGGCTGCTGGATGACAAGGGCGAGATCCGCCGCTTCGTCAACATCTACCTCAATGGCGATGACGTCCGGTTCCTCGACCAACTAAACTCCGCGGTCAAGGATGGCGACGACATCTCCATCGTTCCTGCAATCGCCGGCGGACGTTAGCGCGCAGCCGGTCCCGGTCGCGCGCGCCAAAAGCGTAATCGACCTGATCGGCAATACGCCCCTGCTGGAGATCAGCCGCATCACCGCCGGACTGTTGCGCCCGGGCGTGCGCATCTTCGCCAAGCTGGAGACCTTCAATCCGGGCGGCTCGGTCAAGGATCGGGCGGTACGGAAAATGGTCGAGGTTGGACTGGCCAACGGCGATTTGCGTCCGGGCAGGGTGATTATCGATTCCACTTCCGGCAACACCGGTATCGCGCTGGCGATGGTGGGTGCGGCGCTGGGTTATCCGGTGGAACTGGTGATGGCAGCCAATGTCAGCCGCGAGCGCAAGCGCATAATCTCGGCCTTCGGCGCCAAGGCGATCTACTCCGATCCGCTGGAGGGATCCGACGGAGCTATAGTGCTCTGCCGCAAGATCATCAGGGAGAACCCGCAGAGTTATTTCAAGCCCGACCAGTACAACAACGAAGCCAATCCCCTGGCTCATTTCGAAACGACCGGACCCGAGATCTGGCGGCAGACCGCCGGCGAGGTTACCCATTTCGTCGCCGGCGTCGGAACCAGCGGCACGGTGATGGGCACGGGGCGCTATCTTAAGATGCGCAACCCGGCGATCCAGGTGATCGCCGCGGAACCCGACGACCCGATGCACGGCCTGGAAGGGCTCAAGCACATGGCCTCATCGATTGTGCCTGGCATCTACCACGAAGACCGCCTTGACCGTAAGGTCCCGGTCTCTACCGAGGACGCCTATGATATGGTCTATGCTCTGGGCCAGGTTGAGGGAGTGCTCGTCGGGCAGTCCTCGGGCGCAGCGATGATCGCGGCTTTGCGCGTGGCGCGCGAACTGCGCGAAGGATGCGTGGTAACGGTCTTTCCGGACTCCGGCGATAAGTACCTGTCGACCAATTTGTGGATCGGCTGGACCGCATGGGATCGAAGCAAGCTCAAAGGACTGCTGGAACGATGAATTCCGGACGCCAGCGCGAACGCTATTACCTGACTTATCCGCGCCACCTGATCAAGGAGCCGCTGCTGTACCATTTGGTCAAGAAATTCGACCTCATGTTCAACATCCGCGGCGCCAGCGTATCGGACGAGATCGGCCTGGTGGCGGTGGAGTTCGAGGGCTCCGCCGATCAAATCGAACGCGCCCTTGAATGGCTACGGCAAAGCGGCGTGACGGTCGAGCCGATCGAAAAGAACGTGATTGAATAGGTCCACGCGCAGGATTACTGCGTGTCGGAGATCTGCCCATAGAACAAATCGACGAGCCTAGGCCGGAAATGAACGCGCTGTTGCCGGTCTGTTCGATTACCATGCAAAAATAGAACAAGTTTGGCGGGGGTATTTTCGGACGAAGGACAAGCACATGGCATCCGCTGACCCCACATAGAGGGAAAGTTTCGCCGCGGGGACGCCCCGTTGGTATTTCCGAAGCCTATTTCGCAGATCGCGGAGATGGTCAAGCAGGGAATCCGAAAGGCAAGGAGCTTATCCTGAATGGCTGCCGCCGAAGATTCAAAAAGGTGCGGCGGACGTGGAAAGTCTGTTGACCGGATAGTCCATTAAGGCTTACAATCAGGGCGTATATCCCCTCGGTCGCTTCGGTGGCCGGGCGCGAGGCCGCCCTCCAGGGGGCGGCTTCTGCATTTTCAGAAAGGCTCGTCTGACCACAAACATCTACATAGACGGCTTCAATCTATACTATGGGGCGCTACGCAAAACCCCTTACCGCTGGCTCAACCCGGAAACACTTTGCCAGCTTCTACTGCCGAAGAACACCATAGGGCGAATCAAGTATTTCACCGCTCTGGTATCGGCCCGGTCGAATGACCCTGACCAACCCGTAAGGCAGCAACTTTACCTGCGGGCGCTGGGAACGCTCCCCAAGGTTTCCGTTCATCTGGTCACTTCCTCGCCCACGAGGTCACAATGCCGCTGGTTGTCCCTCCGGGACAGCCGCAAAAATATGCGAGGGTCATCAAGACAGAAGAAAAGGGGTCGGACGTAAACCTTGCCACTCACCTGTTGCACGATGCCCATATAGGCAGGTTCGATGTGGCGGTCGTCATCTCGAACGATTCAGACCTTCTGGAACCTATCAAAATTGTGCGCGAGCAGCTTCATAAGCGAGTGGGCATATTGAATCCGCACCGAAATCCAAGCCGCGCCCTCCTACCGCATATCGACTTCATCAAGCAGATTCGTGCCGGCGTTCTAAAAACGGCACAATTCCCCGTGACGCTAACCGATTCACACGGCACGTTTACCAAGCCGCAGGCTTGGTAAACGCCTCACTGGAGCGGGACGGGTTCGCAGCAATCGCCACTGTCGATGACGCGGTTTGGTTCAGCGCTTGTGTGGGGCGCTGCATGAAGTCACCGTAGAATTATTATGCGCCAAAAGGTCATTGTGAAAAACAGGTGGGGCGAGGCGCGGAGTGGTATCGCGCGACTTGGTACGGACCTGCATCGTTTCGCCCTTGAGATGGAGTAACCTTTGTGTTGCGGGCCGGGCTGGAATTGCACGTAGCGCGAAGCTTTGCCTGACGTGCTACATACGGCACGATTGTCAGGATAACTTTAATCAGCGGAACTTTTTGCTCACCGACACACAAATCGATCGCTATAGCCGGCAAATCATCCTGCCCGAGGTGGGAGGGCTTGGCCAGGAGCGGTTGCTGGCGGCGCGCGTCACGCTGCTCGCCGAAATCGAAGATCTGACTCCGGCGCTGAATTATCTGGTCGGGGCAGGTGTGGGGAATATACACCTGGACTGTGGCGCCGACGCCGGCAATATCGGGGGCGTTATCGCCGCGATGGCTGAACTCAACCCGGAGGTGCGCATCGAGCCGTCGGCGCCTGCGGCAGGCGATGATCAGGCGCTGATAGTTCTGGCGGGAAGCAACCGCACAATTGAGGCGGTGCCCCGGATCAATGAAAGCGCCGTCTGCACGCGCGTGATTTTCGCCAGGTTAGGCGAGCCCTGTGTGGTGGCAGTCCTGACCTCCCGTCCGCCCTGCCTCGCATGCGTCGGCACTATGCTCCTTGCGCCAATCGAGCGTGGACCGTTCGCCGTGCCCGCGGCGATGGTCGCGGCGGTGGAAACGATCAAATGCTTGCTGGCGGTTGCACCGCAGCCTTCGCGCCTGATTGAATTCTCAGGATACGAATCGCGCTCGAGCCGGCTTGAAGCACCATCGCGCAAGAGATGCATCGTATGCAATTGAAGCGCGGCGTGCGTCGGCCACTGAATCGCTGCCCCTCATAACACTAATGAGTGCTCCGAACAGTAACTCCGGATTCGACCACTCCGCTCAACTGTGGATGTTCGACTTCGACAATACGCTGGTCGCGCTGGAGCAAACGGTCGACTGGGCGTTGAGCCGCACGGAACTGGAGCCGATGCTGCGGGAGGCCGGATGTCCCGCCGAGCTGTTCGCGGAGTTTCCGCGCGGAAACCTAGGCCTCTACGATGCCGTCCTGCACCGGCTGCAAGCGGGCGCTTTCACTCCCGCTATCCCGGCGCGCGAGTTGCTCCAGCGCGCGTCACACATAATCGAATTCCACGAACTTGCCGGAGTGGACCGGGCGCAGGCGCTGCCCGGAGCGGCTGAGCTGCTCACCGAGTTGGTCAAGCGCAATGTTGGCGCGGTGATTGTCACCTCGAACTCCTCGCGCACGGTGTACCGATGGCTGGCGCGCACCCGGTTGGTATATAGCGTGCGCTCGGTGGTAGGGCGCGACAGTTTGCTCGCGCTCAAGCCCGCTCCGGACATGCTCCTGCTGGCTCTGGAACGAAATAAGGTCGAGGCGGATTCGGCCTTGTTCGTGGGTGATAGCGACGCCGATCGACTGGCAGCTACAGCCGCAGGTGTCCGTTTTTTTGCGATCGCGCCCACCCAGGAAAGGCGCACCCGGATGAGCGGGGTGGACGCAATCTTTGCCTCACCCGCCGAATTGCTGCAGACACTCGGAGCAGCTTGACCATTCCGGCAAAAAGCCGACTCACCCGCTCCCAACAATTTCAGGGTTGCATCTGGGGTCGCGCTGACCTTTACTCGTTCTAATTGAAGTTGAGTCGCGCAATGCATGAGACGGCGAAGAATCCGGCGCTTTTGAAGCTGGAACTTGCCCTGCGAGGGGTCGACGCTACCAGCGCTAATCCCGCAAGTTGGCTCGAACTGCAGCTTGACGGAGACCTCTGGGCCCGCGCCCGTATCAATCCGGATTCATCCCTGAAACTGGCCCGCGGCGCGCAAGGCGACGTGCTGCGCGAGGGCGACACGGAAGTTGCGGTGCGGGTGATGCCCGAGCCGGAATATGCGCATCGCAAGAGCCGCAACGGCCTCACGCTGGGAAGTATCGCCGCCGTCCGCGGTGCTTACGCCGTAGTCGAACTCAACGGCGGCTGCGGAGTCAGCCTGCCCGGAGGCGTATGCGCGCTATGCCGCGGGCGTGAACTGACGCAAAAACCCGGCGAGATGTGGCCGGTTGAGGACGTTATCGAGGCGCTCGGAGCGATCTTCAAGGAAGGCGCGGCGGAGTTCGTCCTGTTCCAACTCGGCTATCTGCCGGGCGATGACGCCGGCTTGAAGCTACTGTTTCCTTATATTGAAACGGTGCGGCGCCATTTCGATACGATCGTCGCCGTCTCGATGCATCCGCCGGCCGATCCCCGGTCGATCGAGCGCGCCTACGCGGCGGGCGTCGATGCGATCAGTTACAATCTCGAAGCCGCCGACGCCGACAGTTTGCTGGCTCATTTTCCCGGCCGCGCCCGGTTTCTTGGCCGCAGCCGCTACTTTCATTCGCTCTCCCATGCGGCCAAAGTATTTCCCGGCGGCGCGGTGTTGTGCGAGTTGACGGTCGGTTTGTCGCCCGAGGACAAAATTGGCGAGGCCATCGAGGAGCTTACGGAAATCGGCGTGCTGCCGATCCTCGGCTTGGATCCGTCCCGAGTGCAAACCCACTCGGCCCTCGACTTCGCCCCGCTATACGCCCGGCTGTTCAACGAAGTGCACAAGGCGGGACTCAACATGTCATGGGCGCGGGACCTTTCCCATGCGATCACGCCGCTGGAGGCGCGCTACTTCGTGATTAACGCGCCGCAATTGCCGATCCTGCTGCAAAACCTGTCCAGAAACCGAATCGGCGCGCTCGCTACCCGTTCACTGGCCAAGATGCGCCGGCGGCTGCGGGTCAGATGGGTCCGCGCATCCTTCGATTCCTCGCGTCTGTGAGCGTTCTACCTTGGCCGAAGATCCGTTTATCGAGCCCGACCGAAAGCTGCTCGAACTGCTTGATGTCGAAGTCGACACGCGGCCGCTGGCGATGGTGCTGCTGTCGCGCAGCTTGCGCCCGTTTTTGCTGCTGGCCGGCGCGGCGGTCTTTTTCTACATCCTGCACGCCACTCCGCCCGCCGGTCTCAGCCAGCCCGGCGAACGCGCCCTGGCGGTGTTCGCGTTGTGCGTTATCTATTGGGTGACCGGCGCGCTGCCCCTGGTGATAACGGGGCTGCTGGCAATCGTCCTGCTGGGGATATGCGGTGTGATGCCCGCGCGCACCGCCTATTCGCTGTTCGGCAGCGAAGCGGTGTTCTTCGTACTGGCGGCCTTCATGCTGGCGGCGGCGGTCAATTATAGAGGATTGGGGCGGCGAGTTGCGGTGATCGTTTTCGCCCGCTATGGGCGCACGCCTCACGGCTTGATCCGTGCCATCTACCTGCTCAGCGCCCTGATGTCGTTCCTGATACCCGAGCATGCGGTGGCGGCGATCGTCTTCCCGATCGTGCTCAACCTGGCGGATTCGCTGGAACCCGCCGCGCGCCGCACGCGTTATCCAACGGCGTTGTTTCTGGCGATGGCCTGGGGAACTAACATCGGCGGCATCGCGACCCTGCTGGGCGGCGCGCGCGGCCCGCTGGCGTTGGGGATACTGACCGAGTCCACCGGCGTCACCATCTCCTTTATCCGCTGGTCCGCCGCGACCATCCCATTGGTCGCGATGCTGCTGCTGGTCGGCTACCTGGTGCTGACCGCTTTTTTCGCCTCTGAAGTGGTCAACATCGAGCAGAGCGTCTCCGCTATCAGGCGGCGCAGGTTGCAACTGGGACGCATCACGTTCGAGGAAACCGCCGTTGCGGTGGTGCTGGGCGTGACGGTCGTCGCATGGTCGCTGGCCAGCCAGAAGATCGGCCTGGCGGGAATCGCGATCCTGGCGGTGGTGGCGCTGTTCGTTTTCGATCTGCTGTCCTGGCGGGAAGTCGAAGGCCACGTTAACTGGGGAATCATCTTGATGTACGGCGGCGCGATTGCGCTGGGTTCGGCCTTGGAGCGCTCCAAAGCCGCGGCGTTTATCGCGGAGCGAATCGCCAAACAGACCAGCTCCCCGGCGGTGCTGCTGGCGGCGCTGTCATTAACCGCCCAGTTTCTCGGAGAAACTTTGAGTCATTCGGCGGTAGTTGCCTCGCTGCTTCCGGTGGGACTAGGTCTCGCCACGCGCTTTGGGCTGGACCTGCGCGCGCTGACGCTGGCGATCACGCTGCCGGCTGGCCTGACCTACATCATGCCGGTCAGCACCCCCGCCAACGCCCTGGCCTACTCCGGAGGATACTTGCGCACCAGGGATTTAATCGTCCCTGGAATGATCCTCATCTTTGCAAGCTGGATCGGACTGAACCTGGTGATGCATCTGTATTGGCCGCTGATCGGCCTTGGACCGCTTGCGGTCAAGGGCTGATTCGACCGAAGAAGTGGTTTATTTTATGCGGTGGGATGAGTGAAGGATTCACTTTATGGCTTACCGGCTTGCCTGGTTCCGGAAAGTCAACGCTGGCCCATCTGGCAGCCGCGGAGTTGCGCCGCCGGGGCCATCGAGTGGAAATTTTGGATGGCGACGAGGTTCGGACTCACCTTTCCAAGGACCTGGGCTTTTCCAAGGCGGACCGCGACGCCAACATTCGCCGCATCGGCTACGTATGCAAGCTCCTGTCGCGCAATGGTGTGATTGCGATAACCGCCGCAATATCCCCGTATCGTGAAACCCGCGATGAGGTGAGGCGGGAACACGAAAGGTTCGTCGAGGTTTACGTCAAGTGTTCGCTCGAAAAGCTGGTTGAACGCGACGTCAAAGGTCTGTACGCCAAGGCGCTCAGCGGCGAGATTCCCTTCTTCACCGGCGTGTCCGACCCCTATGAAGAACCGCTGAACCCCGAACTGGTGATCGAAACCGACCGCGAACCAGCCGGAACCAACCTGACACGCCTGCTCAGTACGCTGGAAAATCTCAACTACATACCCAAAAAAACGGCGCGCTAATTCCCTGCCTCGCCCGCGCGCGGACTGGTCCGCGCGCGCAAGCTGGGACAGGTCGGAGAGCGAGTTTGCGCAAGCAAAATCGCTCTCCGGGTGAGGATGCAGGTACACTTCAAGCAAACTCTCTTTGATGCCGCCCTTGCGCTACTGGATGGGCGGTTCGTCGTCGCGGGGCATCGCGACCGGCGAGCCATGATGCAGGACCATTTTCCACTCGCCGCCCGAGCGCTCAAAGACGTTGGTGGCAAGCACCGTCGACTTGACGATGCCGTCGTAGCCGCGCTGGGTGAGGTTTTCCTGAACAACGACGATCGCTAGGTCGCCCTGGAGGAGCATCTGAATCTCCGAAATGTCGAACTTCATCTCAAAGGTGGAGTCGAAAATTCGCTCCCAGCTATGCATAATCGGGCCCCAACCCGGCAGCGGACGCCATCCCGGATGAATGCAGACGATATGCGGCTCCTGCAGCCAGATCCGCTCCATCCGATCCACTTCCAGGGTTTCGAAAGCGTCGTAGAAGGCGCGGTTGGCCTGACGTACTGTCTCTTTATCCGACATAGGCTCCCGTCTCCCGCGTGGCTACAGCTTAAGCCTTAAACATCGCCAACGGAAGCTTCAACGTTTCCGCTAGAGGACTATGGAGCGTCGTTCTATTTCTTTTTTGGCCTCATACTTGAAAAGATCCGGCCCTGGTGGGAGCATTTTGATCGCTGGCATTTTCCGTAGAAATCGATGGAACACTTGCTGCCGGAACTGACGCCCCTCTTGATCGGCACAGTTGCGTTTATTACTGGCATCATTGTCGCTCTTGAGCAGCGTCGAAGGCTCCGCTTGAGTGAGCCGCAATAGCGGACGATGCCTAGTCAAGCATCGCAGAGTAGCCGGCACATCCATTGAATTAACCTCCCTCCCGGACAGCTTGCGGCTTTAATTCAGCGGCTATTCCAAAACAGGGAGCCTTAGCGCTGCTTGCAGACGCGGTATGGACAACGATGGCAAGGTTGCGAGTGATTTTCGAAAGTGGGGAACCGGAACGGGTGATTGAATTCAGCCCGTCCAAGGCGCCGTTTCAGCATGACGGGCAGCCGGGCTCGATTCTCGACGTGTTGCTCGCTAATGGAATTGCGCTGGAGCATGCCTGCGGCGGCAACTGCGCCTGCACCACCTGCCACGTGATCGTCAAGAGCGGCTTCGATAAGCTGTCGGAAGCCGAGGAGCGCGAGGAGGACCTGCTCGATCGGGCGCCGGGACTGACGCCTACCTCGCGCCTGGGATGCCAGGCGGTAATCGAGGACGAGGACGCGGAAATTGTGGTTTTCGTGCCGCGGTACACGATCAACCAGCAGGTCGCCGAGACCCGGTGATCGCCTTGGCTTGGCTGCATGGAACAGGCTGGCCGATTTCGAATGTGCAAGTAAAGACAGCGCTGGAAGTTGTTCTGAATCGCGCGCCTTGAGAAGGCGTGCTGAGAAAAGACCCTCTCTCGGCGCCCAAAAAAAGGGCGCCGTTCTCCCCCTGAGAGGGGGAGAGGAATACGGGAAATCAGGCGAAAACACGTGGCAGCGGGCGGGACCAATCAGCGCGTCAAATATACCGCGACGATCGAGCGGATCGTCGAGCATAATGAGGATACGCGCTCGCTGTTGCTGAGCCTGCCGGAGCGGACCGCTTTTAGATTTACACCAGGCCAGTTCATTTCTGTTGCGATTCCGCTGTCCAACGAAACCCGCGTCCGCCCATATACTTTGGCCTCCAGCCCGGAGGATGACGGACCCTTGGAAATCGTGTTCAACCTGGTGCCGGGCGGCGCGGGCTCGGAGTATCTGTTCCGGCTTAAGGTCGGCGACCGGCTTAACTTCACCGGTCCGTTCGGGCTCTTCACGCTTGATCGCGCGCCCGAGGTCGAGACGATTTTCGCTGCCGAGGGTACGGCGATCGCGCCCATCCGGCCGATGTTGCGCCGCGCGCTGGCGCGACCCTCGCCGGTGGCGCTTAAGCTTTTCCACGCCGCGGGTACGCGGAGCGAACTGCTCTACTCCGCGGAGTTCGAAGCGGCGGCAAACCGCTGCGCAAATTTCACCTTCGAACCGATCCTGGCTCAGCCGCCTCCAGCCTGGAGCGGACGATGCGGCCAGCTTTTGGAGCATATCCAGGGGCTGTTCGTCGACGGCGACCAGGGGCGCGACCGCGCCTTTTATCTATGCGGCGTCGGGAAGCCGGTGATCGACCTACGCGACCTGCTGCGGAAAGCGGGCTACGCCCGCCGCGCAGTCCAGTACGAGCGATGGTAAGTAGGGCGGGCGGGCCCGCCGATAGATGCGCGAGACCTTTTCCTCGCGCCACCCTTTTAAAGATTTGGCGGGGGCGCGAGCAAAAAAACGCTCGCGCGTTTAACGGCGGGCAGGGACGCCCGCCCTACGAAATTTCCTTTAACGCCGCTACGATCTGCTCGAAGGCTCGTTTGCCGACGTCTAGAATCGCGGCCATGCTCACGAAGCTGTGGATGGTGCCGTCGTAGCGCGTGCAGGTGACCGGCACGCCGGCGGCGCGCAGGCGCTCGGCGTACGCCTCGCCCTCGTCGCGCAGCGGATCGAACTCCGCGGTAATCACCAGCGCCGGCGGCAGTCCGCTTAAGTCCGGCGCGTTAATCGGCGCCGCATACGGATGGACGCGGTCTTTGTCGTCGTTGATGTACTGCTCCCAGAACCAGGCCATCGAAGCGGCGGTGAGAAAGTATCCTTCGGCGTTTTCCCGGTACGAGCGTGTATTCATCCCGCCGTCCGTGATCGGATAAACCAGCACCTCAAACGCGATTGCGGGCGCGCCCTGATCCTTCGCCATCAGCGGAACCACGGCGGCGAGGTTGGCGCCGGCGCTGGTCCCGGCCACGGCTATTCGCTTGGGATCGCAACCGAGGCTGGCCGCGTTGTCCGCCACCCACAGCGTCGCGGCATAGCAGTCTTCGGCGGCCGCGGGAAACTTCGCTTCGGGAGCCAGGCGGTAATCCACCGACACGGTTACGCATCGGACCGCGTTGGTCAGCGTGCGGCATTGCGCGTCGGATCCCTCCAGATTGCCCAGCACCCAGCCGCCGCCATGGAAGTACACAATCGCCGGCAGCGGCGCCGGCGCGTCGGGCGTGTAGATCCGCACCGCAAGCTGGCCGCCGGGTCCCGGTATCATGCGGTCTTCCACCTTGGCGACCGGCTCCGCGGAACCGCGCGCGACGGGACTGGCTTCCATCTTGCGCCGCGCCTCGGCCGCCGACATGTGGCCGAAGTCGAGGGAGGCGCCCGACGCCTGCATGGCATCGAGCATGGCTTTGGTCTGCGGCTCCAGCGGCATCGCCGATTCTCCTGACGCCTATTTCTTAAAGGCCGCCTTCAACGTCGATACAACCTCTTTGATCGCGTCCTTGCCCTTGTCCAGGTTGTCCGCCATGCTGACGAAGCCGTGAATCGTGCCGTCGTAGCGCGTGGATGTCACTGGAACGCCGGCCGCGCGCAGCTTGGCGGCGTAAGCCTCGCCCTCGTCCCTCAACGGATCGTATTCGGCCGTGATTACCAGCGCCGGCGGAAGCCCCCTCAACTCGGGCGCATGAACGGGCGCCGCATAGGGATGATTGCGGTCGTTGTGATCGCGGACGTAATGGTTCCAGAACCAGACCATCGCACCGCGCGTAAGGAAGTACCCCTCGGCCAAATCACGCATCGACCCGGTCTCCAGGCTACCGTCGGTGCAGGGATACAGCAGGACCTGGTAGGCAATTGGAGGCTTGCCCCGATCCCGCGCCATCAGGGGCACCACTGCGGCGAGGTTGCCGCCGGCGCTGTCGCCGCATACCGCCAGGCGTTTGGGGTCGCAACCAAGCGCGGCGGCGTTTTCGGACACCCACAGCGTGGCCGCGTAGCAGTCCTCGGCGGCGGCTGGAAACTTGTGTTCGGGCGCGAGGCGGTACTCCACCGACACGGTGACGCATCCGATTGCGTTGGTGAGCTTGCGGCAGGTGGCGTCATGGCTGTCGATGCTCCCGATTACCCATCCGCCGCCGTGATAAAAGACCATCACAGGAAATGGCGCCGAGCCCTCGGGAACATAGATCCGCACGGCGACCGCACCCTCTGGACCGGGGATGCTGCGATCCTCGACCTTTGCAACCGGCTCCCCGGGCGCCCGCGTCGCAGCCGCCATCTGTTCCATCGCCTGGCGGGCTTGCACCGGCGTCATCTTTTCGAATTCGAGCACCATCCCGGCCGATTGCATCGCATCAATCAGGGCCTTGGTCTGTTGATCCAGTGGCATAGTCAATCACCCTCTCAGTCGAACATTATTACCGTACGCACCACTTCGCCGGCTTTCATCGCGCGGAACGCCTCGTCAATATCCGCCAGCGTACCCTTGCGCGTCACCATGTCGTCGAGGTTGAGGCGCCCCTGCCGGTAGTATTGCAGGAATTTCGGCGCGTCGAGGCGAAAGCGGCTGGACCCCATGAAGCAGCCCTGAAGCTTGCGCTCCGACAGCAGCGAGACCGCGTCCATCTCCACTTTTTCCGTCAGCGGGAGCATCCCGATTATGGTGGCAGTGCCGCCCGGCTTAAGACAGGCGATCGCCTGCTCGGCGACCTTCTTGAGCCCGATGCATTCAAAGGAGTAGTCCACTCCGCGGCCGGTCATGCCCATGATTGCCTGCACCGGATCGCCTGCCGAAGCGTCGACGGTATCGGTGGCTCCCAGCCGCTTGGCCATCGCGAGTTTGCTTTCGAACATGTCGACCGCGATGATTTGAAGGGCGCCCGCGATTCGCGCTCCCTGGACCGCAGCCAGTCCAATCCCACCGCATCCGAACACCGCCACGGTCGAACCCGGCACCACTTTCGCAGTGTTGAGCGCCGCTCCGACCCCGGTGGTCACGCCGCATCCGACCAGCGCGGCCCGATCCAGCGGGATGTCGTCGGGAATCTTCACCACCGCGTTCTCGTGCAGCAGCTGCTTCTCGGCAAAGCCGGCCATCGAAAGGATACCCTGGATGGGCTTTCCCTTGTAGCGCATCCGCGGAGGCTGGCCGGATTTGCGATCGGTGGCGCCAGTGTTGAAGCACAGATGGGGATTGCCGCTGAGGCATTTCTCGCATGACCCGCAGAACAGCGCCAGGCAGGCGATCACATGATCGCCGGGCTTGAATTCGGTCACGTCGCCGCCGACTTGCTCTACAATTCCGGCGGTCTCATGCCCTAGGATCGCCGGGGGCATCATCGGCCAGACCCCGTCGGCAAAGTGCAGGTCGCTATGACACACGCCGCAGGCGACGCTCTTGACCAGGACCTCCCTGCCCCGGGGTTGGTCAATTTCGACCTCTTCGATGACCTGGGGCTGGCCGGGGCCGTTGAATATCGCTGCTCGCATGAAAGACTTATCTCCGCGTACGCTCGACAACTCGCGGACTCACTGGGCCCGCTAATCGGACATGCCACCGAACGGCGGCTTGACAGCCAAATAGCATGGGCCCGCGCGCCCTGCAAACCATGCTCATATTAACAACTGAGAAAAAGAACCGGCACGGAGGCCGGCGCTACGAAGAAAGAGGAGAGAAGTGAGGAGTGAGAACCAAAGGTAGTGTCGTGAAGGTGGTGGAAAAAGCGGAAAAGCGTCAAGATCCGGCGAGTTGAGCCACAACTCAAGCCCGCTTGGAGGCGGGTGCCGGAGGATGACGCCATGGAGATGGATAGCAGGAGTGAAGGGGCAGGAAAAG
>DASZGF010000149.1:0-40118 GCA_035939115.1 Binataceae bacterium (SeqCode)
TTTTCGGCGTAGGGGCGGTTCGTGAACCGCCCGTCCGGCTGCGGGCTAATCCGCAGGTGAGAAAAACGCCCGCACATTTTCATTCTCTGATCCCTGACAGAGTAATGGTGATTTGCGACCGATCAATACGGACCGACCACAGCGCAGGACGTTTGGATTAATTTGTTACCTCAAGTCCGGGCGCGGGCAATTACCGCGGCGCTGGTATCGTGCGCAATCCGGGCAGCCTCCGCAATTGGACGCTGCTGCTGCTCGGGAGAGATGATCTCGACGGAGATTGGCGCCTGCACACCAATCTCATCGAGCAGCCGGATGAATCCGACCAGGTCGAATACGCCTTCACCGGGTGCGCTGCGGTGCAGGGTGTCGTGGAGCATGTCGGCGTCAGTGGATATCCGGGAAGCGTCGTCGAATTGGATTGCGATAATTTGGTCACGCGGCACCGAGCGTAGCGTCGTCGCGTCGGCGCCGCTGTGGAAGTAATGCCACGAATCGACCAGCAGTCCGCCGTTGCGGCGTCCGGCCAGGCGGCATATCTCCCACGCTGTTTTCGGATCGGGAATCCCGGTCCATGGCAGGAATTCGATTGCGACCTGCAGGCCATGGGCGGCAGCACGATCGCACAAAGCAGCGAAACGCTCCGCAGCCGCCTCCAGCGGCTCCATCCCGGCGGGCGGACGCAGCTCGCCCACGTTCATGTGGCGCGGACCCAACAAGTCCGCCATCCGGTACATGCGATCTTCGGTCTGACGGGCCGCCGTGGCGCGCTCGCCGCCGTGAGCCCAATCGGAAACGAACTCCAGCTCGGCAACGCGGACGCCATGATCGTTCAGAATGGCGCGCATCTCCGCCTCGGATACTCCCGCAGCCCGGCAGGCGTCGTAATCTTCCGGGGTCCAGCCGATTCCCCCGAAACCTGCCGCCGCCGCCGCAGCCACGCGCTGGGCGAAAGAATGGCGCGCGGGCTTCATCACGTCCGCGCCGGAAATGGAGTAGTGACTGGCGATCAGATCATTGGGCCCGAGCACACGCCTCATATCGAACCACCTCCTGTCGCGGGCTGAGCAACTCTTGCGCGCCCGCGCAGTGGTCATTGCTACGCACGTACCGCTGCCGCGTCAACGCTGAAATGGAGGGCTTTGCGCCCCGCCGATGACTGCCGCTGCGCTAACGGGGGTCTCCGCCCTCGGCGACCGTGTCAGGACTATGGCCGACGGTTACGCCCTTTCGTACCCGCACCGTCAGCTCGGGACGTTTCGGAACGTCCACTTTCAAGCTGCGATAACCGCCGCGTCCCGGATTGGGTGAGGTGAACCCCACCGTGTACTGATCGCGTAATTCGTTGCTAATCGATTCAGTGGCTTGCCGGAGCAACTCCCCGTCGCCGACCTCCCGAATGATGTAGGTCTTGGCTCCGGTATCGGAGGAAAGCTCCTGCAGGGTGCGGGCGTCGACCCGGTCGTCCTGGTCAGAGCCCAGCAATGCGAAGGAGGAAAGTAAGCCGGCGGAAGAAAAGTTGGGGTCGCCGATACCGATCGAGTAGACCAGCACGCCCTGGCGGCGGGCCTGCATCACCACCTGGTCAACGCTGGATGAACTGGCGGTGTCCATTCCGTCGGTCACCACCAGCAACGCCTTTTTATCGTAGCGCCCGCGCGCCACCATGATCAGGCCGTCGAGGATCACGTCATACAAGGCGGTGCGACCATAAGCGTGCAGCAACGCCAGCCGGCTCACTACAGCGGCGTGATTGACGGTGAAGGCTTCAAGCAGATAGGGGTCCTCGGAAAAGGCGAACAGGAAAACATCGTCGCGCGGGTTCAGATCGCGAATGAATTCCGCGATCGCGGCTTTGGCCTGCGGAATCTTGGGCTCCATGCTGCCCGAGGTATCCACCAGAATTCCGACCGACACCGGCGTGTTGAGGTCCTTGCGGAAGAACTCAATGGGCCGCTGTTGGCCGTCTTCGTAGAGGCGGAAATCGTCCTTGGTAAGGTCGGTGATGTGGGTTCCGGTGCGATCGGTCACGGTGACGGTGGCCTGGGCGTAACCAGGTTGTATGCGGAGTTGACGCGAGGGAATCTCCAGCTCGGGCCCGACCTGGGGCGCCAGCGGCGCAATCGGGGCAGGAATGGCGGTTTGCGGCTGCTGCCGGCTGGCGGGTATTTCCAGGACCGAGCCGGTACCAGGGCCTTGGCTGCGTGGCACCAGCGGCGCCGGCTCAATACCACTCTGTTGGGCCAGCGCAACCGAGACCAACAACAATGAAAATGATGCTGCCAAAGCCGCGGTCGCCGCGCATCTCGGCACGCTGGTTTTGCTCGCTCTCACAACAGTTCACCCCGCCAAATAATCTTCCTACTTGCATCGGTTGGCGGCAAGCCGGACGATTGGTCAAATTTCCACTACCGGCGCTTGGGATGAAAAGCGACGGAAGCAGGCTGAGAATCGCATCGAATGGCTGGTCAGACGAAGCCTGATCCTTGGCGTTTCGAGCGCATTGTGCTGCCCGGAGGCCTTGCGCTCAGGGCTGCCGTGGCGGGCAAGGGCCCGCTGGTCCTGATGCTTCATGGTTTTCCGGAGAGCTGGTACTCCTGGCGCCATCAATTGCGTGCATTGTCGGCATCTTACACATGCGCTGCACCCGAACTGCGCGGCTACGGGGAGAGCGACGCTCCCCGCGGCGTGCAAAACTACACGATGGAGGCGCTGGCCGGTGACGTCCGGGACCTCGTGCTCCATTTCGGACGCCAGCATGCCGTGGTGATTGGACACGACTGGGGAGGGGCGATTGCCTGGGTGGCATCGCTCATGCATCCTGAGGTGGTTGAACGGCTGGTCATACTGAATTGCCCGCATCCGCTCCAGATGAAGCGGCATTTGCGCTCAAATTTTAGGCAATTGACGCGCAGTTGGTATATTTTTTTCTTTCAACTGCCATGTTTGCCGGAGTTGATGCTGCGCGCGGGCAATTTTTCATTGATGATGCGTGCGATACGTGAGGGAGCGGTGCGCAAAGAGGCGTTCACCGACGCCGATCTCGACCATTTCCGGGAAGCGCTGAGCCGGCCCTATGCGCTGACGGCTGCGCTTAACTATTACCGCGCCCTGGCGCGGCGCGATCTGCTCTTCGATCCGCCCGCCGATCATTGGCTTGCGCGAAAGGTGCAAGCCCCGACGCTGATAATCTGGGGCGAGCAGGACATCGCCCTGACCAAGGAACTGACCTACGGAATGGAAGACCTCTTTGCACGAGAATTCGAAATAAAATACGTGCCGGATTCCGGGCATTGGGTGCAGCAGGAAAAGCCGGATCTGGTCAACCGCTTGCTCCTCGATTTTCTCTCCGGCCCGGCGGCGGCAACCGCAGGGGATTCAGAATGATGAACTGGAAGGCCGCGGCGCAGTGGGGGGCCCGGCGAGCCGCGGGCGTGAAATACAAAATAAAGAAAGGTGCTCGATGAAGGGATGGGCTGTGGCAGCCGCCTTAATGGCGGCCCTGATGATGGGATTGGAATGCGCGGCTTATGGCCAAAACGTGACTCCGGAAAGCCTCGGCAGTTCGGGTCTGATCGTGACCGGTTCGGGCGAGGATCGGCATGCGACCGGAATCGGCTTCTTCGTCGAAGTCCCCAGTCAAAGCTTTAAGGGCAAATCATTTATTTACCTGGTCACGGCCCGGCACGTGCTGCTGGACGGCTCGGGCAAGCCATTGGCGCAACTGTCGTTTGTGATTGGTCATGGCAAGGGTGGGGCGCCGGTGACCTCGCGACTGCCCTCGGCCAACGAATGGTTCTTCGACCCGCATGACCGTTACGCGGATCTCGCGGCGCTGCCCTTTTCGCCCCCCGGAGTCGACTTTACGACCGTCCCCATCAGAAGCGTTCTGGAAGGCTCAGGTTCGGAAAACCTGGGTGCGGATGCATACTATGTTTCGCTGCTCAGTGATGAAGCGGAGTCGGCGCCAATAATGACCGTCCATTTCGGCCGCGTTTCAATCGCCGACGCCGTGGCGGGCAGCGTTGTGGGCGCAGGCAGACAGCAGTTGTGTTTCCTGGAAGGACTGAGCGCGCCGCAACTGAGCGGGTCTCCAGTCTATATCCGCGGCGCCGATCGGATCTGGTTGTGGGGCCTGATCGAGGCGAATTCTTCCCTGTCTGCGAGTGAGGGCGGCAGCAGGCCGGGGGGAATGATAGGTGTGCTGCCGGCTGAGAAAATCGCTGAAACGGTCAAGGCGATGGCGGCGGCGCAGGACCGCCATCGGGCCAGCTCCGGTCTGTGATGTCCTGAATCATAAAATAGCTTGGCTTAGGCAAGGTTCAGCGCCGATCACGCAGCGGGCATGAAGCCGCCTGCGACTGCGAGCTTTCACCCTGTTATTATTTTTCGCCTTCAGGAATTGAAGTCGAACCGGCCTTGATCCAGTGTTGCGTCAGCGGCGCTGGTCGCACCGTTTTCGTTATGCCGATGCTCATAGGCCATAATTTTTTGGAAGACCTGGCGCTGGTGCTGTGCGTCGCGGCGATTGCTACGGTGCTCTGCCAACTGCTGCGCCAGCCGCTGGTGGTCGGCTACCTGGTCGCCGGAATGGTGGTGGGGCCCTACATTCCGCTGCCGGTCTATGTGGACCCCGAAAGAATTCGGGAAATTTCCGACCTCGGCGTTATCCTGCTGATTTTCTCTATCGGCCTCGAGTTCAGGTTCCGCCGGCTGGTGCAGCTTGCGCCCACCGCCGGAGTGATCACCCTGATCCAGGTCACGACGATGATCCTGCTGGGATACGCAGCGGCCCGCCTTATGGGGTGGACCCCGATGGAGGCGGTGTTCACGGGGGCGGTCGTCTCAATCTCCAGCACCACCATCGTCGCCAAGGCCTTCGAGGAGCAGGTGGTGGAGAGGCGAGTCCGCGAACTGTCCTTCGGGGTGCTGCTGGCCGAGGACCTGGTCGCGATTATCCTGCTCGCTCTGCTGACCGCGGCGGCGGGTGGAGAGGCGTTTACGCTCCGTGCGTTCGCCGAAACCGGGTTACGCCTGCTCGCGTTTCTGGCCCTGCTGAGCACGATCGGACTGTTCACGGTGCCTTATGCGATTGCGGCGGTGGCGCGGCTGGGCCGTCCCGAAACCCTGATGATAACCGCGGTCGGAATGTGCTTTGCGTTCGCGATGGTGGCCGAGCATGCGGGCTACTCGGTCGCCCTGGGGGCGTTCCTGGCCGGGTCGCTGACGGCGGAATCGGGCCACGGCTCGATGGTGGAGCATCTGGTCGAGCCCATTCGCGACATCTTTGGCGCGATCTTCTTCGTGTCGGTGGGGATGCTGATCGAGCCCAATCTACTGGTGGAGCATTGGCACGCCGTGGCGCTAATCACGGGAGTGGTCGTCGTGGGCAAAATCACCGGTGTTTCGGGCGCCTCGCTGGTGATCGGCGAACGTCCCAGGGTGGCGATAAAGACCGGCTTTGCGCTGGCCCAGATTGGCGAGTTCTCCTTCATCATGGCCGAGATGGGCCGCTCCAACTCGGCGACGCGGGACTTTTTGTACTCGCTGGCGGTGGCGGTGTCGACGATTACCGCCTTTTTGACACCCTTCCTCATCCGCGCCTCGCAGCCGGCGGCACAATGGCTGGAGCGTGCAGTTCCGGCGCCGCTTGCGGGCGCGGTGACACAATACGTCGGCTGGGTGGGGCGCATGCGCGGCCATCCGCCGCAGCCGCAGATTGAAGAGGACTGAGCAGGGACTTGCTTTACTCGAAGCCAGCCGGTACCAACAATAGTCTGCTCGCCGCCCTCCCAGTGCGTCGGGCGCACAAGATCTGGAATGCTCCCCGGTAGCTCAGTCGGTAGAGCGGACGGCTGTTAACCGTCAAGTCGCTGGTTCGAATCCGGCCCGGGGAGCCAATCCAAAACCCAAGCAAAAAACCAGTTTCGGCGATTTTTAGTTGAACAGAGGCTTATCGGGAGCCGTGGACTGTGCCCACTTTTGTGACTCATAACCATCAAAAAACCCAGCGGTTTTGACAGCTTCGATAGCCGGTTCGAGGCCTGCGATGGCGGCCCGGTGAGCCTGAGGCGCTGGTGTGCGCATACTGGTCCAGCATCCGCGGACTTACTTACGGACTGTTTGAGCCCGAGGCAGGACTGTTTTATGAAAGCTAGGTTGGCCGCTCCGCACTCTCTAAGCTTTTTTAAAGAATCAACGGCCTCTTTCCGGGCTGGTCCGGTTCATCGGTCACAACGGGTATCCCCGGCTTGATTCCCCAGATTTCGGTGGCGTATTCCGCGATGGTCCGATCGCTCGAAAACCGGCCCATGCGCGCCACGTTGAGTACGGTCTTTTCGAGCCACACCCGGCGATCCGAATAATCCCGCCAGACCTGTTCTCTGGCCGCCAGATAAGAAGAAAAATCGGCGAGATGGAAGTAGTGGTCGGAACTCAGGAGCGAGTCGTAGATCCATTTGAACAGGCCGGGATCGGCGGCGCAGAAGCGGTCATCGGCGAGTGCGTCGAGCACGCGCCTGACCCTGGAGTCGCGCTGATAAATGGCGCGGGGATGGTAGTCGCGGCTTTGGTTGAGATCCTCGATCTCGGAGGCGGTCAGGCCGAAGATGTAAATATTGTCTTTACCGACTTCCTGGAGGATTTCGATGTTGGCACCGTCCAGGGTACCGATGGTCAGCGTCCCATTCATCGCGAATTTCATGTTGCCGGTTCCCGAGGCTTCCGTGCCGGCGGTCGAGATCTGTTCGCTGAGGTCGGCCGCGGCCACGACCTTTTGCGCCACCGAAACCTTATAGTCGGGCACGAAAGCGATTTTCAGCATGCCCCTGGTCGCGGGGTCGTGGTTGATTGCACCGGCCAGCGAGTTGAGCAGTTTGATGATCATTCGCGCCGCCCAATAGCCGGGCGCGGCCTTTCCCGCGAAGATGTGGGTCCGCGCCACTTTGGGCATTTGGCCGTCTTCCACGATGGCGAGATAGTCATTGATTATCGCGAGCGCCAACAGCAACTGGCGCTTATACTCATGGATGCGTTTTGCCTGCACGTCAAACAGCGATTTCGGATCGACGCTGACACGACTGACCTTTTCGATATGTGCGGCCAGCGCAGCCTTGTTGGCGTGCTTGACCGCGGCGAACTCATCGAGGAACCCGCTGTCCCTGGCGCAGTTCTCGAGCTCGCGCAATTGGTCCAGGTCGGTAATCCAGCCGGTACCGATATTCGCCGATATGAGTTGCGCCAATCCCGGGTTCGCTTCCAACAGCCATCGCCGCTGCGTGACACCGTTGGTCTTGTTGTTGAACCGATCCGGCCACATCCGGGCGAAATCCGGAACCAGCCGGGTCCTGACCAACTCCGAATGCAATTCCGACACGCCATTTACGCTATGGGACCCGACGATGGCGGGGTGCGCCATCCGGACCTGGCGTTCGGGGCCTTCCTCGATCAGGGACATCCCCCTGATCTGTTCGTCGTCATAAAGCGATACGGCCGCGGCCTCGGCCAGGAAACGCCGGTTAATCTCGTAAATGATTTCAAGATGGCGCGGCAACACCCGTTCAATCATCTCCACCGGCCAGCGCTCCAGCGCCTCCGGCATCAAGGTATGATTGGTGTAGGCGCAGGTCGCCTGGGTGGTGCGCCAGGCGTCTTCCCAATTCAGGTCGTATTCGTCCACCAACAGGCGCATCAATTCGGCGATTGCCAAGGTTGGATGGGTATCGTTGAGCTGGATGGCGACCTTGTCGGCGAACGCTCCAAAGCCTTTGTGCAGCCGGAGGTATTGATGGACGATATCGCGGATTGCGCAGGCCACAAAAAAATACTCCTGCTGTAGGCGCAGCTCGCGCCCAGCCGCCATCGAGTCGGAAGGGTAAAGCACCTTGGAAATTGTTTCGGAGACGATCTTCTGCTCGACCGCCTTGAAGTAGTCGCCCTCATTGAAAATGCGGATATCGAAATGATCCGAGGCGCGCGCCGAATATAGGCGCAGCACGTTTACCGTGCGCCCGCCATAGCCGACGATCGGAAGGTCGTGAGGGACACCGATTATCACGCGCCAATCCAACCACATCGGGTTGTAGTTGCCGGCGCGGTCGACTGACCTTTCAATTCGGCCGTAAAGCGGGACGAGGCAGGCTTCCTCGGGCCGCGCGATCAGCCAGGGGGAGTAAGCGGGTTCCCACTGGTCGGGCTGTTCGAGCTGATAGCCGTTGTCGATTTCCTGCTTGAAGAGCCCGAACTCGTAATTGATTCCATAGCCATAGCCGGCAATTCCCAGCGACGCCATCGAGTCCAAAAAGCAAGCCGCCAGACGCCCCAACCCGCCGTTGCCCAAAGCCGGATCGGGCTCGTACTCCAGAATCCGATCCAAATCGATTCCGCGCCGCCCCAGCATCGCACGGCATTGCTGCGTAAGTTCCAGATTCGCCAGGTTATTGTCCAACGACCGGCCCACCAGGAACTCCATCGATAGATAGTACTCACGCTTGGCGTCGGCCCGATCGAAGGCACTCTGGGCGGCAATCATCCGCTCGACAATCAGGTCCCGGACCGCCAGCGAAACCGCCTTGTACCAATCCGCTTCGCATAGCTGAGTGCTGTCGCGCGCGATCGAGTACCGGATGTGTCTGAGGACCAGATCTTCGAAATTCTGCGCCCGCGGCTCGGCTGAACTGTTCAAAGCCGCTTTGGTGTTATTGCTCAGCTTGCCGGTGGTTGCCATCGACGCTTCCTCCTATGTTCGAGCGGGTTTTCAGGCGCGATTGATTCAGCGGAGAGCACGGGCGAAGGCACTGATGCCTTCGGACCAGTGCGGAAGCAGTATCTGCGGTTCCTGTATAGTAGTCATAACGGTGTTGCCCGGCCGCACCGCCGGCGCGGAAAACTCAGTATGAGGAACAGGCACCACCTCGGTGTTCAAACCCAAAATCGAGAACAGCATCCGCGTCATCTCAAAACGTGACGTGCCTTCCTGGCCCGCCATGTGATAGACACCGTAGGCCTGGGTCCGTATCAGTTCAGATATCGCCTGGGCCAGATGCGGCGCATAGGTAGGCGAGCCGAACTGGTCGTCGATCACCTTGACCTGGCGCCGTTGGCTCAGGGATAGCATCGTGTTCAGGAAGTTCCCTCCGCCCGGATGAAACAGCCAGGCCGTCCGCACCAGGTAATGGCGCGGATTAAGCTCCCTGACCGCGACCTCGCCGGCCAGCTTGCTGGAGCCGTACACGGAAAGGGGCCGCGGCCGATCGTATTCGTGATACGGGCGATTGGCGGTACCATCGAATACATAGTCAGTGGAGACGTGCAGCAGGGGAATTCCAGCCGCTGCCGTCACCAGCGCCAAATTGCGCGGACCCAGCGCGTTGCTTCGATAGGCATCGGCCGCGTTGCTTTCGGCCCCGTCCACGTCGTTGTAAGCGGCGGCATTAATTACCAGGTCAGGGGCCAACTCCGCTATTGCCTGGCGCACGGCGCTAAGGCGGGTGATGTCGAGCCGATTGCGTGGGGCCGCTTCGACCTCGTGCTGGTCCATCGCGGCGGCGAGCGAGCGACCCAGTTGCCCGGCGCATCCGGCAATCAGAATCTTCACGCTACCTCCCTGTACTGCGGCAAAAGGTGCATCAGTTGGTCCAGGGTCCGCGCGCCGCGGTCCTTGTCCGATAACAGCGGTTCCCCGCTAGGCCACTTTATGCCGATGGTCGAGTCGTTCCAGATAATCGTCAGTTCGTCGGAGGGAGCGTAAAAGTCGGTGCACTTGTACTCGATCTCGGCGAACTCGCTGCGTACGCAGAAGCCATGGGCGAACCCGGGCGGCACGTAACACTGAAGAAAATTGTCAGCGGTTTCGGTCTTTATCCAGCGCCGAAATGTCGGCGAGCCTTTACGGACATCGACTACGACGTCACAGATCTCACCCTGAAGAACCCGGATCAATTTTCCCTGCGGATGCATCCGTTGGGCGTGAAGACCCCTGATAGTGCCCCGCACGGAGCGGGAATGATTATCCTGTACGAACGACTGGGCAATAGCGCCTTCGCGGTACTTGTGCTGCTGATAAGTTTCCAGGAAAAATCCGCGCGGGTCCCTGAATATATCCGGCTGGATTACCAACACTCCATCAAGCTCGGTATGGATGAATTTCATCTTAATCAGTCCGCCTGTTCGATCATTCTGGATAGGTACTCTCCGTAGCTGCTTTTCCCCATTCGCTTAGCGATTGCCGCGACGTCTTGCGCGCCGATATAGCCCATCCGGAAGGCAATCTCCTCCAGGCAGGCGACGTGCAATCCCTGACGCTCCTGGATCGCCTGGATAAAGTTGGAGGCCTGATGCATCGACTCATGAGTCCCGGTATCCAGCCACGCAAAGCCGCGACCGAGCTGTTCCACGACGAGTTCGCCGCGCCGCAGATACTCGACGTTGACATCGGTTATTTCCAGCTCGCCGCGCGCCGAAGGTTTGAGCGCGCGCGCAATATCCACGACTTTGTTGTCGTAAAAATAAAGCCCGGTCACGGCGTAAGCAGAGCGGGGGCGCACCGGTTTTTCTTCGATACTGATGGCGCGGCCCTCCTTGTCGAATTCCACCACCCCGTAACGTTCGGGGTCGCGCACCTGATAGCCAAATACCGTAGCGCCCCTTAAGCGGGCGGACGCCCGCTGCAGAAATTCCGGCAGCCCATGGCCGTGGAAGATATTGTCGCCCAGCGCGAGCGCAACGCCGTCTTTGCCGATGAAATCGCCGGCGATAATAAACGCCTGGGCAATCCCCTCCGGACGCGGCTGTTGCGCATACTCGATATTCAGGTTCCAGTCCGAGCCGGTTCCCAACAGGCGGCGGAAATTGTCGTGCTCATGCGGCGCCGTGATGAGCAGAATGTCGCGGATCCCGGCCATCATCAGCACCGACAGCGGGTAGTACAGCAACGGCTTGTCGTAAATCGGCGCCAGCTGTTTGTTGACCGCGCGGGTCACCGGGTAGAGACGACTGCCGGCACCAGCCGCCAGCAGGATTCCCTTGCGCCGTGAAGGCACCGCAAGCTTCACGTCATTAGTCATACTTCGCTCAACTCCCGTTTTGCGTGGTAGCCGCTGTGTGGCGCCGGAATCCATGAACGTGGCTTGAACAGCGCGCGCACCGCCATGCCGAGCAATACGACATCGTTCCAGCCGCTGCGCGTGCGCGCGTAATAGCCCTCCGCCACTCTTTTCTCTTCGTCCGGCGTGTCGGGGCCCACGGCCAGCCGGGCGGGTCCGACCAGACCAACCGGGGCCTCCTCACGCAGGCGTTCCCATTCCGTCTCGAGCGCGGCCTCGCCTTCGGGCGACATCGCTTCGACCCCGATCATGCGGAGGTCTCCGCTCACCACGGCAAGCAGGAGCGGCAACCATTTCAGCGGCGGAACCGGCGTGGCGCCCTCAAGGGTAACAAAGCATCTGCGTCGCTCGATTCCATCGGCGTGGTCCAGCTTGTTGCCCACCAGGCGCAGGCGGCGCAACGGATGCCTGGGGTGTGATATCAACGAAGCGATGAGCATCAGGGGCCACAACGGTATCGAGAGCAGCAGCACCAGCAGGCCCAGGATGCGATTGAGCGCGTTGCCCAAGGCGCCGGTATGGGCGGTCTTCTTCAAGCCCGAAAGCAGGAAGGAGTCGACCACGCGCGTCACCGACCCGGTGGCCGCACTGATGAGGTAATTGGTGGAGACGATGGAATCGCTGACGTCGACCAGTTCGCCGATATAGGTATGCGGCAGGATAACGGCTGAACGCAGCGTCGATAGACGATTATCACGTCGTCGCTGATCACCACGTCGTTCATCAGCTCCGCCGATCGGTCGATGCGGCATCGAGAGCCCACGAAGATGGGTGAACCCTTGATTGCGCTGGCAGGCAGCCGCGATTGACGTCCCAGACGGACTCCTGAAGCCACCTCGCGGCCGGGCACGATCAAACCCGCAAAGCGGCCCGCCACGGCGTCGATATTGGCGCGATGGTACTGCGCCAGCGAAGCGATTAAGGACACTTTTCCGCCGGCCAGCTCAAGCCGTGGCAGGGTTGGCGCCGGTGCGACGGGATGCTCGGGATCGCCCAGCAGGCGCCAGCTTTTTTCATCGCTCTGGCTGGAGAGTCTGAGGGCCGCCGGTTGGCCGCTGTATGAAGCTTCGGCCGGTTGGTGTTGGCGATGGTGAGGAATTCCTTGAGCAACGGGGTTCGGAGCATATCGCCGCGCATCATCAGGAACTGCTCGCCGAGTTGACCGATGACTTTGCGCACGACGCGCTCGGGGCTGTCATCCGGACGCGCCAACACATATTCGAGCCGCATCCCCCAGCGGGCGCCATCGCCCAGTTCCTGTTCCACCAGATCGGCGTGCGCTGACACCACGACCAGAGCCTCGCGCATCCCGGCGAAGCTCAGATCCTCGAGGGCAAAGACAATCAGCGGCTTGCCCACCACCGGAAGCATCGCAACGCAAGTGCGCTCGGTCAGGGGCAGGAGCGCTTTACCCAGGCGATCGGCGAAAAGCAGCGCTTGCATCAGCCCTGTATTCCCGTCAGTCCCAGGCGCTGGCGGTCATAGCGTCCGGCCTGGACCGCGGAGCACCAATCCATGTTCGACAGGTACCAGCGCACAGTTCGCCGGATGCCATCTTCGAAGGTGCATTTGGGTTGCCATCCCAACTCGCGGTGGAGCTTGCTGACATCGGTCGCGTAGCGGCGGTCATGGCCCGGACGGTCGGGCACGAACACGCGCAACTGGCGGTAACTGGCAACGCCGCTGGCGCGCAGGTCGGCGTTGCCCGCGGCCGGCAATTCTTCCTCCAGCGCGGCGCAGATAGCGTCGACCATCTGGAGGTTGTTGCGCTCGCTGCTTCCGCCGATGTTGTATTTCTCGCCCGGGCGCCCGCCGCGCAAAATCGCGAGCAGAGCCGCGCAATGATCCTCCACGAATAGCCAGTCCCGCACGTTAAGACCGTCGCCGTATATGGGCAGGTCTTTTCCGCTCACGGCGTTGAGAATCATCAGCGGGACCAGCTTTTCCGGAAACTGGTAGTAGCCGTAGTTGTTGGTGCAGTTGGTGATCAAGGTGGGCAACCCATAAGTCTCGTGGTAGGCGCGTACGAAGTGGTCGGCGGCGGCCTTCGACGCCGCGTACGGCGAGTTGGGCGCATAATGCGTGTCCTCGCGGAATAAACCTTGCGCACCTAAGCTCCCGTACACCTCGTCGGTCGATACGTGCACGAAGCGGAACGAGTCCTGCTTGTCTCCCAGGGTCCGGTAATAGGCGCGGGCGGCCTCCAGCAACTCGAAGGTTCCGTCGACGTTAGCATCCAGAAAGTTTCGCGGTCCGTCGATTGAGCGGTCCACGTGGGTCTCGGCGGCGAAGTGGACTATCGCGCCGGGCCGATAGCGCTCCAGCGCGTCCTTGACCGCTGCCCGGTCGCAGATGTCGCCCTTGACGAACGCGTACCTTTGATTGCTTTCCGCGTCTCTCAGGTTGAGCAGGGAGCCCGCGTAGGTAAGTTTGTCAAACACTACCACGGGATCCTCGGTGTGCCGCAGCGCGCACCGCACAAAGTTGGAGCCAATGAAACCCGCGCCCCCCGTTACCAGCATGGTTTCCCTCGAAATTAAATTATGTCGGCCCTAATAAGCCCCGCGTCCCAATAACACGGCGGGAATTGTTTTCAGCAATAACTTGATATCCATCCAAAGCGACTGTGACTCGATATAGGCAAAGTCAAGCTCGACCTGCTGCTCAAAGGGGATGTCGGACCGTCCGGACACCTGCCAGACGCAGGTGATGCCGGGTTTTGCCTCGAGCCGGCGCCGATCCGACAGCGTATATTGGCTGACCTCGCTGGGCACCGGCGGCCGCGGGCCCACCAATGACATATCGCCCTTCAGAACGTTCCATAGCTGGGGCAACTCATCGATCGAGGCTCTACGTATATAGCGTCCGACCCGGGTTATGCGCGGGTCGTGTTTCATCTTGAAAATAACGCCGCCGTCCATCTCGTTGTTTTTGGCCAGAGCCGCCTTGCGAGCCTCCGCGTCGATATACATCGAGCGGAATTTGTACATCTGAAATGGAATCGCCCATTTTCCAATCCGAGTCTGCTTAAAAAGCACAGATCCTGGCGAATCGAGCCGAATCAACAGTGCGATCAGGGTGAAGATCGGCGACAGCACGATCAGAAGAAAGATAGCTCCCGTTATGTCGATAAGCCGCTTCAGTGCGCGCGCGCCGCCTATAACCGTCACCCACATCGAGCGCTTGAGGCCCAGCCGGAGCCGGCCCCAAAAACCCAGCCGGCCAACCTAGGCATAGCGGTGAAGCAGCCGCTCGCGGAACTCCAATGCCTTTGGGCGGACATCGCCATCCCAACTTGCGGTCCAGTTTGATTGAGAGGTGTTGGTCTCGGTTCGGCTTCCATGTTACTGCGCATTGTTCTGATGTTTCAGCCCGTTTCTCTGACTTCTTTCCAGACCCGATACAAAAACAGCGGATTGCCTACCAGATAGCGCCGCCACATTCGCCCGGGCTCCTGCAACAGCCGCCAGGTCCATTCCATGCCGATCTCTCTCATCCACATCGGGGCTCGGGGCACGGCGCCGGAATAAAAGTCGAACAGGCCGCCTACACCAATCAAAACCGGCGTAAGCAATTGCTCGCGATGTTCCGCCAGCCACAAATCCTGCCTGGGGGCGCCCATAGCCGCCAACAATATTTTGGCGCCCGAAGAATTTATCTCATGCAAGACCGCGGCCGTATCGTTCGGGTCGAAATAGCCGTGATGGGTTCCGGCGATCTGGAGTCCGGGACATTTCGCTTGCATCGCCGTGGCTGCAGCCATCGCAACCGACGGCCGCGCGCCGAGCAGATAGAGCGGGATGTGTTCGGCGGCAGCGCGCGCGCACAGACGCGGAAAAAGATCGGTGCCGTTGACGTTCTCCGCCATCGGCGTGCCCTTGATTCGGCCCGCCAGATGAATCCCGATCCCATCGGGCAGGACCAGTTCCGAGCGGAGCAGTACCTTAAGATAATCGGAGTGAGTATAGGCAATGTTCAGACAGTCTGGGTTTACGAAGCATATTTGAGAGTGCGACTCCATTCGGGTTCGGCCAATAATCCAGTCTATCGCCTCGTTCATACTGGTATTGGCAATATCGATGCCGAAGAAGGTCAGGGTCGGCGCGGCGTCGGCGATCCCATGTTTACCGAGAATGGTGCCCGGTATGGCCCGGGCCAGCAGACCTATGTCACCGCCGAGGCTTTGGCGGTAGTAGAACTCGTGGTCAAGCTGGTATTCGGTTTTGTAGGCAACTCCGATGCCTTTGCGCAGGCGGTAGGCGGATACTATTCCGGGGCGGATCCAAAACCGGACGAGCCCTTCAGGTGGGACTGCGGCTGCCTCTGTGGGAGTCAGCGGACGGGGTCCCAGGAATGACATGTCACCCTTTAATACATTGATCAGGACTCCCAAGGGCGGCCAGGCATCGCACCGGCGAATGACAGCCTTTCAAAAGGTATCCTGAAACGGCCTACCGCTGAAGTTCGCTCGAAGATCAGACGGGTTTTGGCTTTGGCATAAACGGCGCGGATCAGCAGCAATGGCGATAGAGTTAAAAGCAGTGCCAATGCCGCGCAAAAATCGATCAGGCGGCGGACGGCTTCCTCAACCAGGACCCAAACGGCGGCGAATTGCCGCACCCGCGCCGCGCGCAGACGCCGGGGACGCCGCCCCAAAGGGCCGGGTATTTCAATGCTTTCCATCGGGCTCCGCGGCGGTCCGGAAGTTGGGTGAATCCTTGCGCGGAATGATTCGCGCGGGCACTCCGACCGCAATCGAGTTGGGTGGAATGTCGGTGAGGACGACCGCGTTGGCGCCAATCGCCACGTCATCGCCGATGCTGATCACGCCCAGGATTTTGGCGCCGGCGCCGATATCGACGCGGTTACCGATACGGGGAGCGCCCCGATGGCCGGTATGCCGCAGTCCCACGGTGACGCCGTTGCGCAGCACCACGTCGTCGCCGAATTGCGTATCGCCGCTGATTATGATGTCGCCAAAATGCTCGATTCGAAATCGCCTGCCGATTACCACTTCGCACGGCAGGTCGATGCCAGTCACGATTTGGCTGAGTAGCTTCAGCACCTTGTAGATGCCCGAAAAGGGCAGTCGCAGGAAGCGGTTGTTGATCGTGTATCGCCAACGCCCGAAACGGTACACGGCCATTACCCACAGTCCCTGACGGCTCCAGTCCCGATCGTAGGTGTCGATATCTTCGCGCAAGTTGTTAAACATCGGCGTGGTACAGTTGGTTAAGTCGGTCAATCGGCGCTTTGTGGGCTACCAGGGTTTGGGCGGGCAGGTGAGGCCGCCATTGGTGTCTGCCAGGCCTGTCCCGCCGCCGCGACCAGAATCTGCGACTCCTCGGCCTTGGCCAGGCTGTCCGGGTCATGGCGCCGGCGCGCCAAAAACGCGCGCAGTCGATGCCATTGGGCCTCGCTATTCATCGCGCAAAACGCGCCGGCGAAGCCGTGATGTTTGCGGTAATAGAGAAAAGCGGCGCGCATCCGCCACAGCGTCAATTGGCTGCCAGAGGATGACATCGACAGGCGCTTGACGGTTTTGGAGGACTCACCGCCCAGATGCACCACGACCACGTCGGGCCAGTACCAGATCTGGTAGCCGGCGGCCTTGATGCGGCGGCAGAGATCGACTTCTTCGTAATAGAGAAAGAAGCGCTCGTCGAAATAGCCAATCCGCTCCAGCAGGTCGCGCCGGATGATGCTAAAGGCTCCCGGCACCCAATCGACCGGGGCGGGCTGCATCTGATCGGCCCAGGTGCGATCGAAGCGGCCAAAAAATTGCGAGTGCGGGTGTTTTGCCGCCAGCCCGGAGAGGGTCAGAAAATCGTTGAGGATCGACGGGAACATCCGTGCCGAGGGCTGCCACGAGCCATCGCGGCCAATCAGCCGGGCGCCGGCCAGGCCGACCTGCGGTGCGCGGTCCATTTTTTCCACCGACAGGCGCAGGGCGTCGGTTTTGGGAAACGCGTCGGAGTTGAGCAAGACCACATAGCGGCCCCGTGCGACCTTAAAGCCGCGGTTGTTGGCCGCGGCAAAACCCAGGTTGGTTTCGCTTCGAATCAGCCGCAGCGCGGGAAACTCCGCCGCGACCATATCGGCGGAGCCGTCTTTGGATGCGTTGTCGACTACGATGGTCTCGATATTGACGCCGCAGGCCTCACGGTAGAGCGTGCCGATGCACTCGCGCAGCAGGTCGCGCGTATTAAACGAAACTATGACTATCGAAGCGTCAGGTGAGTCGCTCATTAGTTTCCCCCTGCGAGTTCTCTCGTGCGGTACGCACCCAATCGGTGTCCTTGTGCGCCGCCCTTCCAATGGCTGGGGCCAGCGCCAGCTTCCAGACGATATAGAAGGGAGCGCAAGCAAGCGCCGCGAGATCGGCGATGCCACCGCCGCCCATCACGATTGCCGCACCAACGTGGGCGCCGATAACCATGAGCGCTGCCGCCGCGTACCATCTTGCCGGGCCGAAGGGCAGCGCCATCGCCAGCGTCAGGAGCGCCGCGTGGAAGGCCAACGGCAGCAGCAGCAATTCCAACAGCGGCTCGGCCATGGCGAAGCGTCCGGCGGCGAGGTCGGCCAACAGAATCGGGACCTGCTCGCGCAGCATCCGTATCCGTCCGCCCTCCCAGCGGGCGCGTTGCGTGCTCGCCGCCGATCCTCCGGCCGGCATCTCGCCCCACACCGCGGTACGATCGGCAAAGCGGACCGTTTTTCCCGCCCGTACCAGCCGGAGGTGATATTCGAGGTCCTCGACCACCGAATGCGCGCCGTAAGGAACCGCGTTGAGGGTGTCGCGGGTTAGCGCAAAGCCATTGCCGAGGATTCCGACCGACAGCCCCAGGCGCTCGCGTCCACGCGGCCGCAGCACATTGAACGCCATGAGCGCGACATTCATCACCCGGGTCCGTATCGATGCTCCTGGATTAAGCACCCCATAGCGGCATTGCACCGCGTCCGCGCCGCCGGCCAGGACGCGCTCGATCTCGGCCAGGAAGTTCGGCTCGACTGCCGAGTCGGCATCGACTACGGCCAACGCGTCAAACCCTTCCCCGAGCAGGATCCCGAAGGCGTACTCCAGTACGTAGCCTTTGCCCCGGCGCATGCGGTCTTCGCGCACAATCACCCGCGCGCCTGCCGCTGCGGCGCGCTGCGCGGTGAGATCGTCGCAGTTATCGGCCACTACCACGATTGAATGGCGCGAATCGGCCGCGCGGCATCGTTGGAGGCTCGCGACTGTATTGGCGACGCCGCCCTCCTCGTTATGGGCGGGCACCACCACCGCAATCCGGGAGACCTTGCGCTCCGAGCCGACGCGCCGCGCGCGGGCGGGAAGACTTCCCGCAATGGTGAGGATGAGCAACTCGATAGTGCCGGGCAGCGTCAGAACGCAGAGCGCCAACCCCGCTATGGCGATGATTACCGCTATCATGGCTTTTCCTCCCCACGGTCCGGAGCCACCAGAGCCGCCAGACCATACGGCGCCAGCGTCACGCTGATCGAATGGCCGTCAAGCGCGGCCTTGGACTGCGCGACGCTTACCTGCGGCTGCTCCTCGTTGGTGGAGAGGGGGGACTTCGAAGCCAGTTGGAGCAATCGGCTGGGAAGTCGTTCGGAGGGCTGCGCGGGGAATTCAATCCGCACCGTCAACGGCCGATCCGCGGCCGAAGCGATCACCGCGGACCACCGGGATCCACTAAGGAAGGCGGCGGCCGACACCTGTCCGCCGGCACCAGCAACCGGATGGAAGTCGCCGCCGATTACCTGGTTGAGTATCGCAATCGCAAGCCCGGTCGGACGCAGCCGCGGCGCTCCGGCAAGGTCCCGCGTGACGCCCCGCAGCCGCGCAAAGCCGCCGCGCACGGCGGTCGAAGCGTCAAATCCGGTCAGTACGTAAGGGCACTGAATTGCGGCTCCGGCGTTAAGCGATTGAATTATCCGCCACGCCAGAGCAGTACCCGCCGCGGCGCCGGCGATCAGCGGATTGCGCTCCGAATCCGGCGCGTCGCCGCCGATGGTATGCAGGTTGACCTCGTAAATCGCCAGACTCTTGCCCAGCCGCGCCGCTTCGCGCCCGGTCGCCCGGAGGTCGTTCCCGGAGTCATCGAACAGCGCCGCGAGACGCTGGTTGTTCTGCAAACCGGCACCCAGCGAATACAAAAAGTAGGGACCGATTGCCAGGGTGTCCGCGCCCGGCGCGTGCCCGCCCACACGGGCGCTAAGGTCCGGATTGGCGTATTGCCCGCCCACGACCATTGCGAGCCGCGGCGCCGATCCGGCACCCTCGCGGATCAGCCGGAAGGCCCGGTCGGCCACCCCGCCATAGGTTTCCGGATTCGGTATTGCAGCGGGCCGGAAGATACCGTTCCAGTTCTCGTTGCCGAATTCGACCGCGATCCGGTCAAACCGCCGCGAACCATTTTCCGCGGCCAGAAATTTACCCAACCCGACCAGCTCCGCGTCGGAAAAGGTGGGCGGTACCACTACCCATGGACGCGCCCCGACACGCGCGCACAAGTCCAGAAAATCGGGCAGCGAATAAGCGAACTGGGTCTCATTGCCGGGTCGGTAGCGCGAGGGATGGCGCCCGAAGTCCGGCGCCAGCCGGTTTATAAGCGTATCTCCCAACTGTCCCTGCCAGTCGCGCAGGTAGCCGGGATGAAGCGCGCGCAGGGCGGCGATAACTTCAGACCTGAACGCAGTTGCCGCCGAGGTTGCGGCCCGCAGATCGACGTCGTCCAGGAGCACCCGGGCGGGCGGCGTTCCCGAGGCGGAAAAGCGCAACTCCAGCGTAGCGGGCGGCGCCTGGTTATCACGGCCGGCAAATTCAATCGAAGTCAACTGCCACTCACTTGATGGCTCGATCGTGCGGTCCACGAAGGGAGCCGACCCGATGCGGCCGAAGGTCACTCGCAGCGCTGCCCTGGTACTCCCAGCGAACTTGCTACTGGCATCAAAGCGGCTCCAGAAGCGCAGGCGCCAGGGCCCGTTGACGGGCAACAGCTTGCCAGCGCGATTGGTAATCGCGTCGAGATAGGAACTCACTTCGGTCGGCCCGCCGGCGCCAAGCCTCAGGCTGAGCGCGCTAGTACCGGGGCTGGCCGGACGGTGCTGGCTGGTATCCAGAGCGACCTGCGCGGTGGAGGAGCCCGCGATCCACCAATTCGCGGGCGGTCCCGGCTCATTCTCCCGCGTAATTGCCACCACGTCGCCCACGGCCAGATCCGGTGGCGCCGGGTCCGCCTGGTACAGCGGCATGCCATTGGGCCCGGCGCTTTTGGAATCGGTGAGCACGCCGCGGCGGCCGGCTCCGCCCCACTTCTGACGTCGAAATGTGCGCCGCGCCAGAAACCGTCGGGCCGCGCCAGCCAGGATTGGTCGTCCTCGAACCCCCCGCCGTTGGCATGGCTCACGATCACGATGGCGCGGTCGATAGTGGTCTCGAAGCCCGGATTCATCAGCACGTTGGAGCTGAGCTGCTCGGCGCCCCATGAAGTCCAGGTGCCCAGGTTGATGCCGATCCGCGCCACGTTGCGTTGCGCAGCTTGCGCTTGTACCAGCAACCGCATCGGCCCGTCGGATTGCGGTCCTAGCGACCGCGCGATCAGAATCGACAACGCCGCCATGCTCAACCCGCCCAATGCGTAACTTCGCGCCGTCACGAGCCGGCCTCCAATCGGCGCCTGAAAATCTCTCCTAGGCGGGGAATGTTGACCTCCAGATTGTAGTGTTCCACCACCCGCTGGCGGCCGGCTCGGCCCAGGCGGTGGCGCATTTCGGTGTCATCCATCAGGCGGCCGATCGCGTCAGCCAGCGCGGCGACGTCCGAGGGCGCGACCAGCAGACCGTCCAGGCCGTCGCGGATGAGTTCCGGGATTCCGGTGATGAAGGTGGCGACGCACGGGATCTCCATCGCCATCGCTTCCATCAGCACCACCGGAATACCTTCGGCAAAACTGGCCAGCTCGAAGACGTCGGCGGATTCATAAACGGCGCGTATGCGATCGGGATTGACCGCGCCTTCAAAGACCACCACGCCCTCCAGGCCGCGGCGGCGGGCGTCATCTTCGAGCGCGGTCCGGTCCGGTCCGTCGCCCACCAGGCGCAGGCATACGTTGCGTCCCGCGCGTACCAGGTTATGCATCGCGGCCAGCAGGATGTGCTGTCCCTTGGCCGGGACCAGCCGCCCCACCGAGACTATCTCGAAGCGATCCGAAGTTCGCCGCGCATTGCGCGGCGCGAACTCGCCCAGAAATATCCCCAGCGGCGCGACCTCGAATTTCGACCAATGCCGGGGCGGCGAGAGCTTCATCAACTGGCTGCGGGCATACATGCCGATGCAGCAGATAAAGGAAGCGCCGGCGATTTTTTCCGCCAGGCAGTAGCCCGGCGCGTCGTAAAACTCGTCGGGTCCATGCACGGTCAGCGACAATCCGATTGGATAGATCCGCGCGGCGATCAGCCCGACCGTGGATGCGGGCGTGGCAAAGTGAACGTGCAGATGGCGCACGCTGGCTTCGCGCATCCATTCGCCGATCATCACCGCCTCGACGAAATAGAAAAAGGCCGTAGAGCAGTTTTTTCAGGTCGGTCCCGCCCAGCCGCAGGGCCAGCGTCAGTCCCGCCAGATATTTCAAAGGCCGCCGAACAAGCCCGGAGACATGGGCCTTGATCGCACCACCCAGGCCCGAGGGTTTGACGAAGAAGGTGGCCGCCGCTTCCTCGCGCTCCTGCGCGGTGAGTTTATCGGGCGGGCGATCGGGATGATTGATCGACGCGGTCCGGATCGCGAAGCCCAGCTCCCGCAACCCTATTACCTCGCGCAAAATAAAGGTGTGAGAGATGCGCGGGTATTCACTGACCAGATAGGCCAGGGATACGCGCCCGTTGGAACCCGGCCTGATCTCTGCGCCGGCTCCGCCAATCGCGCCTGAGGTTTTGTCCGCCATCAGTACATCACCCGCTTAAAACGCAGCGGCCCCTGGACCATGGCCGGCTCGGAGGACTCGCGGCCGGTTTCCGCCGCTTCCTCATCGCGCGTCAGGAGCAGCCCCTCGGCCCATCCGGTCATCAGGAAACAGGACCTGCACCGCCTGCATGCCGAGATAAACGGTGGCGATCGACAGCATCCCGGCCAGATATGCCCCGAGCAGAGAAAAGGCCAGCGACCCCGACGGGGATGACCAGGGACGTGCCCATCCATAGCGGCCCAGACGCGCGATCAACCATATGAAGATGCTCAGCAGCAGGGCCAGCGCGGTGACCCCGTGCATCAGGGACAGCAACAGATAGAAATTATCGATTGACGGCATGCCGGGGACCTTCGGCCATCCGTTGCGGCCCCAGCCGAAGGCCGCGTGCTCCTGTGCGATCGCGATGTACTTGTCGAGCAGTTCCTTGCGGTAGGCCGCACTCTCCTGCGAGACGGATTTTGCGCCCGCGCGTCCAACCGAGACGTAGGCTTTGAATCCGAGGTAGATCGGCGTTCCGACCACAACAATCAGGACCAAGGTCACGATCAGCGCACGGCGGCGATTGGCCGCGCGTCCGAGCAGGATCGGGATCATGCCGGCCGCGGCGCCGATCCAGGGTCCCCGGCACAACGTCATCACGCTGCCCGCGGCGATGGCGTAGGTGATAAAGCGTCCGGCTTCGATCGGCAGCCATTTCAGCCGGCCGGTCCAATAGCCGTTCCATTGCAGCCAGCGCTGAACCCGATAGGCCACCGCGAAGATCAGGCCGGCCAGGATTGCGTGTCCATAGGGTCCGGCGATGCGGGCAAAGCCGTAACGGAAGGTGGTGACCCATCCCGTCTGGCCGGGGAAAAAGCGGCTCAGCAGCATTTGGAAGGGATTGGACCCCATCTTGAATTCGAACACCGAAATCACAGCGACCAGCGCCAACAGCCCGCACAACTTGCGCGCAAACTCGACCCGCAGTCCCAGAGGCTCAACCAGCCCTTTGGCCAGCAGGTAGGGCGCGATGATATTGGCCACGCAGTCGAACATCAGGTTTTGCGCGTCGTTGTAGCCGGCATTGAGGCATTCGGAGTAGGCCATCTCCGCCGCGAGCCCGACAATCAGCAGGTCGGTGACCGAAAAACGCCAGCGCCCAACTCCCCGCAGCACGAAGATTCCCACGATCGGAACAATCGCCGCTTCGTTGAAGGTCGGATCGGGCAGTCCGGGGAGGACCCAGCGAAAGTAATCGGGCAAGAGCAGCAGCGTCGGCAGATAGACGTCGATCAGCGCGAAGGCCGGGCCGCGGCGCAAACTGACGAGCAGCGCGATCAGTCCCGGGAGGCCGGCAACCGCGGCCATCAGCGGCGCTCCTCGAACAGGCCGTAAATGGCCTCGGCGCGCTGGCCGAACCAGAAGCTGCGCGTCTCGCGCAGCGCGCGCTCACGCGCGCTGACCGCGGCTGCCGCCACCAGCGCGCGGCAATTATCAAGCCGCTCCAACCTAGCGGCCAGGGCTTCGGCGTCATCCAGCGCACACAGCCATCCGTCGACGCCGTCGCGAACCGTGTCGACACTGGATTCGGTGCGAAAAGCCACCACCGGAGTGGCGCCGGCCATCGCGTCATAGAACGCGCGCCCGAAGTCGGTGGTGCGATGCGGCATCGCGAACAGATGGCCCGCGGCGATCGCGGCGTAGATTGCTGGTCCGGGGGGCAAAGCGCCCGCCAGCGATACGCGATCGCCCACGTCCAGCCTTTCGCATAGCGCCTTGAGCCGGCTGGTGGCCGGACCTTCGCCGTAGATCCGAACTTCAATATCGACGCCGCGCTGCTTTAAGATGCCGGCCGCCATGATCAGAAACTCGAATCCTTTAAGCGCGCGATGACGCGCGGCGCCGACCACGATCAACCGCTCTGCGTCCAGCAGCGCGCGCCGCTTATTTTCGAAGTCCTCCTTGCCGATGACGTCGCCCGTTTCGTGTCCGGGCTGCCTAATCGCGATCGAGTTGCGCGCCGCCATCCGGTAGCGGCGGACGGTGGCCGGGGTGTGCATGAAGGTCAGCGAAGCGCTGGCCGCGCTGCGGCGCACGGGCCGGTCCATGATTCGCAACTGCAGGTCACGGCGCCATCGCTGAAAGCCGCCGGCGGCCAGGCGGTTCCATTCCCATCCCAACATGTCGATGAAGTCTTCAGCGATGACGAACAAGGTTTTCTTGCCCAGCTTTACGGCCGTCTCGTGGGCGTAGGCCAGGCGCAGATAAGGCGGGAAAAAATTGGTGGTATGAACCAGGTCGGCCTGCGCCACGGCGTCGTGCAGGATTCGCCGCACGCCCAGCCAGCGGGGCAAATCGCGCCGGCCGCGAATACTGGCGAAGCCGACAAATTCCAGTCCGGCGCCGCTTTGAACCGAAGCGACGTTGGGGCCCCATCCGTGCAGCTCCGCCGCGGGGACCTGCGGCGCGGCGATCGTGACGCGGCCCATCGAATCGCGCAGACCTTCGAGATCGCGCAGCCACAGCGCGTCGAGTTCCACCCCGCCGCCGTTGCGCGCAAACGGGATGTGAGTCACCAGCAGGTAGCGGATCTGCGCCTTCAAGAGGTTGCCGCTCCGACGACTTCGGCGCGCCACGCCTGAGCGCCCGGCAAATCACGGTAAAGGCGCAAGGCCTGCTCAATTTTCGCGTCCCAACTGAAACATTGTTCGGCGCGGTGGCGGCCCTCCTCACCCTTGCGCCGCCATTTTTCGGGATGAGAGACGATTTCGCCAAAGGCGGCGGCGAACGCTTCGATTACCGCCCTCGGTCCGGCCGCCGGTGCCAGCCGGCCGACTTTTTCATCGATGATTTCCGCCGGACCGCCGAAATTCACGGCGATCACAGGGCGCGCGCAGGCCATCGCTTCGAGCAGCACCGCGCCGCCCGATTCGCGCACCGACGGGAGACAGAAAACATGCGCCGCGCGCATGCAAGCGGCGACCTCCTCCAGTGCCAATGCGCCGCGGAACTCGACCTGTTGCGCAACCCCGAGCCGGCGGGCGTCGGCCGCCCAGGCCTGGCGCATCGGACCTTCGCCCACCACGGTCAGCCGGACGTCGATTGCACCGCGCACCGCAGCCAGCGCTTCCAGCAGCATCGCCAGGCCCTTGAACGGAACCAGGCGGCCCATGAACAGCGCGTGCAGCGGCTGACCTGCGGCGGGAGCGGGCGGCCATGGAGCGGCACTAAAACGCGTCAGGTCAACGCCATTCTCGATCATATGTACGCAGCGGGGGTGATAACGCGGCGCGATGCTGGCCAGGGTGGCGCGGGTCGCGGTCAGGATCATCGCGGCATGGCGGGTCGAGCCGGCAATCCCGTCCGCGACGCGGCCCAAATTGCGCAGCGGGTAAAGCCATACCGAGTCCTGTTTGAGCAGCGAGTGAAATGCCGCAGGCGTGCCGAGACCGCTGTTGAGCGGGCCCAGCACCAAGGGGATGCCCAGGCGATGCAACCGGGTGGCGGCGACCGTGGTTACCGGCGTGACCGCATGGACCACGTCCCAGCGCTGGCCCCGCGCCATTCGCCGCCGCATCAGCTTGAGCGCCTGATGGTCGTAGGCAAAGAAGTCGAGCGAGGCGAACATGAAAACGGCATGCTCGCTGTTGTGAAAGAGCCGGCGCGCCAGTCCGAACAGCGGCCGCGCCAGCCATTCGGTGTCGATGTAAACCACCTCGGAATCGGCCAGCGGTGCACCGGCTTTTTTCAGCGCCGGAGCATTGCGCACGTGGGTGAGCAAGGTCACCGTGGTCCGCCGCGAAAGGCGCTGATTCCATTCCCATCCGATCTGCGAGACCGAACCCATCCCCGGACCGCATTGATAGGCGGCCAGCAGGATCTGTGGATGGCGCGGGGAAATCACACTTTCTCCCTGAGCGGCAGCAACTTTGCCGGAATGCCCACGACAGTCGCGCCCTGCGGCACGTCGCGCGTGACCACCGCATTGGCGCCGACCACGGCGTTGGCGCCGATGGTGACGCCCGGCAGCACCGTCACCCCGCGTCCCAGCCACGCGTTGCGTCCAATCCGAATCGGCGCCGCGTCATGGCCCGAGTAGCGCACGGTCTGGCCCGGCGCCATCCGATGGTTGGCGTCGCGGATGCTTGAGTATTCGCCGATCATCACGCCCGCCTCGATTTCCACTCGGGCGAATGAAACGATATGTACGCCGCGAGAGATCACCACGCCGTCGCCAATGCTGATGGCGCCGTCTTCCTGCGTTTCCAGGTATAGCTCGCGGTATAAAAACAGATTGCGCCCCACGCGGATGCGCCTGGAGCCGTGAAGCTCCGCAACTCCCAGAATCACCACCGAGGGGTCTACCGCCGCTCCGGTGGCGGCGGCCAGACGTGCATGAGCCCAGGCTCGGCGCACGGGTTCTCCAAGGCGCTGCGCGAGTACTGCCGGCGGCGCCAAAGCCAGCACTGCGAGCGACTTGAAGCTCATGCCGTATCGCCTCGTGAAAGCGGTTCACCACCAGCCGGTCGAGCGCTTTTGTATTCGATCAGGCTGCCGATGCGGCCGGCGCGGCGGTCGCGCCGGTAACGAATCTGACCGAACAGGATCGTGATCTGCTGCAAATGGGAATGCAGTCCGTAGAGCAGGCGGGTGCTGAAATCCGGCGACTTCCATCGCACCCGGTGCGCCGTGCGCAGGGCGAGCAGAACTACGATAGCGGCGGCCAGCGCTATCGGCACCAGTGAGCGCGCCAGCAGCGACCCGGCCAGCCCGATCGCCACCAGTGCCAGCATCAGCGTGCCATGAATGCGGTTGCGGCGAGCCTCCGCCTGCCACAGCTCGATGCCGGCGGCGGCGAAGCGATCGGAAACTTCGGCGTACGCATACCCGGCGCGCAGCGCGCGGCGCCAGTATTGCGACCAGCGGCTCATCGCCAGGTCATGCCCGGTCATCGGCCGGTCAACGTGCAAAATCGTATAGCCGCGCGCGCGGATGCGTTGATACATCTCGGGCTCCTCGCCGGCGATCAAACGCTCGTCGAAACCGCCGATTTCTTCGAGCACCTGGCGGCGTATCAGGGCGTCACCGCCACAGAACTCGGAAACGCCGGGCGGATAGATCCAGTCCAGGTCCAGGACGCGGTTGAAGATCGAGGCGCGCGGGGCCAGCTCGCGCCGATGTCCCCACACCACCGCCACCTTCGGATCGTTGAATTCGCTCAAGGAACCGGTCACGAAGTCAGGCGCGAGCCGGGTGTCGCCGTCGAGAAACAAAACCGTCGGAGCGCTGGCTGCGCGCCAGCCCGCGTTGCGTCCCACCGCCGCGCATGGTCTGGGTGGACGCACCTCCAACACCCTGGCGCCCAATGCCGCGGCGCGCTGCGGGCTGCCGTCGGTGGAGGCCGAATCGACATAGATGACTTCGACGCCGCCGCCCGGATGGACCATCGTGGCGACCGATTCCAGGCATCGGGTCAGCCTTTCCCCCTCGTTGCGCCCGATGACCACTACCGAGATGGTCAAAGCACTCATGGCTTTGCACCGTGCAGCAGTACCCGATAGTCGGCCACCCGGGCCGCGGCCGAAAACCGGGTCGCGAGCGCGTACCGGCCGCCCGCGACGACCTGGTTGAGCACTTGCGGCGCCGCTTGCGATAATTCGATCAAGCGCGCGGCCAGGGCGCCGGAATCGTTGGCGTGGAAGCGGAAACCATTGACGCCGTCCTCCACCAGATCGCCGGCGCCGCCACGGTCCGGGACCAGCGCCGGAACCCCGGCCGCCATCGCTTCCAATATCGCCAGGCCGAAGGGCTCGGCCGGGCATAGATGCACCAGCAGGTCGGACGCGGCCAGGCGAGCCGGCACATCGGGGTGAAACCCCTCGATCCTGATTTGCGGATGGGTTGCGGCTGCCCGCGCCCGCAGCTTATCGAGGTCGTAACCGCTGCCCAACACTTCCACGCTCAGCTTGCCCAGGACGGGTTGCAGATCGAAAGCGTCGAGCAGCAGATCCACGCGTTTGATTGGATCCAGCCGCGACACCACCACCAGCCGCCTGACCCCCGCGCGGCAAAACGGCGCGCGCCTGGGGGTTGACGCTACCTGCGCGTCGGGCAGGAAATTTTCGATCACCTTGATGCTGGCGGCGCGCACGCCATTGGCGATAAGGCGCTCCCGGACGAAGCGTGAGACCGCCACGAACACCACCCCGAGACGATTGAGCCGGCGCTTGCGCCCGTAGCTGTCGCGCTCGTCGGTGCCGCCATGGACCACGTGAAGATGGGCCACCTGACGGCGCCACAGCGCACTCCACATCACGCAGGCCAGTGAATGAACCACGCCGGTGGCGACGAACGCGAGGCGCCGGTGGCGGGCGAAATACGGCATCAGCTTCATCGCAACGTCCCTGACACCGGCAAAGGGCACCGCGCCAAAGCCCATCCGCTGCGCCTCGCACAGGGCGGAGCCGGGCGGCGCAAAGAACGTGGTGGCGAACTCATCGGACACCCCGGCCGCGGTCGCCAGCGCCATCCGCTCGGTTCCGTAGAGCTGGCCGCTGTGCAGGACGTATATGAGCGGGATGCGGGCATTATTCGGGCTCATCTTTCATTCGGGCTCATGCCAAAGCCATCGCACCAGGCGCACCGGCAACCCGAAGGGCAGCACCGCGACCGCGTCATTGGGGCCGCTTCCAAGGGGGCCGCTTGCGGGATCCTGATTGACGCGGCTGAACACGGCGCCGACCACCGGCGGCGAGAATCTTTCCAGCAGTTGCGTGGCCTTCCGGACGACCGCGGAATACTCCCCTGCCATCACCACCAGGATCGCGGCGGCGGGCAGGCCGATGAGCAGCTCGGGTTCGGCTGAATCGAGCAGCGCCGGAGCGTCAATCAGGACCACGTCGTATTGTTCCGACAAGCGGGCGAACAAGTCCCGCAGCACCTCCACCTTCCACACCCGATGGAAGTCGAAGATGCTCCCCAGTGCCATCCGCGCGGGCAGTTCGCCCGCCGCCGGTGACACGGTCTCCTCCAACGGCACGTTGCCCGACAGCGCTTCGATCAGGCCCGGTGTCGAGGCCAACAATCGGTAGCGTTTATCGACATGCTCGACATTGGCCTCGACCGCGACGGCGCTGACGCCCAGCGCCGCGATTTCCCGCGCCAGTTCCAAAACCAGCGTGGTCACGCCCGCGCCGTCGTGGCAGGCCGTAAGTACGAACAGCCGGTTGCCCGAAGCGCGCCGCTCGCGCGCGATACCCAGGGCGATGCGCTTTACCAGGTCGCGTCCGCGCACGGTCAGGCGCTCGCTGCCCTCGAGTGTGATGCCCAGCGGCGGGAAGCCGAGAATTTTGTGCAGCTCGGCCGCGCTCAGCACGCGCGGGTCGAGATAGTCGATCGCGACCGGAATGGCACCTCCCAGTCCGACGCCGGCAATCGCGAAGAGCAGGAAGATTTTGGTCTTTCCGCCCTTGACCGGAATCTCCGGGGGACGCGCGGCCGAGGCGAGCCGCACGAAGCCGGGCGCCTTGCTTTCCAGGGTCAGGAAGTTGATGCGGTCGTCGATCTCATCGGTCTGCTTGCGCGCGCGGTCGCTCCGGGTGCGCAGAGTCAGCGCTTCGTTGTAGCGGTTGGTGAACTCCGTAACCTGGCCGCGCAGCGCGTCCAATTGCTTGGCCAGACCCGCTTCGGTGCTGCGGGTCTGATCGACTTTGGCCACCGCCTCTGACAGTTCCTCCTGGGCCTTGTTCGCTCTGCTCTCCAGCAGCATCGTGCGAATGCGATCCAGCGCCTGCTCAGTTATGCGGGCCAGTTCGCGATCGATATCGGCCAGCTCCGCCAGCAGCGCCGGGCGCCCCGGATGGCCCGGTGCCAAGCCGCGCAATTGCAGGAACACCACCGCCCGGCGCCGGTACAGTTCGGTGCGCAGATCGCCCAGCGCGCGATCGTTGGCCAGCACCTCTTGCGCCTGCGATTCGATCTGCAGGTCCAGGATGCGCTTGATGTGCGAGCGCAAGGCGTTAAGCTTGCCTCCGGCGTCGATTCGTTCACGCCGGGCCGTCTCCAGCGCACTGCTCCCATCCATCAACGCCTTGTCGTAGGGGTTGATGAATTTCTCCTCGAAGGTCGATACTCCCAGCTCCTGCCCGATTTCGGCCTGACGTTGGGCGTCGTCCTTGATCTGACCTTCGAGTTCCTTGCGGCGGGCTTGCAGCAGTTCGACCCGGCGGTCGCTGCCGTAGAGTTCCTGGCTTTGCTGGCGCGCCAGGTAAGCGGCGGCCACCGCGTTGACGATATCGGCCAGCCCCGCCCGCTTGGCATCTTCCAGCCCGATGGTGACCAGATAGGTATCGGGCACCGGATGCACCGCGACGGCGGCCATCAGGCGCTCGGCCGCGCGCCGATCGGTTTCGCCCCGCCGCTGCCACAGCCAGCGCCGGCTGCCCAGTTGCCGCAGCGCCGCCTGCGCGGTCTCATAACTGTCGATATCCACCACCTGTTGTTGCACGAATTCGCGGTAGTCGGAGTTGGAATTGAAACGCAGCTCGACGTCTTCCTGCAGCGTCTTGCTGAAGACCGGGGAGATCCGGATTGCCGCTTCCGCCGCATAGGTGGGCTTGCCTTTGAGCACAGCCACAATCGCTCCCAGCAGCATCAGGGATATCCCCACCACGACGGCGGCAGTGCGATGACGCCGGAGGCTGGCCAGCGGCGCGATCTTCCGGCCCGGCGCCGCCGTGACCGCCTGCGAGGTAGCTGAGCCGGAAAACGCAGCATTCAAGCCTCGCCTCCGCGCAGCGCTGGAACCAAACGTCCAAGATGCTGTCGTATGACCGCGCCAAACCAGTAGCGTTCCCCGAGATCCAGGACGCCCACGCTGACCACCGTTATGAGGGCGAGCGAATACAAGGCTCCGACCACCGTCATCACGGCGGCTCCGCCCCAGCGGCTGGTATGCGCGACGCCGTAGTAAGCGGGGAGGGCAAAGACCAATCCCACCAGGTACGGAACCAGGCCGGGTATCACCACGAATTCCAGGTAGCGGCGCGCCGGGATGGCCAGCAGATGGTTGGCCCAGCAGATGAAAATAATCGCCGCAACCACGGTGGCGGAGGCCACCGCCGCGCCCAGTCCGATCACCGTCCATCCGCCGGCGATCAATCGCGCCGCGGGCAACGCGATTGCCAGCGCCGCGAGGTTGCTCAACAGGTAGACGAATTCCTGGGCCGAGCAGGGAGGTGCCCGGTCCGGTCATCAAATGGACCTGGGTGGAGACCGAAAACAGCACCATCAGCAGCGCCGTGCCCGGATAGAGCTTGCCCATCCAGACCAGCAGAATCGGCAGCGGCGAGGTCGCCAGAAGTCCGCAGATGTAGCCCGCCGACAGGTTCATGTAGCGCGCGCCCTTGAGGTAGAGCTTGGCGATCGCCTCGCGCCCTTCCTCGGTGCCTTCAAGGCCGCCGTGAAGATAGGAGGCCGCGGGCATGAAAGCTGTCACGAAAGCACTGGGGACGGAGGCGGCCATGGCCGGCAATTTCTTGCCGATATCGAGCAGACCGGCGGCCGCAAGCCCGATTAACGGCGCGGCAATTGCGCGCTCGATCGAGTTGAGCGCGATCGCCAGCAGCCCCTGAAGCTGGGTGATACCGCCGAAATTGAGCAGCACTGAACCGGCCTCGCGCGAGCATCGCCGGGGCGAAAGATGCAGCCAGGGCAGGGTGCGGTAGGCGACGATGGCGGAGAGCAGGTTGGCCAGCAGGGTGCGGATGACAAAGGCGTAGGCCAGTCCCTTTACTCCATAGCCGCGACTAATCAGCCAAAAGATCAGGGCGGTCTCCACCAGGTAGGAGATGGTCCAGATGGTCTGGACTTCGGCGGTCCGCTGGCATCCCGAGAGCGCATCGTCGAAGCAGCACAGCGCCAGGTCCAGCAGAAAAATTCCGACCACGCTCAGCACCACCATCCGGGCGTCGCCCTGCAGCGCGGGCGGCACCCGGAGCAGCACGATCACGCGGGGCAGCACAGAGTAATCAGAACAAAGAGCGTGCCGGCGATAGTCAGGGTCGCGCTGACCCCGGTCGAAAGCAGCGCATTGGCCTTGTCGGCCTGGCCGCGCGCCATGTACTGCGCGATATACTTGACGTAGGCGTTGGAGACTCCCAGGGTCGACATCCCGACATACGACACCAGGATGAAAACCGTGGCCCACAAGCCGTAAGCCTGCAGGCCGATGTGGGCGACCACGAAGGGCGGGATGAAGAAGCGCGACACCAGATAGCCGACGCGCGCTGCGACGTCGACTCCGACGTTGCGCGAGAGCGCTGCGCGCACCGTGTCGGCGTGTCCCTGGGGAGCCTGTGCTTGATCGCTCATTTGAACACCGTCGCGGCGAACAGCAGGGTCTGGGTCATCCCGGTGAACTGCGCCACGAAGTATCCGACCTTCGCCATCGTGCTCTTGGGCACGTAGACTACGTCGCCTTCCTCGAGCATGTAGTTATGCTCGCCGCGCGCGGCCAGGTACTCGTTGAAGTCGATGGTTTTCTGGATTCCGATTGACGGCCGCGCCAGCACCACGCGGTCTTTGGCGCCGGTGTCGGTAGGCCCGCCGGCCTGGGCCAGCGCGTCCATGAACGACATGTCGGGGGTCAGCCGATAGGCACCGGGCTTGGCGACCTCGCCCATCACGTAGATCAACTGGTCGTCGGCGTCGGGGATGTACACGATGTCGCCGCGCCGCAGCGGCACGTTGAGATTCAGGTCGCGTCCCTTGAGCAGGGCCTTTAGATTGATCCAGAGGATCTCGTCGCGTCCGCGGAAGATCGCGCAGCGGTTAAGCGCCGCCTTGTCTGCCCCCACTCCGCCCACCGGCAGCGTTCCGGCCTTGGCCAGCAGATCCAGCAGGTAAGGAGTCGAGTCGAAATGTATGATCCCGGGGTTGCTGACGCGGCCCAGGATTAGCACGTGATTGCTGGTGTAGCTGTTGACTTCAACCGTGGCCACCGGATCCAGATAGTCGGTCGCCAGCGCCCGGCTGAGCCGGGTTCCGGCCTCATCGGGGGTCAGGTAGGCGAGTTGCTGTGACCCTACAATTAGTACTGATACTCTACCATCGGGACCGATAGTGTGTTTGCCCGAGAGATCATCGTGTTCCCAGACGGTGATGGTTACCTCATCGCCCGGACCGATCGTATAGTTGCGCGGCGCGCCGCCCTCGAGTTCCTCGATCTGCCGGGCGGTCGCGAACGCCCCCGCCTCATGGCGCTGGGCCGCCTGAAACGCCCGGTAGTCATTCGAGGAGATATCGGCCTGCCGGCTCGACGAGCAGGAAACGGCGCCCATCGCCACCAGGCAGATCACCGCGGGCCAGACGCGGACAAGGGCGGACCGGGCGCGGATAATGGCGCCGCGCAACCGCGCCCGGCGTGACAAAATATGGAAAACTTGACTACACCGGTTAAGGCGGTAAGCTTTAGCGTCATGACCCTGGCCCATGAAAAGCATCAAGGCGCCGACGTCGTCCGTATGCCGCCGCGCTTGGACGCGGCCGCGGCCGACAGGCTGCGGGCCGATCTGAAGAGCGCGGTCAGCGAGGGCAGCGAGCGCTTGCTGCTGGACATGTCGGCGGTGAAATTCATCGACTCCACCGGCTTGGGCGTGATTGTGACCGCGATGACGGCGGCCCGGGGCCGGGGCGGCAGTTTCGCGCTGTTTGCCCTGCCCGCGAAGGTTCGTTCGCTGGTCGAACTCACCCGTCTTCACCTGGTCTTCGACATCTATGCGGACGAAGCCGCGGCGCTGGCCGCGCCGTCCCCCTAGGGTGCGGAAAAAGTAGCTATTCGGGCAGTCGTAACGATGTTCGCTCTTAGCACCCTGCATAAAAGCTGGCTTCTTTCCTTAATCTTCTCCCCCTACGGGACAGATAAGAGAGAGGGAGCAAGCTGCGGAACACCTTTTTCCGCAGCCTGCTAGTCTTTCTTTTGGCTGGCGCAAGGCTCCGGCTCACCCAGGCTCTTAGTCAGTGACAGGACATTTCTTCCGCCCTCGGTCGCATAAGAGACCTGATCCATCAAGGAATGAATGATGAACAGGCCGCGGCCGCTGGCGGGCGGATCCACGCCCGCGCGGATTTGCGGTTGGCGTGGCCGGAACATTTTCGCCGGCATCGGACTTCCGGTATCGACGACCCTTACGGTGAGCGCCGCAGGCGTCAATTCGAGGTAAATTTCCACCTCCTTTTCCGGATTGCCGCCGTATGCGTGCTTGATCGCGTTGTTGACCGCCTCGACTACGCACACCTCCACCTCGAATGCGGCCTGCTCGGACAGTCCGGCCTCGCGGCAGATGCGGCTAATCGAGACCCCGGCCAGCTCGACGTTCTCGATGCGGCTTTCGATAGTCAGTTTTATGGCGCCGGATTGCATCCCAGCTCATCGGCCCGAAACCGCGTTCAAGGCCATTCCGGGATCGGCGTACATCTGGAAGACCTTGTCCAGGCGGGTCAGCTTGAACAGACTGGCGACGGTCTCGCGCACCCCGCCGATCACGATCTCGCCTTGTCCGCCCAGTTGTTTAACGATCGAGACCAGGGCCCCCAGCCCGCTGCTGTCGATGAATTCCACCTCGGAGAGGTCCAGCGCAATAAAGCGGTTGCCGTCTTTGATCAGCGCGCCGACTCTCTCCTTGAATTCCGCCGCGCTGCGCGCGTCCATTCGCTTGTCGAGAACCTTCAGATTGAGCGCTCCCGCATTCACCCGATGTTCAAGATTCACGTTGCAATCACCCCTTCATGATATTTTGTAATTCCAATCCGCACAGAGTGATGTCGTCGGTGGGCGGCGCACCCCGCGCGAACACGTTTAGTTGCCGGGTCAGGCGCTCACAGGCGACCGGCAGACTGTCGCCACGGGCGGCATAGAGCTCATGGGCCACGCGGTCCTGGCCAAAGGCTTCTTCGGCCGCGTTTTCACGTTCGAAGACCCCGTCGGTGTAGAGGAACACGCGATCGCTCGGGTGTAGTTCAATCTCCCCCTCATCAAACGGCACGCCGCCTCCCAGCCCGATGATAGTTCCGCCCCGGTTCAGGCTTTCAATCTGGCCGTCGCCACGTACCAGCAATGGGGGCGGATGTCCGGCGCAGCTGAACGCCAGCCGCTGGGTTCTGCAATTGAGCACCAGGTAGACGATGGTCAGAAACTTGCCGAAGCGCTCCATGGGATATTCGGCGTCAAGCCGGCGCAAGACTTCGCCGGGCGAGGCGATTTTGGACTGGCCGTCAGGGGTCCGCTCGACCGCCCATCCGTTATCCGGCGATAGACTGCGCGACACCGCGACCGTGACCATCGCGGCCGGTACGCCGTGGCCGCAGACATCGACGATGTAGGCACCCAGATGTTCATGGTCGAGCCAAAAGACGTTGAAGACATCTCCGCTGACCGAATCGCAAGGCTCAAAACACCAATCAATCTTCACCCAGGGTTCGGCAATCGACCTGGAGCGGGGCAGCAGGCTCGCCTGAATTTCGCGGGCCGCCGCCAAGTCCTGCTCCAACAGAAGCTGGCGCGCCAGCAGTTCGGAATTCATCCTGCGCAGTTCCCGGGTCAGTGTGCCGATCTGGATGTGCGTGTTTACCCGCGCCAGCACCTCGCCTCGATTGAAGGGCTTGTTGATGTAATCGGCGGCTCCCAGTTCCAATCCCTTCACATGATCGTCGGCCTCGGCCAGCGCCGAAACGAAGATAATAGGTGTTTCCGCACAGCGCTGAGCGCGCTTGAGTTCCGCGCACACCTGGTAGCCGTCTTTGCCCGGCATCATCACGTCGAGCAGAATCAGGTCGAAATCCCGGGACAGCCCCATTGCGATCGCCTGCTCTCCGTCCGCCGCCACGGTGGTCTGATAGCCCTGGCGGCCAAGTATCGACTCGAGCAGGCGCCGGTTGACCGGGTTATCGTCCACTACGGAGGATGCGAGAGGATGGGTTTGCTTCGACTCTAGCTTTGTCCACGTCCATAACAACTTTTAATCACGGCTTGACAGACGCGTGGCCTGCCTCTTTTGGGTCCACGCTGCCGCTTCCTGCCAATTCCCGCCCTTTCCCCCTGATTCTCCGGCCGCAGTCCGCCCAGTTTTTTGTCGCCTTAAGCTTAACAACCGGTTTACGAGACGAGAGCAACTCACATGCCATTAATTTCAACTCGGTAGGAACTGGATAACGACCTATAGTATAGATTCACACATCGGAACTGGCGTCACTTACGGTCATCAAAACCAAACCTCCTCTTCCGTAAGGCCGCTCTTCTACGAAGTTTCACTTTATTCTGCCCGCTTTCACTGGCGCTCCAAAATGGTTCATCGAAACTCCGACCTGCTTCCTTCCGATGCAACAGCAAAAAGCACAAAAGACTGGACCGAAACCGTCTCAATCATAGTCGCGCCAAGAACTGGCTAATGGTGAATCCTGCCGCCGTATCGCCACCATTCCTGGACGAATCACCGCGATACGCATTCCTCGATCCCCGGTGGGTGCCAAAAATCTCCGCACTCACTGAACTGTACAAAAACTGTAGTAAAGTGGCCGGTTAGGTATTTCAATTCGAATCATCAGCATTGCTCACGGTCTGTAACTTGAGGGGTGGAAGCTCACGGCGAAGCGGCTGTCGGATGGCGTCTGAGCGCGCCGGGAAGATAGTGGGTAACCACGCGCCGCAACGCGCTGGCGGCCAACCTCGGGTCGTCCAGGGGTGCGTCCCTGAAGGCTCTCAGGATTCCACGTGGATCGCGGTCATCAATGGCGCGATGGATCGACTGCGGAAACATCCACAAAGTGTCGTGGCACGATGGATCGGGCTGCTGCTCGACGGGATTTCCCTCCAACACCGAACGCAGGGCGAGCGCAAAGTCCACGCCCGCGCGCGGTTGCAAGCCCGGCGTCGGCCGGGGATTGAGTTCGATCAATACCAGGCGGTCGTGTTCTTGATCGTGGATCCAATCGATGCCAACGAATCCGCTGAAAGCGGTAAAGGCGCCGATACCGTGGGCGAGCCGGGTCACATCGCGATGGTCGGTGATTTCCCGGACGCATGAGGGCGACAAAGGCGTGGGCCAGCTTCGCAGGTTGTAACTGGACACCCACGCAAGCAGGCGCCCGCGATCGAACAAGGCTTCGGTTAGCCCCACCGGTCCCGGGATAAAGTCTTCCAGGACAAGGTCTCCACTGCCCAACTGATCGTATGCCAGGCGCAGATCTTCCGGGCTAACCGCTTTTCGTACGCCGGTTCCCGCAAATCCAACCGACTTCTTGAGCATCACGGGAAAACCAATCTGTTCAGCCGTACGCAGCGCCTCGTCCCAGGTCTCAAACGGTTCCGACCTCGGAACCGCCAGACCCGCGCGTGCCGCGGCCGCCATGAATTTGTGCTTGGACAAGATCAGGTCAAGCGCTGGCCCCTGCACCGGAACCGGAAGGATTTGGGAAGCCCAGCGCTCCCCGCGCCAGGCGGCCAATGCGTGAAGAAATACCTCATCGCCCACGATTGCAAGATCGTATGGGCGTTCCAGCCGTCCCAGCCATTGACCCAATTCAACCGACAGTCGGGCCGCGTCGTGGCTGGTCCCGACCTGCTGGTCGACGTATCGGCTGCGGCCGACCATCAGACCCCTGGGCGCGAAAAGCGTTACTCGGCAGCCCGCCTGATGCAGCAGTTTGGGCAAGCGGCTGATGCCGATGCCATCAACGATCGCTAACAGCAAGGCCGTGAAGCGCCGATCATTAAGGACCACGGAGACCCCCGTTAACCGCTGGACAATGCCTTTCGCCAGGCGCGCAATAGCGTGTCTGTTTTATGCAGCCCGGCATGGAGTTCACATTAGCAATTGTCCATTGTTGGTATGCCTCTGATAATGATTTCAAAACGCAAATTCCGTTTGAAACTGACCGGCGATTAGTGTGTCCGATTCTGGCCCAGGGTTTTGCCGCCAGAGTCTTAACCACCACTTCAGCTCCGATTGGCGTAGAAGACCTAACCCAGGCCCTTTTTGATCCCACAGACTCAGAAATTGCGCCGCAAGCGAGGCGGCCGAGCTATATCAAGATGAAAGGGGGCTGCATTTCGTTACGCGACGTTGCGGTTTACACCAATGGCTATAAGCTTTCCGTCCGAATGCGGAATGCGCTAGCCATGCGGCGGCCTCGCGGCTATCATACGTATCGGGTCGCGACGCATCGATTTGATTTGGGGGGATCCATGATCAGTCTGGCTGATTTACACATGCATACCACGGCCAGCGACGGCACCCTGTCGCCGCAAGCTCTCGTGAACGCCGTCCTTCTGCATCAGTTGCAGACCCGGGAGGAGCCCTTACTGCGGGTCATCGCGATTACCGATCACGACAGCCTCGCCGGCGCCTGGACCGCGATGGCATTTCAAAAGTCCCTGCACTCCGAAGCGGACCTGGAGATCATCCCTGGAGCCGAAATCAGTTCCGCGGACGGGCATATCCTGGCGCTGAACATCAAAAAGGTGGTGCCCAAGGGCTTGAGCGCGGCGGCCACCATCGAAGCAATTCATGAGCAGGGCGGTCTGGCGATCGCGGCTCATCCTTATGCGTACTTTCCATTCCTCAAGGAACTAAAAGGGATCAAGCGGCTGATTGCCGATCCGGTGGTTGGGGGCGCGCTGGATGCGATCGAAGTATGCAACGCCAACCCAACCGAAACTCTGAATAATTACTTCACCCGGTGGGTCAATCGCAGGCATTTACGCCGCCCTGAGGTGGGGGGAAGCGATTGCCACTTTCTTTCCGCAGTGGCGCGCACAGGCACCAGCTTTCCGGGCAAAAGCGCCGCCGACCTGCTGCAAGCGATGCGTGATGGAACCACGCGGGCGGTGGGTGCGGTCTATGGTCCATTTTCGCTCTACCAGTACATGCGTGATCGTCTGGCGTGGAAGCGCTTTTGCGAACAAGATCCAATCGTGCGCGCATTTCACGACTGGTAGCCGTTCGAAGCGGATCGGTTCGCGGTTTTGACTGCGGATAGATCGCGCGCAGCACCGCGCACACTCGCTAATGTCGTAAGGGTCCGCAAGCCAAGAATCGGTCACTTCTGTCGCCCGTTCGGGTTCGCTCGCCCTTGTGTAGGTGCGCTGGCGGCCGGCGCCTCAAGGTCGAGCAGGTCGGCTGGTGTCGAATTGGTCGAGTAAGACCAGTTTCCGAAACGCCACGACCAGGTTTCAAGTGCGGGAGATTTGTGGCGCATTTGTCGCGATTCTAAGGATTTAGTTGAGTAGTGATTCGTCCCCGATCCGGTGACTGTGCCCACTTTTGTGCCTCATCGCCCTGAAACTCGGCCGATTTTTGAGGATCGCGCCTGGTCGCCGACTAGCTTGCAGCACCCCGGGGGTGAAACCGGCGGCCGCTTGACAAAGCACGCCCGCGGTATTGGTTGCTGCTGGGGGAGAGTCATTTGACGTGGCGACTCTTCGGCAGCATGCTGGGGAGGATCGCGTCGTTGCCGTTGTCGAGCAGATCAGAGGGAGCGAGGCGGGCGCCGGTGCGCCCATAAATCTGTGCTAAGAGCGGCGAGGTCGGCCTTGCAGGGTGGCCCGAAGGGCTGGAAGGGGTATCATTCCGGCTGCCGGGAGCCAGCCGCCACTCCCAGCGTGTGTCAACTTGACACAGCTTCCTATCAGACCAAAAATCGCGTGTTGGAAGGTCAAAAATGGGAAATTCCGGTTATATACGTTAGCTCCACGATTCCGGAGTTTCTTAGGATGAGTGTTCGCGGTTCTTCCCTCGTGCGTCGGTCAGTAACGCAGTTGACATTGGGGGGAGTGACGGATGTCGCAGCTACATTCTGATTTGATCTACGATGTCGGCCTGTTCGATGGCGCGGACACGGCGTACTATCTCTTTCGCGGCTACAGGGTGGGTAGTGTCGTGAAGGTGGTGGAAAAAGCGGAAAAGCGTCAAGATCCGGCGAGTTGAGCCACAACTCAAGCCCGCTTGGAGGCGGGTGCCGGAGGATGACGCCATGGAGATGGATAGCAGGAGTGAAGGGGCAGGAAAAG